>JBFFWQ010000045.1:0-42212 GCA_041570195.1 Promineifilaceae bacterium (SeqCode) | reverse complement strand
GTGAGCCCGAAGAATTCGGCCACCGTGCCCCGCACCCGCACGGTGTCGCCGACGGTGACCGAGCCAACACCGGCGTTAAACACGAATATGCCCTCGGACGTGGCGGCGTCACCGTCGAAGTCGGCGGTCTCTTCCTGCATAAAGAAGCCGCTAAGACCGGTGCTCGTGTCCGCGAAGTCACCGGTGACGATTCCCTCGATCTCACGGATGCTGCCGACGTCAGGGCTGACGAGCCCGCTGCCCTGGATGGCGTGGATGAGCGTCGCCGGGTCGCCGCAAACGCCGACCGGGTCGGTCGGCACGGTGATGGCGACATTGACGGCGTCCGGCGTGTTCTCCGCCTCGCCGAGCGCCGGCGAGCCCGGGAACCCGGGGAATCCGAAGCCGTCGAAGTCGTTGCGGGTCCAGTCCGCGGTAGCGTCGGTGTCAGCGCCATTGGGGAGGCGCGAGGCGCCCCCGGCGCCGAAGGGGTTGCCGTCGAAGAACGGCCCGAGCACGGTCGAGGAGTAGGTGCGGTCGGAGCCGCCGCCGTCAGTGGTCGCGACGTCATCGACGATCCGCGACCACGGGGTCGAGTCGAGCGTCCCGTCGTTGTTGGTGTCGAGGTCGGCACCTTTGCTGCCGGAGAAGTTCTCGACCAGTATGATCGTGATCGTGCCGTTTTCCATATCCTCGTCGTCGATCCAATAGCCGCCGGCATTGGTCGTGCCCACCGGCAGGACAGCGTCGATGACTCCGGCACCCGTGCTGTCACCCTCGATCTCGAGAACCGTGAAGACCGAATAGTCGGTAGAGGGATCGCCGAAGACCTCGACGAACGCCTGGGAGTCGGCGCCAGTGTGGTTGGCCACGAATTCGTTGATAACGGGGTCGGTTGGCGCGGCGGCCACGCTTGACCCGGCAATGACCACAGTAAGTGCAAATATCATGAGTATGACAAAATGCCTAAGTGTTTTTTTCTTCATTTTTTTCACCTTTCTTCACCTTGGATTCGGCCGAGAACTTCAGTCCCTTCGTTCTTGCCATCGCTAACCCTCTGTATGAAAATGATATCCGCCCAAGCTACCTGTCCAAACTATGGGGTTCACTACTGACAATAATCTCTATCAATCCGACCTGTATTCATTATAGCAAAGATGGCCTCGAATAAATCTTCGAATAATCTTAAGAAAACACCCTCCACTACTATAGTATGTCTTCAAACAACGAAGTTAGGTCAGAAAAATGGCCGACTCAAGCTATAATAGAAAATGGCATTCATAAAATCGCTGTTCGCTGCCGGGCCTAGGATGTGCAGACAGCCGCCACAGCAACTTTCAATTTAAGTCAAGGAGTACCACCGTGGACGAGACGACACTAGAATCCATGTCGTTGCATGACCAGATCGCCAATACGATCCGCGGCCTGACCATGGACGCCGTGCAGAAGGCCAATATCGGCCATCCGGGTATGCCCATGGGCGCGGCCGACATGGCCACCGTGCTGTGGACCCAGTTTCTTAAGTTCAATCCGGCCGATCCGGAGTGGCCGGACCGGGACCGGTTCGTGCTCTCGGCCGGGCACGGCTCGATGTTGCTGTATAGTCTGCTTTACCTGACCGGCTATGATTTGCCGATGGAGGAACTGAAGCAGTTTCGCCAGTGGGGCAGTCAAACAGCCGGGCACCCTGAATCGCACCTGACGCCGGGGGTGGAGACGACGACTGGTCCGCTGGGTCAAGGCATCAGCAACGCCGTGGGCCTGGCGCTGGCCGAGCGCTGGCTGGCGACGCGCTTCAACCGGCCCGGGCACGAGATCGTCGATCACCATACCTATGTCATCGCCAGCGACGGCGACCTGATGGAAGGCGTTTCCCACGAGACGTGCGCCCTGGCCGGTCACCTGGGTTTAGGCAAGCTGATCGTCTTGTACGACGATAATCACATCACCATCGACGGCGACACGTCGCTCAGCTATAGCGACGACGTGGCCAAACGGTTCCAGGCTTATGGCTGGTTTACGCAGGCGGCCGACGGCCACGATCCGCAGGCGATTGAAGCGGCCATTCGGGCGGCAAGAGCTGAGAGCAACCGGCCGTCGATCATCGCCATGCGCACCCATATAGGCTATGGCAGCCCCAATAAACAAGATACGTCGTCAGCCCATGGCGAGCCGCTGGGCGATGAGGAGATCCGCCTGACGAAGGAGAAGCTGGGTTGGCCAGTGGAGCCCTTGTTTTTCGTACCGGAATTAGTATTGGAGACGATGCGCGGGGTAGGCGCGGCCGGCGGCGAAAAGCAGGCCGAGTGGCGGAGCCGATTCGCCGCTTACGCGGAGGAGTACCCCGAGTTGGCGGCCGAATTCAAGCAAATGATGCACGGTGAATTGCCCGAGGGTTGGGACGATGGCCTAGCGACCTTTGAGCCGGGCAAGGGAATGGCTACTCGGGCGTCGTCGGGCGCGGTCCTGGATAAACTGGCCCCGCGCTTGCCGAACCTAGTCGGCGGCTCGGCCGATCTGACCGGCTCGAATAAGACCAAGCCTAAGGGCGCCGGACATCTGGCGCGGGAGGATTTCAGCGGCCGTTATATCTATTTTGGCATCCGCGAGCATGGCATGAGCAGTATCCTTAACGGCATGGCCTTGCACGGCGGTCTGCGACCCTACGGTGGCACTTTCCTGGTCTTCTCCGACTACCTGCGGCCGACCATTCGCCTGGCCAGCATGATGGGCCTGCCGGTCATTTACGTCTTCACCCACGATAGCATCGGCCTGGGCGAGGATGGGCCGACTCACCAGCCGATCGAGCAGCTGATGAGCCTGCGGCTCATACCGGGGCTGACTGTTTTCCGACCGGCCGACGCCAATGAGACGGCCATCGGCTGGCAAATAGCCCTGGCCAATAATGGCGGGCCGACGGCCCTGGTCCTGACACGGCAGGGATTGCCGATCCTGGACCGGACGAAATACGCGCCCGCCGAAGAGGCGGCCAAAGGCGGCTATGTCCTGAGCGACGGCCCTGACGCATCCGCTCTGGCGGTTATCTTGATCGCCAGCGGCTCGGAAGTGCATATCGCCCTAGGCGCCCAGGCGTTGCTGGCCCAGGAAGGAGTAACCGCCCGGGTCGTATCCATGCCCAGCTGGGAATTGTTTGACGCCCAGCCGGCGGCGTATCGCGAGGGTGTTCTGCCGCCAGGAGTTGAGGCCCGGGTCTCGGTGGAGGCCGGGGTGACCATAGGTTGGGAGCGTTATGTGGGAACGAAGGGTAAGACGATAGGCCTGGATCGCTATGGCGCTTCGGCTCCGTATCAAGAGATTTACCAGAATCTGGGCCTGTCCGCTGAGGCGGTGGCCGAAGCCGCGCGTGATCTGCTTGGGTGACGCTATGGACGAGCAACTAACCGAAAAGAAGCGCCGGCCGGTGTTGCTGGCGCCGTCTATATTGGCGGCCGACTTCGCCCGATTGGGCGAGCAAGCGCGAGAAGCTATCGAGACCGGGGGCGACTGGTTGCACATCGACATCATGGACGGCCTCTTTGTGCCCAACATCAGCATGGGACCGCTGGTCGTCAAAGCCCTGCGGCCGTTGGCCGACGAACTGGGCACGCTGCTGGATGTCCACCTGATGATCAATGAACCGGCCCGCTACCTGGAGGATTTCAGGAGGGCAGGCGCCGACCGGTTGACGGTGCATGTTGAATCGACGAACCATTTGCACCGGACGATCCAGAAGATCCAGGATCTGGGTCTCAAAGCCGGCGTGACCCTGAACCCGGGCACGCCGCTGCAACTCCTGGAACCGGTCCTGGCTGAGGTAGACCTGGTGCTGGTGATGTCAGTCAATCCGGGATTCGGCGGACAGAAGTACATACCGGCCAGCAGTGGCCGTATTCGCCGTGTGCGCCAGATGTTGGAGGAGATTGATTCTTCAGCCTGGGTAGAGGTGGATGGCGGCGTCGATCCCAATAACGCGGCCGAAATCGCCGCGGACGGGGCGGACGTGCTGGTGGCCGGCAGCGCTATTTTCGGAGGAGAGAAGTCTATCGCCGAGAACGTGGCCGATTTTCGGGCGGCGCTGGCGTAGGACATCGCCTACTTCGCGGAAAAGCCGGCCACCATCCCTAAATAGATTGATCCGGTAACTCTGGACGAAGAGTCGCGCCCTTGTCATGCCTTTGTCAGGTTCAGGACAGGCACGACCGATAGAAGGGGCCCCTGATGCTGTACCCGGCTAATAGCCAGAGGCTCAAGGGATACTTCGCTCCTAGCAATCCGCTCAGTATGACAAGTTCGGCGCAATGTGCGCATCAGCGGATCAGATAGTCAATGACTATGGAGTTTTTGGGAAAGTCACGGCGTTTCTCCGGGTTAGGTCCAGTCTCGCTCGTCAATCATGCCCGGCGCGTCGGCCGGTAGCTCGTCGGGGGAAACGAAGGTGATCTCGTCGACGCGCACCCGGCAGGTAGCCCGGATGCTTTCGTTTAAGGGCTCGATCAGGCCCTGGCGATCGGCGTCTTGGTCAACCGCCAAACGAATGGTCAAGAAATCCCTGTTTTCTTGGCGGCTGACCGTGCCCTGGACGCCTTTGACGGCTGGGAAGGGCCGGGTGGCGAAACGTAGCTGATTGGGGTGGACGAACATGCCGCGGACCTTGACCGCCTCGCCACGCCGGCCGACGAGGATGACGCTCCGCTCTTGCTGCTTGCTCTGCCCTGGGTTTGGATCGACGTTGACGGCCATGTCGCCGGTGCCAAAACGGATCAAGGGATAGGCGCGGCTGAAGTTGGTGACGACAACTTCGCCGACTTCGCCAGCTCCGACATCCTGGCCAGTGTCCGGATCGACGAGTTGGATGATGGGCTGGGGCAGGAGGCGCATGGCCATCTGGCCCTCAGTGTCCAGAGCCAGTAAGCCCAGTTCGGCGGTGGCGTAGCAGTTACCGACGGTCAGGCCGTACGTCTCGACAAAGGTCTGGCGGAGAGATGGCGGCAGGGGTTCGGCCGTGGTCACGATCTTGGTGAGCTTAAAGTCGCGCTTGAAATCGAGCCCGGCGGCTTCCGCTTTCTTGATCAGCTGCATCAAGAAACTGGGCGTGCCGGCGTAGCCGGTGACGCCTAAATCGGCCATCATCTTAAGCTGCAGGTCGCTGTTGCCGACGCCGCCGGGGATGACGGCGCAACCTAACTTGGCCAGGCTGCGGTCAACCAGCAAACCGGCCGGCACAAGATGGTAGGACAGAGAGTTCAGGACGACATCGCCGGGACCGAATCCGCACATTTCAAAAACCAGGCGGGCCATGTCGAAGGGTGTATGGTCATCATCTGCCTCTGGTTCGTATAGTGGGCCGGGCGAGAAGAAGATATGCTTGATCTCGGACATCGGTACAGCCAATAACCCGCCAAAGGGGGGATCATTCTGTTGTAGGGCGATGACGTCGTCTTTTTCCAGGACAGGTATCCGATGTAGATCGGCCACGGTCTGAACGTCGGCGGCCATCAGGCCGGCGGCCTCAAAGCGGCCGCGCACTTCGGGCGAGTTCTCATAAGCAGTGGTGATAATTTCGTATAGTCGTTGATCCGTTGCAGTCATGGCTTGTCCTTCTTGCAGTCAATTCCCCGGAAACATCCTGTTGACTTACCCCAGAGATCCCGGGTCATAGTTTCCGGGGAAGTATGCTAAACGTTTAGCCCAGCCAGCGCTTGCGGCGCTTGTAATGCTTCACGTCGCGATAGCTCTTACGCTCGCCAAGCTGGGTCAGTCCCAGGTAAAATTCTTTGATGTCGGCGTTGGCGGCCAGTTGTTCGGCTGGCCCGTCAAGCACAACGCGGCCGGTTTCCATGACGTAAGCATAGGAAGCCACATCCAGAGCAACATTGGCATTCTGCTCGACCAGTAGAATGGAGACGCCTGATTCTTCGTTGATACGGTGAATGATGCGGAAAATTTCCTGGACCAGCATCGGGGCCAGGCCCAAGGACGGCTCGTCAAGCAGCATGACCCGCGGCCGGGCCATTAGGGCGCGGCCGATGACCATCATTTGTTGCTCGCCGCCCGACAGGTAGCCGCTGGTCTTTTTGCGCAGCTCTCTTAGGGGAGGAAAGTAGTGGTAGACTTGCTCTAGATCTTGTTTGATGACGCCACCGTTGCCGGCGCGCGAGCGGAACAAAGAACCGGTGAGCAAGTTCTCCTCGACGGTCAGGTGTTGGAAGACCGGCCGGCCTTCTAATACCTGCACGATACCCCGGCGCACGATCTCATCCGGGGATAGCCGGTCAATTTGCTCGCCTTCAAACTCGATATTGCCCCGAGTCACCTGGCCTTCCTGGGTGCGCAGCAGACCGGAGATCGCTTTAAGCGTCGTCGATTTGCCGGCGCCGTTGGCGCCTAAGACGGTGACGATTTGCCCTTCATCCAGCGACAATGATACGCCACGCAGAACGAGGATGACGTCGCTGTATACTACCTCGATATTGTTTACTTTGAGCATAACAACACTGTCAGCTAATTGGGTGGATAACTTTCCTGGAAACTCACTATCATCCGGCTGATTGCTACAGGCGCACTAGTTTCCAGGAAAATGACACCGAATTACTTAACATAACACTGGTATGTTGGTCAGGAAAGGGGGCGCATCCAGTTGCGCCCCCTTCTGGTAACTATCAGCTAACTCGTTATTCGGCTGGCGGCCGCATATCGGGTAGTTCGAAGAAGTCTTCGATGATCACGAATTCAATCTGGCCCTCGTCGTTCAGCTGGGCCTGGCGGATTTGAGCCAGGTTGGGGGCGCGGTTTTGATCGCGCACATCCAGGGTGTACAGTCCACCTGCGCTGACCGTGCCCAAATCCTTCATGGCGTCGAAGAATGTCTCGCCGGTCAGATTCTCAAAGCCAACCGTGTTGATGGCGTGCTCGATGATGTCTTGCAGGGCGAAGACGGAGCCGTAGCTGAGCAAGTAGCCGACGGCCTTGTCGGTCTCCGGATAACCACCGGCCGCGAAGTCTTCCAGCGCTTGCTGAACGCCTTCCAGGTCGGTGTCGTTCCACCAGTTGTTGGGGAAGACGCCGTAGTAACCGTTCATGAGGGCCGCGTTTTCGCCCAGGATGGCGGCGACGTCGGTGTTGATGGACCAGTTGACGCCGCCAGTGACGACCTGATTCCAGGCGCCAATGGCCTGCAAGGTGCCGATGACCTGGGCCGGGCCAAAGGAGAGCGACTGGACATAGATCACATTAGCGCCGTTGATGAGCAGGTTTTGAAGCTGACCGGTCACGTCGGCTGTGGGCGATACCTCCTGTAGTTCCAACGGTAAGACAGTCACGCCTAATTCTTCGGCAAAGGCCAGTGACTCGTCGGTCGTGGCCCCGGCGCCGAAGGCGCTGTCCCAGCCGATGACGCCGACGACGATATCATCGCCAGCGTCTTCCGGTTTGATGTCAGCCCAGTTATCATAGGCCCACTGCAGGAAGCCGGCGAACTGATCGGAGTAGATGGGCGCCACGCCCACGGTATAGCCGTCCCGGGGCACGTAGAAAGCCTGGGCATTTAGACCGGCAGCCAGGTTAGGAATCTTATCCTCGATGACCAGATCTTTCAGGACAATCGACGCGCCACTGCCGTAGGTCAAAATAAACAGCGGTGGCGGGTCTTCGGCGCGAAACTCCTGGTAGATGGCCAGTTCTTGCTCGGGGTCATATTGGCTGTCTTCCAACCGGATCTCGAATTCGGCGCCGCAAACGCCGCCGCTCTCATTGACACGATTGACGCCGTCGGTGATACCGTTGATGAAGCCCTGGCCCAGGATCGTGGCCAGCGCGCCGGTCAGACCAGCCGACTGGTAGATGGTGATGACCTCGCCTTCATGGCTGGTTTCGCATTCGCCCATTACTTCGTCCATGGGTTCCTCTGTCGGCTCTTCCGTAGGCTCTTCCATGGGCTCTTCGGTTGGTTCTTCGGTTGGCTCTGGGGTTGGCTCTTCGGTCGGTTCTTCGACCGGTTCCGGCGTGGGTTCAGGGGTTGGTTCTTCGGTCGGTTCGGCCGGCGCTTCGGTCGGTTCAGGGGTCGCCGTGGGGTCCTCGGCGCCGCAGGCAACCAGGAGTAGGCCCGCTACCAATAATAGTGACAGGAATACGATATATCTCTTCATTGTCCTTTCCTCCGTCATTCTAAGAAACTCCAATACCCGTGGCTGTGGGCGGCGAAACCTGGCGTTGACGGTCCGGTCGCGTCACAGTTGCTACACTTGTGGGTTCTTCATTTGTATGATCGATCCACTTTCACCTCCCAGGGACTTGCGGTTAGCCATTAGCCGTTATCTCATTGGGTTAGCGGGAGAAGGGCCACAGGCGCCAGGAAGCCTTGACAAGCTGCCAGCGATGGGCCAGACCCCGCGGTTCAAATATCAAGAATAGCATCAATATTAGACCGAAGAAGATCGGCCGGAATGAGGTGAGTAATCTGGGCGCGAGCTCAGGAAAAGTTTCGGCTAACTGGCCGCCAAGCAGGCCGGCCAAATCTTCCAAGATGATGACGATGATCACGCCGAAGAAAGGCCCGAGGTTGGAGCCGAGCCCGCCAATGACCAGCATGCCCAGCAGGAGGATGGACTCCTGCAAACCGTAGCCAAGTTCTGTGCCCACGGCCCGTTGGCTATGGGCCTTGAGGGCGCCAGCCAGGCCGCCCAGGCTCGCGGCGATGAAGAAGGCCCGCAGTTTGTAGGAAAACAAATTCACGCCCAGCAATTCAGCAGCCAGGTCATTGTCGCGTATGGAAACGAAGGCCCGGCCCAGACGCGTCCGGCTGACATTCAAGACGAGGACGGTGGTGATGAGGAGCACGACCAGTCCGATATAGAAGAATCTGGTCACTTCGTCAAAGGCGAAGTCGCCTATGGTCGGCACGGGGACGTCGATAAAGCCATCGGATCCACCCAGATATTCCTTGAACGAGTGCCGGGTGAGCCAGGGAATGATGATCTGGGCCGCCAGCGTCGCCATGGCCAGGTAGAAGCCTTTTACCCTGAGCGAGGGCAAGCCAAAGATCAGGCCGACAAGGCCTGTGCCCAGGGCGGCAATAGGCAAGGCGACGAACATGGAGAAGCCAAGATGGATGACCAGGAGGGCGGATATATAGCCGCCGACCAGCATAAAGGCCGCCTGGCCGAGGGAGATTTGACCTGTATAGCCGGTCAGGACATTGAGGCCTTGAACGGCTATCACGGTATAGGCGACACGGTTGGCAGTGATGACGACGTAGGCGCTGCCCCACATCGGCGCGGTGAAGGCGACGATCAGGGCTATTATGGTCACGATCCATTGCCACGGCCGGCGCAGGACAGACATGTCTTTCTGATAACTGCGGTCAAAATCGCCTGCCGGTCTAAGAATGCCCATTTTTAATTTCGCCTTGTTCGTTCCGGGCTGAAGCCACGGAGCTAAATCCTCTCGATTCTTTTCTGTCCGAAAAGACCTTCGGGCCGGATGATGAGCACGATGAGCAGTAGAATGTAGGGCGTGATCTCGGCCGCGTTGCGCACTTCCACGGCGCTGGCAGTCTGGGTAAGTGCGACGACCAGGCCGACGACGATACCGCCGATGATCGCTCCAGGGAAAGAATCCAGGCCGCCGAGCAAGACGGCCGGAAAAGCAACCAAAACGACTGTTGATAGATTGAGGCTGACGCCAACCTGGCTGGCCAGCAGCACGCCGCCCAAGGTGGCGATCACTCCGGCCAGGGTCCAGGATAGGCCAAAAATGCGCGGCACTTTGATGCCTACGCTGCGAGCTAGTTCGTGATCTTCGGCCGTGGCCCGCATAGACAGGCCGGTCCTAGTCAAGCGGAAGAATAGCATGAGCAGAAATGTGGCCAGCATGGCCACGACGAAGGCAGCGACCAATGTCTTCTTTAAGATGATGGTGTCGTTAAATGCACCTGGGAAGGTGATCATGATCACGTCGCTGGGCGAATAGGGAGCAGGAAAGTTGCTCTTGGGTTCGATGCCAAAGATAACGGCCGCCATTCCATCCAGGAAGGCCGCCAGGCCCAAGGTCATCAGGACGATAGATAACAACGGCTGTCCAGTCATCGGCCGCAGGGCCAATCGTTCGATAAGCAAGCCCAGGCCAGCCATGATGATCAGGGCCGCGATGACGGCCGCCCACAAGGGCAAGTTGAAGATCTCGCCGCCATCCTCCGCGGCGCCAGCGAACCACCAGGTGATGAAGGCGCCCAGCATGACCAGTTGACCCTGGGCGAAGTTAAAGACCTCGGATGACTTGAAGATCAACACGATGCCCAGAGCAATCAAGGCGATGATACCGCCGTTTAGAATGCCGGTGGCTATCTGTTGTGGAACAAGCGGCCAATTCATATAGCTGTCTCTCCAACTAGCAGTCTCTCCAACTCCACTCGGCCTGACTAGCGAACCGTTCCCATGACCGTTCCCACGGCAGGGATCCTGTTAGATATCTGATAGCTACTATGCCAGTGACATGATCCGGACGTCGGTTTCTACGAAGCCTTCGCGGCCGTCGCGATACGTTACCGGGGCGCGGACATGCACGGTTTCCTGGTCGCTGTACATCGCTCCTATGATGTCGCCGTAGCGATCGAGTAGAAAGCCGCGCCGCAGTTTACGGGTGCGGGTCATTTCGTCCTCGTCGGCGTCAAACTCTTTGTGCATCAAGACGAAGCGGCGCAGACGACCGGCCGGCGGCAGGTTTTCGTTGACAGTCTCAACCGCCTCGGTGATGAGATCATAGATTTCAGGTTTCTGCGATAAGTCGAGGAAGGTCGTATAGCCAAGGCCGCGCTTTTCGGCCCAGTGGCCCACGTTTTCAAAGTCGATGATGATCAGCGCGGCCACGTAGTCGCGGATTTCGCTGCCAATGGCCATGACGTCACGGATATAGGGGCTGAACTTAAGCCGGCCCTCGATGAATTGGGGCGAGAAGCTCTCACCGTTAGCCAACGTGATCATGTCTTTGACCCGATCCAGGTAGATGACATGACCATCTTCGTCGATAAAGCCGGCGTCGCCGGTGCGGAACCAGCGCCGGCCTTGATCGTCGACGACGACGGCTTCTTCCGTAGCCTCGGGGCTCTTGTAGTAGCCGGCAAAGACGGTCGGACCGGTGATGAGGATTTCGCCGGTTTCCGAGCAACGGATCTCTACGTCGGCGATTGGCTCGCCTACGCTAGCGAACTTGATGTCGCCGTCCTGGTGCACGGTCGCCCCGCCGGTTACTTCCGTCGAGCCGTATATCTGTTTCAGATTAACACCCAGAGCGTGAAAGAAGCGCATGACGTCGGGGCTGAGCGCCGAGCCGGCGGTATAGGCTGAACGGATCTGCGACAAGCCCAGTTTGTCGCGCATAGGGGTGAGAACGGTGGCATCGGCGACGGCGTAGGCGGCACGAAGGGCCAGGCCCGGCCGCTCCTTGGCGAACTGCTTGTCGGCCATTTTGTAGCCGACCGGCAAAAACAGATCATACATCTTGCGGCTAAGCCAGTTAGCGTCGTTCATCCGGACCTGGACCATGGCCACCAGGTTGTCCCACAAACGCGAGTTGTAGAGCAAGCCCTGTGGCGCGACTTCGCGGATATTTTCACGCACCGTCTCTGGCTCCTCCGGGAAGTTGAGGATCACGCCCGTGTAAACGTGGGGTGCGAAGCCCAGTACGGCTTCGCCGATCCAGCCCAGAGGCAAGAAGCTGACGTGATTGTCGGTGTCGTAGCGGGGATCGACGCTCTGATACGATCGGGCGGAGTGGATCATGTTGCTGTGACTGAGCATGGCGCCCTTGGGAAGACCGGTGGTGCCGGAGGTGTAACAGATGATGGCCAGATCGTCGCCCTGGCCAATCGCTGTTTCGGTTTCAAAGCGGCCGGGTTCGTTCTGATCCAATTGCCGTCCCAGTTCCTGGACCGACTCAAAGGAGATCAGCCACTGGTCGTCATAGTGCCATAGGCCCTTGTCATCCCAGTAGATGACATTCTTGACGTTAGGTACCGAGTCTTTGATTTCTAGTAATTTGTCGCATTGTTCCTGGTCCTGGGCCAGGACGAAAGTGGCGTCACTGTGAGTGACGATGTATTCAATTTCTTTGGGCGCGGCGTCGGTAAACAGTCCGATCTGGACGCCTCCGGCTGCTTGTAAGCCCAAAAAGGCCCACAGGTATTCGCGGTCGTTATCGCCGATGCCACAGATCTTGTCGCCACGCTGCAAACCGAGGGCAATCAGGCCCAGGGCAAACAACTTGGTTTGCTCGTAGGAGTCTTGCCAGGTGAACTCGCGCCAGATGCCGAACTCTTTCTGGCGCAAAGCGACTTTGTCCGGGCCGTATTGGTCGACCTTCTGCAAGAAGTATTGAGGGAGCGTCTGGGGATCGGTCATTGGGTCAGTGGTTAGTGGACAGTAGGCAGTGGTTTTCTAGAAGATGTGCATGGCGCAATTGCAAGGGAATGGCTGGATTTTTTCGATTGCATCGGTTGACTATGCCTCTCCAAGGTAAGCCTGGATGACGTGCTCGTCGCTTCTGATGTCGTCGGGTAAACCGTCGGCGATCTTTATGCCGAAATCCAGGACCACGACCCGATCTGAGATATCCATGACCAGGCCCATGTCGTGTTCGATCAGGACAATGGTCGAGCCGCGTAACTCATGGATATCTAGAATAAAACGGGCCATGTCCTCCTTTTCTTCCAGGTTCATGCCAGCCATAGGCTCGTCGAGCAGCAGCAGATCGGGCTCCAAGGCCAGGGCGCGTCCCAGTTCCACGCGCTTGCGCAAGCCATAGGGCAAGGCGCCGACGATAGCTTTGCGTATATGGGCGATCTCCAGGAAATCGATGATCTCTTCTACAACTTCGCGGTGGGCGACCTCTTCCCGTTGGCTTCTGCCCCAGTAGAGCATGCTGGCCAGCATGCCCTGGCGCATATAAATCTGGCGGGCGGCCATGAGATTGTCAAGCGTACTGAGACCGGTGTAGAGGGCGATGTTCTGAAAGGTACGAGCGATACCCAGTGGGGCAATATTGTGGGTCGGCATCTGGGTCAAGTCATCATCGCCATACATGACTCGACCTGTTTGCGGCCGGTAGAAACCACTGATGCAATTGAGCATCGACGTCTTACCGGCGCCATTGGGACCAATGATGGCCCGGATCTCCCCTTTCTTGACATCGAAGTTAATGTCATTGAGCACGGCCGTACCGCCGAAACTCAAGGAGACTTGTTCCACTTGTAGCGATGATTCTGAATTCACTCTAGCTTTATTTGGCGTGAACGAAACTGAAACGATACGGCCGGGTAATGTAGAGTAAAGCTCGTAATCTGAACTAAGCGACGCGTAAGACCTGAGAATCTCTCTTCAAAGTAAGCTGGATGGGCACAGTATTATTCAGGTAAGCGACCTCGGCCCACTTGGCGGTCTGGGTACGATGACACAGCAAGGGAACAATGACCATTACTAAGCTATCACAGTCAGACCTGTGTGGCAAGAGAGCATCATAGAATTGTCGAGAATTGCCTTGGAGCAGATTGGAGGGTAAGAAGGATCAACGATTGGCTGGGTGAAGGCGCCGGCTGGCCAGGACGCCGGCAGGTCAAGGCGCCATATCTAGCAAGTGGCAAGTGCGATTGTGATAATGCAGCCGCCATGTCTCGCGCCGGGGATGATCCACATATTCGAAATAAGTGACGCTGGTGTTGTGATTCCAGATCTCACAGCGTCGCCATGGGCCGACGTTGAAAATGTGGTCAAAGGCGGCCTCGATGACGCCGCCGTGGCAAACTGCGACCACGGTTTCCTCCAGGTGTCGCTCGACCAGTTCTTCCAGGAAGATGCCTACCCGGGTGCGGAAGTGGATGAAAGACTCGCCACCCTCGGTGAAGGCCGTGACGGTGGAAAAGGGGCGTTCGCTGGCCCAATAATCGGCGTATTCGCGGGGCAGATCGTCGTTGGGCCAGGCGGTGTGGTCCCAACGATTATTGCCGATCTCGCGGAGCCTGTCTTCGTAGCGCAGCTTGATGTGGTAGGCTTTGGACAGGTGTTCGGCCGTTTCGAGCGCCCGGCGCATGGTGCTGGCGTACATGGCGTCGACTTCCGGCACCTGGGCGGGCAGCCAATTGGCCAGAGCGGCGGCCTGCCTTTGGCCCAGGTTGGTCAGGCCCTCGTCGGTGTTGCCGCTATCCCATTCGGCCAGGTTCACGTGGCTCTGGCCATGGCGAATCAAGTAGAGATGCATAGTGATAGTCCTTAGCGTCTAGCTGCGAGCCACTAGCTGCGAGCCACTAGCTGTGAGCTTTGAGCTGTTAGCTCTGCGATTATCGGAATGTGCACGGATGAATGAGTGCCGGGCGTTCTTCGTATGTTTGAATTCTAGACGGCTTGTTTGTTGGACGCTAATTGGAAATTGGGGAATGAAGAAACTGGCGTTAAGCCAGTGGCGAGCTGGCGGCCCCCGTGGACTCCGATCATAGCTGGCGTAGCACCAGACCGATGGCCACGGCCAGGGCGACACTGAATAGCAGTTCGGCCACATACAAGGCGCCGCGCCGGCCGACGAAAGTTTGGTAGCCGGCCGGTTGACTGGCCGGTCGCGACCATTCCATGATGAGCCGGGGCAAAGTCGCCAGCGGAATCAAAATGAATTGGCCAAAAAGAATCAAGGTGAGGATGAGCCCCCGCTCCAACATGCTTAGATACTTACCGCCCAGGCGCATGGAAAAATCGGGCGCCGTGCCATTCATGAAGCAACAAATGAAGAATCGGATGATGATCCAGGCCGGCATGGTTAGAAAGGCATAGCCCAGGGCGAAGGCCAGCAGTTTATTGTCGTAGGAGGCGGCGATGAAGCCGTTGGTCAGGCTGGGCGCTTCCAGGTAGCCGGACCAAATCAGGGCCAGGGCGATGACAGTCAGGTGGGCGGTCTGATCGGTTACGAAGAGGGCCAGCGCCGATTTACCAGTTCTTTGGGAGACCATTTGGCGCCGGATTGGCAATGCGAGCGCGTCAATGAGGGTGTGGGTTAGGCCGATCAGAATGGCCCAGGGCCACCAGGAGGGGTCAATCAGCAGGGCGAAAGCCAGGGTGACGCCAGTGACGATCAGGCCGTGGAGCAGCACGCCGCTCAGGCGCTTGCTTTTCCAAATTGATAAATTGTCCCATTGAAAAATGTAATCCCCAAACAAGTGGGCCAGCAGCATTGCGAGAATCATGGCGCGACGTTTCAGAAGTGAACGAAAGTTATGCTTTCGTCTATACAATACACTTTTCTGGATCGGCAAACTATGAAGTAGTTCACACTTGGGCCGAAATCTGGCATTCCTAAGATATGTATCCGGCCGTATATTGGGCCGTGTTGCTAGCCATCAGCTTTCAGCTATCAGCCGTCAGCCGTTAGCGGTCGGTGTTTCTCGTTCATTGGGGTGGAACGGCGATCCCTATGATCTTTTGCCGGACATGTGCAGCCTGGGGCCTTCTGGGGCACTCTATGCGGGGCTGAAGGGGCCGGCTAGCCATTAGTGCGCTGGCGGCGAAGGTACCAGGTGATGGTGGTCAGGACGATCAGCGCGCCGAGGAACTGCACCGGAGAAGTCAGGCGCTCGTCGAGCAGCAGAGCGGCGAAGATCAAGGCGCTCACCAGTCGCCAGGCCAACAGGCTGCTGACCATGGGCGCACCCAAGTGGCGCAGGGCGCCGACCTGGCCCATGTTGGCGCCAAAGAGCACGCCGAGACTGAAGGCCAGGAAGATGAGCCAGTCGAAAGGCGTCAACTCTTGCCAGCGATGCCACTCTTCGCCGAGAACCAGACTCACGATGAGGGAGAAGGCCAGTATGGCGATTAGCTGGACGAGCAGCATGGAGCGACCGGAGATCTGGTGCCGGACGCCGCGGCGGATAGTGATCATGTATAGGGCCAGGGTCAGGCTGCTGCCAAATGCCAGGCCGATGCCGAGCCAGTCATCTGGTCTGAAATCCGGCCGCAGGCCGGTTTCGCTCAGGTCGCCGCTCATCATCAACAGAGCGCCGGTCGAGGCCAGGATGATGGCCCGGCCGGTGAAGGGTGGGATGCGATCGCGTAGAAAGGTGGCGCTAAGTAGCACGACCAGGAAAGGGGTCATCAGGGTGATCAACTGGACGTAGATGGCCAGGGTGAAGCGGGCGGCCAGCAAATTGCTGGTAGCGCGGATGATGATGATCAGTAAAAAGAACCACATCAGCGGGAAGCGGAAGAGGCTCAGTTGGAGGCGCGGCCGGACCATGATGAGCAGGGCGGCCAGGGCCACGGCCGAGCCGGCGACCAGCAGGGACATGCTGGGCAGCAGGCTGACTGTCTGCAGGTAGCGGGCCAGCACAGGATAGGCGCCCCAGGCGGTGTGGGCGGCCAGGGCGGCGGAGATCCAGGGCCAGGGGTTTTCAGCTTCAGCTTCTGTAGTTGCCGGCCGGGTCATGGGCTGGATGTTACCTGGTATGGGCGAGAGGCCAAGGTGGTGGTTGGGCGTTGGTGGCTGGTGGCTGGTAGTTGGTGGCTGGCTTTTGATTGAATGGAAGGTATTGACAGCGCCTGTTAGGAAATTGTAGGATGTAGCGCAGGGCGCAGTGGCGGTGGAGCATTGTCATGTTTACGGTTGCCGCCAAGAGGTATGTTTCCAATGTCGGCTAGGCCGGCCCGGATAGAAAGGGCAGTAATCGGAGGATGAGCTGATGGGTAGCTACAGGACGTTAGTTAGAGTGTTGCTGGTTTCGTTGACCGCTGTGGTTTTGGTAATCGTCATGGCGGGGTCGGCCGCGGCCGAGAGTGATGTTTACCTGGCCGTTGCTTTTCACCCCTTCACCCTGGACGCAAATAACGACACCTGCGTCGACTTCTACGACGAAGATATTGGCCTGACGAAAAACTGTGACCCGGTCAACCTGGTCTTTCCCGGCCGGACATGGCAGGATGTACAAGATTTATTGGAAGGTTATGGTTGGACGACTACCTGGTTGGGATCCACGCAGCAGCTGCATTTCGGCGGCACGACCATGTATAGCCAGGACGAGCAGCTGACTAAGGACGACGGGTCGAACGCCTCAGGGAAGCCCATGCGCTATCATATTCGACTGTGGCAGGCGCAGGACGGTGCACTGGTAACTTTCGCGGCCGTGCACCATGAATATGGAACTGGGTTCTTAAATCTAACTCATGTCATCGACATGTCTTGGGAAGATGCCGAGGATAATGTGGTCGCCGATCTTTGCGGCTTGGACTGCCAGCAGACCGGCCTTCTAGCAGCCCAGCACCTGATACAGGGTGGGGACGGAGAGTGGCGTACCTGGGATAACGACGGCTCGGCCACGGTCATACCCGGCCTGAGTACGCCGACGGCCACGCCCACGAATACGCCGGAGCCGACGGCAATACCCACGAACACGCCAACGCCGACGGCGACGCCTATGGATACGCCCACGAATACGCCGACGCCGACAGACACACCCACGAATACGCCGGTAGCGACAGACACACCCACGAATACGCCGACGCAGACAAACACGCCTACAAATACGCCAACGCCGACCCCGACTGGCACACCTGTTGCCGGCACAATACACGTAGGCGACCTGGATGGCGGCTCGACGAACGCTGGCAAAAACTGGGCAGCCCAGGTCACAATCACCGTCCACGATGCGGGCGAAAGTTTGGTTTCGGGTGCTACCGTCAGCGGTATTTGGGGCGGTGGCATCTCCGAGGTGAGCAGTTGCGTAATGGAGACAGCTGGCAGCGGAAAATGCACGGTAACGTCGAGTCCGATTCCGAAGAAGAATACCAGCGTCATTTTTACGGTGAACAATATCAGCCACGACAGCCTGGTCTACAGCAGCTCAGGCGCCAATCACGATCCCGACGGCGATAGCAGCGGCACAGCTATTCAGGTAAACAAGGACGGCACCACGACCGATCCTGGCTCGCCGACGCCGACGCCCACCCCGACCAGTGCAGCTGATCCTGGCGCTCTGGTGCATGTTGGCGACCTGGACGGTAGCCGCGTCTCCGCGTCGCGCGACCGCTGGGAGGCTACGGTGATCATCACCGTGCACGATTCAAGCGATAATCCGGTGGCCATTGCCACGGTGGACGGGTCCTGGAGTGACGGGGCCAAAGGCAGCGGATCTTGTGAAACTGATGGCGACGGTCAGTGCAGCGTAACTAAGACCAATATCAAGGACAGCATCAGCAGCGTTACCTTCACCGTGACCGGCATCAGCAGCAGTTACAGCAGCAGCGCCAACCACGATCCTGATGGTGATAGTAACGGCACGGCCATAATTGTCATGCGACCCTAGATCCGGCCGGCCAAAGCAATCGACGTCAGGTACAATATCTATAGCCTACGCAGAGTTGGGGGTTGGGGCCGGGATGTGAAATAGCTGGGCAAGCCCAGATAGATCGAGCTGCACCTGGAGGTCGCGCCACTGAATAGCCACCGGCTATTAAGCAGAGTCTTCTTGGTTTCTTTGACCGCGGTGATCATGATGATCATCATGGCGCGGTCGGCCGCGGCCGACACTGACGTTTATCTGGGCGTCGCTTTTCACCCTTTCACCCTAGACGACGAAAACAACACCTGCGTTGACTTTAATGACAGCGATATCGGCCCGACGAGAAACTGCGACCCGATCAACCTGGTATTTCCCGGCCGGACCTGGCAGGAGGTGCGGGACTTGTTGTTGGGCGACGACTGGTCGCTTAGCGGCGGGGGATCAAACCAGTGGTTGCACTACGACGGAACAGAGCTCCATATGGAGGATGAACAGCTATTCAAGCCTGGCACCTTGCTTGGTCCGCGCTACCACATCCGCTTGTGGCAGGCGCCGGGCGAAACCCTGGTGACCTTCGCGGCCGTTCACCACGAGGATGTTATTCATAATATCGACATGGCCTGGGAAGACGCCGAAGCTTATGTAGCCAATGCCCTTTGCAACCCTGATTGCCAGCAGACGGGGCTCTTGACGGTGCAGAGCGCGATTCAGGGCGGAGATGGCGAGTGGCGCGGCGAGCTCAATAATGGCTCGGCGACGGTCATTCCCGGTCCGAGCACGCCGACGCCGACGGCTACGCCCACAGAGGTTCCGCCGACCAATACGCCAACTTCGACAGTTACCGATACGCCAACCGCAACAGCCACGGCTACGAGTACCGCGACGGCCACAGTCACAAATACACCAACTGCCACACCGACGGCGACCGACACGCCGGCACCGCCGACGGCAACCAACACGCCGGTGCCGCCAACGGCCACGACCACAACTACTAACACCCCGACAGCGACAGCTACCAACACGCCAACGACAACAGCCATAGCTACCAGTACGCCGACTCCAACGGGTACTAGTACGCCAACATCAACCGCGACCAACACGCCGACACTGACTCCAACAAGCATGCCTGTCAGCACCCCAACCAATACGTCAACGCCAACGCCAAGCAATACGCCAATATCCACGGCGACAGGCACGCCATCGCCAACGCCATCCAACACCCCCACTACCACGCCGACGATGACGCCCACCGGCACGCCGGCCTCCACGGTCACCAGCACGCCGACGGTGACGTCACCAAACTTGGAACCAGTGCAATACCTTCCACTTGTCATCAGCGGCGAAAGCGCGCAGGCGCCGGCAGCCATGTTGGAGAAACGATGAACGATCGGAAACAGAAGGTTTTGGCCCTCGGGCGGACGGCCGAGATGCTGGCCTGGAAAGATGGCTGGGCGCTGAAGCTGTTCTTCGACTGGTTTCCAGCAGAGGGCGTGAGATATGAAGCCAGATTGGCGCGGGCTATTCACGCGGCCGAGCTGCCGGTGCCGGGGGTGGGGGAAATCGTGGAACTGGACGGCCGGCTTGGGTTGCCCTACGAGCGCCTGTACGGCCCATCGATGGAAGCGCAATTATTGAGCGAGCCGGGCAGGCTGGCGGAGAACGCGCAAATTCTGGCCGAATTGCAGGCAACGATTCACGCCAGTGGCCCCGTGCCAGGTGTGCCCAGGCAGCAGGAGAAACTCAAGCGAAAGATCCGTGAAGCCCGGGGATTGAGCCAGGGCCAGGCGAACAAGCTGATCGAGGCGCTTGAAGCATTGCCGGACGGCGATCGACTGTGCCACGGGGATTTGCATCCGGCCAACGTGGTCCTGACGGCCAACGGCCCGGTGGTGATAGATTGGATCGACGCCACGTTGGGCAATCCGCTGGCCGACGTGGCCCGGTCGGCGATCATCATGGGCGGCACCGAGGCCCGTGCTGCCCATGACGACCCGGCCCTGGCGGGTTTCGTCAGGCAGTTCCTCGAGGCTTATGAAGCGTATTACTTCGAAAAGAGGCCGGGCGGTGCGGCCGAATATGATGCATGGTGGCCGATCATCGCCGGGGCACGGATGGATGAGGGGATCGAGGATCTGCAGGATTGGCTGCTGGCGCAGGTTGAGAAAGGCCTCAGATGAGATCGTCCGTCTGAACGATGCCGCGCTTGATGGCGGAGGGTTGAGCGGAGGGCGGACTCCACCAAGGCAGGAAAAGCCCGCGGCTGGCTTTGACTGTGAGCTGCCCGGGGCTATGGGGGCGCCCCCATAGCCTTGGCTAAAGCCAAAAGGAGGATAAGGAGAGCTTCAGACGCTTGTCGTTCCCAAAACAAGCGCCTGATAACTTTCTTAATTAAGCCGGCACCGCAGCGGTCACGGTGCTGGCGCTGATCTCAAATGTCGGTGGGTGTTCGAAGTGCTTCTTGACCGCGCACTGATCGGCAGCGCGGATGACGGCCGACTTGTATTTTTCCGGGAAGTCGGGCGGCAGTTGAATGTCGAGCATTACCTTGGCGACCATACCGTTGCGTGGATTGGCCTCAAGCGATTGCACAATGCGAATTCCGTCAGTCGTGATGCCGCGCTGTTGGCAAAAACCGAGGACATAGATGCCGGCGCAGGTGCCGATGGCTGACAGGAAGGTGGCGAATGGAGTGGGCGCCGAGCCCTGTCCACCGCCGAGCGGGGGCTGGTCGGTCTTGACGGTGTAGGGGCCGAAGCGGGCGTCTACGCGTGCTCCGCCGGGAAAGTCGATAACCATTTCCATGAAGTAACTCCTAAAGTTGGCTGATAGCTCTTAGCTTTGAGCGATTAGCTGTCGTTTCTTTCGCTAGACGTACGGTGGAAGACGCGCCTAGCTGCTATGAAACGGCGATGGGCGCGTTTCTCGACGTCTTCAGCTATTTAGATGCGGGGAGCGGTGAATGGTTACAGACCGATTGAAAACATGCTTTCCAGGTCGTGGCGGGAGAAGACGCGGAAGGCGATGAGCGTTTCGGAATCGGTGATGCCGTCGACCAGGAGCATGTGGTTGGTGACTAGCTCGGCCAGGGCATCGTTGTCTTTGACCCGGATGATGGCGACCAGATCGTAGCGGCCGCCGACTGAGTACACTTCGGAGACGCCTTTCATGCCGGCCAGCGTCTCGGCCACTTCGTTTATCATTCCTCGCTTGACGGTTAGTAAAACAACTGCACTGACCATGATTAGACTCCTAAAGAATCGGACGCAGATAGACAGGATCTACAGGATAAACAAGATGAAGAGCATCTTCTCGCATTTGTTTGATGATTTGCACATTATTGGCCAAGGGATTGCAGGACCTGGGCATGTTGTTGGGGTGTGATGCGGTCTTTGTTCTCCAGTATAGCCAACATTCGGCTGAGGGTGATGGCGCTGTGGAGGGTATAGCCCTGGTCGTGCAGCGTTTGGCGGCCGCCTTGCTGGCGATCCACGAGGACGACGACATCGGTGATTATTAGGCCAGCGTCTTCTAGAATGGCGATGCCTTGAAGCAGGCTGTCGCCGGAGGTGATCAGATCGTCGATGGCCACGACCCGATGGCCGGTTGACCAAGACCCTTCGATCTGTTTGCCTGTGCCGTGAGCTTTGAGGGTCTGGCGGGGATAGATGAGCGGTATTTCAGTTTGCAAGGACACGGCCGTGCCAATGGGCAGACCGGCCAGGGGCATGGCCGCCAGCAGGTCGAAGTTTAGTTCGGAAAGGATTGGGACGTACGCGCCTGCTACCTGGCGCAAGAGGGCTGGGTAGGATGCCAGCAGGCGCAGGTCGAGATAAATGGGCGAGACGCGCCCGCTGTGGAGTTTAAATTGGCCAAAGCGCACGGCGCCGATCTCGTGAAATGCAAGGACAATGGAGTCTAGTTGTTCGACCGGCAGCATGAAACCTCGCGTTGGGCGACACAGCGTGAAACAGACAAGCGAATCATGACACAAAAAGGCCGGCCGATCAACCAGGAAAAGCCCCTGGATTTGCCCGGAAACTACAGACCGAGGGTCGCATATGTACGCAGGAAGGAGTTTCTGGGGAAATGGGGGCCTGGTTAGCGCAGGCCGGCGAAGAGGTCGTCTTCTGGGTCTGGGCCGTTATCGACCAGGCTGAAGGCGCGGTAGAAGGATTCGGTCGACCAAAGACGTTTGCGCCGCTCTTCGGGTAGAGACATGAGGGTTTCGTAGGCCGGCACTTGGGATTGGTGGCAGGAAATGGCTAACCAAACCTGCCGCCAATAGGCGGCCGTATCGACGCGGGTAGTGATGGCCCACGAATCCCAGCCACGGGCTCTTCTTTCTTGCCCGTCAATGACCATTCGCAGTTCGCCGAAAGTGTCCTGGTAGGAATTGATGCCGGCCTGGGTGGCCACCATGTAATAAAGTTTTGATACGCGATGTGCGGCGCCAGGCAGTGGCGCCTGGCCTTGCTCTACGGCTGGGCTGGCGAATTCAGAATCGGCGGCGGCGACGACGGCGGCCGTGGTCCACTGGCAGACGGCGATGTGGTCAGGGTGACCGTAGGCGCCGAAAGGATCGAAGGTGACGACGACTTGCGGCCGGATGCGGCGCAGGTGGCCAACCAATATCGCCGTCGCTTCTCGCGGATCGACCCGGGCCAGGTGGCCGTCGTGGTAATCCAGTAGCGTTAACTCGTCGAGGTCCAGTGCCTCAGCCGCAGCCCGTAGCTCGCCCTCGCGAATGGCGCCCAGCGCCTCGGGCCCGGGGTTTTGCTCGGCCGGGCCGGGCCAGCCTAGCTGGCCGCGAGTGGCGGTCACCAAGAAGGTATCTACACCCTGCGCCTTATACTTGGCCAGGATGCCGCCCGTACCCAATGATTCGTCATCAGGATGGGCCAATATGCATAAGAGTCTCAATGAATTGGGCATAATGCTTTCTACCTTGTGCCCGGATTTTCCCAGTAACTGGAAGCGTTCTACTGCGGAACACAAAGTGGCAAGTCTCCAGGAAAAGCAGCGAACGTGCCATCATAAGATAAACGGTGGACTGGTCATGATGTAATTGTCGAAGTGGCCGAGGGGGCCATCGGTCATGAAGTGGGCCATAAAGTCGTCAATACGGAAGCCGCTTCTCAACAGGTAATCGACAGCGACCTGGTTGACCATGGGCACTTCCAGGCCGAAATGGGATCGACCCAGCCGGGCCGTTTCACCTTCGGCATGGGCCAGGACGGCCGGGAAGTCAGAATCTTTCAAGAGGGCAAAGGGCCCGCTGCTGGAGCCGACGTAACCGTAACCAACGGGCTTGCCGGCCCGATAATACAGGTATGCCTGGCGATCGGTCATGAGCCAGGTGTGATCAACGTCGCGGTGGTGGTTGAGCAATTGGACATCCACGTCGCCCATGGTTAACAAGGTTTCGGTCGAGGAGTCGGCTCGTTCGATTCTCAGATCGCTTTCTGGAAGCGGCAGCTCACGTGGCTGGCGCCAGAAGTAGTAGGCCGGGAAGTGGGGGTAGAGGCCGTGTTTCAGGTAGAGCGCCTGGGCTCGCAGATCGCTGGTAGCCAGGAGCCAACGCCGGTCGGCGCCCTCGGCCGGGAAGGCGAGGGCCAGCAGTTGCTGGCCAAGACCGCCTGACTGCTCGCCAGGCAAGACAAAGAGCTCGGTCATCAGACGTAAGCGGTCACGCAAGATGGAGCGGGCGAACCCCACGGTTCTTTCGCCGCGTTTGGCCAACCAGAATTGGTCGGCCGTGGCTGCCAGGTGCTCGTATAGCGGCCGGCGGGCGCGCCACATCTTGGCCAGCTTTTGTGGATCGGCGATGCTGGTTTCACGGGTCAGGCCTAAGCGTCGGGTCAGGTCGGCGTAAGCCTGCTCAAATACGAGGAAGACGACGTAGGAATCGGCCGCCGTTCCGGATTCGAATGTGACTGCCGGTTCGGTTTCAAGAGTTTTGGATGGTACCATCGTTGTCGACATTATAGTTACTCCTTCAAGAATAGCCATCAGCTTTCAGCCTACAGCCGTCGGCATTATGATTTCCAGCGGTCAGCGATTCTCATATATGGTGGTGGGGCCGCGTTGCAAGTGAAACCCTCAGGAAATTGGACATGATTGCCAGGATAAACAGGATCTGAACTTGCTCGCCGGTTGTGGTTGTTGGCGAGCGTCGCTGGATCTATACAGCAACTGGCGCGGTAGTTGACCTGACGAAAGACAGGGATTGGGGTTGGGTTTGCTGGAGGTTGGGTTGGGCTGGTGCTGGAAAGCGGGGGCGCCGGTCGGATCAGGATAGCAGATTGAGCGCCCGCGCCTGGGCCACGGCCTGTGTACGGCTCTTGACGCCCAGCTTGCCGTAGATCTGGCTGGTGTACCATTTGACGGTGCCGGCCGAGACGATCAAGGTATCGGCGACCTGCTGGTAGCTCATTCCCTGGGCGATCAGTTCCAGGACTTCTAGCTCGCGGGCGGTTAAGGTTTCAACCGGCGGCGGTCCTTCTTTCCGTGACCGGCCGGCTTTAGCATCGCCGCCGGCCGACCGCTGAGCGGCCTCTGTTTCGAGGCGCAGCAAATCGGCTTGAGCGCTTTTGGCCAGGGTCAACAGATCCGTCGCCGCGCCCGCTTCCACGGCCGCGTGGAAGCTTTCGGCTGGCGTCTTGGACTGATGGCGGGCCAGGATTATCCCGGCGCGCTCTCTGGTTTCGTGTTCGGCTCTCGGGTGGGAGGCAGCCCGGGACAACAGTTTAAGACCTGGCTCGATTTCGCCCAATTCCAAGAAGAATTCGCCGACCGCGCCGAGAAGCGACAACATGACCGGCACAAAGTGAATGTCGACGGCGATGGCCAGCGCCTTCTGATAAAAGTCATAAGCCTTGCGCAGGTGGCCTTTGGCGACAGCTGCTTGCCCCAGGCCGGCCAGCGATCGGGCTAATCCGCCCCGGTCGTTAATCTCCTCGTAGATTTCGAGACTGTGGCGAAATCGTTCTTCGGCGTTGGCGTACTCTTGCTCTCTCAGAGCGACGTTACCCAATTGGGTGGTGGCCAGCGCCGCGCCCTCGGGGTCGTTAAATTCCTGGCGAATGGCGTAGGCCGCTTCGTAGTGGTCGCGGGCCGCCGCATAGTCGCCCAAAGCGAATTCAACATTGCCGACTTCGATGAGTAGATAGGCCCTGAACCAGCTTTCACCGGTTTCTCTGGCCACAGCGTAACCTTCATGGGCGTAGCGCCGGGCGGCTTCATAGTCACCCTGGGCCAGGCTCGCCCGGCACAACAAGTAAGCGCCAAAATGACCGTTGCCGTGGTTGCCGTCCGCTTCGCTGGTCTGGAGAACTGCCTTCCCGTAAGTGGCCGTCGCCTCATAGTCGCCCTCGATGGAAGCCAGGATTCCCAAGGCGGCGCGGGGATCGGTACCCAGACCCGGCAGGGGCCGCATGCCATAGCGGTGGAAAATCGCCATTGACTTCTCGGCAATAGCCTTAGCCTCATCCA
Source organism: Promineifilaceae bacterium (SeqCode) (assembly GCA_041570195.1). Taxonomy (GTDB): domain Bacteria; phylum Chloroflexota; class Anaerolineae; order Promineifilales; family Promineifilaceae; genus UBA11865. The sequence goes on along the minus strand of JBFFWQ010000045.1, from coordinate 16,441 downwards.
GGAATCCCAGGCGGATATGGAAATAGGCCAGATCCAGCCATATGACGGCCAGGGCTTTTTCCGCTTGTGGGGTCAGCTCACCGCTAGCCAGCGCATCGGCCGCTTTCAGAAATGCCGCGTGGCCTTCAATGTAGTGGCCTATGAATTGATAGTAGTTGGCCATGGCATGACCGGCGTTTTTGAAGGCGGCCGAATCGGCAGTTTCGGCCGCCCATAACCAGGCGACGCGGATATTCTCGATTTCGGCCGTGATCCTGGCCATGAACTCCAATTGCCGTTCATCTAGCAAGAGCGGGGATAGATCATGCACGAGACTGGTGTAGTAAAGACCATGCTTGTTCTGGATCTCCTTGGCCTGGCCCGCTTCGTCGTCCAGCTTGTCCAGACCGAATTGGCGTAGCAGCTCGTGGATATGGTAACGGCCGCCCTGGCCTTGATCCGGGTCTTGCGCCCAGCGCAGCAATGATTTGTCGACCAGCGCCGAAAGGGTTAGCAGAGAGGCATCGGCAACGGCCTGAGCCGCGGCGCGATCGAAGCCGCCGCGGAAGATCGAAAGGCGGGCAAAGGCAGTTTTTTCTTGCGGCGCAAGCTGCTGCCATGAGTAGTCGAAGGCGGCCAGCATACTGCGGTGCCGTGCGGGAACATTGCGCAGCCGGGTAGCCAGGAAATCGGCGTTGCGCTGAATCTCGCCGGCGATGGATCGGGTATCCATGTTGCGGATCCATGAAGCGGCCAGCTCGATGGCTAGCGGCAGGCCTTCGACCAGACGGCAGATGGCGACGACACCCGCAGCCTCGTCGTCCAGGTTGAAATCGGGCCGGGCTTTTTGGGCGCTCTGAACGAATAGCTGTATGGCGCCGAAATCTTCTAGCTTGGGGGTCGTTTCGTCTTTTGGATAGGGCAGACCACCGACCGGATAGAGCCATTCCTCCAACAAGTTGAGCGCCTCGCGTGAGGTAACCAGGAGGGTCAAGCCAGGCGAGGCAACCAGCCACTCGGGCAGCAGATCGGCGGCCGGCAAGAGGTGCTCAAAATTATCCAGAACCAGGAGTAGTTGTCTGTGCTCGAGGTGACGCTGGATCAACTCGCTCAACGAGTAACCGCCAGCTTCTGGGATGCCCAGGACATCGGCCACGGCCGAGGGAACCAGATCGGGCCCAGTGATAGGCGCCAAATCCACAAAAAAGGCGCCGTCGCCGAATTCGGGCAAGACGGTCGCAGCGATTTCTAGCGACAGGCGGGTTTTGCCGGCGCCGCCCTGGCCGATCAGGGTTACGAGCCGGGCTTCAGGGTCGTGTAGTAGATCAAGAACGGCTCCTAGCTCCTGCTGGCGGCCGACGAAGGGCGTTCGCGGGCGGGGCAAGTTGGTGCGTTGTACTGGAGGGGCCAGGAGTGGTGGAAAGTCGGCCGGCAGTTCGGCGGCGGTGAGTTGGTATAAACGTTGCGGGCGGACTACGCCCTTGAGCCGATACTGGCCCAAATCAAGTGTTTCGACGCCGTCCGGCAGCTCATCGCGCACCAATTCCTGGGTTGTCTTTGAGAGCAGAACCTGGCCGCCGTGGGCGGCAGACGTGAGCCGGGCAGCGCGGTTGACGGCCGGTCCGTAGTAGTCGCCATCACGCGCTTCGGCGGCGCCGGTCAGTAAGCCGATTCGCACCCGCAGGCGGCCGATAGCCTGGTCCCAAGATTCGGCGCCGATTGCATGTTGGATGGCCAAAGCGGCAACCACGGCGTCTACCCCGGTGTGAAAGACGGCCAGCAAGCCGTCGCCGGTGGTCTTGACCAGAATTCCGCCGTGATCTTCGACGGCCGAGCGCAGCAAGCTGTCATGACGGGCGAGGGCGGCCCGCATGGCATCAGCCTGCTGTTCCCAGAGTTGGGTGCTGCCTTCAATGTCGGTGAAGAGGAAGGTCAGGGTGCCGGTTGGCAAAGACATGGTCAAGGTCCTGTCAGGGCGGCGATCTGTTCGTGCGTCTCGAGGTCCATTGTACATCAGAGTTGGGCGTGAGGCAGAGTGGTCGAGGAGCGGAAGCGTTTGTATTGCCGGCGGATGGGGATGCCGGTATGCTTTGGTCAGCGGTTGAGTGACGAAAAGTGAGAAGATTGCAGGTGTCTCAGCGCACGGCTATGGATGGAGGGCAAAGCCGATTCAAGGCAAGCCAATCTTAATCTGCGAAATCCGCGTTTATCTACGTTCTAATTCCCCTGGAGGTTAGGTTCATGGAAGGCGACGATCGGGAGCAACTGAGTTGGTTTCGGGTTGGCGATGTCGATATGCTGGGGACCGGCCGTATTAGCACTGTGCAGGCCGGACATTATGCGGTCTGCCTGACGCGGACGGAAAAGGGATATGGGGCCATCAGCAACCGTTGCGCGCATCAAGGAGGACCGTTGGGCGACGGCTTCCTTCAAGACGGATGCGTGGTCTGTCCCTGGCACGGCTACGAGTATGATCCCCATACGGGGGCAACCCCGCCCGACTACGACGATCCGCCGGTTGCGTCATTTCCAGTCGAGATCAGGGACGATGGCGTGTATGTCGGTGTGCATGAACCAGAGCACCGGCTGACTTTGATGGATCAGATGGTGGAGACGATGATCGACTGGGGGGTAAACACGGTCTTTGGCATGGTCGGCCATTCCAATCTAGGTCTGGCCGATGCTTTTTACAACGCGGCCAAGCACGGTCGGCTGCGCTATTATGGCATTCGGCACGAAGGCGCGGCCGCTTTTGCCGCCAGCGCCTATGGCAAAATGACTGGCCGGCCGGCGGCCTGTTTCAGCATCGCCGGCCCGGGCGCGACTAATCTGCTGACCGGTCTGTGGGACGCCAAGGTGGACCGGGTCCCGGTTTTGGCCCTGACCGGCCAGGTCAATACGCAGGTTCTAGGGCCGGGCGCATTTCAGGAAGTGCCCCTGGCCGAAGCATTTGAAGCCGTGACCGCCTGGAGCCAGACCGTGCTGCGGCCGGAGAATGCGACGGAATTGATGGCCCTGGCGCTCAAGCACGCCATCGTCAGGCGCGACGTGGGCCATCTGATCTTTCCCGACGAAGTGCAGACGATGCCGGCTGCCAGCGGAACCAAGCCCCATCCGGTAGAGGGCCGGTTGGCCAGTCACCGCATCTGCCCGCCGGCTGAGGAATTGCAGAGAGCGGTCGAGATGTTGGAAACGGCCGAGCGACCGGGCATCATCGTCGGCAACGGCGGCCGCTTCTTCGCCGACGAGATCCTGGCCCTGGCCGAACGGATCGACGCGCCGATCATCACTACTTTCAAGGCCAAAGGCACTATTCCCGACGATCATCCACTGGCCTGTGGGGTGCTGGGTCGCAGCGGGACGCCGGTGGCCAGCGCGACCATGAATCGTTCCGACGTCTTGCTGGTCCTGGGGGCCAGCTTCAGTAATCACACCGGCATCACCACCAAGCGCAAAGTGATCCAGGTCGATTTTGACCGGATGATGCTGGGTAAATTTCACGAGGTCGATCTGCCGTTATGGGGCGAGATCGGGGTCACGCTGGAGCAGATAGGCGGCCGGCTCACGCCTCGCTCGCGGCCGGAACGCCGCGATTACGTGGCCCGGTTGTGGGTCAACTGGCGAGTTGAAAAAGCCAAGCGGGCGGCGAAATATGGCCCCAACGGCCGGATGCCCAACGCTTTCATCTTCGCCGAGTTGGGCCGGCTAATTCCTGACGAGGCGGTGATCACGGTCGACGTGGGCAACAATGCTTACGCCTTTGGCATGTACTTCGAAGCGAAACGACAGCATGTACTGATGTCGGGTTACCTGGGCTCGATTGGCTTCGCTTTCCCGGCGGCGATGGGCGCCTGGGCGGCGGCGCCGGAGCGCAAGATCGTGGCCATCTCTGGCGACGGCGGTTTTGGCCAGTACCTGGCTGAATTCACGACGGCTGTCAAGTACGGCATGCCGATCACGTTGATCTTGTTGAATAATAGCGAGTTGGCCAAGATAAGCCGTGAGCAGCGGGCCGGCAATTTCCATGTTTGGCAGACTAGCCTGCACAATCCGGACTTCGCCAGATACGCGGAGAATTGCGGCGGCCTGGGTATTCGGGTGGAAGAAGTAGATGAGTTACGGCCGGCGCTGGAACAGGCCCTGGCCTGTAATGGGCCGAGCATCGTCGAGATCATCAGCTCGGCCGGGCAGCTTTAAACGAATGGTCCAGTTATCATCTGGGCCAGCCAATGAAGGAGGTTCTCATGCAGCCATTTGTGACAGAACGAGTCGAACAGGTCATGCCCGGGATCGAGCGCTTTGTCAAAGACGAAGCACTGCCGCTGGAAGATGTACTGCGCCAGGAAGGCTTCGGGGCCATCTTGCCACAGCTGGCCCAGAAGCGGGAGCGGGTCAAGGCCTTGGGTATGTGGACGCCACATCTGCCGGAGGAGTTGGGTGGATTAGGCTTGTCGCTGACGGAATTCGCTCACGTGAGCGAAGCGCTTGGTCGCAGCCCATTGGGGCATTATCTGTTCAATTGCCAGGCGCCGGATATCGGCAATATGGAGATCTTGCATAGCCATGGCACCGAAGAGCAGCAGGAGCGCTACTTCAGACCATTGATCGAGGGCCGGATCCGCAGTTGTTTCGCCATGACGGAGCCGGAGCACGCGGGCTCTAATCCGCTGTGGATGAGCACGACGGCCTTCAAAGAGGGCGATGACTACGTCATTAATGGTCACAAGTGGTTTGCCACGGCGGCTGACGGGGCGGCCTTCGCCATCGTCATGGCCGTGACCAACCCCGAGGCGCCGAGCCCGTATCGCCGAGCCAGCCAGATCATCGTGCCGACCGATACGCCGGGCTTCATCCAGGAACGGCTGATCCCGATCATGGGTCATTCGGGCCAGGATTTCTTCAGCCATTCGGAATTACGATTCGAGAATTGCCGTGTGCCCCAGGCCAATTTGCTGGGCGACGAAGGCGCTGGTTTCGCCATCGCCCAGGAACGGTTGGGGCCGGGGCGGATCCACCACTGCATGCGCTGGATCGGCATCTGCGAGCGGGCTTTTGAGATGATGTGCAGCCGGGCGGCCGAGCGGGAGTTGGCGCCGGGCAAACTGCTGGCTTCGCGCCAGGTGATCCAGATCTGGATCGCCGAGAGCCGGGCCGAGATTCACGCTTCGCGGCTGATGGTGCTGGACGCGGCGGCCAAGATCGACCGGGTGGGGCAACGAGCGGCCCGGGTGGAGATATCACTGATAAAGTTCTTCGTGGCCGGCGTCCTGCAAAGGGTGCTCGACCGGGCCATCCAGGTTCACGGCGGGCTGGGCATCACCGACGACACGCCGTTGTCCCAATGGTACCGGCATGAGCGGGCGGCGCGCATCTATGACGGGCCGGATGAGGTGCATAAGAGCGTGGTGGCGCGGAGGATATTGCGGGAGTATGGGGTGGATGTGGAGATTTGAGGAGCGGAGGAGCCGAGGGGAACTTGAGGAAAGATTGTGGTTGGAATGATTTTTGAGGTGAAGGAGGTGGGTTTTGGCTTGTGCGTGGCTTGATCGGGCGGAGGTTGTGCGGCAGGGGGAAGAGCTGGACGTTGGGCGACTGGAGGGTTATTTGAAGGGCCGGCTGCCTGATCTGGGCGGGCGGCTGGAGGTCGCGCAGTTTCCCAGGGGGTTCTCCAATCTGACTTATTTGCTGCGCTTTGGCGAGCGACAGCTGGTGCTGAGACGACCGCCCTTTGGAGCCAAGATTAAGTCGGCGCATGATATGGGACGGGAGTTTCGGATCCTGTCCGGTCTGATCAAGGTCTATCCCAAGGTGCCCCGGCCGCTGCTGTACTGTCAGGATGAGACGGTGATCGGCGCGCCGTTTTACGTGATGAGCCGGTTGAAGGGCGTCATTCTGCGGCCGCAGATGCCGGCCGAAATGATCCCGCCGCCAGCGCTGATGTCCGGCATCGCCGACGCTTTCGTCGACAATTTATTGGTGTTGCATGGCGTCGATTACGAAGCGGCCGGACTGGGCGATCTCGGCCGGCCGGAAGGGTATATCGGCCGCCAGATAAGCGGCTGGAGCAAGCGCTACCGGGCGGCGCAGACGGATGACATCGCTGAATTGGAACGGGCGGCGGCCTGGCTGGCCGATGAGCAACCGGCCGAGGCGGAGGCGACGCTTATCCACAACGACTACAAGTATGATAACCTGGTTCTAGATCCGGATGATTGGTCGTCGATCATCGGGGTGCTGGATTGGGAGATGGCGACCATTGGCGACCCACTGATGGATCTGGGTACCTCGTTGGGTTATTGGGTGGAGGAGGGCGATCCGGAGGAGATCCAGGCCTTGCGGCTGAGCCCGACGAATGTGCCCGGTAATCCAAGTCGCGAAGAGTTGCTGGATCGTTACGCCCGGCAGAGCGGCCGGGAAGTGCCCAAACCGGCTTTCTACTATGTCTATGGCTTGTTCAAACTGTCGGTCATCGTACAGCAGATTTACGCGCGTTATCGGCGCGGCGACACGCAGGATCCGCGCTTTTCGAATCTGATCCAGGCGGTGCGGGCTTGTGGCCGGATGGCGGTAGCGGCAATCGAGAAGGGGCAGATTAGTCCCTGAGATTGAGCGCAACGCGCTGAGCGTAACGCGCTGAGCGTAACGCGCTACACAGCGGGGAGGCCCAACGCACCTGGGGGGTGCGTTGGACTGTAAAGCAACAGTTGTTCGCCGTGGGGTGTGGATAAATGGTATAATGGTGCTGACAGTTGCTTACGTTTGGCTCGTATTCTCTCACTTGAAGCATGTCACACCGGCCGCCTTGACGAAGTCAAAGGGCGACCTCACTCCCAACTTCGGCCGGTGTAACCGCTTTATGCCGGAAAGAGTGACTGTCGAATTATGCTTCGGCTTCGGCCAAACGTGATTGGTGCGCCGGTCCGGCCGCCGGCCAATCTCTATCGTCCCCGCCCGGGCCGGTGGGCGAGGGTAAGTTATTAGGAGGGTTCTGTCATGGAACTGTTATGTATGGCGTTGATCGGCCTAGGCTTCGGCCTGGTGGTAGCCTTTTGGGGCTACAAGTTGTTGTGGGTCATCTTGCCCATCTGGGGCTTCTTCGCTGGATTTGCCCTGGGCGCTCAGACGATTGGCATTATCCTGAATGAAGGTTTCCTGGCAACCATTACCGGATGGGTGGTCGGCTTTGTCATCGGGGCCATCTTTGCCATCCTGTCCTATCTGTTCTATTTGCTGGCCGTGGCGCTGCTTTCCGGCGCATTTGGCTATGGGGTTGCCGTTGGCGTCCTGACCTGGCTTTTTGACGCCGATGAAGTCAAGCTCTGGATGTGGCTCGTCGGTATCGTGGTTGGCGTCGTCCTGGCGCTGGTCGTCCTGCGCTTCAACATTCAGAAGTACGCCGTCATCATCATCACGGCTCTGGCTGGGACCGCGGTGACTATCTACGTTCTATTGGCCGCTTTTGGCGGCCTGACGCCAGCGGAGCTTCTGATCGCCCCTGTGGCCAGAGCGATAGATGATTCCTGGTTGTGGTTCCTGTACTTCGTCATCGTGGGTGCCGGCGGTATCTACTTCCAGCTGCAGACCAACAAGGATTGGGAAGTAGAAGAGTACAATCGCTGGGCTGCTGAGGGCTAAAAGAAAGCTGTTAGCAGTTAGCTGTTAGCAGTTAGCTGGTTTCGATTTACTGGCAGCTGAACAGCCGGTACACGGCAACTTAGCATAGTTGGAATAGTATAAAGGCGGGGATCGTTGTTCCCATGGCAATGGGCGACGGTCCCTTTTTTCTTTGGTGTTGCCAGCGACTCTTGAACAGTCCTGGTCTTTCAGAGCAGTCCTGGTCTTTCAGAACAGTCCTGGTCTTTCAGAGCAGTCCTGGTCTTTCAGAGCAGTCCTGGTCTTTCAGAGCAGGCGCCAGAAAACGACGATCAGGATCCAGTTGCGGATGACTTTGCTGACGGCGACCCAGAAGAGGAAGCTGTTACGGCTGATGCCGGCCATGCCGGCGCCGACGGTGAGCAGAGTGCCGACGATGGGAATGGAGGCGATGAGCAGCGGCAAGCGGCCGAACCGCTGATACAGGCGCAATATCCGCTCCCAGCGCTCGGGCTCGATCTGGGGATAGATCGACTCGATGACATCCTTGCCATGTAGACCGGCGTAGTAGTTGGCCAGGCGGGCGAAGGCGCCCAAGGTACTGGCACCAAAGACAAGTAGCCAAATTTTCGGATCTGATAGCAGGTCAAGCATGGTTCATTCACCCTTGGCCACGAGAAAGATGCATTTGGCGATGGCCAACTCGGGCGGCCGTTTACGGCCGCTCTAAACGATGGGATACGATGCCAACGTAACGATTCAGGCTAGGTAAGCGCCAAATGGTGCGCAGGATCAAGGCCCAGGCGATGGCGATGCCGAGGATGATCAGATAGTCTCTGGCGCTATCCAGCGGAGCCAGCCTAAGTAATTCTTGGGTCAGGGGCAGGTAAGTAGCGAGCAAAAACACGATCAGCAGGACAACGGCCATGTAAGTACTACGCCAATCGCCGCTGAGCACGTCGCCGCCGACGAAGAAGCGCGTGGGCGGTTGGACGAAGACGATAAGTAGGAGGCCCATGAGGATCAGGCCATGGGTGACGGCCAGTTCAGAGTAGGGGATATCGTCTATATTTCGTCTAAAGAGCCAACTGATTAAAAGGGCGGCAAGGGTCATGGTCACGGCGGCCGGGACCACAAAATGGGCCATCCGGGTGCGCATATATTGGGCCGGCAAGCGGCCGGACGAGGCGAAGAAAGTCAGCCCCAGGGAAGGCACGATGACGGTGAAGAAGGCGATAACCCCGCCCTGGGTCGGGTGATAGTAGAAGATCCGGGTATTACTCAGGAACATGACGACGATGAGCAGGGTGACGTAACTGACCTGGGCCAGGTTGATTTTTAGGATGTCGAGCATGCCGTTGACGATGAATTGACCCTGACGCAGAACGGTTGGTAATACCTCGAACGAGTCCTCGAGCAGGACAATGTCGGCCAAACTCAGGGAGGCCTGGCTGCTGCCTTGTAGGGTCAGGTTCAGGTTGGCTTTTTCCATGGCCGGCACATCGTCGGCGCTGTCGCCGACCATGGCCACTCGTTCCTTCTGGCGGCGCAGCGCTTCTATGACCTCGGCTTTTTGCTGTGACGTCAGATGGCCGAAGACAATCGCCTTTTCGGCGGCTTGCTCGAAGCTGCGGCGGTCCATCTGGCTTAACTGGGGGCCGTCGACGGCCGTTGCGGGCGACGCATCGCTGATTACGGGACCAGTCATCTCAACCAGGCCAGCCTGCTCGGCGGCGCTGAATACTTTCTCGGGTGAGTCGGCGGAGACGATCTTGACCTGGACTCCCGCAGTGGTGAAGGCGCCGACGGCCTCGCGGGTCTCAGCCCGAATTCGTTCGACGAATCGCAGATGGCATAAGGGGATCAGGTTGTTGGGCAGCAGTTGAGCGCCGCCGGCATCAACAAGGGGGCTGGGATCGGGCGTGTAGGCGAATAGAAGTCGAGGTCCAGAATCGGCCGCTGATTCATCTTCTGTCCCCGCATCCGATGCGCGCTGTAGCAGGTCTCCCGCGCGCCGCCTTGCTTGCTGAAAAAAGCCGCCTATCTGGCGCAGGGTAGCGGCCGTTCGCTCTGTGACCGTGGGCGACTCGGGTTCTTCGTCATCCCCGGCGGCCACGAGCGTTGATTCTTCTGGGGGCGGGGCCAGATGGGGCTCCAGAACCGCCGGCAAGCCAATGACATAGGTGCCGCGGGCGTCGGCTTCGGCAAAGGTGATCGCGAGCCAACCGTAGATAGATAGAAAGCGCGCGGACTCGGCCAGGCGCCGGCTACTGCCCGGGAAATGGTCGCGAATGGCCTGCAAGTAAATATTGTCGCTGCGGAAGCTGTGGGCCAGGTCGCCCAGGATTCGCCTGACGCGGCTTTCGGGAACGGCCGGTATTTCTCCGGCCCAGTCGAGCATCTCGACCTGGACTCCTGCTCCGGTCAAAGTGCCAGTTTTACCGACGCAAAGGACTGATATCTGGGCCAACGATTCCACGGCTCGAGAGTCGCGGATCAAGGCGCCGGCCTGGCCCAGGCGGGCGCTGCCAAGGGCGTAAGTGGCCACGATCATGAAGTAGAGTCCACTGGGAGCGATGCTGAAGAAGACCGAGGCCGCCTCGCGGTAGAGATCCTCGAATACGTGGCCCAGGATTGGCCAGTCGTTCATGTCTAGGACGAGTAGACCTAGGAAGATGGCGATCAGTAGCAGCATCAAGCGCAAGACCCGGGCCATGATGCGTTGCAGGTAGGTCAATTCTGACTTCTGCTGGACCGGGGTCCAGTTCTGGCCGCCTTGAAAAGCTGGCAGGGCGCCAACCCGGTAAATAGCCTGACCGCGCAGACAGAAGCTGCCCTCGCGGACCGAGCTGCCGACGACCGGTCGCTGCGGATTGGCCAAGCCGCCGGCAGTTGTCGCCTCGAGCACCTGGGGCCGGCCGTCCAACAACTCCCCATCGGCCAGGAATTGATCGCCCGGTCCGGCGACGAGCGTGTCGCCGACGACGACATCGTCGAGCTCGATGCTCTGGATGCGGCCGTCGCGGATGGCGGTGGCAATCGGCCGGGTCTGGTCCAGGATCGTTTCCACCCGGTTGGTGGCGTAAAGCTGCTGGGCGGCGCTGATGATGATGTTGAAGATCAGAATGCCAACGGTCAGCAGGGCGCTGAGGGGATCGCCCAACAGCGCCTGGGCGGCGGCCAGGCCGACCAGACCCAGATTGAAGATCGAAAAAGCGCTGGAGCGCCAGATGTCGCGCCGCACCTGCCGGGCGGCCAGGGCGCGCTCTTCGTCTAGTTGTGAGGAATGATTCGCCAGGGCCTGTTCTTCGGACAGGCCCTGGAATTGAGTCAGATCTGGCGCCAGCCTGGCCGGTTCTAGCTTTTTCTGCCGGCGACGCCAGAGGCTGTGGGCGCGTACCAATCCAAGCAAGGCCGAAGCCGAGGCGATGACCAGGGACAGCCAGAGAAGCCGCCGGCCGGCTGGCGCGCGTTCGCTCATCGACTCAAAACGCGGGAGCGATTACCCCAAATGGTACCGGCGTTGATGGCCAGATCGACGATCAGTGCAACGAAAACCGCGGCCCAGGCCAGGCCAGAGATACCTTCAATTGGATCCCAAAAGATCACGTAGGCGAAAGTGGTCATCGGCAGAAAGATCAGGCCCAGTAGGGGTACGATGTTATTCTCGAAGGTGGCTGTTACGCGATCGGTGAAGATCCACATGAACACCAGGGCCAGTCTGGGGCCCAGGGTGACAAAGAGGCTTAGAAGGCAACAACCCATAACGCAGACTCCACTCTTCGTTTGGTCGCGCTTGTCTGTATTATTGTCCCGGAAGCTGCTCCGTGCGTGTCAAGAGAAACGCATTTCCAAGTTTCCGGGAAAACCGGGTATTCGTTTATCTGTTGGACGCTCGCAGCATCAGCAGGAACAGGTTGATATAGTCAAGGTATAGCTTCAGGGCGCCGATGACGACCAAGCCGCCGCGGGCCGGGTGGCTGCCGATCTGTTGGCCAATCTTCTTCAGCTGTTGGGTGTCCCAGGCAGTCAGCCCGACGAAGATGGCGATGCCGACGAAGTTGAGCGCCCAGTTGACATTTTCGAAGTAGACCCCGAACAACCATTGGAATAGCCAACTTGCCATCCAGGCCAGGAGCCAGCCGGTGAGGAGCATGAAGAGGAAATGGCCGCTGCCACTCATATCCTTCTTGATGACCAGGCTGATGCCGCCGGTTACCAGGAAAGTAGCTGAAGTGATGAAGAAGACGGAGTAGATCTGCTGCTGGGAATAGAGAATAAAGATCGACGAGAGCGACAGGCCCACCAGCGCCGCGTAGAACAGAAAAAGCAAAGTACTGGCCCCGGTTGACATACTCATGATGCGTGCGCTCAGGACGACGACGACGATGATTTGCAGGATGAAGATGCCAAAACCCAGCCAGGGCCTGGTAAAGAGATTGTATTGGAACCTCAGGCTCTCACTCACCCAATAGGATACCACGCCGGTTATCGCCAAACCAACGAACATCAAAAGATATACCTGGGCGATAAAGGTATTGACCTTTGATTCACTGGCCGGTGTGACTGCTGCTGCTTGTGCCATGCTTGCCTCCTAGGAAAACTGGACAGGATATACAGGATTGGAACTGACCTTGAATCATATCGCAAAAGGCACGAATGGGCTGGTCAAGCGTTCCTGTTGGGGAGCGACTCCGCAGGCCACAAACCCTGCGGAGTCGCAGCCGGAATTCAGAAATCAATGTAACCCGCCGTCTGTAGCTGCCTGCATCTTTTCCATCACTGAATCAAGGTTAAAGGACGCCGGTTTCTGACGCGGCGGGAATTCAGCAAACGATTGGATCTGCTGGGCCGTCAGGGCCTGGGCGGCGTAGATGGCCGGAACATGATCAAGTACCCAATCCCAGTAAGTGTTGGAGCTTTCGTCCGCTCGCTCAAAAGGATCGCGGCGCAAGTTGAAGAGTTTGGGCAGACGCAGCGACACAAAGGGCTCAGCCCAGACCATCATGCCTTTGGCCCGCTGCTCCATGAAGACGATCTTCCAGTCGTTGATGCGGATGGCCACTACCTGGCCATCATCATTGGTGTAAAAGAACCAGTTACGCGGCGATTCGTCTGTCTCGCCGGTCAGATAGGGTAGGATATTGGCGCCGTCGATGTGAACGCGGAAATGCTTGTCGCCGGCCTGGTAGCCTTGTTTCAGCTTTTCGACGATATCTGGCTCACCGGCCGCGGCTACGAGGGTGGGCAGCCACTCCTGGTGGGTGACGATTCCGTTCAGCGTTTTGCCGGCCTCAAACTTGCCGGGCCAACGCACGAAACATGGCACCCGGTAGGCGCCTTCCCAGTTGGAGTTCTTTTCGCTGCGCCAGGGGGTGATGGCGCCGTCTGGCCAGGTATTGTAGTGAGGGCCGTTATCGGTCGAGTATTGGACGATGGTGTCCTCGGTGATACCCAATTCGTCCAAGAGATCGAGCAGTTTGCCCACTGCATTGTCGTGCAAGACCATGGCGTCGTTATAGAAGCCCTGACCGCTGATGCCTTCCGCTTCTTCGGGAATATGGGTGCGGAAATGCATGTGGGTTGAATTCCACCAGACGAAGAAGGGTTTTCCTTCTGCGTGGGCATTGCGGATGAATTCAATGGTGCGATCGGTGACGTCATCGTCAACGGTTTCCATCCGTTTTTTGGTCAAAGGGCCGGTGTCCTCGATCGTCTGCTTGCCGACCCGGCCGAAGCGCGGATCTTCGGTGGGATCATCCACATCCGTGGCTTTGCTATGCATGACACCACGCGGGCCAAAACGCTCGAGGAATTTGGGGTCCTTGGGGTAGTCGGGATGCTCAGGCTCTTCTTCGGCATTGAGGTGGTAGAGGTTTCCGTAAAACTCGTCGAAGCCATGTACAGTGGGTAAGTACTTGTTGAGGTCACCGAAGTGGTTCTTGCCAAACTGGCCAGTGACATAGCCGTGGGGCTTGAGCAGTTCGGCGATGGTCGGGTCTTCAGGCTGCAGGCCCAGATCAGACCCGGGCAAGCCCACCTTAGTCAAGCCGGTGCGGATCGGATTCTGACCGGTGATGAAGGCAGCCCGGCCGGCCGTACAGCTCTGTTGGGCATAGTAGTCGGTGAACTCGATTCCCTCGCGGGCAATGCGGTCAATGTTGGGCGTTTGATAACCCATGGCCCCACGATTATTATGGCTGATGTTGTACCAGCCGATATCATCGCCCCAGATGATGAGGATATTGGGTTTCCCATCAGGCATTGGTCACTCCTTTTTGGTTAGCTGTCAGTTGCTAGCTGTCAGCAGTCAGTATGACGGTTGTCGGTTTCTGTTATTTGTGCGGGTTCACTCTATGGATGCACCTCCGTGGGTCGTTTCGCGACCTTCCAACGGTTTCATTTGACTTCGGATTTAAGCGGCGAATCGGGCGCGGCCTTCATGGGCATCCTGGCGCCGCGTTTCCCATGACATTGCTTGAACTTGCGGCCGCTGCCACAGGGGCAGGGCTCGTTGCGGCCGGTTTGGGCGAAAAGGGCCTGCCACCTGGCTTCTTCACGGGCCAGGATCAACGTCACTTCGGCCGATGGCCGGTTGCGGCGATAAAGTCCGGCCATGAGCTTCATTGGGAAGTCGACGTGACGGAAGAAATGCTTGAAACCGGCGCACAGGTAGTTTAGTCCGGGTTCGCCATTAGGAGTCTTAATGAAGCGGTTCTTTGGGCATTCGCCGTGACAGGCGAAGCGCACGTCGCAATCCAGGCAGTATTGAGGCAGAGTATCGAGCTTATCCTGGCCGAATTTCAGTTGCTGGGGAGAAGCGACCATCTCGATCATGTGCTCCTGCTGGATGTTGCCCAGGAAGTAGTCCGGCTCGACGAAGTGGTCGCAGGCGTAGAGGTCGCCGTTGTGCTCGATGGCCAGGCCCTGGCCGCAGGTCTCGTTGAAGACGCACATGCCCGACGAGTCCAGGCCCAGCCAGTTGCGCAGCGTGGCCTCGAAGGTCTGGACGTAAACCCGGCCGACGTCGTTATGCACCCATTCGTCGAAGATGGCGCTCAGGAAGCGGCCGAATTGCTCCGGCCGGACCGAGCGATCGCTGACGGTGTCGCCTTGCTGGTAAAGGGTGCGGCCGTCCTCGTTGATGCGCTCGACCACGGGGATGAATTGCATCCAGTCGGCGCCGATCTCGTCGCGGATGAAGCGGTAGACCTCCAGCGGATGGTCGCCGTTGACCGAGTTGACGGTGGTCAGGATGTTGAACGCGACCTCGTGCTCTTGCAGCAGGCGGATGCCGCGCATGACCTTGTCGAAGGTGGGCGCGCCGCCCTTGTCGACCCGGTAGACGTCGTGTAACTCTCTAGGGCCGTCGATGCTGATGCCGATGAGGAAGTTGTGCTCTTTGAAGAATTGGCACCATTGGTCGTCTAGCAGGGTGCCGTTGGTCTGCATGGTGTTGAGGAAGGTCATACCCGGCCGACGGTATTGCTTGGCCAGTTCCATGGCCCGGCGGTAGAAGTCCAGGCCCATCAGCGTCGGTTCGCCGCCCTGCCAGGCAATGTTGACCTGGTCTGTCCGGTGAGACTCGATGAGCTGCTTGATGTACTGCTCCAGCAGCGCATCGCTCATGCGGAACTTGCTGCCCGGGTACAGCAACTCTTTATCCAGGAAGAAGCAGTAGGCGCAATCCAGGTTGCAGATGGCGCCGGTGGGCTTGGCCAGTAGATGGAATGCCTCCGGCGCGCCTGGCGGAATCGTGAAGGCCAGCTCTTCCTGGACTCGAACGTCTTTCAGATCTATCGTCGGCATATTCCTATTCAGCGTCTGGTGTCAGTTCCAATTCTTCGGGTACGGTCTCGACGACTTCTTCGTCTTCGACCAGTTCCTCGGCCTTGTCCAGATGATCCTCAACCATCTGCTGAATGATCACCTCGCCGCTAAATTTGGCGTCCATACGGGAATTGAGCGTGTCCCAGTCGGCTTCGACGATCAGAACGGCCAGGGCTGACTCGTCCAAGGTCATATTCTCGCCCAGTTCTTTGAGCAAGGTGTTCTTGATACCCCGATCAAATAGCGAGAAGGCCGTGCCCAGCGCCGCGCCGGCGACGATCCAGCCGGCCGGGCCAAAAAGCACGGCAAAGATCAGGCCGATCAGGCCGCCCTTAAGGAAACCTTTGCTGGCCGGATCGTCCTTGGTCTGGTGCAGCTTGATCTTGCCCTTGTCGGTCTTGGTGATAGCTACAGCATCTTTGAGCTTGACCACTTTCTCTTTTTCTAGCTTGCGGACCACCGCCAGCGCGGCTACGGCCGTGTCTGGCTGGGGGTACTTCACGACGATAAAGTTGTACTTCTCTAGTTTCTCGGCCATTTTTCTCCTTACGAACTTAACCGATGTACCATAGCCGGGCGGGCGCCGCGGATTGTCGCGGGCGTCGCCGGCCTAAAAACAGCTATTGTTTGACCATGTGTACGTGGACCATGTGGTCGGTGTCGATCATGTGACTTTGATCATCTGGCTCCAGGTCGAACTGGACCCAATTGATCACCCCATTGAACTCAAAGCCGCGGGCCTGGATAATCATCTACGCATTGTGTTTACATGGCCGCAAAGATCAATGACACTTGGCCATCAATCCATGTTTACAATATCATCCGGCTTCCAGGTCTTGTCGAAATAAGCCGCCGTAGGGCTGTATAACCGCAGGACCATGAAGAAACCCTGGCCCTCAACCGTGCCAATCCAGTTCGATTTAGAAACGCCGTCGGGCACGCTGGGGCCGAAATAGAGATCTATCGAGCCGTCATCGTTTAACTGAAGGTCATCCATTGAGTTGATCGATGGAATTGTCTGTCCTGGATAGTCTACCCC
>JBFFWQ010000044.1:0-42321 GCA_041570195.1 Promineifilaceae bacterium (SeqCode) | reverse complement strand
TGATCGGCGCCGGGGAACGTCAAAATTGGCAGATTGCTACGGTAGTTTACAATAGGCGGCATACAAACAGTTAATCAAATCGTGCGACTAACTTGAACCCCTGGAGGTGAATGATGAGAGGTGGACGACGCGCCCGAATGAGCGTCAGGCGAATGACGCGAATGAGAGTGAGACGGATGCACAGGCGCCGCCGACGCCGTAGAAGAAGACGGGTCATCCTGGTTGGCGGAATGATCGCTGTAGGCGCCTATGCCCTCAGCAAACACGACACGGAACGTGTGGAACAGCACACCGGCAAGAGTGCCGAAGAGCTGAACGACGAAGAGCTCGATCAGGCCATGAATGACCTGAACATCGACAAGCAAGAGCTGACCGACGAAGAATGGGACTATGTCGATGAGCAAGATCCCGAGCCCGAGGAAGACGATTACATCGCCCAACTTGAGCGCCTGGCCGAGCTGAAAGACCAGGGCATCCTCACCGAGGAAGAGTTCGAGGCCAAGAAGAAACAACTGCTGGACCTGTAGAGGAGAATGGGGCGCAGATTCACGCGGATGATCAGGATAAATTGGTATAAGCTCCGTGCCATCTGTGTGAATCCGCGTTCTATTGAGTTAACATATTACGTCCTGTTTTTGACCCGCATATGGAGTTGCCGGGAAATCTACGCGTTTTCTCCGTTTGAAACCAAATAATGGTCTATAATCTGAATGATTACGGTCGCATGATCGCCGATCATGTCCGGATGGATGCCTACGCCCAGGCCCTGAAAGCGGTCGTGACGCCCGAGTCGGTAGTGCTGGATATCGGCGCCGCCACCGGGATCCATGCCTTGCTGGCCTGTAAATTCGGAGCCCGCCGGGTCTACGCCGTCGAGTCACACGACGCCATTCACCTGGCTCGAGAAGCGGCCGTGGCCAACGGCTTCGCCGGCCGGATCAATTTCATCCAGGATCTTTCAACCCGCATCTCCCTGCCTGAACCGGCCGATATCGTCGTCTCTGATATGCGCGGCGTGTTGCCGTTGTTCGGCCGGCATATCGCCTCGATAGTGGATGCCCGGCAGCGCCACCTGGCGCCTGGCGGGTTGTTGATCCCCAAACGCGATACCTTGTGGGTGGCCCTGGTCGAAGCCCATAGGGTATACAAGGATGTGGTCGAACCATGGGATGCGCCTTATGGCCTGAACATGGAATCGGCCAAAGCGATCGCGCTGAACCGGTTGGACAGCGCCAACACGGACGCGATCCACTCGAGCCACCTGTTAACCGAGCCACGATGCTGGGCTGTTTTGGATTACGCGGCCATCCGGTCACCCGATGTCGAAGATGACATCTCCCTACAAGCCACACGGGATGGGACAGCCCATGGCTGGCTGGTCTGGTTTGACGCCGAACTGGTGGAAGGGATTGGTTTTGCCAATGGGCCTGGGCAGGTCAAGTTCGCCGAAGTCTACGGCCGGGCCTTTTTTCCGTTGCTCGAGCCTGTACCACTCATCAAAGGTGATACCGTCAAGCTGGCTATCAGAGCTAAACTGGTGGACGACGAATATACCTGGGAGTGGCGAACCCGCGTTTCATCCCGGGACGACGCACAAAATGTGAAGGCTGACTTTGACCAATCGACTGCCTATGAAGGCACCCTGGATGTTCGGCGTCTAGCCAGACAGGTCGCCGACCGACGGCCGGCTGTTGGACAGGCGGGCGCGATCGATCTATTCATCCTAACGAAGATGGCCGGCCGGGCTACAATAGATCAGATCGCCCGGCAGCTTCAGGAGAAATTCCCGGATCGTTTTGAAGAACTTAGCGAGGCGATCGTCTATATTCACCAATTGGCCCAACATTACCAGTAGGAAACAATCATGGCAGACGAAACACAACAAGCAACAGCCTGGCACGCATTGTCCGACGAGAGTGTGGCCCGGCAACTGGAGGTAGACCCGGCGCAAGGGTTGAGCGACGCCGAAGTGAAGCGCCGCCTGGAGCAGATTGGCCCCAACGTGTTGTCCGAAACCGCGGAGGAGCCTCTCTGGCTGGCCTTCCTAAAACAGTACAAGGATTATATGCGCATCGTGCTGACCATCGCCGCCGTGGCCAGCCTGCTCATTGGGGAATACTCGACGGCCATCATCCTGTTCCTCATCACGGCCGGCAACGCCTACATGGGTCTACGCCAGGAACGGCGGGCTGAAGAAAGCGTAGCTGCCCTGAACAGCATGATGCAAGCCACGGCCCGCGTGCGGCGTAATGGCCAGACCGTCGAAATCGCGGCCGAGGAGATCGTGCCCGGCGACATCGCCTTGTTCGAGGCCGGCGACCGGGTGCCGGCCGACGGCCGCTTGCTGGTGGCGGCGACCCTGGAAGTCGAAGAGGCGGCCCTCACCGGCGAAAGCACCCCGGTGTTGAAGGATACGACCCCGATCGAACAGCCCAGTGCTGCGCTGGGCGACCGGATCAACATGGCTTACATGAATACCAACGTCACCCGTGGCCGGGGTGAGATGCTGGTGACGGGCACCGGCATGAGCACCGAAGTCGGCCACATCGCCGACATGCTGCAATCCACCGAGGAAGAAAAGTCCCCCCTGACCAAGCAGATCGACGGCCTGACGGTCATCATCGCCGCTATGGCCGGCATCGCCCTGGTCTTGATCATCTTAATCGGCATCAGTCGCTACGGCGCTTCCTTCCGGGATCTATACGTGCTGGGAATCTCCCTGGCCATCGCCGCCATTCCCACCGGCTTACCCATCGTGGTCACTACCATCCTGGCCATCGGGGCCACCGAAATGGCCGGCAAAGGCGCCATTATCAAGCGCCTGCCGGCCGTGGAGACACTGGGTTCCACCTCGGCCATTTGCTCCGATAAAACCGGCACCCTGACCTTGAATCAGATGACAGCCCGCCAATTGGTCATCGCCGGCCATCACTATGAGGTAACCGGGGAAGGCTACGAGTCAAACGGCCAGATCCGGCACGTAGCCGGGGCGGCCGAAGCCGACCTGGACCCGATTTTGCTGCCCATGGTGTTATGCTCGGACGCGGTAGTTACAGACGGGAAGCTGGTCGGCGATCCGACTGAAGGCGCGCTGGTAACGTTGGCCCAGAAAGGCGGCATCATGGTCCGGGCTACCCGAGAACAATACCCGCGGGTAGCCGAAGTACCCTTCGATTCGGCCTACAAGTTGATGGCCACCTTTCACAACATGATTGACGGCGATGGTCAGCCGGTGGTTCGCTGCTACGTCAAAGGCGCGCCAGATGTCCTCATCGCCCGCTCGGGCAGCATCTTGGGCGCTGGGGGGACGGCGATCCCGTTAGAAGACCAGACCCGGGAGCGGGCCCTGGAGATTAATGAACAACTGGCCGGTCAGGGTATGCGGGTCATGGTAGTGGCTGAGCGCAATTTAGACCCCAACACATTCAATCTCGAAGCTGATCTGCTAGACGAAGTGAACGACCTGACTCTGCTGGGCATGGCCGGCATCGTCGACCCGCCCAGGCCGGAAGCCAAGGCGGCCATCGCCGAAAGCGTGGATGCCGGCATCCGGGTGCGAATGATCACGGGCGATCATGCGGTGACGGCGGCGGCTATCGCTGGCGAATTGGGCATCGAGGGCCGGGCCATTACCGGAGCTGAATTCGAGGCCATGAGCGACGAAGAAGCAGCCGACCAGATCGACGACATCGGCGTCATCGCTCGGGTGGCTCCGGAGGATAAAGTGCGGCTGGTCAACGTGCTTAAGGGCAATAACAACATCGTCTCCATGACCGGCGACGGCGTCAACGACGCGCCGGCCCTGAAGACGGCCGATATCGGCGTGGCCATGGGCATCACCGGAACCGACGTCTCCAAAGAAGCGGCGGTCATGATCCTGACCGATGACAACTTCGCCACCATCGTCAACGCCGTCGAATATGGCCGGGTCATTTACGACAATCTACTCAAGTATTTGCGCTTCCAGATGGCTGGCTTGTTTGGTTTCATTCTCGCTTTTCTAGCCGCGGCCGCATTCGGCGTGACGCTGGTTCTTTTTGGACCGCTGCAAATCCTGTTCGTCAACTACTTCATCCAGGGTCCTATCGGCGCTTCGCTGGGCTTCGACAGTCCCACGCCGGGCTTGATGAAGCGTAAACCCCGACCGGCCGATCAGAAGATCTTCAGCAATAGGATGTTCGTTCGCCTGATTCTCGTGGGCGCGGTGGCGGCGGTATTTACTATCCTGGCTTACCAGTGGACTATCAATACGAACGGCTCAACCACCTCGGCCCAGACCATGGCCATGGTGATGTTCTCCATCATCCACATCCCCATTTCTCTTGGCTTGCGCCACCCCTTCGACACCGCCTTCCGGGCCGAAACCTTCTCCAATAAATACCTGCTGATGGCCTACGGCTGGATCGTGCTCGTCCTGGTTCTGGTGACCGAGATCGGCATCCTGCAACGCGTCTTTGATACCAAGGCGCTCACTAGGCAGCAGTGGGGTATCTGCCTGGCGGCCGTGCTGGTCTTCTTCGTGGTCAGCGAGATCATCAAGCTGGGTCTGCGCCTGGTTGGGTTGGGCAAGAAAGAGGGCTAGAGTAGACGAAGTTGTAGTGGTGCCGGCCGACCCCTAAAAACGCCCCAGGCCGGGATGATCAGAAACAGGATTGCCAGCTCGGTAACCACCAGGCCGTTTAAGTCGAATTGGTGATAAAACGTTGCCGTGCTTCAGCCATAGTCGTACGTTCTGCATGATATTGGAGTCATCCGTTGTGACAAATAACGGCCAGAACTAGCGACCGGATCATAGCCCTCTGTCCCCCTAAAAACCGCCGGAAGAGACTCTGTGACAGGTCTCTCAATGCTAGCCGAAATACTGGTCAAGATCATGACATATGTCACTTGTGAACAATTTCACAAACACATAGAATCTGGACGTTTAATGAATAAGGATCGTTACCACAGGATTCTTAAACCTGGAAATCTAGCCGAAGGCGCGTTAGCAGGAGCCGGCGTGATTGTTTCCTGACCAGCCATCCTGTAAATCCTGTTAATCCTGTCGGACTACGGAGAGATACTATGGCGAGAGAAGAACTAACTGACATTCTGAGCCAGAATCCCTGGTTTCAAAGTCTGAAACCGGACCACTTTGAGAAGCTGCTATCTATCTGCACACTGGATACCTGGGCCGAAGGCCAGAAGATCTTCGCCGAGGGCGACCAGGGTAACCACTTATACCTTATCCTGGAAGGACGGGTGGCGCTGGAGAAATACACCCCCGGCCGGGGCCGCACGACGATTCTCACTTTGGGCCCCAGCGAGATCTTCGGTTGGTCAGCCGTGGTGCCGGTGGTCGGCACCCGGACGGCTACGGCCCGGGCAACAGCCCCGACCAGGGCGGTGGCTTTCGACAGCGTAGCCCTGCGCCAGGCATGCGACGAGGATCACGACCTGGGTTACCTGGTCTATCGCCGGCTGACCAACATCATCGCCGGCCGGCTCTCAGCCACTCGTCTGCAGCTGCTGGATATGTACGCTGGTCCGAGGACGTAGAACATCATGACTGAACAACAAGCAACACCGCCGGCGAGGCCGCCGCTGCTGGCCGGCAAACAAATCGTCATCGCCAAAGGCGAGCTACAGCGTGTTTTTTCTGCCCTGACGGCGGCCGGCTACACGATCATCGGGCCCACCGTGCGCCAGGAAGCCATCGTTTACGAAGAGGTCGAGCGGGTCGAAGAGTTGCCCATCGGCTGGACGGACGAACAGGGGCTGGGCCATTATCGCCTTCAAAAACGGGCTGACAGACGTACCTTCGGCTTCGTCGTCGGGCCTCATACCTGGAAGAAATATCTCTACCCGCCCCGGCTAACCCTTTTCCAGGCCGGCAGCAGCAATGGCCGGTTAAAGATCGCCGCCGAACACGAGGCGCCCCAATATGCTTTTATCGGTGCCCGGGCCTGTGAACTGGCAGCCATCGCCATCCAGGATCGTTTATTCTTGGAGGGTGCCTTCCAAGAGCCCCATTACAAAGCCCGGCGCGAACGAGCTTTTTTACTGGCCGTTAACTGTACTGAGCCAGGAGCGACTTGCTTCTGCAGCTCCATGGGCACGGGGCCAGCCTGTACATCCAGCTTTGACCTGTCCCTGACCGAGTTGGACGATGCTTTTCTGATCGCCGTCGGATCGCAAGTAGGCGCAGACATGCTGGTCGATTGTGATTGGCGACCGGCCGGCGCCCTGGAAGTGGATCAAGCCCGGCGCCTGTTGGCCGAGGCTGAAGATCAGATGGGTCGTCAGATGGACACGGGTGATTTGCCCGGCCTGCTATACGATAACCTGGATCATCCTCGCTGGGATGAGACGGCCGAACGGTGCCTTTCGTGCATGAATTGCACCATGGTCTGCCCGACCTGCTTCTGCGTCGACGTGCAGGACGTTAGCGACCTGACCGGCCAGCAGACGGAACGCGTGCGAACCTGGGATTCTTGCTTTAACCCCGATTTCTCACATGTACACGGCGGCAATCTGCGGCCCAATATCCGGGCCCGTTATCGCCAGTGGTTGACTCACAAACTGGCTTCGTGGATCGACCAATTTGGTTCGTCGGGTTGCGTTGGCTGCGGCCGCTGCATTACCTGGTGCCCAGTGGGCATTGACCTGACAGAAGAAGTCGCCGCAATCCGAGGAGAAGCGTCATGACGACAATGGCCACGATATTGAATCACCATACGACGTCGTTTGACAATGGTATCGTCGATCCGATGCTGCCTCGAACGGCAGTCATCACCGGCATTCAGCACGATACGGCCGATACGGCCACCTACAGCCTGGCTCTCGCCAACCCGGCCGTGGCCGAACGCTACCGTTTTCTACCCGGCCAATTCAACATGCTCTGTCTATCGGGCATCGGCGAAGCGGCCATCTCAATCAGTTCCGATCCCGGCCGGCCCGAGAAGTTGTTGCACACCATCCGGGAAGCCGGCAATGTTACCAAGGCGATTGCCCGTTTGCGTAAAGGCGACTTGATCGGCGTGCGCGGGCCCTTTGGCAGCGCCTGGCCGATGGAGAAGGCCGAGGGTAAAGACCTCATCTTCGTCGGCGGTGGCATCGGCCTGCCCCCTCTGCGGCCGGCCATCTATCACGTCGCCCGCCACCGCGAGCGGTATGGCCAGGTGACCATCCTGGCCGGCGCCCGCTCGCCGGCCGACTTGCTCTATCCAGACGAATACGACGCCTGGCGCGAACGAGACATGGACGTGGTCGTCACCGTCGACCGGGCCGACGACGGCTGGCGTGGACACGTGGGCGTGGTGCCCATGATGTTCTATCAATTGCGGCCGGACCCCCGGCGGACCTTCGTCTTTAGTTGTGGACCGGAGATCATGATGCGCTTTGTCATTTACGAGGCGTTGGCCCGCCGTATCCCCAAAGAAGATATCTACCTCTCCCTGGAGCGCAACATGAAATGCGCCGTCGGCTTCTGCGGTCATTGCCAATATGGACCTTTCTTCCTGTGCAAAGAGGGACCGGTCTTGAGCTTTGACCGGGTTGAGCCGTTCTTCGGCGTGGAGGAATTTTGATGAATAACGGACATAGACCTAAGTTGGCCGTGTACAAGTTCGCTTCGTGCGACGGTTGCCAGTTGAGCCTGCTGGATTGTGAGGACGAGCTACTAGCTATCGCCGGAGCAGTTGAGATCGCCTACTTCGTCGAGGCCAGGCGCCAGATGCTTAGCGGACCGTATGACGTGACCCTGGTCGAGGGCTCAGTGACCACCGAAGAGGAGGTAGAGCGCATCTGGGAAGTGCGCCGCCGGAGCCGCTTCCTGGTGGCCATCGGCGCCTGCGCGGTGGCCGGGGGCATCCAGGCCCTGCGCAATTGGGCCGACGTCAACGAATTCATCGAGGTGGTGTATGCCCGGCCGGATTATATCGATACCCTGGCTCGGTCACGGCCCATAAGCGATTTTGTGCCGGTGGACTTTGAGTTGCGTGGCTGTCCCATCAGCAAGAGCCAGTTGCTTGAACTAGTGACCTCGTTATTGATCGGCCGCCAGCCGCGCGTCCCGGCCCACAGCGTATGCCTCAGCTGCAAACAAGCAGGCACGGTCTGCCTGATGGTCGCCCAAGGCGTGCCTTGCCTGGGGCCGGCCACCCAGGCCGGCTGCGGCGCCCTGTGCCCGGCCTACAACCGCGGCTGCTACGGTTGTTTTGGCCCCCATGAATCGCCCAACCCACTTTCCCTGGGCCAACGCTTCGTCGAGTTAGGTCAAAACAACGACCAGGTCAGTCGCGCTTTCCGTAGCTTCAACGGCTATCATCCCGCCTTCCGGGCCGCCAGCGAAATGTTCGCCAGCGAACACTTCAGCGATGAACCGGCCGATCAAAAATCATGAGGACAGAGCAGAATCAACGATTCAGGTACATAAATCCTGAAAATCCGGAAAATCTGCGTCCCATTCTCTTAGGATAAGACATGGCTGAAAAACGAATCAACGTCGATTACCTGGCCCGCGTGGAAGGCGAAGGCGCCTTGCGGGTCGAGATCGTGGAAGATAAGGTGGGGGATGTCCAGTTAAATATCTTCGAGCCGCCGCGTTTCTTCGAGGGCTTCTTGCGCGGCCGGGGCTACCAGGAAACGGTAGACATCGTGGCCCGCATCTGCGGCATTTGCCCGGTGGCCTACCAGATGAGCGCCGCCCATGCCCTGGAAAAGGCCCTGGACATCACGCCGCCGCCGGGCGTCCGGCCGCTGCGCCGCTTGCTCTACCTGGGCGAGTGGATCGAGAGTCACGGCCTGCACGTCTACATGCTGCATGCGCCTGATTTTGTCGGCCACGAATCGGGCATCTCCATGGCCGGCGACCCCGAGTTGCGGCCGTTGGTCGAGCGCGGCCTGCGCATGAAGAAGCTTGGTAACCAGTTGATGACCATCATCGGTGGCCGGGAGATCCACCCCATCTCGGCCTGCGTGGGTGGCTTCTACCGCGCCCCGCGTCCGGCCGAGCTGCAGGCCACGATCCCCGACCTGGAGTGGGGCCTGGAAGCGGCCCTGGAGACGGTCCGTTGGGCGGCGACCCTGGATTACCCGGATTTCGAGATGGAATATGACTTCGTCTCCATCGCCCATCCCGACGAGTATCCGGTCAACGAGGGCAGCCTCATCTCTTCCTCGGGCCTGGACATTGCCATGGAAGCATACGAGGAACATTTCGTCGAGGAGCACGTGGCCCACTCCAATGCTTTGCACTCCCGCCACGCCAGCCCGAACGGCAGCTACTTCGTCGGTCCGCTGGCCCGGGTTAACCTGAATTTCGAGAAACTATCGCCCCAGGCCTTGGCCGTGGCCCGGGAAATAGGCTTCGCCCCGCCGGTCAATAACCCCTTCAAGAGCCTCATCGCTCGCGGTCTAGAGCTGGTCCACGCCTTCGAAGAGTCGCTGGCCATCATCGCCAAGTACCAGGAGCCGCGCCCCAGCCGGACGAAACCGCCGGCCGAGCTGCGGCCGGGCCAAGGCGCGCATGCCACCGAAGCACCGCGAGGTTTACTCTATCACCGCTACCAGGTGGACGAGCAGGGCCTGATCACCGCGGCCAAGATCGTTGCCCCAACTTCGCAAAACCTGAAGCGCATGGAAGACGATTTGTGGCAATATGTGCCCAGCGTGTTGGCCAAACCCCTGGAGGAGGCTACATTACGCTGTGAACAACTGGTGCGCAGCTACGATCCCTGCATCTCCTGCGCTACCCATTTCCTGAAATTAGAAATTGATCGTCGCGGGTAAGGACAAGGTAGCTGCGGTCAAGGCGCTTCGCCACATGTAGCTGCTTGTGCGATTGCCTTGCCCCTGCGTTCGAAGGAGGCCGGCCGTGACCGACGAACCGTTTACCTTGAAGGAATCGTTATTTAACCAGGACAGCGTGGCCGGCTTCGCGGCTTCTATCAAGGACGTTTACCCGGCCTTTGACGAAGAGGCGTTCCTGGGCGGCGTTTTCGACGAGAGCTGGCCCGACCGGGCGCTGATGGACCGTATGCGTCACGTGACCGTCGTCCTTCACGACGGCCTGCCGGCCGACTACCGTCAGGCGGCGGCTTTGCTGATCGAAGCTTCGCCCAACCTCGCCGGTGGCGGATTCATCGACATGGTGCCCTGCGATTATGCCGCCGTCTATGGCCTGGACGACCTGGAGACGTCGATCCCGCTGCTGGAAGAATCGACCAAGCTAACCTCGGCCGAATTCGCCGTCCGGCCGTTCATCGAAAAGTACCCACAGCCGATGATGGTCCAAATGCTGGCCTGGACCGATCACGAACACCCCGGCGTGCGCCGTCTGGCCAGCGAGGGCTGCCGACCGCGTTTGCCCTGGGGCATTCGGCTCCACGGTCTGATAGACGACCCGGCGCCTATTTTGCCCATCCTGGAAAAGCTGAAGCACGATCCCTCGGAGTCGGTCCGGCGCAGCGTGGCCAATAATCTCAACGACATCTCGAAAGATAATCCTGACGTGGTCCTCGATCAACTGCGGCGCTGGAGCGCGGCCGAGACGGATGATCAAGAGATCGGCTGGATCACCGGTCACGCCCTGCGCACCCTGGTTAAAGCGGGCGATGTCGGGGCCTTGGAATTGCTGGGTTACCCGGCCGATCCCCGGATCGTGGTCCGCGACGTGCGGGTCGAGCCGGACCGCGTCGCCATCGGCGACCATGTGACGTTGTCCTACGAACTGGAATCAACCGGGCAGGCAGAGCAAAAGCTGATGGTCGACTACGTGGTTTACCTGATTCGGGCCAACGGCCGGCAGAACGCCAAGGTCTTCAAGCATAAGAAGATCAGCGTCAAGCCGGGCCAGGTCTTGCGCATCGAGAAGAAACAGAGCTTCCGGCCGGTGACGACCCGTAAGTATTACCCAGGGACCCAGGCCATCGCGCCGCAGATAAACGGCCGGCTGTTCGATCGGATCGA
Source organism: Promineifilaceae bacterium (SeqCode) (assembly GCA_041570195.1). Lineage (GTDB taxonomy): Bacteria > Chloroflexota > Anaerolineae > Promineifilales > Promineifilaceae > UBA11865. The sequence goes on along the minus strand of JBFFWQ010000044.1, from coordinate 31,371 downwards.
ATTTGAGTTGATCGACTAGCCCGCAAGAGGCAGAGACCGTGGCGCAATCTTCTAGATTGCGCGGACATGCCAGAGGCATGTCCTACAGTTTTGGCTTGGAGTGACCAGATGAGAGTGGAACTGTGCCGAAGACGCTAGTTATCGGCGTTGGCAATGCCTTCCGCGGCGACGACGGCCTGGGATTGATCGTCGCCCAGCGGTTGCGCGAATTGGCCTTGCCCGGTGTGACCGTCCTGGAGCAGAGTGGCGAGGGCGCGGCCCTGGTGGAAAGCTGGGAGGATGCCGGCCGGGTGATCGTCGTGGATGCAGTATCATCAGGAGGCGAACCGGGGACCATTCATCGTTTTGAAGCGGCTGGCCAACCGCTGCCGGCCCTCTTCTCCGGTGGTTCATCCCACGCCTTCGGCCTGGCCGAAGCGGTGGAACTGGCCCGCCAACTGGATCGCCTGCCGACCAGCCTGGTCATTTACGGCGTCGAAGGCAAGTCCTTTGATCTGGGCACCGGCCTGTCGCCAGAGGTCGAAGCAGTGGTTGAGGTCCTGACAGAGAAGATCGTTAAGGGGTTAGCTTGAAAGCTTTCAGCCGTCAGCCTTCAGCTGACCACTGATCACTGCGCGCCAGCCAAAGTAATTAGCCGCTGGATCATCTCCTGCGCGACGTTCATCTCGGTGGCCTTGGATTCATGCATCAGGTCCAGGAAGTCATCGCGATCCATGGCCAATACTTCCACCTGGCCGTCCTCTGGGGCGCGGACCGTGGCCGAGCGCGGCCGGTCTTGAAGCAGGCCGACTTCGCCGAAGTATTCGCCCGCCTTGCGAGTATCGATCTCGCCGGTCTGACCGCTGAGGCCTTCATGCCATACCTCGGCCCGGCCGCCGATGATGATATAGAAACGGTCGGGCGCGTCGCCCTGGTTGATGATCACTTCGCCCGGCTCGTAAGTCTGGCGGACCAGTTTGGGCGAAACTTCGGCCACTTGTTCGGCCGTCAATCTGGGCAGCGCGTTAGCCAGGAGATCGTCCGTCGTTTCATTACCCTTATCGATGTGATCGTCTGTGGTCATTCTATTCTCCCTGCCTGTTCAAAGAGTCTATGGAATGGTTACAACGATTACATCATACTCCGTTCTGCTACCCAGGCAAGGAAACTAGCTTACCTATAACCCAGTCACCTAAAAGCACCATTTCCGAAACGGGTAGGCATGGATTAGGAAGTTGCGCGCGGGTTAGCAACTTGCAGCAACTCAATTAGCTGAGACGATCTCCACCGTACCCCGGCCGCCGTCGACAATGACCCGGTCGCCATCGCGCAGGCGGGTCGTGGCGTTCACGCAGCCGACCACGGCCGGCACGCCCAATTCGCGGGCGACGATGGCCGCGTGGGACAGCGGCGCGCCGACGTCGGTGACGACGGCCGCGGCCCGTGGGAATAAGGGCGTCCAGCCGACGTTGGTCGTCACCGTCACCAGGATTTCGCCCCTGACCAGCCGGTGACCCTCGTCCGGGCTGTGTATGATCCGGACCGATCCTTCAACCCGGCCGGCCGCCCCGGCGAAGCCGCTGATAATATCGCTTAGCGGCGCGGCCGAGATGGGCGCGGTCGCATCGTAAATGTCCGCCCGGCGCTCGGGATCGGCCGCCCATTCAAAGGCGTCAAAACGGCCGCGAATGATGGCCGGGTAGGGCGGCAAGGCCTGGTAGCGTTCATAGGTTCGCTTCCTGGCCAGAATAACGGCCGATGGGTCTTTGCGGCCTGACAGTAGATCCAGCACCTCGTCGATCTCCAGGAAGAAGATATCGTCGCCGAGCCCGGTCACGGCGCCGGCCCGCAAGGCCCAATAGCGCATGACGCCCATGAAGCGGGTGATCTCCGAGCGTACTTGCTCGCGAAGACGGTTAGCCGGCCCTATCTCGTCTATGCGCTTGCGCAGTTTCTTCGCCTGGCGTGGGTGACTTCTGGAGAGACGCTCCCAGGCGGCCTCGAAGTCGCCCTGGCGCCTGGCCAACAGGGCGTCCACATCAACCGGTGATTCGGCGTAGTCGGCCAGCTGGCGATCGAGCCAATCGGGATCTTCTATCGGCCGCGGTTCGGCCAGTTCCGCCTCGCCCGGACCGCGATGTCCGTAGCGCCGCAAGTATTCCCGGCGGCTCATTTGGCCGTTGGCCACTCTGGCGATGCCCACCACCGGCCCGAGACTGGCCAATAGAGAATCTTCATCGCTCAAATTTGAGAACAAGGCGTTCGTATCTTCTTCGCCGACCAGATCGACTAACTGTTTACGTACTTTGTCCGTGGCCTCCAGCGGTCGGACTGAGCCGCCCATGATCCATATGCCGTCGCGTATCAAGGGCAAGAGCTCGTCGTGCCAGAATGTCAGCAGCTGCGCGCTCGTGGCTGTCTGCAACCAGTCCTTGTATTGCCGGCAGTTGGCTTCGTTATTGGCCAGGAACTCCGGCACCTTTTTACCGCCGCGCCGTTCGTTGAGCATCAGTTTCGTGAACCTGGGTAGGGCTGTAAGGATCACCTTCCTGGGCAACGGTACGGTAGGTATTTCCAGGTCATCCGGTACCTCGCCCAGGAAACCGCGCATTTGAGCCCTGGCCTTATCAGGCCCCTGACCCATGGCCCGCATCATAGACATCATGACGCTGACGTTAGCGTAGAAACGGCCGCAAATATTGCCCGACATGGAGTAGCCGGGCAGGGGGCTGATCTCATGGTAGATCTTGTTAGACAGCGACCAGGTCAGGGGCGTCATCACGTCGGGTCGGGCCTCGCCATAGTTGTTGCGCGACCAGAGATAGTCACCGGTAAGGCTGTCGTTCCATTCGCCAGTGGCCGGGTTATGCCCGACAAGGGTGGTGATCGGCCGCGATTGCAGAACGTAAACTTTCTTGCCAGCGACGGCCCATTCGATGTCCTGGGGGCAGCCGAATTCCTTCTCTAGCTTGACGGCTAGCTTGTAAAGGTGGCCGGCGTAGCTTTTGAACTCCGGTGGCCCTTCGTAAGTGCCCTTGGGACGTTCCAGTGCAAAGGTGTATGGCTCGGCCTCGCCTGATACCAGTTCTTCGCCAAAACCATAGACGTAATTGCCGCTCATACGCCAGTGACTGCCGCTGACCGGATCGGCGGTGAACAACACGCCGGAGATGTCGGCCCGGACTAACTTCTGGACGACGACGGCCATGTCGTGGTCCGGGTCTATACCCTTGGCTTGGCTGTAGCTCTGGGCCCGGTGACTGTGCCGCGATTGGCGCACCGTCTGGATGGCGGCCCGCAGGGCGTCATCCGTGCGCACGTCCAGCACGGTTTCGAATTCGCCGGCGAATGACGATTCGGCCGCGTCTTCGCTCAGCGCCGAAGAACGAACGGCGAAGGCTGATGAACCGTTTGAACCCCGGCGCATTTGTCCCAGGCAAGACTCGACCTGGGACCAGGCCTCGGCCGACAGGTCATCCTCATGGAATGCTTCGGGCAAGATCACAAATCCGCCCGGTACCGGAAAGCCGGCCTGGTAAAGGTGGGCCAGCGCGCCGCCCTTGCCGCCGGCCGATGTCCCCAACTCTGGTTTTAATTCTTCGAATGTTTGAACCACGTTACCCATGACCCAACTCCTCAGAGAATAGCGGTTAGCAATTGGCGATTAGCCGTTAGCTGTTTTCATCCATGGTGGTAAGCCGTGGCGGTATCGCTATTCCCGCAACCGGTTGACGGAAATCACTTCCAAGTTCAAGTCCCAGATCTGGCATAAGATGCCGCGCAAAGCGGTCTGGTCGGCGACGGGGCCGGTCAGGATCGTGTTATGATCCTTGTCATGGGAAAGTTCCAGGCCGGCGAAGTAGCCTGACCAACTTTCCCGCAGCCGGCCGTCGATCCTGATCTGGTAAATGAAAACTGTTGGCGAGTCAACCATGGTACACTTGTTTTTCCCAAATGCTGTGAAGCAGCATAATGATGCTAACAGCATACCATCGGTCGGGTAGCATTGTGATGCTACCCAGGGCGTATTGAGGGTGTATTATCGGTTTTTGCGCTGCGCCAGTGATTTGCATGAAAAACTTTCACAGCGTAATGGAACACGCCGGCAAATCACCAAAGTCATCGGCCGCGATTTGGCATCTCTTCTGTGAAGTATCATTCAGCCGATGACTGTGGATCCCGGCCAATCCTCAGTCGAGTAAGCCCAACTGCCGCGCCCGAGCCACGGCCCGGGTTCGGCTGTCGACAGCCAGCTTGGCGAAGATATGGCTGACGTGTTTTTTGACCGTGCTGACCGCGATCACCAGATCACGAGCGATCTCCTGATTAGAAGCGCCGGCGGCCATCAGACCCAGAACCTCCAACTCCCGCTCGCTCAACGGCTCGACCAGGGCCGCCGTCGCTTTCGGCGTCTCATTTGCTAAGGAGAAGGCCGCCAGTAACCGGCCAGCATAGTCTGGCGTTACGCTGTGGACCGTAGCCTGGTACAGTAAAGCACTCATCGGCCGGCCCAGATCGGCGAAGTGGCGCACGTAATCGCCCGGTTCGGCCAGTCTCAGAGCTTCCCGTAATGCGGCCATTGACCGGCTCTGTTCGCCCAACGCCCATAAGGACAGCGCGCGTTGGCTTTGGACCTGGATCACCAGCGCCGTATGCTCTAGCCCTTCGAAGTAGGCCAGCAAGTTATCCAGCAAGCTCAAGGCGGCCTGGTGCCGGTCTTGAACGAAGAGCAGATGGGCCAGGACCAGGTACTCGTGATAACGTGCTGGGTGATCGCGGAGCGGATCGCGCGCCGACCAGGTTGTTGCATCGGCGCCGGGAACCAACAGCCTGTCAGCGGCCCAGCGCTCGGCGGCGGTAATGTCGCCCTGGATGATGAAGAGACGCGCCTGGTACATCGCCACGCCAAGATCGTCGATTTCCGTGACAGTCGTTTGGCGTGCGATTTCCTGGGCTCTGCCCATGGCCGCCCGTGCGCCAGCCGCGTCGCCCTGGGCCTGGCGGACAAAGGCCAGGCTGATGTAGCCGCGCAGGGCGCCGATCTCGGCCCATTGGACGACAAGTTTGATACCCTCTTCCAGATAGCCGGCGGCCTTCTCCAGATCGTTCCACTCGCGCCAGAGATCGCCCAGCTCGATCAGCGAAATGCCGGCAAAGGGCAGAAAACGCCCATCTTGGTCAACAGCCAACTGCAAGGCCCCTTCGTGCAGCACCCTGGCTTCGTGCAGTTGGCCCTGCAGCGCGCGCTGTTTAGCCAGACGGCGCGTGGCCAGGGTGGTCAGCCAGGCGTTGCCGCTGCTCCGCCCGACTCTGAGCGCGTCTTCCAGCGTCTGAATGCCGGCTTCGGAATCGCCTGACCAGAGCTGGGTTAGCCCGTAATTTGCGGCCGCCAGCGTGCGCCAGAATTGGCTTTCTTCAGGTAGCTCGTCCAGCGCCTGGCGAGCATAGTCGGCGCTGAGGCGAGCGTCGCCCTGTAGTCCGGCCAACCAGCAGCGAACGACCGACACCTGCCCGGCTGTCGCGACGCTATCGGCGCTGAGCGCAGCCCCCAACTGTTTTTCTACGACTTCAAGCGACCCACCGCTGACCAACAGTACAGCTGCGCTGTAAACGGCCAGTTGCGGCCGGGCTTGAACGATTTCGTCAGGCATTTGGCTGAGCCAGCCCTTCAGCGTTGCCATCTCGCCGCGCATCATCGACCACTCGGCGTTCGCTTCGACCAGGCCGGCGGCTCGCTCAAGGTCGTCCGCCTGGAGCGCATGCTTGATGGCCGCATCTACGAAGCCATTCTGTTCGTGCCACCGGCTGGCCCGGCGATGGAGCTCGCGGGGCGTTTCTGGCTGGGCCTGGGTAAGCCGGTAACGCAGCACCTGGGCGAACAGCCGATGGTAACGGTACCATTGCTGCTCATGGTCCAATGAAGCCAGGAACAGATTGGATCGCTTTAGTTGTCGCAGCATTTCCCGGCCGTTCTGGCCACCGGTGACGGCATCGCATAGATCGCCCGTCAGCCGGTCAAGAATGGCTGTCTGTAACAAAAACGCTCGCCGTTCGTCAGGCTGTTCACCCAGCACCTCGTCGATCAGGAAATCGGCGATGTATTCCTGGCTGCCGCTGAAGGCGGTGATGAAGGGGGTGGGATCGGTTTTGCCTCGCATGGACAGCGCCGCCAGTTGTAAACCGGCTACCCAACCTTCGGTATTCTCTTCCAGGGTCGCCATCTCCGCGGCCGGCAGTGACAGGCTCATGGTCTGGCTCAGAAACAGGGACGTTTCCTCGAGGCTGAAACGCAGATCGGCTGCCCGCAGTTCCGTCACCTGCCCCCGGCCGCGCAGGCGAGAGAGGGGCAGCGGCGGATCGGCCCGGGTGGCGATGACCAGGTGCAGCGACTGGGGCTGGTGTTCGAGTAAAAAAGCCAGCCCATTGTGAATGGCCGGATACTCGACGAGATGGTAATCGTCGAGGACCAGGGCCAGAGACTCGGCCGTAGCCGACAGCTCGTTGATCAGATCGGTCATAAAGGCTTCGGCCGCCGGAGAGGAGACGACGGCCGGCTGATCGGGGCCGGATGCAGAGGAGGTATCGGCGGTCTGCAGAGCGGCGGCCAGGTAGGCGAAGAAGCGGGCCGGATCGTTGTCGCCTTCATCCAGCGAAAGCCAGGCCAGCCGGCGATCCAAGCCGGTGATCCAATCTCGGACCAGGGTGGTCTTGCCGTAGCCGGCCGGGGCAGCGACCAGGCTGAGCCGGGCGCCGCGGGCCAGGCCGTGGTTCAGAATCTCGATCAGGCGCGGCCGGGAGATGGAGCCCAACCGCGGCGGGGGGATGGCCAGCTTGGTCCGCAGCAACGTTTCAGGCACACAGATATTATAACGGAAACGGCCGGGTTTTGGATGGATTTGACCTTGCGAGTAATAAGGAGCGTCAGGTAGTCACGGCAGGCAGGTCGTTAACGAGCCCGCAATGGCGACACTAACATCCACCTTGGCCACAGGGGGTTGTTTCTGTTGCCAAGGCTGCTAGGGGAAGACGTTATAGACCAATGCCACTATCAGGCCGTATACCAAATGGCCAAGCCACATGGAGAGGGCAATCATCCAAGTTGGCCATTCTGGTGTCTCTTCCATACGCGGATGAAAACGCATCATCAATGGCAGTAGTAGAACGGTGAGGACTCCAAGCACCGCACCGAAGATCAACCCCCATAGCCAGGTGACGCTACCAATGCCGGCTTCCCATAGCAGGGCACAGATGATCGCTAATACGGAGCCGTTGAAGGATAGAATCAACCAGCCAATTCTTCTAGCTCGTCTCTCATCAGGCATGAATGCCGTGCCCACAAAAACAGTCACATCTAGTTTGGGCATCCCGAGTAGGGTTGGGATAAACAGGATGGAAACAATCATGGTTGCCGTGCCAACTAGCCCAGCGACTATGCTAGAGATGACATTCATAGATTCATCACCCCCAATAAATAACGACTGACCTGCAACACATTCAAGCTATTGGTCAAACGACCGCTTCCTTGGCCAATTCAACGCTCAAGACCCACCACCCAGACACGACTGGCCTTACATCGTTCACTTATCCATTTCCGCTGTATTTAGCTGAAGAACGCGTTGGTGGTGACTTTCCTGGGCGAAATCTTAACAATCACGCGGGTTTCTTCCTGTTGCTGGTCCTCAGGATAGATGTCCCCGTAGAAATGATGCTTGGCATCGCTGCTGTAGACTTGGGTTTGCTTGTCGGCATGGGCGATGGCCCCATCTTGAGTGATCTCATCCACTTCGCCGCGTACTTCCAGGAAACGGGCCCCGTTTTGAGGATCGATCATCAACACGTTCACCAGGGGGTTGGCCAACATGTTTTTTCCCTTCTGGCGTTCCAAAGTCGTGTTGATCAAGACATGTTCGCCGTTGTAATCACCCCAAACGATGCTCATTTGAGGCTGACCATCGGGCATCATGGTGGTCAGTACGCCGTCAACCGGTCCCAGTAGCAGATCTAGATGAGATTCGGGAATCAGGTTCGTCATGATCAACCCTCCACGCGTACCCGGACCGGCCGGATCCGCACCTTGACCGGAGTGAATTTGTGCCGTAATTCCGCATCCACCGAATCGCCGAAGAATTCCGGGCCACTGCCATATAACATATTCAGCTCATTCAGATGCTCTAGCGCTCCTTCCTCAGTCATCTCGATCACCCGGCCGCGCACCTCAATGTTGTGTAATGGTCGCCCAAGCCGATAAGCCAGCAGCGTGACCTTTGGATTCAGACGCATATTCTTCTGTTTGCGAAACTGCTTCATGGTATTGATCAGGATGTCATCGCCATCCAGATTGCACCATATTGGCGTGACCTGGGGTTGGCCATCGGGCATTACCGTGGTCAGCACCACATTGACCGGTCCGGCCAACAAATCTCGATGTGATTCAGGAATAGTAACGGTCATTGGGATCCAGCCTCCTGCCAAGTTGCATAGCTGATTAGTTAAATCCAGTCTTAAACCCTGGCTTGCCTAGTGTGTTGCGCAGGCGATACAGGGGTCAAAAGCGCGCACGACACGGCCGACGGCCAGCTCTAACTCCATATCTACCCGCTCGGCGTCGATATAGCGCTCGGCCGCGACCCGCAGCGCCTGCTCAATGGCCAAAACATTGTGCATGGTGGGGATGATGAATTGTGCCTGGGCAATGAGCCCCTTCTCAATATGGTAATGATGGATCAGAGGCCCGCGCGGCGCCTCTACCAGGCCATAACCATCCCCGTCCCTTGGCGTGTAAGGTACGTCAGCATCCTGGTCGTCTAGAGGCTCAGACAGGATCTCTATGGCTTGCTCCAAGCCATAGACCAATTCGATGCCCCTTGCCAGGTCAAAGAGCAAGATGGCGTGAGCTGGCCGGCCGAAGGCGTCCCGAAAGCGAGCCAGGTATTGATCCGCTCTCGGCGTGCCCAACTGCTCGGCCATATTGATCCGGGCTAGGCTATTCGCCCGCATCACCTCCCCTTTGTAACTGGTGCAATCCGCGTAGCTGTAGTCGGTATCCTCCAACGTCAGGTAATCCCGAAATGTGCGGGCCGGGAAGCGATCGAGTATCTTGCCTTCTGGGCTCATTACCCGAATAAGATCGCCGTCATAATTTGGCCGGCATTCGTCGACCGCGGCGATGTAATGGGCTGGCGCATCATCGCCCCAGGTGCCGACCCGCTCCCGCATCGCCAGAGATGACTCCCAGTAGCCATCGAATAGTTCACAGGCCAGGGGCAATGCCTCTTCGAGCTGGGCGCGCATCACGCCCGCCGCCTCGGAATCGATGCCGCTGGTTACCCCGCCGATCACTGCCTTGACGGGATGGATAAATTGCCCGCCGGCCAACGATATCAGGTCGGTGCCGGCCTTGCGTACCTGCAGCGCCCGGCCGGCGATCTTAAGCCGGACTTTCTCAGATTGGCTATCCTTTGCATGCTCAAATATGCTGGTTAGCCCCAGACGATCGGGCATGGTAAAGACAAACACTGAGGTAGCCTGATTTTGGATGAGTTGACCTAGCAACAGCAACTCCCGGATCTTGAGCGCCAGGAGCGGCGGCGTGACGTCGTAGGCATCTTCCAGGGCTTTCACCGCCGCCACGTGGTGGGCGGTGGAGCAGACGCCGCAGATACGGGGCACAATGACCGGCATTTGTTCGGCCGGCGTTCCTTGGACCAGATACTCAAAACCACGCAATTCCATGGCCTGGAAGTGAGCCATGTTCACTTCGCCGTCGTGTATCTCGATGACGACCCTGGCGTGCCCTTCGATCCGGCTGAGGGGAAAGGTCAAAGTCGTCATGTTACACCACCTGTTCCTTATGCCTGGGCGCCTGCCCCGTATGGGCATAATCGGCGAACTGGAAGAGGAAGAGCGACAACTGCGGTGAACGCAACGCGGCTTCGATTTCTTCCTCCGGAATTTCTGTCATCCGCGAGAAAACGCGCCGGATACTATTGAGCCACTTCTGTGAACCTTTCTCGATGAAGGCGTCCGATGGCCCGCGACAGCCGACGCAAGGATAACCGGCGCGGGTGCACAGCGCCCGGCAGCCCCCGCGAGTGGAAACGCCGATACACAAGAAGCCCTGGTTGATCAAACAGACATTTTCCCGCACTTCTCCCTGTCGGAAGCCCAGCAGGTGCTCAGGGAGCAAGTCCCTGTCTTTTTTGAGTCCGCATTCCTGGCAGACGCTGCTGGCGATTTTCGTGTCAGGCGATTTGCGGAGCACGGCCATAAAAAGCTCCGGCGTCGGCGGACAGCCAGGCAAGTAACGGTCGACCTTTACTTCTGCGTCGATCGGCCGGCACATGGGTAGAAGATCCGGCAGATGAGTCCGTTCTTCAAGGGCAAAGAACTTCTGCCGCACGGCCGAGCGGGTGCCCAGATTGGCCACGCCGCCCGAAATGGCGCAGGTCCCCACCGCGATCACCTCCTCCGCTTTGCGAACGGCCCGTCGCAAGCGATAAAGATCCTCCTCGGTGCGTATGCCGCCAGTCACCAAAAGCACCTCCACCTCCGGCACCTCGTGGGACGACATGACCAGATTCATGTAGGCCAGGTCGTAGTGATCGATCCACTCCTCTGCGTTGAGGAGCGCAATTTCGCAGCCAGAGCAACCGGAAAGCTGTAGTACTGCAAATTTCTTCATAGGCCACCTCACAATCCTTGCATAGCCAGGGATATCACCCACATCCCCCAGTAAGGCAATTGGCACGGATTTTTTCTTGATCGTGTTCTACCCATCAATTAGCCTGATACTCATGGGTTGCGTACGCTTTGTTGACCTGTACTGTGTAACCTTTGCGAGAGCTTAGTGCGCTGATCAATTCCAACATATAAGTCTCGGGTAAGTCCGGTGACATGTAATAGGCGCCCTCAAACAGTTCAGCATCATTAACTAGCTGTCCTGCCTGGCGCGCGTCTTCTACCACCACTTGGCGTTCGGTCCAGAGGCATATGCCAATCGTGACCCAGACACCATCCGGCGGGATGGGAAAGCTATCTATCACCTCAAGTGTTTCGGCGATCGTCTCAGGCGTCTCGCCCGGGCAGCCAAACATGAGAGAGATACCGTAGGGTATATCCGAGCGAGCAAAGCAATTCAGTGCTTCACTGACATCACTTACCTTGTAGCGGCGGTTCATGCCCTTGAGCATAGTTGATGAAGCGCTTTCGATAGCGATATTGATATAGTCACAACCCGCAGCGCCCATCAGCTGGATAAAGTCCTTAGTTATCTTCAGGGGTTTCAAAGCACCGGTACCCCAACGTACGTCGAGTTTGCGAGCCAGGATCTCGTGGCAGATGGCTTCGGCGTGGCTTTTTGGAACGTTGAAACTATTTTCGCAGAATATAATCATGGGCGGATCACCAACGCGCAGAACGTGCTCGATTTCATCTACTACCCGCGCTGGTGATTTCAGACGATAGCGTGTGCCTTCCAGCGAGCTATAGGGGCAGAACGTACAGCCGAATGCACATCCTCTCTTGGACGTAATGGCTGGGGAGATACCATATTCGCGATAGCGGGCTAGGTCGAATAGCTCATAAGCAGGAAACGCAGTTGAATCCAAATCCGCTACCAAATCGCGTGGAGTTTTGTGGGTCCGTCCGTTCTGGCGGTAAATACAACCCGGCACGCTGTGAATGTCGGCACCCTTTTCCAACCTTTCCAAAAACAAAGGGAAAGTGTGGTCCGCCTCTCCTCGCAGCCCATAATCAAGGTCAAGATACTCGAGCCAGTTTGGCCCAAAATAGTTGAAACCTGGTCCACCCAGCACTATCTGGGCATTGGAATGTTGCTTGATCCGATCTACCATGTCCTTGACCATCGGGCGCGCGTCAAATGGCCTGATGCCAAATTCGAAATCCTTTGCCAATTCGTCGACAACGTATCCGTTCACCAGTCGAATGGAGATGCCGATGACATCTGGAATGAATTGGCCGATCAGCCCCTCAATGTCATTGGCAACATCAGTGGAAAAGAGCGTTTCAAAGACCTCGACGGTGTGTCCTGCACGAAGCGCTGCGCCGGCCATGTAGGTGGGTCCGGTCGGTGATGCTGGTAGCGTATTGGCGGAGATGATCAGTACTTTCATCGAGACCCTCCATACATTGATGTACTCATTTAACTATCTCCTGGGCGCAAAGGTTCTATTCAGAGACCAGGCCACTGAACATTGAATAGGTAAAGAAGGCGTAGTAATCGGGTTGGTTCAGAATGTAATCCGGCGACTCTGGCAGGCAAAGTCGCCGGTACTCGGTTCGCTCCTCTTGAGATAACTTAGTTTCAACGCCAGGCCAGCGCATCCGGAACAGGTCCGCCAAGGCATTGTGTAGCTCCTCGCGTAATGGTGCGTGAGCGTCGCCGGCGAAAGTTTTGGCCATGGGTTCCGCCAACCTGGCCTCGTGGAACCAGCCCAGCGCCCGCAGAAAGTGCGACTCAGGTTTCATCCCCACCACGAATGGGGCAATGCCCATAGAGGTCGCGCCAAGACAGGCCTCTAGCCTGGGATAACCAGGCAGGAGTTGCTCAGAGGACCAGGCCAGGATGGCCACGCGGCCGCCAGGCCTGACTACCCGGGCAAGTTCCAATAGCATGGGCACCTGATCCTGAGGTAGGTAGCCGACACAATCCATACTCCAGGCCCAATCGAAGGTGTCGTCGTCGAAAGGTAAAGATGTCACGTTTCCTTTTTTGAAGGTAATCCGTGGCGACAATCCAGATTCTTCCGTGATTCGCTTCGCGTGGACCAGAAGATCCGGCGACAAATCCAGACCAGTGACATGCCCGGCAGGTCCCACTGCCTCGGCCAGCAGCATGGCTTGCAGACCGATGCCACAGCCTGCATCCAGCCCCCGACTTCCCGCTGGCAGATCTAACGCCTGGATCGCCAAACGAGTGACCGGTTCCCTCAAGGGATAGGAAGCATCCAGGGCATACGTGACCTTATCTGCATCGGCCGCCGTGCCAGCATCAGGTACTTCATGATTGCCCATTAATCTCTCCTTGCTATGATCGCTCTTCCCTGATGCTCAATGGCCTTCGTCTCAAAACCGGAATGAGTCGTAGCGTCCCAAGAGTTGCCCCGGCCGCGCTGGATATAGTGCCGGAAAGTGAGCAAGACGGCCAACCAGCCCATTTTGAGTTTGGTGGAAAGTTTATCCCGTTCGTGATAGTGGCGGCGCAGGACATAACCATCATTTTCTATCGCTTTCAGCACGCATTCAAATCGAGCGCAGTACCAGTAGGCGGCGATCTTACAGCGCAGGACATCCAGTCCATCTAAGTAGCTTTTGCCCTCCCGGAAATAGAGGCGGGCCAACGCCACCTGGCTCTGCACCCAGGCTCGGAAGCCCGGATCTTCCACGATGCTCGGGTCGATGTCCTCGGCTCCGCAGCCGAAGTCATGTTCGGCCAGCCATTCGTTAGGAACGTTGATGAATCCCTCGGATAAATCCTCGGCCATGTCGCGTAGCATGTGAGTGACATGGGCGGCCGTAGCTGCCAGGTAATGGTTATGAGACCCTCCGTAAGTGTGCTGGTTGCCAATGAAGTACTGGATGGCGTCGGTAACTGCTTTCCCCAGCTGGCCCGAGTACCAGGTCAACTCCGCCTGGCTGATGAGCTTGCCCTTCCGGCCGGCGTCGAACTCGAGGACCTCGACGAAGCAACGGATGAAGGATTGCAGGCCGCTGTTTTTAGCCCGGTCATGGGCGATGAGATCGGCGACCATCTCTTCTTCCGGCGTTAGATCATCCGGCCGCTCTCCTTCATACAGGCGATCGACCAATCGCTTTTGTCCCCTGATAAAAATTAGACGCTCTTCAGCCGACCGCGAGCAGACATCTATGACGTCGTCGGCCCAGCGGAAATAAGCGTAAGCCCGCAGGCAATCGTCGACCAGATCCCTATCGGCCAACAGGCGAGCGATGGCATAGGATTGTTTACTGCTGCTCCTGGTGATGGACCGAGCCAGAGCTGCGCTGGAGTTCTTCATATCGTCACCTGCTTCTATGGCCCAAGGCCGCCATGGGTCTTGGGGTAGAGACCGGCTGAGCCGCCCGGGTATCCTGCAAGATGCGCTCAGTCGTCAGGCGAGCAGACACAAGAACGGTCGGCAAACCGGTGCCCGGGTGGGTGCTGGCTCCCACGAAGTACAGATTACGATAACGGGCGTGCCGGTTATGCGGCCGGAAATAGCCCATCTGCAACAAATTATGGCTGAGGCCATGACTGGCACCCTTGACCAGGTTGAACCGGGTTAACCAATCGAGGGGCGTATAGCACAATTCGAACTTGATGTGCTCATCCAGATCGGCCAGGCCGAACTCGGCCAGACGCTCCAATACGACCCTCCGTGTTCGTCTTTGCAGTTTAGGCCAATCCTGGGGCGCGGTCTCGTTCAAGTGGCCTACGGGCACAACCACCGTTAAGGAATCCTGCCCCTCTGGAGCCAGCGAGGGGTCCAGCTGTACAGGCGCATGCAGGTAGAAGCTCGGGTCGTCCGATACCGCAAGTTGCTCAGTAACCTGTTGGTAGTTTTTCCGGTAGTCGGCGGCGAAAAACAGGTGATGGGGCAACAATTGCGGGTAATGCTTGTCGATGCCCCAACAGAAGATCAAGGCCGAGCAGGAGTAACGCTTATCGACCAGGCGATCGGCCATGCGGTCATCCGGCAGCAGGTGACGGTAGACGTAGGGCAGGTCGGCGTTGGCCACCAGAATTTCGGCCTGAAGGCGCCGGCCGTTGGCCAGGGTAACGCCATTGGCTAACCGGCCGCCAACGTCGATTTGTTCCACCGGCGTGTTGTAAAGAAAGTGAACGCCCCATTTTTGCGCAATACCCACCAAGGCCTTAATGATCCGGTCCATGCCGCCCATGGGGAACCAAACACCATTGGCTAACTCGCTGTATTGCAGCAACGAAAACAAGGCCGGCGCCTCATAGGGACTGAGGCCCACGTACATATCCTGAAAGGTGAAGGCGGCTTTCAGACGCGGATCGACGAAATAGTCGCCGATATGATCGTGATGTTTGACCAGCGCCTTGATCCTGAAAAGCAGGCGCAGGTTCTTAAGCGTGAAGAACTCGGCTGCGCTACGAAAGTTCCGCCCCACCAGGTGGGTCAAGGAGAGTCTATAGTGGTCATATCCCCGATCGAGGTAAGACAAATACCGACCGAAGCTTCCTGGCTCGATGGCTTCCAGTTGGTCCTTCATGGCCAACAGATCAGAAGTCAGGGCCAGATTCGTTCCATCCCTGAAATGGATGTGATAGGTGGGATCAACCCGGCGCAAGTCCAGGTGCTCTTCCATCCGCTCGCCCAGGTCAGCGAAGGTCTGGGCATATAGTTCGGGCATCAGGAACAGCGTGGGACCAGGCACAAAATGGTGCCCCTCCTTGATAAGGGCGCTGCAGCGCCCACCAGGCCCTTCACACTTCTCTACTACGGTCACCTGGTAGCCATGGCGAGCCAGCCGGGCGGCCGCAGCGATTCCGCCAATGCCGGCGCCGATCACCAGGACAGTTGGGGGGGTCATATCCATGGCCCACTTGAAACCAAGAATCTACTGACCCAGGGTGCGCTGTAAGATCAACTGGATGAGCCACAACCCTAAGGGTAGTGCCAGGGCAGTGACCAGTAATTGCAGCACTTCTGGCTCCCAAGGCCAGGTGGGTGTTTTTCTAAGCGCGTTCATTTCAATCTCCAGGCTGGCCATGGCCATATTCAGCTCGGTCATCTCTTCAAGTTCGCCGTCGTCCATTCTTCTATGTAACTCGTTGATGGCCGCTTCAAAACGCTGCGAAGCTTCGTCCAATAATCGTTCTTTTTCGGCGACCTGGATACGATGAATACCCATCTGAGGCCAGACGAAGGCGACGACTGCAAAGAGCGACAAGAAGAACATTGGGATCAAGACCAGCGGGTCGGTCTGATCTATCCAGGGATTGGCCAGGAACCAGCCGTAACTGATCATGGCCAGGCTGCCGGCCGTGAGCGCAGCCAAATTTGAGAAAGCATACAGGGGCTTTGCCCGGAAGAGATCGATGCGGGTGTGGTAGGTATAGATGTGGTTGATCACTCTCAGCTGGTGGATCGTATGGTATAAAAACGTGCCGAATACGAACCAGCAAATCAAATAGAAGATTCGCAGTAGATTCGCCGAGACGGGGAACGGAGCCAGCGCATCAAGGCGATATGGTGTGCCGACGGCCTCGGTCACGAAGACGAAAGCGAAAGCAGCCAGGCTCGCCAGTAATGTGGCTAATGCAGGTAGGTTGGTCAGCTGATAACGCATACGCCGGTGCTCTTGTTCGTCAGCCTTAAGCGCCGGCCGCATGGTTACCAGGGCCGTGACAGCCCGCTTATCCAAATGGTGGATCAAGCCTAGCATGTAGACTATCGCCGCAGCCAGGTAGGCTAAGGCTTTCCAAGTGGTGCCAGAGATAGGGACGCCTTCGACCCACAGGACGATAGCCTGGATCGATAGCAAAACCACCCCCGTTCCAAGATAGTATGACCAGCTAAGGCCAGGCCGCCGTTCCACCCAGTCGCCGAGATGATCGACCCAGCTGGGCGAATACGGTCGGGTATCGCCCTGGCTTGCGGTGTCGGCGCCGCCCTCCGTCTCAACTCTTGCCATAGCTACGACTCCAACCTGGCCCTGGTCACCCTTTTCCTGAAATGGGTAACGATATCGTCTCGTTCTGAAAATGACGCGATCCAGTCACGTCGCAAACCACTCGCGGCGCGAGCTATTCGCGGCGAAAGAGAACGTTGGCTAAAATGGCTAGGCCAATCACCATGAGCGCGATGGGAAAAGCGATCCCGCCGCCAAAGAATCCGCTGGCGCCGATGATCAGGAATAGCGCCGACCAGAAATAATCCCAGCCGGTGGGTTTAGGTAGATCGGTCGATGCGACCCGGACCAGCGCACCCAGTAGACCCAAAAGGCCTGCCCCGAGGAAAATCCAACTCCAGGCATCTGCCTCGCGGATCTCTGGCAATAGATCGAAGTAGTCGGCAACAAAGACGATGCCGGCCCAAATGAACACGGCCGCCCACCAAAAAGTCTCCAGGCGTTTGCGTTCAGCCTTTTCTTGCAGTAACTCTTGCTCGGCCTTCAATTCCTCGAGCGTAGCTTGTGGATCGCCTGTTTCTGTCACAGTTTGATCTGTCATTGGAAACTCTCCTTCAACAATAGCCTTCAGCTTTGCGGCTTCGGGCGACATTCGATTATTGTCGGTGAGCTGCCCACGTATGTGGGCCAGCTCATGTTGATTCCTTCTCATGGATACTCGTGTGGAATCTGTTCAGCTTCGCTAATGACCTCATTACCTTTAGTGATCTCGTTGACTGAGATGAGCTTTAAATTCAGATCGCGAATCTTGAGCAACAGGCTGTGTAGAGCGGTGTGGTCGACGATTGGGCCGGTGAGAACGGTATTGCCTTCACAATCATGAGTGAGTGCCAGACCCTCGAACCACTCGGCCCAGGCCGGATCCAATTCACCCCTGATCTTGATCTGGTACACTAGCTGCTCACATTTCTCAGCCATAATTCGCAAACCCTATCCCCTGCTCTGAATCTCATCCAGTGCAAGCCTGCTCCCTCTCCAGAAACACACGTATTCACTGATAGCCGCCCGAATCGTTCTCAGCTTAGCAGCCAGTCGGTGATATTGTGATGTCCCTAAAGGGCTATTTGGGTGATATTTCGCCTGCAGGCGATTGATTTTCTGCTATTCCTGTGCTACGTTCATTTTTGGGGCAAGAGCATGATAGGAGCGGAAGATGCACGAGCTTCCTATAACGAAGAGCATATTTCAGATCGTCCTGAAACATGCGCAGGCGAGCAGTGTAAACAAGGTCATAGCGGTAAATCTCGAGATCGGCGCGTTGAGCGATCTGCAAACCGAGTGGGTCCAGCGATATTTCGATCACCTGAGCCGTGGCACCCTTGTCGAAGGGGCAAAACTGAAAGTCAATAGAGTGCCGGCCGTATTCCGCTGCAATCGTTGCCAACGATCTTTTGAAATCAACTCCTTGCTGGAAGAAAACCTATCTTGTAGGCCGTGCCACAGCAGAGATGTCACTCTGGTCTCTGGTAGGGAATATCGCGTCAAGAACATGGAGGTCGAATGAGATGGAAGAAATCCGGCTCATAGACATCAAAGAGGAAATACTGTCGGAGAACAAAGGCCTGGCCGATCAGATACGGCAAAAACTGGCCAAAGAGAGGGTGTTCCTGCTTAACCTGATGGGATCGCCGGGTTCCGGGAAGACGAGCCTGATTCTGAAGACGATCGAATCTCTAGGCGTCCGTTACCGGATCGCGGTGGTGGAGGCCGATATTGACTCCTCGGTGGACTCGGAAAAAGTAGCCGCCCAAGGCATCCGCGCCGTTCAAATCCGGACTGGGGGTTTTTGTCATGTGGACGCGGCCATGATGGAAAAGGCTCTGGATTCGCTGCCGCTTGGCGAGTTGGATCTGATTATCCTGGAGAATGTAGGCAACCTGGTGTGCCCGGCCGAGACAGACACGGGTGCGGTCAAGAATGTGGTTTTGCTGAGTGTTCCGGAGGGAGACGACAAGCCGTTGAAGTACCCGCTCATCTTCACGGTTTGTGATGCGCTGGTTATCAACAAGATCGACTATATGGAATTGGCTGATTTTGATCTCGGCCGGGTTGCAGAGAGAGCCTCAGCACTGAACGCCAAGATCCGTATATTTAACTTGTCTTGCAGAACCTCCACCGGCTTAGGTGAATGGATCGGCTGGCTCGAGCAGGAACTTGCAGCTTCTTTAATCGGATGAAAGAAACCTTCGCAAGCACAATCGCTTCTGGCCGGCAAATCAATCGGAAAGGCGAGAAGCGACTCTGAGAAAGGTTTTCATCGAATAGTTCTTCACCCGGCCTGGCAACGAGTTCTTATAATCCAGCAGACTATCATAAAGTTCTTCTTCGGTCAGCGGCGGAACGACTTCCTGCTCCTTCTTCACCAAATAGATGGCTTCCTCAGGACAGGTGGGCACGCACAGGCCGCAGCCAATACACCTGGCTAAATCGACGTTGGCATAACCATTATTCATGGCTACGGCATCCAGCGGGCAGCGCTCCACGCAGGTGCCGATGCCCGTGCACAGCTCACTATTCACCTCGGCGAAGTAGTTGCTTCCCAGCACCTCGGCCGGCTTTGGGAAGACCATAGCCATGCCCAACATCCCGCAGCAGTCGCTGCAGCAAGCGCACATGAAGGTCGGCTCCTGTTCATTGGCGGGCATCAATACCAGGCCCTCTTCCTCACTCCTGTGGGCGATCTCCAGGGCTTCTTCCTGGCTGATTCGGCGGCCCCACTCCTCGTCGACGTATAGATCAGCCAGGTCTCCAAAAGACATGCACACTTCGCGGCGGTCAGTGGTCTGGCAAGGCTCATCCTGCATGTCCTTTACCGTTTTACATACGCAGGGCTGGACCGCGATGTGCTCGCCCGCCTCCCCGATTAGAAGGCGCAACTCGTCATAGGTGGCAACCCGGTGCCTGGCTTCCACACTCTCTTCAATAGGGATGACCCGCATCTTGGGTAGCTTGCTTGTCGCCAGCTCGTAGCCCATCTCATCCATCAGATACTGGCCGGTATTCATCAGGAATTCCGGATCCAGTCTCTTGACTTGCTGCTCGTACACACCCCAGAGAAGGAATGGAATGACCGCGTACTGCGCCTGGCCATCCCTCGTTCTGCGGGAAATGCCTCCCTTTGAGACAATTTCATTCAGGATGCGGGTCAATTCCTCTTCTGAGCTGACCTCCTGCCAAGCGGTCTCGAAGATCTGGGGCACCGCCTTGTGCTTGTAGTCCAGATGGGTGGCGACCAGCGCCTCCTTGGGGGTGAAGATCTTCTTCAGCAGCATGATCTCGACCCCTGACTTGGTAGCCGGATATCCTACCGGCATCTTGTCCAGATGTTTCTGTAATTGCCTATAGGCTTCGGTTTCAGTGGTCATTTTCCCCTCCGTTTTCTTCTATACGTGTTCTCAAGATCCGGTTCCCAGATTCAGCTTAGCAGTTTGCCTGTGATCTTGTGATGTCCCTTAGGGGCTATTTGAGGGATATTTTGTTGGCGGGTTAAAAGAACGCTATGCGATCAGGCCCAGTTCCCTGGCCCGAGCGATGGCCTGGGCGCGACTGTGCACATTCAATTTGCTGTAGATGTTCTTTGCGTGATTCTTGACGGTACCCACGCTGATGTATAGTGACTGAGCGATCTCGGCGTTGGTTTCGCCGGCGGCGATGAGGGTCATCACTTCTTGTTCACGTTTGCTCAACGGCTCGACAAGTGCGGGGGTATGGCGCTGTGGGGGCGCCGGTGTACGCGCTTGTTCGCCGGCCGGGAATTGAGCCAGCAACCGGCCGGCATACTCCGGGGCAATTCCGTTCGCGGCGGCCTCGTAAAGCAGGCGGCCCATTAGCCAGCCTTCATCCAGGAAGATGCGAACGTAGCCCTCCGATTCGGCCAAGGACAAGGCTTGCTCCAATGAGCGGAGCGCCTGTTCCCTATCACCATGCGCCTGCTGGCCAAGAGACTGGAGGATAGAGATCTTTATCACGGACCCTGTCCGTCTATAGCTCTCAGCCGATTGCAGCAAACGAGATAACAGATGGAAAGCCCGATCAAATTTGTTCTTGGCAAGAAGTAATCGAGCATAAACGATGTAACGTATCTCATCGTCTAGTGACAGGATAGGATCGTCGGCTGTCAAGCCATAGGCCTCAGCCCAATCTTCTACCGCCGCTAGTCGACACAGATCAGGGGCAATGGCGTCTGGTATAGCCTGTGCGAGTTGTAATTCCGCCCGCCGCGCGTCGACGGGACCACCGAACCTGGGAACATCCTGATATGCCTGCGGAAGCTGCTCAGCCTGCCAAATCGCCTCCAAGGCTCCAGCCAGATCACCCTGGGCTTGTTTAAGTCGCGATTCGAAGATATAGCTATCGCATAGCGTATCACCCATGCCCTGATGCCATTGCTGGCTCAATTCGCTGCCTCGCGTCAAATAAAGCGCCGCTTCATCTAACTCATTCCTTTCCCGCAGCAGGTCACCTAGCCCGAGATGGATATAGGCAGCGGCCGGCATAGGACCGCCACTTTGACGTTCGAATTCATGAACCCACTGCAGAGCCTGCCGGTAGTTTCCGGCCGCCTGGTTGAGTTTTCCTCTCGTCAGTTGGGCTTGAGCCAGACTGCTCATGGCTCCCAGTATCAAGGTGGGGCCGCCGGATGCCTCGGTAATTGCCAGCGCCTCTGAAAGCCACTGCTCTGCAACGATAGGGTTACCCTTTAGAAATAGTTCGCTTTGGCCCAGGTTAAAGACAAGGCCCGTGCGCGTTGCCCGCTGCAGTGGGTTGTCTTCATCGGGGTTTTCCGGTAGAGCAGCCAGGACCTGGTGTGATAGTTCGAAGGCCTGGACGGCGTCTCTCTTCTGGCGAGCAAGCGAGGCGCGGATGATAGCGATCTGTAACTTGAGATCGTCTGATAGCTGGTCACCAGTAATGCGTTCCACATCTTGGAGGATGGGTTCTACAGCATCCAGCTGCAGGGTGACCTGCAAGACCCAGGCGTAAGAGATACCAAGATGGGGTTGAGCCTGTATGATTTCATCAGGCAGCGCCTCAAGACGACCTAAGTGAGTCGTAAAAAACTCGCCTCGGCCCGTCAATTCAGTCATGGTTTGACCTATCTGCTGTGCTGCCATCTCGAAGTCTTTGGCTGCTAAACTGTGGGAAATCGCTTCGGACAACATGTCCTCCTGCTCGTACCACAGGCTGGCCCGGCGATGCAACTCAGGCACTAGAACAGAAGAGGACTGCTTTAGCCGAATGCGTAGTAAGTCGCCAAAGAGATGATGATAACGGAACCAAATCCGCTTATCATCCAAAGGAACGAGGAATAGATTGGCCTGCTCCAATTGCTCAAGGATTGCCTGCGATCCGGGGAAGGGTGGTTCTTCTCCATGTCCCAAAACAGCGTCGCAGAGTGCGCCACACATGCGGTCGAGAATTGAAGTCTGCAGCAGAAACTCTTCAGTGCCCTCGGGTCGGCGGGCAAGCACCTCGTCGAGTAGGTAGTCGACGATGTAGCGGCTGCTGCCGGTGAAGGCGGAGATAAATGCGTGCCGATCTCTCTCGTCCAACCCTTGCAAGGACAACGCCGCCAACTGCAGGCCGGCGATCCAGCCTTCGGTCCGATTCTCAAGGGCGGCCAGGTCGGCTGCTGAAAGACCGAGACCCATCATGCGATTCAGGAATTCGGTCGTTTCTTCCAGTGTGAAGCGCAGATCGGCGCTGCGCAATTCCATGATCTGGTCGTTGGCCCGCAAGCGAGCGAGAGACCAGGGTAGATCGGCCCGGCTGCAGATAGCCAGGTGAAGCGGCGGCGGCAAGTGGTCAACGAAGAACTGCAGGATGTCGTGCGTTGCTTGGGCCTGGATGACATGATAATCGTCGATAACCAACATGTAGCAGCAATTGTCCAGAGCCCCTGCCTCGGCCAAGGTCGCGAATTCATTCAAGACCGGCGTCAGTACCGCTGCCGTTGGCGGGGGTTGAGGGGAACCGAGCGAAGCTAGGGCCGTTTCGCCGATGCCAGGAATGATCCTCTGTAGAGCACTCAAGAAGTAGCTCAGGAATTGAACCGGATCATTTTCGCCTTCGTCCAACGACAGCCAGCCGAATTTCGGATCCTGGCAGGCCGATTTCGAGCCAGTTGAATCTGGTATCCGGTAACGCCACTCGGTTATTAGCGTGGTTTTTCCGAAACCGGCCGGGGCCGAGATCAGAGTCAGCTTCTTATCTTCTGCTAGCCCTTGATTAAGCCGTTCTATAAGCCGCGGCCGGGAGACGAGGTTCGGCCGTAAAGGGGGTGTATACAGTTTTGTCTGCAACAGCGATTCAGGCACAAAGATATTATAAAGAAAACTGGTAGGTTTGTGTGGTTCAAGGACAGGATGCGGTTACGCGACGACCCGCGCCGAATTGGGATAAACTTCTCGCGATTCAGTTGTCCGGAAATGTGCGGATCAATTCAGGGACGCAACAAACGAAATGAACTCGCTACTCGGTTCGGGGCCGCGATACTTGAATTGCCCGACGACGTTGGCGCCTTTCCCCTCTAGCGCCTGCGCCATTTTGCGTAATGTTGACCCGGTGGCTATTTTATATGTGCAGAAGACCACAGCCTTCTTGCCAGCCAGATTTCCCAGCCGTTCGATGAAGCGCATCGACCCTTCTGTAGGGTGTTGCATGATGATGAACAGACCCTTGACCCAACTGCCGATACAAATGAGATCGGCTTCTGACACGTCGGCTGGATCGACCCGGGTTATTAAATGGACCTGACACTGGTGACCATGTTCTGCCATGATTTTGCCCATGGCCTCGGCCGCCTTGGCGGTAGTACCGGTGCTGCTGTCATAGACTATGGCTACATTCATCCGAAATCCTCCTTTCTTGAATGGCGTGGGAAACGCGGGCCGGGGTCTGCTGATAAGGAACGGTAATGCCATGCATACCGTTCTTGATTGAGCACCATCATCAGTCGGACGGGGTCCAAAGACACGGCCTATTATCTCTACCCACAGCACTATAACATGAGTACCCCGCAATAGTCATGTGTCAAATGTCACCAAAGGCAGCCGAATACCACCCGCGTATCATGCTCAATGGTGACAGTTCCATTTTCTTCGTGGGCACGGAATATCTCTTCCAGGGCGGCCAGCATGGTCCCGAATAGCGGATCGCCCGGTTCGAGGGCCGGGCCGTTGGAAAGAATCCGGCCTTTGAGGGCTTCGAAATCGACCACCAGGGGGTTTTCGAAAACCTTTTCTTTGAATCCGCCCGGAGCAAAAAACGGCGTGAGCAGTTCCTGCCGGGCGCGTTCGAAGTTAAGACGATAGGCCTGGACGCGCTTCATATGCTCAGATGCTTGCCGCGTGGCTTGTTTTGAAAACTCCTCGGTTTCCCAGAACCTTTGTAGCGCTTCCTGAAAGGGTGAACCGGCCGCCCGCTGGACATTCCAAACCAGCACGACCCAGCCGCCCGGGACCAGAATCCGGGTGAACTCGCGCTGGGTCAACTCAAGATCAAACCAATGGAAGGCCTGTCCGGCGGTCACGAATTTCACAGCGTGGTCAGGTAGGGCGGTCGCTTCAACCGCGGCGGGTATGCTGGTGAAGCTGAAGTTGTCACGCAGATAATACTCCCCGCCGGCTCGCATCACCGGGTCAGGTTCGACGCCGAAAACGGGGTTACCGTTCTTGAGGAACATTTCCGCCAAAATACCCATACCCGATCTGATCCCGGCGATGATGTTGTATAGGACGGCCGCAACAGCTCCGGAGATGAAGCCGATGAAGCCATATAAGATGGGAAGCAAACGGCGTACAACAATCCGAACAGAATGCCACCCCGCCAAAACCCAGATCTTCCGTGGCTGAAGCCAATGTCGCGCCAAACAAAATTGT
The DNA here is from genome assembly GCA_041570195.1 of Promineifilaceae bacterium (SeqCode). GTDB lineage: Bacteria > Chloroflexota > Anaerolineae > Promineifilales > Promineifilaceae > UBA11865. The sequence goes on along the minus strand of JBFFWQ010000044.1, from coordinate 6,835 downwards.
GAAGCAGGCAAAGAAAAGACCAATGAGCAGCCCCAGGGCCGCGGACAGCAGGCCCGGCATCAGGGCAACGGACAAGACGCCGATACGCCGAACTTCAACCATTTGATTCCCCTCCATAGGAATAGGCGCGATCAACCATTATTGGGAGAGGTTCCTATCCCAAGAAGACGGCCGTCAACCGGCGAACAGTTATCGGGATGAAGTGCCGAGGCTAATGCTTTGCTTGGTAGGTTTTTCCAGCTGTCATTCCGATGGAAGCTCACACGAGAACGGTGACCAGAATAGCGGCAACGAAGACGACGATAAAGCCAAGGATCATCAGGCCCAGAACCCTCGAGTAGTTCTGGGGTTCGATCTGGGAAGCGCGGTCCATCTTGCGTATTAAGGGAAACAGCCGCCAGAAGAAGGAGGCGGTGGCGATCACCAGAGCGGCCGTGGCCAGAACTTTGGTATTTTCGTCGGCCGAAACCAGGATGACCAGCAGCAACAGGATGAAGATCAACTTCGTCCCGGCCACCCAATAGACCAAATATCTAACGAAGTTATGGATGTCCGGGTGGGCTTTCGATTCCTCCCAGGCTTTGAAGACGCCGACGCTATTAAAATTCCTGGTGTCCGGCTTGAAGTAGAGGGCCAACACATTGGCCGATTCCAGGAGAATGAAGCCGACTAATACGAGTGATAAAAAACCCACAGATACCCTCCATGATTCAGGTGATTGGCCAATACAGGTAATTGGCTTCCCTATTTTCTACTGATAATCCGTAATTGCCATGCAACCTGCAAAAGCAGCGGTACAATGGACACTAGGAGTTTGGCATGCTGCATGAGCTAGAAGCCGATCAATTCGAGCGCGTTCGCCCGCTGTTCAACGCATTCGACCATAAGCTGTCGCTGTTTGCCGCCATCGAGGGCAATAACCCCGGCCGGATTCTTGTTGATGATGCCGACCGGCCGCGCACGGCCCTGGCGCTAACGGTGGAAGGGTATCTGTTAGCCGGCAAGCATGATAACCCGGCTACCAACACGGCACTCGGCCGGTTCCTGAGAGACAAGATCTTCAGCGGCCAGATCTACGTAGGTAGCGACACGTACATGTCTCTTGCTGTTTACCCAGAGGGCTGGGAAGCCAGGCTGCCAGAGCTGATCCCAACGCATGAGGTGGAGAAGATAAAGAGCTATCACTACTTGTGCCGGAAGGTTGGCCTAAACTGGCGCCAGCATCTTCCAGACGGCTACACGGTTCGCCGTTTCGATCGGGCTTTGCTGGACGATCCGCAGATCGTATTCCCGGGGCCGGTGGGCGAGTGGACGGATTTTGAACGCAGCTGGTGGTCGGTCGACAATTTCCTGGCCAAGGGGGCTAGCTGCTACGTCTTGCATGGTCAGGAGGTCGTCTCCTGGTGCGTGAGCGACTGCGTGGCCGGCGATCGGATCGAGGTGGGCATCATCACTCATCCGGAGCACCGGCGGCGGGGTCTGGCGGCCGCGGCTACGGCGGCGACGGTCGAGTTGTGCCTGGACCTGGGCTTTAGCGCTGTGGGCTGGCATTGCGACGCCGACAACAGCCCTTCCTGGAAAACGGCCGAGAAGGTTGGTTTCGAGCGCGAGCGAACCTACTGGGACTTCTACTACATCTACGACCCGATCGATCACCTGGCCGAATTGGGCTGGTATTACTACAAGCGCGGCGACTACGCCCGGACCGTCGATTATTACGGGCGTGTCTTCGCCCAGCGTGACGAGAATCCGGACTACTACTATCATCTTGCCGCTTCAGCCTGGGCGCTCCTGGGCGATGGCGACAAGGCGTTGATTTACCTGCAGAGGGCGGCCGATCAGGGCTGGAGCAACGCCGGCTATACCAGGCAGCAGGAGGAGTTTGAAATGCTGCACGGCCGGCCGGAGTGGGAGGCGATCCTGGAAAAGATGGCGGCGGGCTAGGATCTCGAACAGAAAGAGAAAGTTGTGTAACGACTGTCGTTATTCGCCAGTTGCCAGATCGACGAAAACGCCGCTGTGGTCGCTCAAGTATTCCCCGCCAGCCGTTTCATTAGGCCAGATACCGATGCGCCGCACCAGCTTGGTCCAGCGACGGTCAAGGCAAATATGGTCGATGCAGCGGATCAGAAGTTCTTGATCTTCTGCTGGCAATTGTCGGGCGGCACTAAAGTCAGCCTGCGTAACGCCCACTAGGTTGTTTTCCTTAAGGGCCAGATCCAACAGAGCCCGGCCCCATTTGCTGCCGTACCATAGACGGCCGGTGCGCGTTTGGTTGAGATCGCCGGCTACACAAAAGCCGTGGGCGGGATACTTCCGCCGTAACCGTGACCAATCGGCGCCCTGAATGGCGATGGCCGCGTAATGGGCGTCCCAGTTACGCGGCGTCCCGTATGGCCAGCGAGCCGCATGGTAAGGCAGTACCGTACCGTAGATCGCCATTTCTTCCAGCGGCGTCTCGACGATCGCGCAGGTTGCCCGATGCGGAGTGGCCGTTTCCCATTGCTCGACGATCGGCCAACGGGACCAGATGGTGGTCTTGTGCTCGCCTTCGTCATGGTGGATGGGCGCGGCCGGGACGGTGGGCGTGCTGGCGGCGTGATAACCCGGGCCGGGTCTGATGGCGTCATGGGTCTCGGTCAGGATCCAGAGATCAGCGGCCACCTCGCGGATCTGCGCCAGGATGCGCTGGCTGCGCGGGCTGGCGCCGTTCTTGGGCCTTTCGACGTTCCAGGTGGCGACTCTCATTTTTTCGTGAGGGTTGATTATCCGCGAAGTTGGAACAATTGCCATTTTCCGGCCGCTGGCATACAATCAGGCCATCCTGAAGAGAGGGTGGATACCCGGCCGAACAGGTCGGGTATTTTTTGTGTTTAATAGAGCTGAGTGCTCTGTTAAGCTACGCCCTTTTGGTTAACAAGGCAAGAGTAAACGATCTATGACGAAACTATTTAGAGACGACATCCGCAATATCGCTATCATCGCCCATGTCGATCACGGCAAGACGACGCTGGTCGATGGCATGTTGCGCCAGACAAATGTCTTCCGCACCAACCAAGCCGCCCCCGTGCGCGCTCTGGACGACAACCCGCTGGAACGGGAGCGGGGCATCACCATCCTGGCCAAGAACACCGGTGTTCGTTATGGCGATGTGACCATCAACATCGTCGATACGCCGGGCCATGCCGATTTCGGCGGCGAGGTCGAGCGGGTGGTCAATATGGTCGACGGCGCCCTGCTGCTGGTCGACGCGGTGGAAGGGCCCATGCCCCAAACCCGTTTCGTCCTGCGCCAGGCTTTGGAGCGCGGGGTGAAAGTCATCCTGGTGGTCAATAAGATCGACCGGCCGGCCTCCCGGCCGCTGGACGTGGTCAACGCGACTTTTGACCTGTTTGTCGACCTGGGCGCCACCGAGGAGCAGGCTGATTTTCCGGTGATTTATACCCGGGCCCTGGACGGCCACGCCGGTCATGAGCCCGACGACCTGGCTCCGGACCTGCGGCCGTTGTTCGACACCATCGTCGGCTATTTGCCGCCGCCGCAGATCGATCCTTATGGCCCGACCCAGATGCTGGTCACCACCCTGGACTATAGTCCTTACGTTGGCCGGATCGCCATTGGCCGCTTGACCAGTGGCGAGCTGCGGGCCGGGCAGGCGGTGACGCATATCAACGCCGAAGGGGAGATGGACGCGGCCCGGATCACTGACCTATATACCTTCCAGAATCTACGCCGGGTGGAGCAGGCCAGCGTCGAGGCCGGCGATATCGTGGCTGTGGCGGGTATTCCAGATGTGAGTATCGGCGATACGCTGGCCGACCCGGATGATCCTCGCCGGCTGCCGCCCATCACCGTCGAAAAGCCGACCGTGCGCATGGCTTTCAACGTCAATGACAGTCCTTTTTCCGGCCGGGAGGGCAAGTATGTCACCAGCCGCCAATTAGGTGAGCGGCTGCAACGCGAGCTGGAGAGTAATATCGCCCTGCTGGTAGAAGAGGGCGAGCGAGCCGGGCAATTCATCGTGTCCGGCCGGGGCGAATTGCACCTGGCTATTCTCATCGAGACCATGCGTCGTGAGGGCTATGAATTTTCCGTCGGCCGGCCGGAGGTCATCTTCCGCGAAGGCGATGGCGACCGGCTGGAACCGATCGAAGATGTGTTCCTGGAAGTGCCCAACGACTACCTGGGTCCGGTGTCCGAGATGATGGGCAAGCGACGAGGCGAACTGCAGCAAATTCGTTACGGTGAAGACGGCACGGTCTATGCTGAATTCCGGGCGCCTACCCGGGGTTTGCTCGGCTTTCGCCAACCTTTCCTGACCGTCACCCGGGGCACGGGCATTTACCACACGCTGTTCCATGGCTACGAGCTTTACCGGGGACCGATTGAGGTCCAGGAAACGGGCTCGCTGATTTCCCGGGAGACCGGCCCGGTCAGTGCTTACGCCTTGGAGCACCTGCTCCAGCGGGGCACCTTCTTCATTGGACCGGGCGACGAGGTTTACGCCGGGCAGGTCGTCGGCCAGCATATCCGGGTCGAGGAGTTGGTGATCAACGTCTGCCGGACCAAGAACCTGACCGGTCACCGCGGCGTACCCAAGTCCATTACCGACGCCTTGCCCAATCCGCGCCGCATGTCGCTGGACGAATGCATCGAGTACCTGGGTACCGATGAGTTGCTCGAGGTCACGCCTGAGTCGCTGCGTATCCGGGCCAAGGAATTACGCCATGCCGAGCGCCAAAAGCAACTCAAACGCTCCAAAAACGGCGCGACCGCAGTGGCTTAAAGGATCAAGAACGCAAAACACCGATCTTCACAGATCGGCACGGATCAAAAAAACAAAGGAAATTGGGACGCGGATTTTCGCAGATGGTCAGGATTAATGGAAGAAGATCCGTGTCAACTGTGTAAATCCGTGTTCTAATTCTTGTATACGGTTAGATAAGTTAATGCTCGTTTGTCAGTCAAACAGCGTGCCAGCAAAGTCACTATCCTGCAAATCATGTTGCCTGAGCGAAGCTCAGGCAATCTGCGTCCAATTCTTTTAGGAGGACGGCATGTCTTTTGATTTTGACCAGGAAATTGACCGGCGGGGAACCCATTGCACCAAGTGGGAATTCATCACTCAGGGTGATACGGTTATCTTTGGCGATCACGCCGATCCCAAGCACGGCCGCGATCGGCTGCTGCCTATGTGGGTGGCTGACATGGATTTCCGCTGCGCGCCGGCCGTGATCGAAGCGCTGACTGCGCGGGCCCAACAAGGCGTTTTTGGTTACAGTCACCCCTGTGATAGCTATTATGACGCGGTGATTTCCTGGGTTCGGCGACGCTATAGCTGGCAGATCGAGCAGGAGTGGATCGTCCTCACCCCCGGCGTGGTCCCGGCCGTCAACATGGCCATCCAGACGTTCATATCCCCGGGCGAGAAAGTGTTGGTGCAACGGCCGGTCTATTATCCGTTCTTCAGCGCCATCCGCCTTAATGGGGCGGAGATCGTCTCTAATTCGCTGCTATATAAAGACGGCCGTTACGTGATGGATTTTGATGATCTGGCCCGCAAAGCGGCCGATCCGGACCTGAAACTGGCTATTTTGTGCAGCCCTCACAATCCGGTCGGCCGGGTGTGGGCGCCCGAGGAACTGGCCCGCTTCGGCCAGATCTGTCTGGAAAATGACGTCCTGGTCGTGGCCGACGAAGTGCACAACGATCTCATCTACAGCGATCAGAACTTCACCTCCTTCGCCACTGTCGACCCGCGCTTCCCCCATAAAAGCATCACCTGCATCGCGGCAAGCAAATCTTTCAATCTGGCCGGGCTGAAGGTTTCTAACATCATCATCCCAGATGAAGAGCAGCGCCGAAAGTTCACAAACACAATTCTTCGTCACGGCCTATATGGCGCTAATGCCTTCGGCCTGGTGGCTGTAGAAGCGGCCTACAAGTACGGCGAAGAGTGGCTAGAGGCGGTGATGGTTTATGTCGAGGACAACTACCGTTTCATGGCCGATTACATCGCCGATCATCTGCCGCAGCTCGAAGTGGTGCGGCCGGAAGGCACCTACCTGGTCTGGGTTGACTTTCGGGCCCTGGGTCTCGATCCCGAAGCGCGGAAATCGATGATGATGGATGTGGCCAAAGTTTACCTGGACGAAGGCGAGATGTTTGGCCCGGAAGGGGAGGGCTTTGAACGGTTCAACATCGCCTGCCCGCGCTCGATCCTGGCAGAAGCGCTAGATCGTATCAGGGTCATGGTCGAAAGACTGGAACCTAGCTACCCGGCAGATTGAGAATAGGTCCGTTAAGGCGCGATCTCTGCCATCAGTAGTTAACCCTTCTTACACTGTTCAGCCGCCGCCGTTTCGCCAGTAGCCAGGCTGTCACTCTAGGTCAAAACGGACGGCGCCTCAAACTCAAACTTGGTCGTCAGCGCATAGAGCAGCTACGTCTCGATTTCGACTACCAGCGTGCTGTCTTGCGCAAGTGTCATGGGAGGGCATCAAATCGCCCTCCCATGACGAGCCTAACATTCGTCCACTATTGCTAGCTATTTGAACATGATAGGCAAGAATAACTTGTACGGCGCTTTGACCGGAAGCAAGAAGCCCTCCAGGTCGGTGGGATAGGCAAAGACGCCCAGCGCCTGGTTGCTTCCGTCGCCGACAGCCAGGGCGTAGAGGATGTCGCCCTCTTGCAAGGTGAAGGGGGCCAGGTCGATGAAGATCTCGCCGCCGCCGACGGAGGTCACCTCCAGGTCATACTCACCTTCATCGAGCTCAAGATACACATCGTCGATATCGCCATAGAGGAAGGGGCCGGCGACCAGGGCGCCGTC
>JBFFWQ010000043.1:0-42467 GCA_041570195.1 Promineifilaceae bacterium (SeqCode) | reverse complement strand
TTTCCCTGCTGCCGACAAAATGAGTCGCCGGAATCGGGAAACCATTTTCCTGCGCATATTTGTATAGACGCACCTTGTCCATCAGCATCTCGACCACATCGGGCTCCGGCAAGACGACATGAAACCACTGCTGCAGCCGGTGGCGGTTGCGCGAAACGAGTAGAACGCTGGTGTCTTCGCAGGGGAATAGGACGGCTTTCTGATCAAGCGTCGGCCCAAGCTTTTCCAACGTCTCAATGAACTCCTCGCTCGTTTTATCAGCGTAAAGTATTCTCTCGCATACCTTGGTGCGACAGCAGTGATGATCCGGGTCAGAGGCTATGGCGATAACCGGGATTCCGTGCCGGGCAAGGATACGAGCCGTCTGAATGCCATTGATGTGATCGAGCCCGATGACCACGGCACATGGCTTTCGATTATTCTGGTGACGTGAATTCAAGGCGGATTCCTTTACGATCAGCACCTGAGATCAGGCAGAACTGTACCGAGCAAAACGAAGCGGACGTGCGGCATCATAGCCTCGTGATGCCGAATAATCCTGTCCGAGTCTTCTAGACTGGGAAGCCATTCTTTTGCGGAAGATATTGTTTTTCGGCGAGTTTCAATTCGTGGGCATTCTGCAGGCGGAATATCTCCTTCACCGTCGCTATTTCGTTCTCGGTAGTCAGTAAGCTTCGTTCATGGAACACTCTGGCGGCCGTTTCCTGCATGGTCGATATGCTGGCCCGCAGCAACTGATTGGCCCAAATAGCCATGCTGACGCCGGCGTCGGCCAGAGTCTGGGTCGGCGCACAGTAGTAAGTTGTGGGCACGACCACGACCGGGCAGGCGTCCTGCCACTCAGCCATAAAGGCCAGCACTTCGTCGGCCGTCGAGATCTTACTGTGGACCAGGATCGCGTCTGCACCTGCCCGGTAGTAAGCATCTGCTCTTCTGAGCGCCTCGTCCAGACCACGGCCGGCGATGAATGACTCGGTTCGGGCCACGACGCAGAAATCAGGATCCTGCTGCACATCCTTCGCAGCCTTAATCTTGCCGCAGAACTCCTCAACATCGGCTAGAGGCTGTGATTCGCCGTTGATGAACGAGTTTGTCTTCGGGAATAGCTTGTCTTCGATACACATGGCTGACACGCCCCGCTGCTCGAGTTTGCGCACGAGACGTCGCACATTGTTGAAGTTTCCGTAGCCGGTATCTGCGTCGACCATGATCGGGATCGTGGTGGCATCACTCATGAACTCAAGGATGTCAACTACCTGAGTCCAGCTCGCTTCGTTGTTGTCGCGCACGCCCAATGAGGCCGACATGCACAAACCGCTGGCCCAGATACCTTTGAAGCCCGCTTCCTCGACTATCCGGGCGCTAAGACCGTCATGGGCTTCCATCAGGAATTCAAGCCCGTCCGAAAGCAATAGTTGCTTGAACTGGGCCGCTCGACTAAGCATCCGCCACCTCCATGTAGGTGCTATTTGATGCGCCAATCATTTGTGTTGTCTCAAACTTCTTGCAACTGCGCGGCCGGCAACTCCGCCGCGCTAAATGAAGAGACCAGTCGCAATATCTCCTGGCCGATCTGGCGCTGCGTGTCGATTACCATGGCGCCGATGTGAGGCGTCAAAATCACATTGTCTAAACCTACAAGGGGCGACAGCGATCCTTCGTGTTCAACTTCATGAACGTCCACCGCCGCGCCTTTCAGCGAATACCCGCCTACCAGCGCGTCGCGCAATGCTCTTTCGTCCACCACGCCGCCCCGCCCAAGGCTAATGAGGTACGAGCCGGGGCGCATCTGAGAAAGCACCGGGGCGTCGATCATGTTGCGGGTTTCAGGTGTGATCGGTACGTGCACGCTCACGTAATCTGAAGCGCTCATTACCTCCGCAAAATCCGTAAGACGAATACGCTTCCTGGCCAATTCTGCTGCCCTTGCTGGAGAAGGATGCTCGACGCAGCCAATGACATCCATGCCCCAGGCTACGCCTATCTCGGCCGTTCTCGTTCCAGTATTGCCGACACCCACGATGCCCAGAACCTTCTCTTCCAGCAGACTGCCGACCATGTCGTACTTGGCCCAGCGACCTTGGCGCATGGACCGATCGGCCGCCAACAGGTTGCGACTGAGGGCCAGCATCAGGGCGAAGCTGAGCTCGGCGACAGCCTGGGCGCCTGGTCTGGGAATCCTGACCAGCTCCAAGCCGCGTTCTCGAACATAATCGAGATCAATGTTGTCGGTCCCCGATCCGGCCCTGATCAGCCATCGAAGGTTCGGTGCGCTGTCCATGACCTCGGCGTCGATGCTGACGCCGCTGCGGAAAACCAGCGTATCGCGGTCGGCGATCAACTGCTTCAATCGCTGAGGTGTAGGATCGTAGGCGCAGATCACGTCGTGCTCTTGGCTCAGTTTTTCGACGGCAGCCGGATCGATATAACTGACAATCAGAAGTTTCATATTGATTCGCTCCTAGTAGATGCCCCTTCTTCTCAGTTCGCGATTAGTTGCATGGTAGGTGCGGCGGGCCAGCCTGAAAAGCGGCGAACGGCCGTCGCGGCCCAAAGAATCGAACGGTTCGCCCAGCGCGATTTCTGGCGAAAGTTGGACGACTTGTGCGTGATATGTGCTGGCAAGGGCCTCGATAAACTGGCGAAACCGCGCCTCGGTTGGATGGGAGTATTCCGGAGAATAGGAAATGAAGGTCTCTTCGGGAATGACTGGAAAGTCACGCGCCAGGAAAGCTTCAATCCTGCCTTCAATGGAAGAGATTGGATACTCCGTTGAGGCGAAAAAGTCCCAGTCGATGTCTAGAAATTCTCCTTCTCGTAGTCCATCCCAACTACCATACGGGATGACCTGATAGCCGATGGGCACGCCTGGATTGCGGCCGAGGAGGTGAGTGAACCTGTAGGGCAAGGCCGTTAGATCCGATTCATACTTGACTGTACCAATGTCGTGTCGCCGGCCGCCCGGATCATCGTGAACCCACCGTACTGAGTCCACATGGCCGAGTAGCACAGCATGGGTCAGGAAATTGCCGGGATCGGGAGCACTGAATCTATCCCAGATGCGGAATGCACGCTGGTTGCCGCGATCGATCAAAAGGCCGCGCAGATCACAATGAAAATCCAAATGAAGCACACTCAAAGATCTGGCCCTCTGTTCGCGCCAGAGGTTCAACAACTGATCGTGCCACCGAGCGACATAAATGACGTTCATAGCCCGTTTTTGGCCCTGATACCAGGGTCGAGAAGACCTGCCTGAAGCTGGATCTGGGGCGGCTTGCGAGTCCGCCGATAGATGTCGTAGGCTACCCGTGCGAAGGCAAGCCGCACCGGAGCGTGCTCGCGTATGTTGAATCCGTAGTTGACAAGTTGCCCACCATACTTCGCTTTGAATCCTCGAGGACCGGAGTCTTCGCCGGGCGGGCCTGCACCGCCAAAGTCAAAGCAATGGTAACCATTCATCGCACCCCACTCAAGGATATGCCAAACCAGGAAGTCATTTGGACACAGTTTGCGATACCTATCGTCATAACCGCTGTACCAACTGTATATCGTCCTGTTGTAAGGCATTTCCAGAGATGCGGCGGCAAACTGTCCGTCGACCTCAGCCAGGAGCATTTTGGCCATGCCATTCGGCACCAGGATGTCGTAGACGGCCTCAAATAGCGAGACGTCGGCCAGGGGAACCCCTATACGGTCATGGGTCAGCTTCAACAGCGCATAATGAGCCGGAATGAGCGAACGGTCGTCGATCTCACGTAGGGTGACTCCGTTTCGAGAAGACCGCCGAACGGCTTTACGGCCGCTCTTACTAATTGCGCTGAAAATCTCGTCGGGCTGCCGGTTCAGGTCTACCAGGTAATTAGTGTGATCCTCATAGGTGTAGCCAAGCTGGCGGAGTATCGGCTGGATTGGAGCCAGGTCCTTTAGATTGCGCAGCTTTGTATAGAGAACGCCGCCGTTAGAGGATTCGCCGTACGTCTTGAGGAGCGACTGGACGGCCGATTGCCCTTCGGGGCTGTGATCATATAAGATGCTGCCAAACGCCGTCGCGCGCGTAGTAAAGCGCTTGAGGGCGCCGTTCCTCATGGTGATTTGCACTGGGAGAAGAATGGCCAGCAATTCCTGGCTATGATCGACTGCAGCCCAAACCGTTGGTTTAAAGCCCTTAGTCCGGTCAAACACCTCGAACATCTCGGGCGTATGAAAGACACTGCTATCCGGATGGTTTTCTACGAATTTGCGCCATTTCGGTTCTTCAACAGACTGTATGATTCGCATGATTCCGGTTCTTCCTGTTTCGTGGCCTCTAATTAGACCGTAATTCCGATCTCTCAGTCACTTCCAGACTCCGCCTCGCCAACCGCACACTTTCCCGCGAAGGCGTCACAACGGCTAATTCGGGTACCTGCTGCCCTGTTGAGCGGCAGGAACACGAAAAGAGCAAAGGGTGTCCTCACTGCAACAGAGCGCCTGCCAGCGACTCTGATACACGTGAGATGAAAGTAAGTTGGACGCTACACCTGAGGCGTGTCGGCCTTATAGTACCTTTAGGCTACAGACCTCTGGACTAGGCCACTGGTTTGCCATGCAAGGAATTGAACTGGTTACCTTGACCGGCTTGGTAGGGTTTGCTAGACTCCCAACAATTAACAATCAACGAACTCTGCTTGCGGTGTCCGTAGCCCCGGATGGCCGGACATAATGGCGAAACTGGTGAGTGATCAAGGTTCGCAGTAACAATCCGGAGGATTGATTTACGAATTACCCTGCTCGTGAGTCCAGTACTGTCCCCGCAACTGTAACGGTTTGGCCAGCGGCCGCGTTTGAGCTGCAGCCAGCCGAAGTCAGGTCGCCCGCCTCAAGCAAGTTTCAGACCTTCGTGGGTAAGGGTTGGGAACTGGCGGGTAAATGTATAGCCCGCCTACGAATTCTCAGCCCGGTGCTCTGGCATCGGGCTTTTTGATGCCTATCCCGGCCGCGAAGCTAACTCTTGGAGGGATAGAGACATGTTGAAGAGCAAAACGCGCCAGCGAATGGTGATTGGTGTAGTCTTGGCGGCGGCGATTCTGCTGCTGGCGCTGGTCTACGTCGCGGCGGCGACCGCGATGCCGGTGAGCCCCTTAGTGATAGCAGCTGCCCAGGACGATGAACCGGCCGGACCACCACTGGCGGAAGCCATCGAAGCCGCCGTGCTCTGGCTGGTGGAGACGCACCAAAACGCCGACGGTGGATTTAGTAGTTTCAGCGCGGGGGCGGATGTGGCGGATTCTGATATCGCCGGTACTTTGGACGCGGTGTGGGCTTTGGGCGTGTCAGACGCCGACACGGGGCCGGCAATCGGCTACCTGATGGACAATTCCGACGAGTTTGTGGCCTACGTGATCGAGGACGGCAGCAATGCGGCCAAAGCGCTGCTGGCGCTGGCGGCCGAAGAAGATGTCTCCAGTTTCGGCGGCGATGACCTGGCGGCCAACCTGACCAACCACCTGTCGCCCACCGGGCAGTACGGCGTCGATACCGCCTTTAACCAGTCGCTGGCCATGCTGGGCCTGGCTTTTTCGGGCTATCCAACGGCCGACGAGGCGGTGACCTGGCTGGTCGAACAGCAGGAAACCGAGGGCGAGCTGGCCGGATCATGGGATGACGGCTTCGGTACGGCCGGCAACGCCGACTCGACGGCGCTGGCCATCGCGGCCCTGCTGGCAAGCGGCAAGACACCAGACGATCCGGTCATCGTGGCTGGGCGGGAGTTCCTGGCCCGCACGCAGCTCGATAGCGGCGGTTGGGAGTATGGCGCCGGCTTCGGCGAGAACGCCAATAGCACCGCGCTCGTGCTGCTGGCCCTGGCCATGTTGGGCGAAGATGTCGTGAACGAAGGCAGCGCTTGGGCCAAAGACGGCCTGACGCCCCTGGCGGCGTTGCTGGCCTGGCAAGCAGAAAGCGGCGCCTTCCAGGCTGATTTTGGCAGCGGGCGGCAGGACGATTTCTTCTCCACGGCCCAGACGGTGCCGGCCTTGGCCTATAGCCAGGCGCTGCTGGGCCGCTTGTTGCAAGCGCCGGTTGTTGATGCGGCTTCGGAGGATGCGCCACCTGAAATGACGCCAACAGCTACTCCGGCCGACGAGCCCGAACCCACGCCAACTTCCACGCCAGAACCGACTGAGGCGCCGCCCACGGCGACGCCGGAAGCCGTCTCTGAGGCCCAGGTTGACGAGAGCTCGACGGCAGACGATTCGGCCGCTACAGAGGTCGAGGCCCAAGAGCCGGCCGGGGACGAGGGCAGCGGCTCCATCTGGACCTGGATCATCGCCATTGGCGCGATTGTCGTCGTGGCCGGCTCAATTTGGTGGCTGATCAGCAGACGAAGGGAGGCCTAAACCTTGCGCCGTTCAGGCTTGATTCTGGGGCTCTTGCCAGGTCTACTGGCCCTCATGGCCTTTGCCGGCCCGGGGCGGCTTCTGGCCCAGGAAGGCGGCCGGGCGGCAGTGGTGGTTCGCTACGACGACGAGCGGACTGAAAGCCGGTGCGTGGCCTTCGATGGATCACAAATCAGTGGCTATGAGCTTCTGCAACGCTCGGGCCTTGTCGTCGACGTCAAAGCGGAAAGCCAGGGCGGTCTGGTTTGCGCCATCGAGGGCACTGGCTGTGGCGTCGAGAGTTGCCTATGCCAGTGCAAGGGTGAACCGTGCGTTTACTGGTCTTATTGGCAGGCGGGCGACGAAGGCTGGTTCTATTCGCCGATAGGGTCCACGGTCCGTCAGTTGTCAGATGGCGATGTGGATGGCTGGTCGTGGGGCCCGGGTTCGGTGACTTCGGCCATCGAGCCGCCGGCCGCGTCATTTGAACAACTTTGTTCAGCCGAGGCGACGCTTTATGACGGGACATCGACGCAACCGGCCGTAGAGCAGTCAGTGGTCTGGCAACCATACCTGGCGTTTGGTTTACTCGTGGTCGTTCTGGGCGGCGGTGCGTGGATTGTGAACCGCCGGAGGAGCGGCGCGTGAGCCGGCCATTGAGCGGCGCCATTTACGGCCTCAGCGCTCTGGTGGGATTGGTGGCCTTCAGCTACCCGCTGTTCGTCGTCGCCATGGTTGGACCTGAACGGGCCGCGGCCAGCCAGTCGCAGACGCCGCTGCTGGCCATGGCGCTGCTGCTGCTGGGGCTGGGCGCGTTGCTCATCGAGGTCCAGGGCAGGGCGGTTAATGCCCGCATGGTCGCCACCCTGGGTTTGTTGGTGGCGGCGACATCGGTCTTGCGCTTCCTGGAAACAGCTGTGCCTGGCCCAGGCGGTTTTTCGCCCATCTTCGTGCCGATCATCCTGGCCGGCTATGTCTACGGAGCGCGCTTTGGTTTTCTGATGGGCGCCCTGACGCTGCTGACTTCGGCGGTGATCACCGGCGGGGTGGGACCGTGGCTACCATACCAGGTTTTTGCCGCTGGTTGGGTGGGCCTGACCGCCGGCTGGCTGCCGCATCCGAAGTCGAAGCGGTCGGAATTGGCGTTGCTCACGATCTTCGCTTTCGGCTGGGGATTACTCTTTGGCGCTGTTTTGAATTTGTATTTCTGGCCATTCTTGAGCAGCAGCGCCACTGGCGCCTCACTGACCGGCGAAGGCCTTGGCCAGGGATTAGCCCGATATGGCGCTTTCTACCTGACGACATCGTTCGCCTGGGACCTGGCCCGTGCGATAGGCAACGCCGTTCTGATCCTGGCCATTGGTCTGCCGGTGCTGCGAGCTCTGGGCCGTTTTCGGGATAAGATGCAGGTCGAGGTAGGATGAGGGTCAACGCCAAGCCTTGGGTGATTTGGATTGGAGCGGCAGCGATCCTGGTCATGGCCGCCCGGAATCCCATGTACGCGCTAATCGTGCTGCTGGTGACCGTCTTGATGAAGGCCACTTTCGGTCGGCCGGACCGGGAAGGCGACTTGCCGTTGTGGCGGTTGGCTGTCGTATTTCTGTTCATATCGGCCGCCTACAATGCCTTATTCGTGCATGTGGGCGAAACCGTTCTTATTCGCTTGCCGCCCTGGCCGTTGATCGGCGGGCCTATTACGCTAGAGGCCATCGTCGAGGGCGCGGCCAACGGTTTGACGTTACTCACCGTGTTGGCCGTCTTTGCGGCCCTGAGCGCTATCGTGCCTATGAGCGACCTGACCCGGCTGATGCCCGCCGCCTTCCGCGATCTGGGCGTCGTGCTGTTGATCGCCGTCAACTATGTGCCAGAAACCAGGCGCCAACTGCGGCGAATTCGCGACGCCCAGGCCATTCGCGGCCATCAGGTGCGCGGCTTGCGTGACTGGCGTCCGTTGGTCGTGCCGCTACTGGTCGGTGGCCTGGAGCGAGCTATGCACCTGTCGGAGACGATGGTTGCCCGTGGCTATGGATCCACGGCCGATATCGACAGCCGTCCGGTCGAGCGAATTCTGCTGGTGTTTGGCTTGCTGGCAGCCATGGGCGGCTGGATCGTCGTGATTTGGCGAGGCTGGCCGGGCTGGCTGCTTCTTCTGGCCGGCGTGCTGGCGACCGGGCTGGTGGTGTGGGCCCGCGGGCGGCGGGCGAAACGGACGGCGTACACGGCGCTGACCTGGAGGGCGGTGGACTATGTTCTGTTGCTGTCCGCCGTGTTGGCCCTGTTGCTTGTCTTGCTGCCCTGGCCCTTCATAGATCGATCGACGCTGAGCTATGTACCATATCCCAGCCTGACTCTCCCGACATTTGATTGGTTGATTGGCCTGGCTCTGGCCGGCCTGGCCCTGCCGGCCGTTTACGTCACGTTGCATGATGCGCTGCCCGGGATGTCGGAAAGTTCGTGATTAAGATCCAGCGGCTGCACTACACCTATCCCCAGGCTGAGCGGCCAGCCCTCCAAGATGTCTCGCTGAGCATTGCCGAGGGCGAATTCGTATTGCTGGCCGGGCCATCGGGCGCCGGTAAATCGACGCTGTTGCGCTGTTTGAACGGCCTGGTACCCTATTTCAGTGGTGGCGCCATCCGGGGCAGGATCGAAGTAGCTGGCCAGAATGCGTTAGAAGTAGGACCGCAGGGTTTGAGCGGAAGCGTCGGATTTGTATTTCAGGATCCTGAAGCGCAGACGGTACTGGATGAGGTAGAGAGCGAGGTCGCCTTTGGCCTGGAGAACGCGGCCATCCCCGCCGGGGAGATGCGCGCGCGGGTTCATGATGCGCTGAAAGTGTTGGGCCTGCAAGGCTTACGGCATCGATCGCCTTGGACGTTGTCTGGTGGCGAACGGCAGAAGCTAGCTATCGCCAGCGTCCTGGCCAGTCGGCCAAAGATCCTGGCCTTAGATGAACCGACCAGCCAACTCGATCCGGCCGCGGCCAGAGATCTACTGGAAACGGTGGCCCGCTTGAATGTGGAGCTTGGCCTGACGGTCGTTTTGGTTGAACAGCGACTAGAGCGTGTCGTTCGATACGCCGAGAGAATGGTTTACCTTGAGGCAGGGCGGGTGACACTCGACGGGCCGGTCCGCGAGGTGCTGGCTGAGGTGGAAACCGGGCAGCAGCCGCCGCTTTCCCGATTGGCCGAGCGATTGGCCTGGCAAGTAATGCCTCTGAGCGTCGACGAGGGTCGGCAGATGGCCGGGGGCGATATTTCGTATAGGAAAAATGGCGCAAACCAGACAACGGAGCGGGAAGGGCAGACGAGCGGCCGACCAGAGCCCATTTTGCAGGCCTGCCAGGTTTATTATGGTTACAACGGCCATGAAGTATTGCGCGGCGTCGACCTGACTATACGGCCGGGTGAGTCGGTCGCCTTGCTGGGCCCAAATGGCACTGGCAAGAGCACACTGTTGAAGTGCCTGGTTGGCCTGCTACGGCCGCAAGGTGGAGAAGTGCTCCTGGCCGGGCGGCCCACGGCCGGTAAGTCGGTGGCCGAGATCTGCCGCCAGGTGGCCTACTTGCCCCAAACGCCCGATGATCTTCTTTTTGCAGACTCGGTGGGCGAAGAGTTGCAGATCACGCTGGCCAATCATGGCCAGGCCAGCGCCGATCAACCGGTAAAGGATCTTTTGTCTGAACTGGGCCTGGCAGACCTGCACGGTGAGTATCCAAGGGATCTGTCGGTGGGCCAGCGCCAGCGCGTCGCCTTGGGGGCGGTGGCCGTGGTCAGACCAAAGGTGCTGATGCTTGATGAACCGACCCGGGGATTGGACTATGCGACCAAGGATGGCCTGATGGCCCTGTGGCGGCGCTGGTTGAACGACGGGATGGCCCTTTTGTTGGTGACGCATGATGTGGAAATGGCAACGCGGATCGCCCAGCGGGTCGTCGTGCTAGAAGAAGGGCGGATCACGGCCGACGGTCCGGTGGAAGAGGTCTTAAGCCGGCTGGAAGCCTTTGAGCCGCAGATGGCGCGTCTCTTCCCGGGCCGGCGCTGGCTCACGGTTGCCGAGGTTATGGCTGCGGTAGATTGATCGGTTACCGTCGCTATCATGTTCGCTTATTGAGACTCTGGAGAAGAAATGCCAAAGCTAACGAAGATATATACTCGAACTGGCGATGAAGGCACCACGTCCCTGGGTAGTCGACGACGGGTTCCCAAGGACGCGCTAAGAGTGGGTGCTAATGGCGATGTCGACGAGCTCAACTCGACCATCGGCGTGGCAATGGCGATGGGCCTGGAACCCAGGTTGGCAGTAGCTCTGCTTAAGATCCAGAATGAACTCTTCCACCTGGGGTCCGATCTGGCCTTCCCGGCCGATAGTGAATTTGAAGTTCCGCGTATCGAGGCGCGACATGTTGAAGATCTCGAGGCCTTGATCGATGAGTTATGGGCCGCTGTCGGGCCATTGGAGAACTTCATATTGCCGGGCGGCTGCCTTGGCGCAAGCCAATTGCATGTGGCCAGGGCCGTCTGCCGTAGAGCGGAACGAAGCGCCGTTACTCTGGCTCGTGAAGAGCACATCAATGAGCAGGCCCTGGCCTATCTAAATCGGCTCTCCGACGCGCTGTTCGCTATGGCCCGCTTCGAGAATTTCAGCCGGGACACACCCGAACCATTGTGGGATTCAAGAGCCTGAGGTGTGAGGGGCATGGGGCGCGTGGCCAGTAGCAGGCGCGGGTAATAGGTCCAGATCGCGTAGGAGTTGACCGGGAACTGTGTGTGGAACAAGGACAGGTGTTGAGGTACACTGGGTAGAACTCCATCAAGGAAGGACGGTTCGTCTTGAATGAAATCGCGTGGCTTGGTATCTTCATCTTGTTCTTGTGGCTTGTGGCCATCGGTTACTACTTCTACACCTCACGGCAACAGAATACGCTTGAACATGAGCTGGATGAATTGCGGGACATGCTGGGGAGCGATGAAGAGCAGCCCGAAGGATAGTCTGATCGACTAGACAAGTAGAGTGGAGAGCACCCAACATTGAAAAGAGCATACCTGCTATTATTGATTCTCTGCACGCTAGCCCTGAACGCCTGTCTGGCCGATGGCGGTTCCGATCCCTGTAACGAACAGGGGACCCTGTTGAACGATAATTTTGAGGGCGAGAAAGAGTGCGGCTGGATTCTATATGACGGGCGAGGCGTGACCACCCACATCGAGGAGGGCGTAATGCGTTTGAGCAACAGCCTCTCCGGAGAGATCGCCTGGGCGAACGCCGGCCGCGACTTTGATGATGTCATCATCGACGTGGAGACGGTCCAGGCTGGGGGACCTGACGACAATGCCTACGGTGTCATCTGTCGTTACCAGAACCCGGAGAATTTCTACGTCTTCCTGATCAGCGGCGATGGGCACTACGCCATTGGCAAATACCAGAGCGGTAGCCCGCAAGTTCAATACCTAACTGGTGAGGGCCAGTACGCGTTCTCAGAGGTGATAAATCAGGGTGAGTCAAGAAATGATATCCGGGTCAGTTGTGTCGGCAACGAACTCGGTCTCACGGTCAATGGTGTCCCGCTGGCGACGGTCACCGATCCGACCTTCGTCATCGGCGATGTCGGCTTGGGCGCCAGCGCCTTTGAGCCGGGAACGACCGTAATCGAATTCGATAATATACGCGTGATTGCACCGTAATCGCGAAGTACGGACCATGATGCGGCTTCGGTTTCCCCTCCTTTTGCTGCCACTTGGGCTATCCATACTGTTGGTCGCCTGTGGCGGCGAGAAGCCCGGGTCGACGGCCGGGCCGGCCGACACGGACCTCATTTACGGCGATGATTTCTCCTCTGAAAGCGCTGGCCCATGGTTGCTAGAAGCGGATGAATCTGGCTCGACCGTGCTGCAAGACGGCCGCTTACTGATCGAAGTGAGTCAAGCCGATACGCTCCAATACACGGCTCTGGATGAGCCTACCTTTGCCGACTTCGACCTCACCGTAGACACAGAGTTGATCGCCGGCGACAGGGAGGCCACCTATGGCTTGCTGTTCCGCATGGCCGACCCTGAGAATTTCTATCGTTTCGAGTTGACGGGCGACGGCCGATATATCGTCGAGAGTCATGAGAGTGACGGATCATGGCGGCGCCTGGTGGATGGCTGGCAGAAGTCAGATGCGATCATGACCGGGCCTGGGGCGATCAATCGTCTCCGCGTCGTGGCGACTGGCCCGGCAATGGCTTTCTATGTCAATGACGCGTTGTTGGAAGAGATACAGGACGGACGTTATCTGGCCGGTCAAGTAGCCCTGGATGCCGGCGCCTTTGGCAATCAGCGTACCTTTGTGGCTTTCGACAATCTGACCGTTCGGGCGCCATGAGCGGCGGGGGCCAGGAAGACGACCTTCGAGGTCGAATTGAGGCCGAACTAGGCTTGACAGTGCAGGGTATCTGGCCACTGAGCGGGGGAAGTGTGGCCCAAGTTCACCAAGTGGAGTTGAGCGACGGCTCACGGATCGTGGTCAAACAAGATCGACAGCCCGGCGGGCAATTGGCGGTCGAGGGCCAGATGCTGCGTTACCTGGCGGAGAAAAGCAGCTTGCCCGTGCCCGCCGTCATCTACAGCGACGACGACCTGCTTTTGCTCGAGTATCTGCCTGGCGCCAATCGATTCACGGCCAGATCCCAGCGACATGCAGCCGAACTACTGGCCGAATTGCACGGGATCACGGCCGCTGCCTACGGTTTTGACAGCGCGACGCTCATCGGCGGTCTGCACCAGCCGAACCCCTGGACTGAATCGTGGCTAACGTTCTTTCGGGAGCAGCGCCTACTGTTTATGGGCCGGCAGGCAATGAGTGCCAGGCGCCTGCCGGCGCGAATCTTCGGCCGGCTTGAGGCCTTTGCCGGCCGGCTAGAGCGCTGGCTAGGTGAACCCGATGCGCCTTCGCTCATTCACGGAGACGCCTGGGCCGGTAATGTCCTGGCGAACGATGATAGGATCACGGGCTTCGTCGATCCGGCTATCTACTACGCCGACGCCGAAATCGAATTGGCCTTCACGACGCTTTTTAGCACTTTCGATAATAACTTCTTCAGCCGCTACCGGGAGATCCGGCCGATCGAACCTGGATTCATGAGCGAACGACGAGAGATCTACAACCTGTACCCGCTGCTGGTGCACGTACGACTCTTCGGCGGCAGTTACGTGAACTCCGTTGGCCACACCTTGACCCACTTCGGCTTCTAGTTCAGGGCCATGGACGAGAGCGTTCGGCGACAATTGGTCGCCTTGAATCGGACATTCTATCGGCAATTCGCCCAGTCATTTGCAGATACCAGGCGCGAACCGCAGCCTGGATTCGACAGGTTGCAGGAGTACCTGCCTGAACCGTGTAAGAACCTCCTGGATGTGGGCTGCGGCGAAGGTCGCCTGGGGCGGTTCTTGTTGTCGCGTGGCCGCGTGGAGGCTTACGAGGGCCTGGATGCCAGTGCAGAGCTGATCGAGATCGCCCGGCGGCAAATCGAGGGGCGATTCTGGCATCGCGACCTGAACCGACCGGATGCGCTGGATGGCCTGGGCATCTATGACAGTATTGCCTGCCTGGCCGTGTTGCAGCATATCCCGGGCCGCGAAAAACGGGTCCGGCTCTTGTCACAAATGGGTGCGCACCTGGCCGCCAGGGGCCGCCTGCTCATTTCAACCTGGCAATTCCTCACCAACGAGCGGCAGAGGAAGAAGATTGCTGACTGGTCCGTGGTCGATCTAAGCTCAGAAGCCGTGGAGGCGAATGACTACCTGATGACCTGGCGCAAAGGCGGAGAAGGCCTGAGGTATGTGTGCTATGTGGACGAGGGGGAGATCACTTCGCTGGCCAATGCGGCCGGTTTGCAGGTGCTAGATATCTATCGTTCTGACGGCCGCGAAGGCAACCTGAATCTGTATTCTGTCCTTGCCGCCGGTGAAGTAACGGGTAAGAACGAAAGTCACCAAGTTGACATCGGTTGACGGCCAATGCTACAATCAATTCCTGAATTATGTGGGTAATAGCAGTATGAGCCTGAAGGAAAAGCTGCAGGCCGACGTCAAAACGGCTATGCGTGAAGGTGACGCGACGAAGCGCGACACACTGCGCATGTTGTTGGCGGCCGTCAAACAGGTGGAGAAGGACGACCAGATAGAGCTGGACGATGCGGCGGTTGAGAAGGTTGTGGCCAAGCAGGCGAAGCAACGTAAGGAAAGCATCGCCGACGCGGAAAGAGCCGGGCGAACCGATCTGGTCGCTCAGGAACAGGCAGAACTGGCTATCATCGAGGGATATTTACCGCAAATGCTGGGCGAAGACGAGATAAAAGCCGTCGCCGTTCAGGTCATAGACGAACAAGGCGCCAGCGGAATGCAGGACATGGGCCGCGTGATGGGCCAACTGATGCCTCGCCTGCAAGGCCAGGCTGACGGGAAGCTAACCAGCCAAATAGTGCGTGAGTTGCTCCAGGCCTAGTGGATCCTGTTCGATAACGATCCTGTTTGACAAATGAACTCTCAAAACGAAGCCCAGGCTGATTCGGACCAGCGCATTCAAATCCTGGCCCGTCGATCCTTATTGTGGATCTTCGTCGTCGTCTTGACGTTGCTGGTCACCTTGATTCTGGCCCTGGATTTTGTGACCCGGCCGCAGGTCAGGGTAACGCCGGGAGAGCCATCACCCGAAGATGTCATCGCCCCCACGTCAATCACCTACGTTAGCGACGTGCTAACGGAAAACGCCCAGCAGCAGGCCGCGGCCGGCGTCGCCGATCAATACACGCCGTTGGATCTTAGCATTGCCCGGGCCCAGAAAAATCAGGTTAACTCAACCTTCAGTTTCATGGACGTGGTCAGGGCCGATCCGCTGGCCGATCCTGAAATAAAGATTGGCTATCTGGAGGCAATCGAGGGGATCACCGTTGAACGGCAAGTGGCTGAGGATATCCTCTCCTTGAGCTCGGCCGAGTATGCCAGCGTCCTCGAGAACATCCTGCAGATCGTAGAAGATACCATGCGTCAAGGCGTCGTAGAAGGGCAGATTACTGAGAGCGAGGCCAGGCGCAAAGCGGCCCAAGGCGCGGCCTTTGATTTGACGCAGGCTCAAGAGCGGATCGTGACTTCCCTGGCGCCCCAATTCATCGTGCCCAACATCTTCTTCAACGTCGAGGCGACCGAAGAGATGAGACAGGAAGCGATAAGCGACGTTGAGCCAATCAGCCAGATCGTTACCGAGGGGCAGCGGATTCTACGGGTCGGTGATGTGGTAGGCGAGGTTGATATCGAGATGCTCGAGGAACTGGGCCTGCTTGAGCAAAGCCTGGATTGGCGACGTGTGGTCAGCGCGCTGATGGCGGCCCTACTGGCGATCACGGTCATAACGATCTACTGGGGACTCTACTTCAGCGAGCGCCAGGATACTGCGCGCAGCCTGACGATTTTGGCTGTGCTGATGGCCTTGTTCCTGCTGGCGGCAAAATTGCTGGCCGGCACCCGCAGTGAATTCGCCTATCTTTATCCGGCCGCGGCGCTGTCAATTATCGTAGCTGTCATATACTCCGTGCGCCTTTCCATTATCGTGACTGTGGTACAGGCATTCCTCGTCGGCTATATCGCCCAGAATTCGCTGGAGATGGCGGTGTATGCGGCGGCCGGGGGAATCCTGGCCGTGCTGACCTTGCGGGATGCCCAACGAATCAACGCCCTATTTCGGGCCGGGTTGGTGGCAACCGTGGGCTACGCAGCGGCCATCGTCGTGTTCCAATTGCCCACGGGCATTGCAGCCACCGAACTATTGACCTTGCTGGGCGCGGCCGTGATCAATGGAGCCATTCTCTCGGCCGGATTAAGCCTGGCCGGGGTTTTCATCATCGGCAGCATATTCAGGATCGTGACGCCCTTGCAGTTGCAAGAGTTGTCGCGCCTGGATCATCCGCTGTTGCAGGAGTTGCTGCGCCGGGCGCCGGGCACTTATCACCATAGTATCATGGTGGCTAATCTAGCCGAGCAAGCGGCCGAAAAGGTCAAGGCCAATAGTGCCCTGATCCGGGTAGGCGCTTTTTATCACGACGTGGGCAAAATGAACCGGCCGCCTTTCTTCACAGAGAATCAGAATGGCGGTAACCCGCATGACAACCTGGATCCCTACAGCAGCGCCAGGATCATCATCTCCCATGTCAGCGACGGTCTGGAATTGGCCCGCAAATATCGCCTGCCAACGCAGGTGCGGGATTTCATTGCTGAGCACCATGGCAACCGGGTGGTTAAAACATTTTACCGAAAGGCAGTTGAGGCGGCCGGCGACCCGCCTGAAGTCGATGAGTCGCGTTTTCAATACTCTGGGCCACGGCCCAGGACAAGGGAAACCGGCATCGTGCAACTAGCGGACGCCACCGAGGCCACCTCTAGTGCGCTGCGCCCTAGCACGGAAGAAGAGATCGAGAAGCTAGTGACGAAGATCTTCGACGAGCACCTCAAGGAAGGCCAGCTTGACAATTCGGGCCTGACTCTGGGCGATATCATGCTGATCCGCGAATCGTTCATCGAGACGCTGCAGGGTCGGTTCCACATGCGGGTCAAATACCCGGGCAATGAGGAGCTAATGAGCGCCGAACAGAAGGCGCAAGAGAACGGCCGGCCCGAAGAGGCCGAAGCCGCGGTCGAAACAGCGCCCGTCATGCCCGCCGTGGCCTCCGCCATGCCGGAGGAGCCGCCAGCAACTTTCGAGCCGGCCGATGAGCCAATACGAAGTTGACGTGCTGCCCGAGGCGGCGGTTCGCGAAGAGTGGCAGAGTGCCGTGCGGAGCGCAGCCGTCGCCGCGCTAGAAGATCAGGGGCAGGAGCCGCCGGCCGGGTGCAGTATCCTGTTGACCGACGATGAGCGCCTGCAGAGATTGAATCGCGAATTCCTAGGCGACGACAAGGCGACCGATGTTCTGAGCTTTCCGGCCGGTGAGCCGGCGCCAGGCCAGGGGAGCTATTTGGGCGATATCGCCATCTCGGTGCCCACGGCCGAGCGGCAGGCGAGGAGTGGCGGACATCATGTGTCGGCCGAGTTGCAGCTACTAACCGTTCATGCGGTGCTGCATCTACTGGGCTACGATCACCAGCGGGCGGCCGACAAAGCGAAGATGTGGGAGACCCAGGCGCGGATTCTGGGCGAACTGGGGGCTGACGTCGCGGAGCCGGCCGGCGATTGAAAATGGGGCAGGGCGAGCGCTTCACGATCAAGAAACGCGCCCGAAGCTTTGGCCACGCCTTCGCCGGCGTCGGCTATGTCTTTCGCACACAGCACAATGCCTGGATTCACGCGGCAATCACCCTGGCGGTGATAGTGCTGGCGTTGTGGCTGGGAGTTTCGTTCACAGAATGGGCCATTCTCGTTCTGGCGATGATGGTGGTTTGGGTGGCCGAATTTGTCAATACGGCCGTAGAGTCGGCGATCGATCTCGCCGGTCCGGAATTCCAACCTCTAGCCAAGGTAGCGAAGGATGTGGCGGCCGGGGCGGTATTGGTGGCCGCCGTCGGAGCAGTTGCAGTCGGCTTGCTCATCCTTGGCCCTTTGCTGCTGGAACGCCTAATTGGCTAAATGCGGGCGCCATCAGGGCCAATCCAGTTCGAGTCGGCCACTGTTTCTAGATCTGTGGCCGGCGAACCGAAACCAACCTCCAGCTATGGGCTAATCCGGTAGCATCTCGGGGGAAATGTCGCGGAGCCTGGGGTTGCCCGCGTCGCGGGGTGAGATTGTGGGTTGGTCGATAGCCCAGTCGAGTTTGAGGTCAGGATCGTTCCAGGCCACGCCGTATTCGTCGCCGCCGTCGTAGTAGTTGTCGACGTAGTAAAGAAGGGTCGCCTTGGTCAACGACAGGAAACCATGGGCCACGCCGATGGGGATGAACAGACCAAGCATATCTTCCTGACTCATGTCGATCACTTGAGAGACCCCGAAGCAGCCCGAGTCACGACGCAGATCGACCAGGCCGGTACGGATTTGACCCTGAATGACGTGCCAGTAATCGACCTGATGATGGTGGTAGTGCAAGCCTCTCAACACGCCGGCGGCCGACTCGGAGCGGTTGCTTTGCAGGATGTTCCAACTTCTCTGGGGGAACCATTCCTTGCGAAATATCTCTGTGAAACGGCCGCGCGAATCGGCAAACGGTTTCAGCTCCACGATGTGAACGCCAGGTATTGTCTGAGATTCGGTAATGACAGGCATGATGTCACTTATCGTCTGAGCAGATTGCTGAAGAAAAACCACAGATTGGCCGGTCTTTCGGCCAGGCGGCGAACGAAATAAGGGTACCAGGCCGTGCCATAGGGTACATAAGTGCGCACTTGGTAACCCTGGGCCACCAGGCCCTCTTGTAGGTCGCGCCGGATGCCGTAGAGCATCTGGAATTCATACTCGGCCGGCGGAATCGCTTCACGGGTCGCGTAATCAACCGCGGCCTCGATCATCTTCTCGTCATGAGTGGCGATGCCCAGATACACGCCCTGGCCGCGAGCTTCATCGCTAAGCATCATTTGGGTCAATTTCACGTAGCTGGCGTCGGTATCAGCTTTGTTGGGGAAGGCGATATCAGGCGGTTCGGCGTAGGCGCCCTTGCACAGACGCACCCAGGCGCCTTCGTCTATCAGCCTCGCCACGTCCCGCTCACTGCGGTACAGATATGACTGGATCACGACGCCGACGTTGGCATAGCCCATATCATCGCGGAGTGTCCGGTAGATTTCCAGGGTCAAGTCAACCAGCTCGCTCTCTTCCATGTCAATGCGCACCCGATTGCCATATTCCTGAGCCCTGGAAAGGATGTGGCGCATGTTTTCCAGGGCAATATCTTGGCGAATCCGCAGCCCAAGCTGGCTCAGCTTGACGGACACGTTGGCATCCACACCGGTGGCTTCAATTCGATCCAGCAGTTGAAGGATCTCATCCCGCGAAGCAGCCGCCACGGCCTCGTCGGTGATACTTTCGCCAAGGTAGTCCAGGGTGACCATCAAGCCCCGGGCGTTCAAGGCCTGGCAGGCAGCCATCGCTTCCTCGATGGTTTCACCGGCGACGAAGCGCCGGGCCACTTGCCTGGCAACAGGCAATTTGCTGATCAACCCGCGGGCCCAGCCAGCATGCGATAAATAGATGAGGACCAAGCGCAGCCAGCGTTCGCCAAACAGGTACAATACGGCGGCGGCTGCCAAGAAGATGCCGACAAAAAACAACCAAAATAACCCGCTGCGGCGAGGTTTCTTGCGAAGCTTCATACGTACAGGTTCCTGCTCAAGCGAGCCTTAGCGAGTGGCCGCCATCCATGATGATAGTCTGGCCGCAAATCATTTTGGCCTGGGGTGAGCATAAGAAGCTCACCAGGCCGGCCAGGTCTTCAGGTGAACACAGGCGGCCGGCAGGCGTATCTTGGGTTGCCTTCTCGATCTTCTCCTGACTGGCGTCGTCAAAAGTCGAGAAATGCTTGAGCGCGTCCGTTTCCACGAGACCGGGACTTACGGCATTGACGACGATGTTTCTTGGCGCCAATTCCACGCCCAGGTAGCGCACCAATGACTCAATGGCGGCCTTTGAGGCGCCGACGGCCACATAGTCAGGCATGACTCTGACCGAACCCAGGCTTGTCATGGCCACAATGGACCCGCCGCCGGTCTTCTCCATAAGACCGGCCGCGTATTGGGCGCCAAAAAGAAGCGAACGGGCATTGATGTTCATGGTCCAGTCCCAGCCGCGAGGCCTTTGCTCCATCACCGGCCGATTGAAGCCGGACGCAGCATTGTGGATATAGATGTCCAGGCGGCCGAACTCGGCGTCTAGAGCTTGGAAGAGTCCGGCAAACTGATCCATATCGCCAACGTTAGCCTTGACTACAAACGCCCGTCGGCCCAACTGACGGATCGCTTCGGCGGTCTGTTCGGCCGGCTCGCGATTGCGGAAGAAGTTGACCACCACATCGGCGCCCTGCTCCGCTAGGTGTATCGCGATCCGGCGCCCAATGCCCCGGCCGGAACCGGTGACAAGCGCAACTTTTTCATCAAATAGGCCCATGCTAACGTGCTCCACCCACAAAGGATTCTGGACCGGATATACAGCATCTACAGGACAGGAGCAGACGCATTCGATCGGATAGCCAATTCTCGCGAATGGCTGGATTACGCGGCTTCATTTAGCATCCTTGAACATTGCTTGTTGGCGTAAACGGTGTCACAGAAAAAATGATACCCAGATTGTAGCTTGTGGCGACCATCTGGCAATAGGTGTCTAGCCAGTAATTGGCTAGACGACTGATCTGCCGTACAATGAATTGTAGCCTGGAAGCACAGAAGACCGCGCGTATACTGCATGTTCCGAATTCATTTAGCAGACTCCTTATTTTCTTAGAGGTGGCCTAGTGAGCGACCAATTCACTGTTCCAGATCTGTCCCTGCTCGCCCCGGTGAAGGCCAAGTACACCGGCCGGGGTCGTGACGCGCTGCTGCCGATGCTATTCGACATTCAAGGCCTTTATGGTTGGCTGCCACGGGAAGCCCAGTTGGTGGCGAGCGAAACGCTGCGAGTGCCGGCGGCCGACGTGCATGGGGTGATCGAATTCTATACGATGCTTTATAACCAGCCGACCGGCCGGCAGATCGTCCGTGTCTGCGACGACCTTGCTTGTTCATTGGCCGGCGCAGACGCGATCATAGATGAGATTGGGCGACAACTGGCCATCGGCCCGGCCGAAACAAGCGCTGATGGTTCGGTCAGCTTTGAGCTTGTACCGTGCCTGGGTATGTGCGAGCAGGCGCCGTGCGCTCTTATTGGAGAGCGTCCGGCCGGCGAATTAGACCCGGATTCCGTTGAGGCATTCCTAGCCGGGAAGCACCCAGAACCCAGGGCCAAGGCGCATGGTGAGTTGCTGATCGGGCATTCGGGCATCGGCCGGCCGGATCCATGCGACCTTGAGGCTTACATTGCCCGACAGGGTTATGTTGCTTTAGGCAATGCCCTGGCCATGAGCCCGGAGGAATACATCGAATTCATCGAACACTGCGGCATCCTCGGCCGGGGCGGCGCGATGTTCCCGTTAGGCCGTAAATGGCGCTTCACCAGGGCGGCTCCTGACGAGACCAAGTACATTGTCGTCAACGGCGACGAGAGTGAGCCGGGAACGTTCAAGGATCGCTGCTTCATGGAAGAAGACCCATTTGCCGTCATCGAAGGGGCCACTCTGGCGGCGTATGCAGTGGGGGCGAAGCAGGGCTGGATATTCGTGCGCGGTGAGTATCCACGGGCCTATTCGAGGCTGCGCCAGGCTGTCGAAGTGGCGCGACAAGCCGGATACCTGGGAGACAGGATTCTGGATAGTGATGACTTCGGCTTTGACTTAGAGCTGCGCCGCGGCGCAGGGGCTTACATCTGCGGTGAAGAAACGGCCCTATTCGAAGCCATTGAAGGCAAGCGCGGATTTCCGCGCATCAGGCCGCCATTCCCAACGACGAGCGGACTGTTTGGCAAGCCAACGGCGATCAATAACGTGGAGACGCTGGTTACGGCCCGGCTGGTGACGCTGATAGGGGACGAAACGTGGCTGGCGCAGGGCACCGAAAGTTCGCCAGGAACGAAGCTGTTTTGCCTCAGCGGTCATGTGGCCCGGCCGGGATTGTACGAGGCGCCCTTTGGCGCGACGGTCCGCGAAATCATCGATCGGGCCGGAGGTGTGCCCAACGAACGGGCGATCAAGGCGATTTTGCTTGGTGGGGCAGCCGGTTTATTCATTGGACCCGAGCTACTGGACATGCCCCTGAGCTACGAGGACGTGCGCGCCAATGACGTCACCCTGGGGTCAGGCGTGATCATGGTCTTTGACGAGGAGGCCGATCTCCGGTTGGCGCTGCGCCAGATCGGGCACTTCTTCGCCCATGAAAGCTGCGGTAAGTGTTTCCCGTGCCAGCTGGGCACCCAGCGCCAGCTTGAGATCCTGGAGAAGAATCTCGCACAGGGCCAAATAGGCCAGGCTGAAAGAGAGGCCTTGCTAGACATTGGCCAGGCGATGACCGAGACGAGTCTATGCGGACTGGGCCAGACGGCTTCGTCGGCCATTCTGAGCGCCGCTCGCCTGTGGCCGGAGATCGTCAGATGAGAGCTGAAGAACTTGAGCGCATGCAAGCCCTGGATGAGCACGCTGGCGGCAAGGGAATCAGCGCCGTTAGCTATGTGAGCGTCGGCTCCGGCCACGCGCATGAGGTCCAGGGAGCCGTAGTCGACGAGTCGCTGGTCTGCATTTCGGTAAACGGTGAGGAGCTGGCTACTTTCATGTGCTCGCCGTTCAAGTTGGATCAATTGGCCCTGGGCTTTCTCTACAATGAGCAACTGATCGACGGCCGGCAAGACGTGCGTTCGATCCATCTGTCCAAAGGCGAAAGCTGCGTTGACGTCTGGCTGCATGATCTGGAATTTAGGCGACCCGAACGAAAGATCGTCACCGCGGGCTGCGGCGGCGGCGTCACCTTTGACGATCTGTCCCAGCAGCATGAACCGTTGCAATCAAAGAAACGAGCCTCGGCCGATCAGTTGGCCAATCTAATGCGCCAGATGCATCTCGGTGCCAATCTCTACCAGCAGGCGCGCGGCATCCACACGGCGGCCCTCGGAGCCGACGAACAGATCCTTGTCCAGGTCGAGGACGTCGGCCGGCACAATTGCCTGGACCGGCTTGCCGGCGCCGCGCTACTCCAGGATATCAATACTGTAGACCGGGTGCTATTGAGTAGTGGACGCATCAGCAGCGAGATGATCAACAAGGCCAGGCGACTGCAAACGCCAATCGTTTGTTCGAGGACATCGCCGACGGCTTTGTCCGTGGCCCTGGCAGAGAGCTGGAATATCACTTTAGTGGCTTATCTGCGCCAGAGTCGAATGCGCATCTACACCCATGCAGAGCGAATCGTGACCAACTAGCCGGCAGTGAGAGCGCCGTAACCTAAGAAGACTACGGAATTGGAGCAGTGATGGAAGATAACGTAACGCTCACCATAGATGGGCGAGAGATCAGTGTACCAAAAGGGACTTCGCTGCTAGACGCTGCAGCCCAGCTGGGTATTGACATACCCGTGATATGCTACCATCCGCACCTGACGGCCAATGGCTTGTGCCGCGTATGCTCAGTGGACACAGGATGGCGAGTTCAGGCGGCCGCCTGCGTCACCGAATGCCAGGATGGCATGGTGGTCCGGACGAAGACTGACGACGTGGTGAGGGCGAGACGAACCATCGTGGAGTTGCTGGCCTCGACCGTCGATTTGTCGGAGGCGCCGGACGTTCTGGCACTTGTCGACGAGCTGCAAGCCGATCCGGAACGGTTTACTGGTGGAAAAGATCGCCGCTCGCCGGTCTACGACGACAACCCTTTTTACATGCGCGACTACAACCAATGTATTAATTGCTGGCGCTGCGTGCAGGTTTGCGCGGACGACGCGCAATTTACCTTTGCCTTGAGTTTTGACGGCCGAGGATTCCAGACGAAGATCGGTACTTTCATGGGCGACGGCATGATGGATACGACTTGTGTGTTTTGCGGCCAGTGCGTTGGTGCCTGCCCGACTGGGGCCTTGAAACCCAAGAGGCAGGCGCTGCTAGAGCAAGGCGTGAGCCCGGATGACGTATTTGAACAAACCCGCGGCAGAAAACGGAAAAAGAGGTAGAAAATGATTGAACCCGGCGAAGTAGTTAGAACAACCTGCCCTTACTGTGGCGTTGGCTGCCAGATGAATCTGAGCGTCAAAGATGGCTACATCTATCGTGTCGACGCGCCCTATAATGCGGCGCCCAACTATGGCATGTTGTGTGTCAAGGGCCGTTATGGTACCGATTTCGTCCGCCATCCCAGCCGGGTGAAATCGCCTTTGATACGAATGAATCGTGATGAAGGACGCAGCGCCGAACCGGTATGGCGTAAAGCGTCCTGGCAAGAGGCATTAGACTTGGTGGCGGACGAATTGACACGCATAGCCAAGGGTCACGGCGGCGACGCGATCGCCAGCTACGCCAGTGCCAAGGCGACGAACGAAGACAACTATGTATTCCAGAAGATGTTTCGGGCTCTGCTCGGTACCAATAACGTCGACCATTGCGCCCGGCTTTGCCACGCCGGTTCAGTCACCGGGTTGCAATTGGCGCTCGGCTCCAGTGCAATGTCCAATTCCATCGCCGAAATGGAGGACCTTGAGGCGTTCATCGTCACCGGTTCCAACACGACTGAGACCCATCCGGTCATCGCCAACTTCCTGAAGCGCGCTGTGCGCAAAAATGGCGCGAAACTGATCGTCGTCGACCCGCGCCAGATCGAGATGACCGACTTCGCTACCCTGTGGCTGAGACAGAAGCCGGGAACGGATGTGGCCGTGTTTCAGGCCATGGCCCACGTTGTGGTGAGAGAGGGACTCTACGACGAGTCTTTTGTGGCCCAGCGAACCGAAGGTTTCAATGAGTACCTGGAGTCGTTGGCGCCTTATACGCCAGAGTGGGCCGAAGAAGTGAGCGGCGTGCCGGCCGGCAAAATACGTGAGGCGGCCAGGATCTACGCCGAGGCATCACGGGCCTCGATCTACTGGGGCATGGGCATCAGCCAGAGCACCCATGGCACGGATAATACTCTGTCGTTGGTTAACCTGGCCTTGATGTGCGGCCACGTCGGCAAGTCGGGGACGGGTCTCAACCCACTTCGCGGACAGAATAATGTGCAGGGTTGTTCGGACAGCGGCGGCCTGCCCAATGTTTTCACCGCCTACCAGAAAGTCGATGAACCGGAAGTACAACGGCGGTTTGAAGCGTACTGGGGAACGCCGCTGAATCCGGCGCCGGGCCTAACGGCGACGGAAATGGTTGATGGAGCTTATGCCGGCGCTGTCAGGGGTATGTTTGTGCTGGGCGAGAACCCGATGATGAGTGAACCGAACCAACAACATACCAGAGAGGCGCTGGAACGGCTTGAGTTCCTGGTTTGTCAGGATATCTTCATCAACGAAACCGGTGAGATGGCCGACGTTATTTTGCCGGCGACGAGTTTCGCCGAGAAAGATGGCACCTTCACAAATACCGACCGGCGGATTCAACGTTGCCGCGCTGCTGTGGCGCCGGTCGGCGACTCATGGCCGGATTGGAAGATCGTTTCCGAACTCGGGCAGCGGATCGAGGCGCGTATGGACCTCGATCTTTCGGCCGGGTTTGACTATGATGGGCCTGAGGCCATCTGGGAGGAAATGCGTCAGGTTACGCCTGCCTTCTACGGGATCGACTATGCGCGAATCGAGCGTGAAGGTGGCGTGCACTGGCCATGTCCCAGCTTTGATCACCCGGGGACGCCGTACCTGTTCGCCGACGAGTTTCCAAGAGGTAAGGGCAAGTTTTGGGAGGTGTCGTATGGCACCGAATCGGAGCAGCCGGACGAAGCCTACCCATATAATCTGAGCACAGGTCGAGTGCTCTATCATTGGAGTGGCAGTACGATGACTGGGCGCTCCAAACTGGAAGATGTCTACCCCGAAGCCACCTGCGAGGTGCATCCTTCCGATGCGGCCAATCTGGAATTACAAACTGGCGACTGGGTAGAAGTCAGTTCCCGTAGGGGCTCGATAAAGCTGCGGGTTCTGGTCACCGGCCGGTCGCCTGAAGGCACTGTATTTGTTCCTTTCCATTTCGCCGAGGCGGCGGCCAATCTACTTACCCTGGATGAAGTAGATAAGCAAGCCAAAATCCCAGACTATAAGAATACGGCGGTCAAAATCGAGAAGACGACAGCTCCGGAGGATTGGGATGCCGGCTATGAGCAGCCGTTGGAGAAACGAGGGGCGATTAAGGACCCGGTACAGGTCCACTAGTGGACGGTAGGTCCACTCATGGACGATAAGGTCCACTCGTGGACGATAAGGTCCACTAGATTTCTGTGCGCTAGTGGCTATCGTCGTTGCCAGTGATTGTCAGGGCATCATCGCCGCTCAGGAGCCTGGGAATCATCCAGATGGCGGCGGCGATGAAGAGTAGAGTCATTATCGCTAGGAACAGATGCAGTCCTTGTTCAACTTGCTTGATCGCTTCCGTGGCGAAATAGCCAATGATCACCAGTGTGCCAGTGAAGATCGTCTCGCCTATGAATACAATTGGGAACCACTTGCGCCAGCTGACTCCGGACACGCCTGCGGCGACCAGCGTTGGAACGGCGAGGCCAAATGATAGCTTGGCCATAAGCAGCGCCTTGGTGCCGTGGAGTCGCATGCCATTGCGTAGCTTCTGAAATCGGCCGCGATGCACGCCTAGTTTGCCGCGTTCAAATAGACGCTCGACGTTACCTTTTCGTCCAACCGAATACCATACGATGTCAGCGGTCAGATTACCGGCGACGCCGACGACGAATACTAGCCCAGGTTTTAGTAAGCCGGCCGAGGCGGCGGCTCCGCCAAACAGAGAAGCGATGGGACCTTGCCATATCATAAGCACCGACAACAGCAGATAGTTCCACGGACCTAGCTGCGGTAACTGTCCGCGCTGAAAATCGCTCCAAATCTCTTGGAGTAGGTCAATTATCGATTCCATTAACCTTTTGTCCCGCACTGTTTGCCCGTGTCCCGCAAGTCACTCAGGCCGTGCAGCGCGAAGATATTGTAACATACCAGAAGTGATTGTCTCAAAATACATTAAGAGGGCTATAATAGGCGCGTAACAGCGCGGCGCCAGATGAAGATGAAGGATTTGACTCTTAAGATATGGATCTCCGGACGATAATTAACCACGGCTATGGAATTCGGACCGGGTTGGCTCTGGCGCGAATCATGCCAAAGTCAGCCGGATACGCCCTGGCTCGATTTCTGGCCCGGGGAATCGCCATGCAGCGAAAACAGCCGATGGTGAAGGCTGTGCGCACCAACCAGTGGGTGGCCAGAGATGGCCAGGTGACCTCAGCTGAGTTGGACGAGGCAGTCCGCCAAACGTTCGTGGATCGGGCCTACTCGATATTTGACCTGTACCATAATCTACAGAAGCCTGAAAGGATGTCCGAGTACGTTGAGTTTAGCCCGGAATACAAAGCCCTCATCGAGCGCAGCCAGCGCCGTGATGAAGGGATGGTCGTTGTCCTGCCCCACGTCAGCAATTATGAGTTGGTGGGTCTGGCCTCGGCGCTGCAAGGCGGGCAAGCAGTTACGCTGACCCTACCAGAGCAGCCAGGAGGTTACAAGCAGCACGACATTATCCGGCAGAAGTTTGGTATCGAAGCCGTCCCAGCTAGCATGGCTTCCTTTAAGCATGCCACGCGCCATCTGCAGGAGGGCGGCACTGTAGCCACCGGGGTCGACCGCCCGCTACCTGAGTCGCGCTACCGGCCGAGATTCTTTGGCCGTGAGGCTGCTCTGCCGGTTCACTACGTGGTGCTCGCGCTTCGGACAAACGTGCCAGTCGTGGTGGCTTGGGTAAGCCGAGGCGACGAGGGACTTTACAGAGTTGTCAACTCCGATTTCATCCCGATGCAAAAGCACCCTAATCGGAAAACAGAAATCCTACTGAATGCCGAGAGGATCTTGGAAGTCGCCGAACGTTACATCCGGCAAAACCCTCAGCAATGGGCCATGTTTTTCGAAGTGTGGCCCGATGTTGCTCCCGAGACCCTGGATTAGTAGAAGGGCGTTGCATGACGAAGACAGATCACAAGCGAGTTAACGATATTCTTCTTGGGCCGCTAGAAAGGCCGGCGCTGAGTTGGCTGGCGGCCCACATGCCCGGTTGGGTAACGCCGGATATCTTGACGCTCATCGGCGTTTTTGGATCGGCCGTTATTCTGACGGGCTATGCGTTGACAAACGTCAACGGTGCTTTCGTGTGGCTGGCGTCAATCGGGTTTGTTATCAATTGGTTCGGCGATAGCCTGGACGGGACGCTTGCTCGTCATCGCAAGATCGAGCGGCCCAAGTATGGCTTTTTCGTCGACCATACAGTCGACGCCTTCTCGTACCTGCTGGTATTTGGCGGGCTTGGTTTGTCGATCTATGTCTCTTTCAATGTGGCTCTGCTGGCCCTGGTCGGCTATTTACTAATGTCGGTGCTGGTCTACGTCGACACCTATGTTTCCGGCCGGTTCAAGATAAGCTATGGTCGCTTCGGGCCGACCGAACTGCGGGCCATTGCCGTGATCTGCAACGTTTTATTCTTCGTGTTTGGCGTTCCGATGCTGGAGATGCCCTATGGTGAAGCGCCAGTTTACGATCTGGCGGTCCTGGCCATCGCCGCTATATTGTTCCTTGTTTTCATGACATCAACCATCAGACGGGCCAGGCAACTTTCGGCGATCGACGTGCAGGCTCGGCGAGATTGATGCAGAGCGCCACTTCCAGACTCCCGCAGGAGTATTTCGCTCGACGCGCGCAACGGGTCGGCGCCGACCTCTTGGGTAAGCGACTGGTCAGGTTGCATGACGGTCAACGCCTGAGCGGCTTCATCGTCGAAACGGAGGCGTATTGCGACTCACAAGAACCAGATCTGGCCTGCCATGGCGATCGGGCCAACGGCGGGCGTCCGACCCAGAGAACCGCAGTGATGTTTGGCCCGGCCGGCCGTGCCTATGTTTATTTCACCTACGGCATGCACTGGATGTTTAACGTCGTTACCGGCGAACCTGGCATATCGAATGCCGTACTAATCAGGGCGCTGGAACCGGATGAAGGACCGGATATCATGGCTGTCCTCAGAGGCGGAAGGAAGCGAAGCGAGTGGACGAACGGGCCGGCCAAACTGGCCCAGGCGCTGGCCATAGACAAAACAATGAACGGCGCGGATCTCTGCCATCCCGATAGCCAGATTTGGGTCGAGGACACGCTGCAAGTAACAATGGATCAGGTTGAACGCGGGCCGCGCATTGGACTTGGCAACACGCCGGAGCCATGGCTATCGATGCCGTGGCGCTTCTGGATCAAGGGTAACGAGTTTGTGTCCAGGTAATCACTCACAGCAAGACGTCTTTTGATAATGGCAATCAGCTGTCAGCGGAACAGTTCCGCGGACGTTATGCGTATCTGCACGGATCGGGAATGGCTTATGCTAGAGGAGGATTCATGAAACTGCTGGAAGGGAAAAAGGCGCTGTTGTTCGGTTTTGCGAACAAGTACTCTATCGCCTGGGGCATTGCCCAGGCATTTCACGAACATGGGGCGGAACTGGGTTTCAGCTATTCGATGCCGAGACTTGAGAAACGGGTAAGGCCCCTGGCGGAGAGTATAGGGGTTGACTTCGTGGAGATGTGCGATGTGACCCAGGAAGGCGACATCGAGCGCGTTTTCGAACGAGCCGAGCAGCGGTTTGGCAATATCGACATCCTGTTGCACGCGATCGCATTCGCCGAGCAACAGGATTTGACCGGCCGCTTCGTGGATACCAGCCGGGAGGGCTTCGCCAAGGCTCTTGATATCAGCGCCTATAGCCTGGTTTCGTTGTCCCGAGCCGCAGCGCCGCTAATGCCTGACGGCGGCAGCATCATGACCCTGACCTACTACGGCTCGGTGAAGGTCGTGCCTCACTACAATGTGATGGGAGTGGCCAAGGCGGCCCTGGAATCCAGCGCACGTTATCTGGCGGCCGATTTGGGTCCGGCCGGGATCCGGGTGAACGCTATTTCGGCTGGCCCGATTAAGACCCTGTCGGCAGGAGGTATTGCCGGATTCAGGAAGATGCTTGGTTATGTGGGTGATCGGGCGCCGCTCAGGCGCAATATCGACCAGGGCGAAGTGGGGCGCACCGCGCTTTGGCTGGCCAGCGATCTCTCTAGCGGCGTGACCGGCGAGACGATCTATGTGGATGCGGGCTACCATATCCTGGGAATGCCCGAGCCGCCGGAAGAATGGGAATGATGCCGGTTTGAGCCATTGAAGTGCGTCACTACCCTGAGATGTGTGGCATCGCGGATTGAGGCCACCGGTTTTTGACAAAGGAAGCCGATAAGGTATACTTTCCACGCAACTTAGCAGCACGTAAAATAATCCTTATCTGGAGCAGTGGAGGGACCGGCCCTGTGAAACTGCAGCAACCACCCGCGAGGGCAGGTGCTAAGTCCGGCAGCGTTAGCTGGGAGATAAGAGGATAAGAGCAGATAAATGCAAGCCTCTTGACCAGTTCAAGGGGCTTTTTCGTTGCTCGATAATAGCGATTCGCCCAGATCCATGCCCACAGTTAATGTTGGTTCATTTGGAGGTTTAATTCAATGAGCACTAGTTTCATGTCGTCCCCAAGACTCTTGTTTACATCTGAGTCCGTGACAGAGGGACATCCAGACAAGATCTGCGATCAGGTTAGCGACGCCGTGCTTGACGCCATTATGGAGCAGGACCCTTATGCTAGGGTTGCCTGCGAGACGGCGGTCAAGACCGGGTTTGTTTTGCTGTTGGGTGAGATCACCACTGAAGCCCAGATCAACTTCGACGAATTGGTACGCCAGGTCGTTATCGACATCGGCTATGACGATAGCAGCATTGGTTTCGATGGCAATACCTGTGGTGTCCAGGTTGCGGTGGCCAGCCAAAGCCCGGATATTGCCCAGGGCGTTGACGTCGCGCTAGAATATCGCAGGAACGGCGAAAGCGAAGCGGAGATCGCGGCCATTGGTGCCGGCGATCAGGGCATGATGTTTGGATTCGCCTGCAATGAGACTGATACGATGATGCCGCTGCCCATTGACCTGGCCCATCGACTGACTCGTCGTCTGGCGGAAGTCAGGCGTAGCGATATCTTGCCGTGGGTCCGACCCGATGGCAAGACTCAGGTTACAGTGGAGTATAGTTATGGGCGACCCAAGCGGATTCATACTGTATTGGTGAGCACCCAGCACGATCCCGATATCGACAATGAAACGGTTCGCCAGGGTGTCATCGATCAAGTGATCATGCCGATGCTACCGGGACACCTGGTAGACGACGACATGAAAATCTTCGTCAACCCAACGGGTCGATTCGTCATCGGCGGCCCCTTGGGCGACGCTGGGCTGACCGGCCGCAAGATCATCGTCGATACTTATGGCGGCATGGGCAGGCACGGCGGCGGCGCTTTCAGCGGCAAGGATTGCACGAAGGTAGATCGCAGCGCTGCCTACGCGGCTCGTTGGGTGGCCAAGAACCTGGTAGCAGCCGGTTTGGCGGGCCGCTGTGAGGTTCAGTTAGCGTACGCGATCGGCGTTGCCCAACCGCTGAGCATTAACGTTGAAACGTTTGGCACGAGCGACTATCCGGATGAGTTGTTGGTCGAGCTGATAGAAGGCGAATTCGACTTGCGGCCGGGGGCCATAATCCGCGATCTGAATCTCCGGCGGCCGATATACCGGGCCACAGCAGCCTATGGTCACTTCGGACGGGACGATATTGACGCACCCTGGGAAGATACCAGTAGAGCAGATTCGCTCAAGAAGACAGCTCAGCGTCTCGCCGCGCGTCATTAATTCGCCGCCTTCCAAAACGGCTTGACCGCACAGGAGCAGTGCGTTAGAATCAACGGGTTTTAGAGAGACGAAATCCTTTTGACCCGCCAGGTCTGGCCGCCGAGGACTTCAGTCCTTGGGCTAGTTATCTGACGGGTCTGTTTGCGAAATAGTAGTGCATAGTGTTTGAAACGCTAGGAAATCGCCTGCAAGGCACCTTCGACAACCTGCGCCGTCGCGGCAAGCTGACTGAATCAGACGTTGACGCGGCAATGCGCGAGGTTCGGCTCGCGCTGCTTGAAGCGGACGTCAACTACAAAGTAGTGAAGAATTTCGTCGGCCGGGTTCGCGAGCGAGCGGTTGGCCAGGAAGTCATGCGCAGCCTGACGCCCGGCCAGCAGGTTGTGAAGATCGTGCATGAGGAGCTCATAACGACGCTGGGCGAGCCGGGAAGATTGAACCTGGGCATGCAGTCGCCGGCGGTGATCATGTTGGTCGGGCTGCAAGGATCGGGCAAGACGACCATGGCGGCCAAATTGGCCCTGCATTTGCGCAAGGAGGGCCGCCGGCCGCTTCTAGTGGCTGCTGACGTATATCGACCTGCGGCTATAGATCAGCTTGAGATTCTTGGCCGGCAGTTGGACGTGCCCGTTTTTAGCCAGGGTGTAGATGCGGATCCGGTCCAGTTGTGTGCCGCTGGCGTTCGCTGGGCCAAGCAGCAAGGCGCGACGCTGGTCTTGCTTGATACGGCCGGGCGGTTAAATATCGACGAAATGAAGATGGATGAACTACGAGCAATCAAGGCCGAAGTTCAGCCCATTGAAACATTATTGGTCGCCGATGCCATGACCGGCCAGGAGGCCGTGCGTGTGGCCACTGACTTTGACGGCGCGGTCGAGTTGACCGGGCTGGTCATGACCAAAATCGACGGCGATGCGCGGGGCGGGGCGGCGATTTCCATGCGCGAAGTGACCGGGGTTCCGATGAAATTCCTGGGCACTGGAGAGAAGGTTACCGCCCTGGAGGTGTTCCATCCCGACCGGATGGCCAGCCGCATCCTTGGCATGGGCGATGTACTTACCCTCATTGAGAAGGCACAGACGGAGCTGGATCAGGAAGAGGCCGAAAAGGCCAGTCAGCGCTTGATGAGCGGCCAATTCAACCTGGAAGATTTCCTGGAACAAATGCAGCAGGTCAGGCGCATGGGACCTCTCGGCCAGCTAATGGAGATGATTCCAGGCATGGGTAAGATGACTGGCGACGTCGATCTGAGCGGCGCAGAGCAAGAGCTCTCGCGTATCGAGGCGATTATTCGTTCGATGACGCCAGGCGAACGACGTAATCCAAAGATAATCAAGGCCAGCCGTAAACGTCGCATTGCCGCCGGGTCTGGAACGACGGTGCAAGATGTCAATGCACTTTTGCGACAATTCAAGCAGATGCAACGTATGATGAAGCAGCTTGGTCGCGGACGTGGCCGAAATCTGGCCAGCATGTTTGGCGGAGGCCGTTTTTGATAAGTCACGCCTGATCAGGCGCTTGATATAGAAAAGATAGAAAAGTTGGAGATGAAATAGATTATGCTTCGAATTCGATTAAGCCGTACTGGAGCGAAAAGACAGCCCAGCTATCGCGTGGTAGTTGCCGATGTTGAGGCCAAACGTGACGGCAGGATTGTCGAGCGGATTGGTCACTATAATCCGCGCCGCGAGCCAATGGAATACACTATTGACGAGGACCGGGCCCTGTATTGGTTGAGCGTCGGTGCTCAACCATCGGATCCGGTGCGACGCTTGTTGAAAAAGCAGGGCACCATGGACCGACTGGTGCGCTTACGTAAGGGCGAGGAGCGCGATTCATTGGTGGCTGAGTATCTTGGTCTGGACGTGGTGGCTGAAGCGCCAAGCACAGAAGACGAGTTAGCGGCCGAGGTGCAGGCCATCGTGTCGGCCGAGGAAGAGGAATAAGCCGGTGGACAACGAGGCTGCTTTTACTGATTTGGTCGAATACATCGTCAAATCGATCGTGGACAATCCGGATCAGGTAAGCGTCGCCCAGTTCGACGAGCCTGGTTCGATCATGCTGGAGGTTACGGTGGCGGATTCTGACATGGGCCGTGTGATCGGCCGGGGCGGTAGCGTCGTCAACAGCATCCGCTCATTGGTTCAAGTGTTGGCCACCAAGCATGGCAAGCGCGTGTCGCTGGAGATAGTCTGAGCCGAGTTGAAGTATAGTGAGCAACATTGATGCGCGGGGCTCGGCGGAATCGGCCGCTGAGCCTCGTTTTTTGGTGATTGGCCGAATCCTAAAACCCCATGGCGTCCGTGGCGAAGTTCGCGTTGAGTTGCATACCGATCTGCCCGAGCGCTTCGAATGGCTTGACATGGTCTACGTGGGCAAAACGTCCCCGCGCCAAATCGGCGTCGAAGGGGTTCGGTATCACAAATCGTGGGCATTGCTGAAAC
Organism: Promineifilaceae bacterium (SeqCode); assembly: GCA_041570195.1. GTDB lineage: Bacteria > Chloroflexota > Anaerolineae > Promineifilales > Promineifilaceae > UBA11865. Next base: position 8,208 of record JBFFWQ010000043.1, on the reverse strand, counting down.
TGGAAGGTTACGATGACCGTGAGGCGGCCGCATCCCTCCGCTCAGAGTGGCTGCAGGTACCAGAGGAGCTGGGCATTCCCCTGGAGGACGGCGAGTATTTCCTATTCCAACTTATTGGGCTAGATGTGCGCACCGATAGCGGCCGCCATCTCGGCCAAATATCGGAGGTGCTCGAAACCAAGGCCAACAATGTCTTTATCGTACGCGGCCCCCATGGCGAGGTATTGATCCCTGACATAGATGAGATTGTGCTCAAGATTGATTTTGAAGCTCAAGAGATGCTAATTCACCCTCTCGACGGTCTCCTTCCCCCTGATAAATAGCCGGGGCGCAGCAGTACAAATGACGGGACTTATCGTGATTGGACTTGACACGTTCGGCGCGAGGTCTTATTCTGTTGGCCATGTCCCAAGCTAGCAATCCTGATCTCAAGTTCTGGTTGGGCTTCAATTGCACCAAGGGAATTGGGCCGGCGAAACAACGAGCGTTGCTTGACTACTTCGGTAATATCAGCGACGCTTGGAATGCCTCTGAGCGACAGCTGGCCGAAATCGGCATCGACAGCAGAGCGGTGCGGCAATTGCTTGAGACGAGGGCGACGTTGGACCTTGATGCGGCTCTCGATCGGGTGCAGTCGTCTGGAATCAAGCTGCTCACCTGGGATTCGCCGGAGTATCCGCCGTATCTGAATGAAATAGCGAATCCGCCGGCCCTATTGTACGTTCGTGGCCAGGTACAGCGAGATGATGAGTGGGCTGTGGCTGTTGTCGGGACAAGGCGACTGACTGCATACGGCCGGCAAGTGACGCGTGAACTTGTCCGTGGGCTGGTTCGTAGCAAGGTCACAATCGTTAGTGGTTTGGCCCGGGGAATTGACGCGGTGGCCCACAACGAGGCCCTGGATTGTGGTGGTCGTACCCTGGCCGTCCTTGGCTGCGGGCCTGATATCGTTTATCCGGCTGAGAATCGCGCCGTGGCCCAAAGAATTGTTGCCGGACAAGGCGCATTGATTTCGGATTACCCGTTGGGTACACAGCCTGATGCCAAGAACTTCCCACCACGGAATCGGATTATCAGTGGGCTGTCGCTGGGCGTTGTCGTGGTGGAAGCCGGAAAGCGCAGCGGAGCGCTGATTACGACAAAATACGCATTGGAGCAAGATCGCGAGGTATTTGCAGTTCCGGGCAATATCAACAGCCCGGCCAGTCAAGGCACGAACAAATTGATCCAACAAGGCGCCAAGCTTGTCCGCCGCGTTGACGACATATTGGAGGAACTAAACCTGACCATGGTGCCTGAACATAGCGCTCTACAGATGGTTATGCCCGAGACAGCCGAGGAAGCAGCCATCTTGGGCCATTTGTCTCATCAGCCACTTCATATCGACGAGGTAACCAGGTTGGCCGAGTTGCCAAGCGCATTGGTGAGCAGCACCTTATCAATGATGGAACTTAAAGGTATGGTCCAGCAGGTCGGCGGGATGAATTTCGTCCTGGCCCGTGAACCTGATCCTGTCTATGAAGTAAGTCCGGCGCACGAAATACGTTCGGCGCATGATTTACCGGAAAAAAGCGAGTAGGTTAATTGTTACAATGAAGATCGTGATATTTGCGGGCGGCACCGGCCGGCGCTTGTGGCCGCTCAGCCGGCAGAGTTCGCCCAAGCAGTTTGAGCCCATCATGGGAGAAAAATCTACCGTGCGCCTGTCGGTGGAGCGCGTTCTGCAAACCTATGGCGTCGACAATATCTATATTTCGACAAACGAACGGTACCTCGATATTCTGCGGCTGCAGATGCCAGAGCTTTCTGAAGAAAACTTCATTGGCGAACCAGAGCGCAGAGACCTGGCGGCGGCTGTTGGGTTGGCAATGGGCCATGTGGCGCACCATCATGGCCCGGATGAAACGGTTGCCATTATTTGGGGCGATAATCTTATGACCAACGAAGCCGCTTTCTTGCGCTTGATGGCCTCGGCCGAAGAGATCATCGTCGACGATGTGGCCAAGATTGTCTTTGTGGGCGAGACAGCACGGTTCGCCAACAGCAATCTGGGCTGGATTGGCCTGGGCGAAGCGTTAGGCCATAGCGCGGGTGAGTCTTATTATTCCTTTAAATCGTGGCTTTACCGGCCGCCTCTGGAGCAATGCCGGCGAATGTTTGCCTCCGGTGATTATGTCTGGAATACCGGCTACTTTGTCACGACGCCGGCGTTCATTGGCAAGATGTATCAGCATCATCAGCCGGAGATGTGGGAAAGCCTGTCGGCCATATCGGCCGCCATTGGTAGCGACTCGTATCAAGCAACGCTGCGCGGGATCTACCCGGATCTGGCCGTGGCCTCGTTTGACGATGCGATCGTGCAACACATAGAAAGAGATGTAGCCGTGGTGCTGCACGGTTCGACCGGCTGGAGTGATCCTGGAACCCTGTATGCTTTGAAAGAAGCCATAAATGCCGATACAACGGCCAACGTTGTAAGAGGCTTGGTAAAACCGGTCGCCAGCCAGGACTGCTTGCTGTACAACTACGAAGAGGGAAAACTACTGGCGGTGGCCGGTTTGGAGGGCATGATCGTGGTCAACACGGCCGATGCGCTCCTTGTGGTTCACAAGGATGATGTGCGATTGGTCAAGGAGCTGGTCAACGGTCTGGTCGGTACTGACTTGGAAAACTATAGCTAGACAAAGTATATGGAACTGGAAGCATACTGCCTTAAATGTAAGGAAAAGCGAATAATGGACAATCCGCAGGCCGAATGGGCGGCCAACGGCTCGCCTGCGACCCGCGGCACCTGCCCGGTCTGTGGAACCAACATGTATAAGCGGGGTCATACGGAAGCCCACGACAACTTGTCGAAGCCGCCGCCCGCGCCCAAGAAGAAGGGCAGCCGTAAAACTAAGAAACGATCCAAGTCATCCTCGGCGCGCAAGAAGAGGCGGTCCGGCAAGCTGGTGATTGTCGAGTCGCCAGCAAAGGCCCGTACCATCGGTCGCTATTTGGGCCGTGGTTACAAGGTTATGTCAAGTGTAGGCCATGTTCGGGACCTGTTGAAGTCGCGTCTCAGCGTGGATGTTGAACACGAGTATCAACCGGAATACCGGGTGCCGAATGAGAAGCGAAAGGTCGTGAAAGAGTTAGCCGAGGCGGCCGCGTCGGCAAAAGAGATCTACCTGGCGACCGATCCGGATCGTGAGGGTGAGGCCATCGCCTGGCACGTACGCGAGTCGGCCGAAATGGAGGCCGATCGTACGAAGCGGGTCGTCTTTCAGGAAATCACGGCGCCCGCGATTCAGGCCGCATTTGATCAACCGCGTGAGATAGATATGCAGCGGGTTGATGCACAGCAAGCCAGACGCATTCTCGACCGTCTGGTTGGCTACAAGCTAAGCCCGCTTCTGTGGCGCAAGGTACGTGGCCGACTTTCAGCCGGACGCGTGCAGTCCGTCGCCGTGCGCCTGATCGTCGAGCGCGAGCGGGAGATCGATGCCTTCGATCCGGAAGAGTACTGGACCATCGAGGCGGAATTGAGCCAGCAGAAGCACGAGGGTTCGGAACCACGGCCATACTTCGTGGCCAGATTACGCCGAATTGGCGGCAATAAGCCGGAGCTAAATACAGAAGCCGAGGTGCAGCCGCATGCGGAGAAACTGAACAACGCGGAATGGACGGTTGGCGATGTCCGGCTGGGGACGCGGAAGCGCCGCCCGGCGGCGCCCTTCACAACCAGCACACTGCAGCAGGAAGCGTCTCGACGCCTTAACTTCGGCGCAAACAAGACGATGCGCATCGCCCAGCAACTGTACGAGGGCGTCGACGTCGGCGACGAAGGCACCACCGGCCTGATTACCTATATGCGGACTGACAGCGTAACCGTGTCAAAAGAGGCGCAGTTGGAAGCGCGAGCGCACATCCAGAATCATTTCGGCGACGACTACGCGCCGGCTGCACTGCCAAAATACCGGACCAAGTCCAAGTTAGCTCAGGAAGCTCATGAAGCAGTCCGGCCGACGTCCGTGGAACGGACGCCCAAAAAGCTCAAGAACTATCTGAGCCGCGACCAATATCGCCTGTACCAATTGATCTGGGAAAGATTTGTGGCCAGCCAAATGGCCGTTGCGCTGTACGACACGGTATCGACCGACATCATGGCTGGTGAGCCCGGTTCTCCCGTTGCAAGTCGCCCGTACTTGTTCCGTGCGACCGGCTCGACATTGCGTTTCCGAGGCTTTCTGGCGCTTTATGAAGAAACCAAGCCGACCGACAGGCCGGAGAACGGCGAAAATCCGGTGCCATCTGATCTTCGAGCGCAGGAGTTGCTGGATCTGTTGAAACTGTTGCCGGAGCAACACTTCACCCAGCCGCCGCCGCGCTATTCTGAAGCAACACTTGTCAAGGAATTGGAGGACAATGGCATCGGCCGGCCGAGTACCTATGCCAGCATTATCACGACGATAAGTTCGCGCGGGTATGTCGAGTACGAGGAACGACGCCTTGTGCCAACGCCCATCGGCGAATTGGTAAATGATCTGCTCGTGGAGTATTTTCCTGACGTTATGTCAGTGGATTTTACGGCTCGTATGGAGAGCGAATTGGATGAAGTGGCCGATGGCAAGCCATGGATACCGGTGATCGATGAGTTTTATCGACCGTTCGCTCAGCGATTGGCAGTGGCCGATGAAGCGATTGAGAAGGTCGACGTGCGATCGGAGCCCGAGCCCGTGGGACGTGACTGTCCACTATGTGAAAACCCACTGGTCTATCGTGAAGGCCGCTTCGGCCGCTTCATAGGCTGCAGCAACTTCCCGTCTTGCCGGCATACAGAACAAATCGTTAAGAAGATCGGCGTAAACTGTCCCAAGGATGGTGGCGAGATCATCGAACGCCGGACGCGAAAAGGCAGGATCTTCTACGGCTGCCAGAATTATCCAGAGTGTGACTGGACGAACTGGAAGAGGCCGCTAGCAGCGCCATGCAAGGTGTGTGGCGGCCTGCTCGTCGCCGTTAAAAAAGATACGGCGGAGTGTACCGTTTGTGGCGAGCGACAACCGGCGGATACAAGTGAAGAGAAGAGCGAACTCACAATCGCCTAATCGTTAGCTTCATCTTTCCCATTCGTCACCGGCCGGTCCCTGACGGGGCAACGGAGAAAGGACGCCTGGCGCGATCAAGGGTATGACGGCTGACCCAATCAAGACGCTCACAACTTACGTTCCGGCCTTGGTGGTGCGTCGTATTGCCGCCGATCCAAGCCCGATCGCTGCGCCGACCGCCGAGCGTTTTGGGGCGGCCGTTCTCTTCGCCGATATCAGGGGTTTCACCGCGCTAGCCGACAAATTAGCCCGCCGCGGGCAGGTGGGGGCCGAACACCTGGCCGATTTGCTTAACGACTGCTTTGGCCAGCTAATCGATGTCGTCCATGAGCACGGGGGCGAAGTAACGAAATTCGCTGGTGACGCGTTGCTGGCGCTATGGCCCGTCTCTCAAGATGTGAGCCGCCTGGGTTCGGAAGCAACATTGGCCCTGACACAGAGGGTGATTCGCGCTGCTCAGTGTGGGCTGGCCATCCAGGAGACGCTAAACGTCTATGAAGCAAGCGATGGCACGCGACTGCACCTGCAGGTCGGTATTGGCGCAGGCGACGTGTATAGCGTGCATCTTGGCGGGGTGTTCAATCGTTGGGAGTTCCTGCTATCGGGAACTCCGCTGGCGCAGATGAGCCGGGCCAAGGAAAATGCCCAACCGGGGAAAGTGGTACTGTCGCCCGAAGCCTGGTCGTTAATCCGGGCCGAGTGCGCCGGCACCTCCCTCTCCGACGGCTTTGTCGAATTACGCGCAACGCCAAAGACGCTGCCGATTAGCTCCCTCGAGTTGCCCGTGCTTTCGATTGAGGCTAAAAGTAGCTTACAGTCCTATGTGCCAGCGGCCGTTCTGTCCCGACTAGAGGCCGGCCATGAACAGTGGTTGTCGGAGATGAGGAAGGTGGTCGTCCTCTTCATCAAATTGCCGCAATACGGAACTTCCATCAAGCACCCATACGAGCGTACGATTCCTGAGGCGCAGGCCGTCATGGAAGCCCTGCAAGGGGCACTGTATCGCTATGCGGGCAGCATCAACAAGTTGAACGTCGACGACAAGGGCATTACGCTTGTAGCCGCTCTTGGCCTGCCGCCCCTGTCCCATCGTAATGATGCAGCCCGGGCCGTACAGGCAGCTCTCGAGATGCAGCAGGCGCTCGGCAAACTCGGCCGGAGAAGCGCGATAGGCATCACTATGGGTTGGGTCGTATGTGGTCCCATTGGCAATCCAGAGCGCCGCGAATATACGATGGTAGGCAATGCGGTGAATATGGCGGCCCGACTCATGCAGATGGCCGAAGACGCGCTGGTGGCCGATAGGGAACTGGCCGACACGCTATGTGACGAGGCCGTGTTCATGGCGATACGCGGACTTGCCGAAGAAGGGGATTCATTGGCGCAGCAACTGACTTTCCGGACGTTGCCCTCGGTCGAAGTGAAAGGTTTGCCGGAACCAGTTTCGGCGTATAGGCCCAGTTTCCGAAACTCTCCGCGCCGCCGTTTGCAGCAAACCAAAAGGCGTTCATCTCCCTTGCTTGGCAAGGACGCGGGGAGAGCGACCATAGAATCTCGTATGCGATCACTGAGACGCATGCCCAAGGGAGGCAGGGGCGGACTGATTATCGTCGAGAGTGAAGCCGGCAGCGGCAAGACATCGCTACTTGATGAGCTGCGTCAACTGGCCATGGAACTGCGCCTGGAAGTGCTGGAAGGAGCCGGCGACGGGCTAGAGCAGGCTACGCCATACTATGCCTGGCGATCGGTTTTTCGGGCGATTTTCGACGTGGATCCTTTTCTGCAAGACCGCCATGCGCGCCGATCGTTTATTCTGCGCCAACTGCCGCCGATCAGGGGCGAACGGGGCTTTCCGGCATTCGCAATTCGCATGGCTCCGCTGCTAAACGTGGTACTGCCACTCGATTTGCCAGAGAGCCAAACGACGGCAAGAATGGCGCCTGCCCTGCGCCATAGGACCACCCAGCAGTTCTTACTCAGATTGTTGCAGCGCCGGGTAGTTCGACCGGGCCGGCGTCGGGCGCGGCCGACAGTCTTATTGTTCGACAATGGGCAATGGATGGACCATTATTCGTGGGAACTGGCGATCAGCGTTAGCCGAGAGATTGAGCCCTTGTTGACCATTGTCGCTACCCGGCCGCTCAGCGAACAGGCCGCCGGCAGGCCGTTGGCCCAGATAAGCCGACAGCTCGAGGGTGAGGAACATGTCATGCGCCTGACCATGAGTCATCTGACTAAAGAGGAGCTAGCGAATCTGCTATGGCATGAGCTCGGGATACAAGCGAGTCCGGAGGAGTTTCTCAATACGCTCTATCGACGAACCGGCGGCAGACCGTCTTTCGCCTTGGCGCTGGCCCGGCAATGGTTGGCCCAAGATCTGATAGTAGTAAAAGACGGTGTGGCACAGGTGAATGGTTCATCCGCCGAACTGAGCCAAACACCGCCACCGGATTCAATCCGACAGGCGATCACCAGTCGCATTGAACGGCTGTCGCCGGCCCGCCAATTGATTATGAAAGTGGCCAGCATTATTGGTCAACGTTTCCCCACCGCAGATCTCCTGGAATTGTACCCGGTGACCGGCGACATTGCGGCTATTCCGGCACACTTGAAAGCGCTGGTAAAGAGCGAGTTGCTGGTCCCATACAACGAAGGCGAAGAGATGGGATTTCGCTTTGCCTGCGAACTCTATTGGCAGGTTTCCAACAGCCTGCTACCGGCGGCCCAAAGGCAGCTCCTGCGCGAGAAGCTGCACAGCCTGGAAGACTCGAAAAGACTGGCCGACTGACCAAGCAAGTCGATAGCTCAGACATGGCGATTGCGGAATCAATTGCGCAGATTGAATGAGTCGAAGCCACCACTTGCCTGATAGCTCATTCTGGCGACGACACCGGAGTAGTTGTAAGCGGATAATTGCCGGCCTCTGTGGCGATTGATATAATTCTGATACAACGCCACCCTAGCTCAATTGGCAGAGCAATCGCTTCGTAAGCGATAGGTTAAGGGTTCAAGTCCCTTGGGTGGCTTTTTATTATTGTCTGCTGCCCTTGCCCTTTGCGCAGCAATTTGGTTTGGGTGCCCGCCGCAAGTAATTTGGATCTAGCAAGACGCCATAGTC
>JBFFWQ010000042.1:0-43192 GCA_041570195.1 Promineifilaceae bacterium (SeqCode) | reverse complement strand
CCATTTCATCGACCATAAGAGCAGACGTGACAAGAGCTACTTCCGACTCGGATGGGATTGGATTGAACGATGCCTCCGCCTTGATCTGCCCGTCCGCTTGCATTTCAGACCCTATTTGTGAAAGTGATATGTGGCTAGTTTTTCAAACCGGTGCGGGATGCAATCGCGCCCTGTCAGCCGCCGGTCAACGTCTAACGTCTAACTTCTAAAAGCTAACAACTTCTCCCGTTTGGCTACCGATCTCATTATGCGCTATAGTTGCTCTTAAACCCATTGCCCAATCGAATAGGAGGAAGCGCCGTGACTGAGAGCGAAACGACCGCCAGTATTGGGGCCACCCAAGAGCTTTCTTCCCGTTCGCCGGACCGGACTACCCTCATCGCCTTCGGCATGTTCATCCTGCTTGCCGGCGGGGCGCCCATCGCCGTCCGCTTCACGTATGAAGACCTGGCGCCTTTTTGGAGCGCCACGCTGCGCTTCAGCCTGGCGGCCGCCATCTTTTGGTTGCTCATGCTCTACCGGGGCATTCGTATACCGCGCGGCCGCTCCCTGCAAGGCGCCGTTATTTTTGGGGCGCTAAGCGTCGGCCTTGCCTTCCTCTTATTCTACTATGGCCTGACCAGGACGGCTGCCAGCCTCGCTTCAACACTCGGCGCCACCGTTCCTTTGCTAACCCTCTTCTTCGCTGCAGCCCACAAACTGGAAAAGCTGCAGCGCCGCGGCCTCATCGGCGGTCTGCTGGCCCTGGCCGGCATCACCATTTCGGTGAGTGGCTCCCTCTTTGCCGGCGGCGAGGTTTCGCTGCCCCACGTTCTGGCCATCCTGGCCGCCGCGGCCTGCTTTGCCGAAGCCGGCATCGTGGTCAAGCTATTCCCGCCATGCCACCCCTACGCCACCAATGCCATCGCCATGACCACCGGCACCCTTATGCTGGCCGCCGCCTCGCTTATCCGGGGTGAGTCATGGGTCCTGCCCTCCAGCACATCCACCTGGCTGGCCATGATCTATCTGGTGATCGCCTCCGTCGGCTTGTTCTTGCTCTATCTTTTCATCCTTGGCCGCTGGACCGCCACCGGAACATCCTACGCCTTTGTCCTGAACCCCCTTGTAACGGTCGTTCTGGCCACTTTCCTGACCGACGAGATCATTTCGCCAATGTTCCTGGCCGGCGCGGCTGTCGTTTTGATAGGCGTCTACATCGGCGCCCTGAGGCCGGCCAAAGAACCGGCCGAACCGGCGAAGGACGACATACAGGCCCGGCCGGCCGCGCCCTCTTGCGTCTGAAACCAGGTGTAAGAGTCCCAACCCAACTGGAAAAGCTAGCGCTTTAGCTGCGCAGGGTTAATTACCCAACAAATTCGACCAAACAAATGCGTCATGCCGATTCTGGTACCAGAAGCCATGCCCCGGCTCCAGAACAATATCAGTGGGCGAGTTATCGTCGGCCAGCCAATGATTGGCCAAGGGCTCGCCCCAAGCCTCGCAAATTGGGCCGCCGCAGTACCAGGCTGACCTGTAGTCCTGGGTCTCCGCATCCCAGTATAGAACGCGATCGGCCGTTTCAGGTGTGTCGCTCCCGGTAGCCGGCAGGTTGGCATTATCAAGCGGCTTGGCGGCCGGGAAGGCCGAGCCCAGCACCCGCCAGTTTTGACCAACGGATATCGAGCGGTCGGACTCAGAAACGGCCCCTAATAACACCAACGTCTCTGTGATCCCGCTGCGGTTTTGGATCCAGAAGCCAGTATCAGGTTCCAGTGCAAGAGTACTTGGGGAGTAATCGACCGCCAGCCAGTGGTTGGCCCAGGGTTCGCCCCAGCTCTCACATGCCGGGCCGCCGCAGTACCAGGCCGATTCATAACTTTGCGACGCCCCGTCCCAGCCCAGTACGCGATCGGCCGCAGTCGGATCATTGGCACCGTGGAGTTGGCCGGCCAATACGGCATCCAGGTTTGTTTCGTATGGCAGGAGCGGCCAGGTTATTTGATTCCAGCCAGGCAACACGTCGAACATGAACTTGCCGACGCGGTTTGATGCGGCCGATTCAATGCCGCCACCGCTTACTGACGTGACGAGATAGTAGTAGTTCGGCGCATGCGTGACGGCGCCCGTGTCGGTGATGATTGTGCTGGTGGTCTGGCTATAAGTCAGGCTTGGGCTGAAGTACGCTTCAGTTGCCCGGTAGATTCGATAATGGTCAACGCTGATCGGCTGTCCTTGTTCGTCCACCATAACGGCCGGCCAGTCCAGGAGTATATCGGCGCCCAATTTACTGACAGACAAATCGCTAATGGCCGCCGGTTTGGGTGGCGGGCCGCAAGGAGCGACATCGCCATCGCCGCCGAATGACGGACCATTCGTGAACAGCAGCGGCTCACTGGATCGACTGTTGCTATAGCCACAAGCATGATCCTTCGGCAGCGCCGCGTCGACGATGGCTTGCATGAGCGCCTGCGCGCCGCTCCCGTTTTCGGCCGGGGATGAACTGTTGGCTTCCACGTAGAGGGCGATCGCCCCGGCCGCATGAGGCGCGGCCATAGAAGTGCCGCTTTGCTCGACTGTACCGCCGCCAGGCGCCGTCGACAGTACGCAGATGCCCGGCGCCGCGAGATCGATATCGGGCCCGGTGTTGCTGATGGCCGCAAGGGTGTCATCAGGAGCGCCATACAGCAAGTTGCAGATGAAATTGGAACCGGCGCCGCCGGCCCGGCCATCATAATCCGCCATGGCCGAGACGCCGAGGGCCTCGGGAAAGGTCTGGCGAGTGCTTGCACCATTGCCGGCCGAGATCGATAAAACAACACCGGCTTCATAAAGGCCACAAACTGCCTCGTGGACGGCATTGGATGTTCCCGTGCAGGGATTGGGGTCGTCGACCGTAGGAATACTCATATTGGCCGAGACAAAGTTGATTCCGGCGGGCTGCATATCGCAAATAAAATCTTCGCCAAGCGCCTTCCGCTTGCAAGCGGCTACCTGATCAAGGCCGGCGATCATTTCGACCCCGTCGCAAAATCCGCTGTCATCGCAAACCTTGATCGCCCAGAGGCTGGCCCCCGGAGCGACGCCTGCCACGCCAATGTCATTGTCTTTAGCAGCCGCTATACCGGCGACGTGGGTCCCATGTCCCTGTACATCATTGTAATTAGTTCCACCAAAGGCATCATAGCCGCCGGCGACGTTCAGGTCTGGATGATCGACGTCGATTCCCGTATCAACAATGGCGATACTCTGGCTGATGGTGACTGTGACGGCCGGGTCGACGATGCTGGAGGTATAAGGGTTCTTATCGACCTCGATCCGATTGATGCCGTCGGGCACCGTCTGCGCTTCCACCTTGTAGGTACGGTTCTGCTCGACCAGGCTTACTCGCGGATCCGCTTGCAGCGCCGCCAGCTTGTGCGCTGGGATGGTGCTGGCAAAGCCATTGACGGCCGCCCGGTAGGTCTTCGCCCGCGGTAAGTGATGGTCGGCAGCGACGGCAACCGGATCGGCGCCACTGGCCAGCAGCACCACATATTTGCCGGGCGCCGGCCGGTCGGGGAACTCACCGTAGGCCGCCGCCCTGGCGGTTGCAGATACAGTCGCCAGGAGGACTAACATCATGACCAATTTCAGAAGAGGAAGTTTTCCCATTTCCCCGTTTGCTCTCGACAAACGTCGATGATCATCCGCAGTTTCCAGTCGCCCATGCTCGAGCGAGGGGTCCGGTACGGCACCCTTCACATTATAGTGAGAAATCGGGGTTTTTGTATGTGACTTGTGGCCTGTCTTATTTGGCCAGCACAGACGGAGAACCTTTTTCCGTCAGCGACAATGATGACCCAGGCAAGCGTTGCAAGCGCCTCTGCGGATGTGCTGAATCTGATTGTGTACGTTTCTACTCCTTCAAGAGAAGTGATTGACAAACGACAGAATCCAGCAAGATAGATTGTGATCAGATTGAGCGATAATGCCCAACGATCTCTGCCAGTGCGTTGGTATCTCAGGCAGCGACAAGAGCCTGAATCACATCTGGCCAACGACTGAGCAAGAACATGTGCCCTTCTCCGGGCAAGAAGGTGGCCCGGCTGTTCGGGATGCGCCGATGCAGGTGCTGGCTTGCCTCAGGCGGTATGTTCTTGTCCGCATCACCGTGCCATACATCAATGCGAACGTTAATGTCGGCGATGTCAAAGCCCCAATCGCCGAAAATAATCATGTCGTCACGGGCGGCGCCTTGCCATCCGCGACGGTATCCTTCACGCACGTCGTCATAAAACATATCGATATTGCCTGAGGCGACCATGAACTCTCTTTCTTCTGTGGAAAAAGCTGACAAGAGCCGCTGCCTGGCTACTTCACCATCGCCAAGCAGAGCCCTGCGCGCCATTCTGCGGAAAAGGCGGATCAAGCCGGGCAGATAGCGCGCGGCAAAGCCGAAGGCCCGGCCGGCAATAGGGAAAGCCTTCGTCCAACGTGACCCATTCGCCGGCGCCATACCAGCGGCTACCGCCCCTGCCAATACGCGATCTGGCAATTTGTATGCGCAAGCCAGCGCATGGGGTCCGCCGGCCGACCAACCGAGGACGTAGAACTTGTTTATTCGTAAGTGATCGGCCAGCTGTTCAATATCGCGTGGCCAATCCAGCAGTTGGCGTCCCGGTTGGTAGTCAGACAAGCCATGCCCAGGCCTATCAATGACGATAATTCTGACGCCAACAGCGCAAACGTGAGTGGGATGCTCCAGGCGCGACCCTGCTCCGCCATGAAAGAAAAAGACTGGCTTGCCAAGAGGATCGCCGTACTGGGCAAATCCAAGCATACGCCCGTCACTAAGAGCCACGGTCTGATTTAAGTAGTCCGGTTTCTCGCTCAGGCACTGAAAATACTGTTCTTTGGTCTCAATAAGAGGTTGAGTTGCCATTTTCGTCTCCGGATGGTATCATTAATGGCAATATAATTACTATCAGTTTTATTACCATATTTGGTATTATAATTATTATTGGCATCATTGTCAAGAGAGAATATCAACATGCCCGCTTCAAAAACAGAACTGCTTTTTCACCCTATTCGCGCCCGCATCATCGTGGAAATCTCGGGTGGGCGCCAGACCGCCAAAGAACTGGCCGAGATCATGCCCAACGTGCCGAAGACGACGTTGTACCGGCACATCAGGGCTCTTGCCGATGGTGGCATACTCAAAGTAGTGGAGGAAATCCCGATTCGCGGCACAGTCGAACGCGTTTATGCCCTTGACATGGTTGCGGCCGATCCGTCTCCCGAAGAACTGGACCAGATGTCCAGAGAGGACTTCGAACACGCCTTCACTTTGTTCGTGACCGGCCTTCTAGGAGATTTCACCCGTTACCTGGATAGTCGTAGCGGGGCGAAATTGGATGTGGCGGCCGATGGGCTGAGATTCGGAAAAGCACAAATACATCTGACGGAATCAGAATATGAAGCGCTTCTAACTAAGGTGTATGGTGCGCTTGAGGATGTGTTGAGCAATGAGCCGGCGCCGGGCCGAAAGCGGCGCCTCGTTTCCATCACGTTCATTCCGACTGGCGACGCCTAGAGCCGATATTCGGTAGTGGATTTGGACAGGACGAATAAGACATGCGCGGGACGCTGCCGGAACTTGATTTTTATCCACTGACGCCCGATCGCTGGGACGACTTCGAAACGCTCTTCGGTCCGCACGGCGCGATGGCCGGCTGCTGGTGCATGTGGTGGCGCATCAAGCGCAAGGATTGGGAGGCCAATCAATACGAGGGCAACCGGGTGGCCATGAAGGCCATCGTCGATGGTGGGACGGTGCCTGGTCTGCTGGCCTGTCACGCTGACACGCCGCTAGGCTGGGTGTCGGTTGCGCCGCGGGAGGATTTCCCGGTACTGGGGCGCTCGCCCATCCTCAAGCCGGTGGACGATAAACCCGTGTGGTCGGTCGTGTGCTTTGTCGTGCACAAGACTTACAAGGGGCGCGGCATGTCCGGCCGCCTGCTTCAGGCCGCGGTTGATTATGCCATCAGCCAGGGTGCAACTATCGTCGAGGGCTATCCTATCGCCCCCAAGACGGCCGACGTGCCAGATCTCTATTCCTTCACCGGCTTCCTGTCGACGTTTTTGACAGCCGGTTTCGTCGAAGTGACGCGCCGTTCCCAGCACAAGCCGATTATGCGTTTGTACGTGAAGGCATGAGCGGTTGCGACCCCCGCCCTCATCAACGCTTAAAGCTGTTCTGTTATGATGATGAAGATCTTAACACGTGAGCTTGTCTACAGGAACATGACAGATGAATTATCCGAACTTCTACGAACGACAAAGGGTAGGAACGTTATACCGGCCGCGGATCAGCGAGGTCATTAGAGAGGCGAACAGCCTGGCTCTGAATCCTTCGTCGGGCGATGAGCGGCGGATTTTACTGCTTCTGGTCGACCCCCAGGTAGACTTCATCCATGCGGATGGAACGCTAAGCGTGCCCGGCGCCGTCGACGACACGAGGCGCACCATCGAGTGGCTGTTTGACAACTTGGAGCTAGTGACCGACATCATTGTTTCCCTGGATAGCCATTATCCGTTGCACATTTTCTATCCGGGTTGGTGGGTCGACGAGGCGGGCAAACAGCCTGAAGCGTTGACGCCCATCACCACCCAAGAGGTGGAAGACGGCCGCTGGCGGCCCATGTTTGAAGAGGAATGGTCGCTTTACTACGTCCATGAGTTAGAGAAGAAGGCCAAGAAGACCCTGTTGATCTGGCCCTACCACACCATGATCGGCGCCATGGGCCATGCCATCACGCCGGCCCTTTACGAGGCGATTACCTTTCATTCAGGAGCCAGGCGTTCCTTGCCAACTTATGTGGTAAAAGGGCGCATTCACAAAACTGAACACTATTCGATATTCGAACCGGAAGTCAAGGTACCGGAAGATCCCGAGGGTGGCCTGAATACCAGGCTACTCGAACGAATGTCGACCTATGACAGGATCTACATCGCCGGCCAGGCTAAAAGCCATTGCGTCTTGGAAACAGTCGCCTCCATCGTCAACCTCGCCGATAGCCGGCCGGAGCTCGTCCGGAATGTACGCCTGCTGGCCGATTGCATGTCCTCGGTGGTCCATCCGGATATTGACTTTGAGGCCATGGCCAATGAGACGCTCGAGGGGTATGCAAAACTGGGCTTGCGGTTAGTCAGCGCGGCCGATCCAATTGAGTTGGCGGCGCTGTAGCCCGGTTTGGCAGACCGGTGCGGGATACCATCCCGCGCTACAAGGTGACTGCAAGATGCCTGCTAGCCTGCCAAACGCCAAGCAAATCGACGACGAAATGCGGTTTTGACCTACTGCAGGCGACCGCGTTCTACCGCGTTCTATGGATATGTATGGAGCACGAAGCCAGCTATACGATGGCCTTTGGCCTCTCGGCCGACCCGGTTCACCAGATGCATATAGATCTCGTGATAAACGCGGCCAAGAAGCTAAAGCTGCGCGGGTTCAAGATTGAGCGGATAGTCTTTGTTCCCGTCTACCGGCGGAACCCGGTTGGAAAGAGACAGAAGGGTGCGCTAGCCGCATCCTTTGAAGACCGATTTACGATGTGCGAGCTGGCGGCCGCGGAGATTCGCCGGGGCCTAGACGAGGAGGGTGCTTGCGTAGATGTCAGCAGGATTGACCAACGATTAGCGCAACTTAGGGAAAAACCAAATTACACGATAGAGACCCTGCAGGCACTGCAATCTGAGGCATCGCCCCGAAGGAATTGGGTGCTCTTGCTGGGCAGTGATCTGGTATCTGGTGACGACCCTGAGCTTCAGCATTGGCGCCAGCCGGAGAAACTGGTTCAACTGGCCACGATAGCCATCTATCCCAGGCCTGGTTATCCAGTCAATACCAAGTTCCTAAACAGCCTGGAGCAAAAAGGCGCCTGTTTCATCCAACTGGATGAAGTCGCGCGGAGCAAGACCAGCGCCAGCCAGATTCGCCTACGGCTCAAGGATGGACACGATCCGCTGGTTCTGAATCAGGAAGGGTTCCTGCCCGAGCCAGTGGCGAGATTTATCAAAGAACGTGGTTTATATTATGAGCATCTTTAACGGAAAACGCCTGACCAATGAGACGTTCAAGCTTGACGTGGAGCGCATGCGCACCGGCTGGTACTCCGATAAGTATTTCGAGAACGTCGGTCGTTTACTCAGTGAGCTGAGCGCCAGGGGTTACACATACCAGGGCGAGAGAGCACGCCTCGATCCGAAGCAGGCCAGGACGGTTGCTGTCGGCGACGCCGAAGTGGAAGTCCAATGGTTTACGCGCCGCAAGCCTTATGCACTGGTCGCGGGCGTCGACAAGGCGCTGGCGATGCTGCGCCATTGCACCGGTTACTTTGATGCGGATGGTAACTTCATCGAGACCTGGGATCGGCTGATGGTAGAAGCCATACATGACGGCGCCCTGGTGAGCTTTGGCGGCGACCCGAGCAAGGTTCAGCCGGTCATGCGGGTGCGCGGCCGCTATCGCCATTTCGCCATGCTGGAGACGCCCACGCTGGGGATCCTGTCGCGAGCAAGTCGCATTGCCACCAACGTCTACGACACGTTGATTGCCACCGGAGGCAAAGCGGTCCTTTTCTTCCCGGCTCGCTTTGACGTGCACGAGGTGCAGGCTGCTGATGGCTACGCTTACGATATTGCGGTGCGGCGCTATAACATGGACTATGGCCAGCATTTGAGCAGCTTTGTGAGCACAGACGCGCAGGGCGATTGGTGGGGCGGCCTTGGCAGCGGCACTGTTCCCCACGCAGTGATCGCTTGCTTCATGGGAGACACAGCCGAGGCGCTGCTGGCCTTTGCGGCAACGCAGCCGCCAGACATCCCCCGCATCGCGCTGGTGGATTTTAACAATGACAGCATCGGTGATGCGTTGGCCACCATGAAGGTTATGTTTGAGCGTTATCTGGGCTTGATGCAAGATGGGCAGGAGCAAAAAGCGGCGCGTTATCGATTGTTCGGGGTACGGTTGGACACCAGCACCGGTCAGCGCGATGTTTCCATCGAGCCGATGGGCGATCCTGACCTTGACCTGGGCGTCAACCCCAGGCTGGTTGTGGCTGTCCGCAAGGCGCTTGACCGGGCCTGGGAAAGTTGGGGCGTTTCAGACAGGCAGCGGAAAGAGGCCGAGGCATTTTGCCAGGGGGTGAAGATCGTCGTCAGCGGCGGCTTCACGGTAGAAAAAATTAATCGCTTTGAGCGTTTAGGCACACCGGTCGATATCTATGGCGTTGGTTCGTCACTCGTAAGGAACGACCGGGAGACAAACACTGACTTCACGGCCGACGTGGTCAGGTTGAAGGTAAGCGGCGCGTGGGTCACGATGGCCAAAGTCGGCCGGGCGCCTGGCAAAAACAGCGACCTTTTACCCGTGAGCTGATAGCCGGCCGGAATCATGTGTACGCGGATAGGTTAAATCATGAGCACCTTGCGACTGGTATTGGCCCAACTGAATATGACCGTCGGCGACATTGGGGGCAACAGCCGCCAAATCGAGGCCGGGCTGGAAGAAGCGCGCTCGCTCGGGGCGGACATCGTCGTCTTCCCGGAGATGGCCATCATCGGCTACCCGGCCGAAGATCTATTGCTCAAACCCGATTTCATTCGCACGGCAAGAGATGCCCTGGATGGACTGCGGCCGGCGACCAGAGGCCTGATCGCCATCATTGGCCTGCCGTACGCCGTTGCGGACGCCGCGCACGCTCTCTATAATGTCGCCGCCGTGCTGCAGGACGGGGAGCTGGTCAACCTGTACCGCAAGCAGTATCTGCCCAATTACGGCGTCTTCGACGAACAACGCTACTTCCAATCAGGTGACGCCAGCCCCGTATTCAGACTTGGTGACGTCCGCTTTGGCCTAAGTATTTGCGAGGACATCTGGTATCCTGACGGCCCTCACCGGCGGCAAGCGCTTCAAGGCGGCGCCCAATTGCTGATCAATATTTCCGCCTCGCCCTACCGAATCGGATATGGCCTCGAGCGCGAACGTTTGATGGCCAAACGCGCGGCCGACAACAACGCTTTTCTGGCCTATTGCAACCTGGTGGGCGGGCAGGATGAATTACTTTTTGATGGCCACAGCCTGGTTTGCAGCCCGGACGGGGAAATCATCGCCAGAGGATCACAATTCGAACCGGCGCTGATCGCTGTCGATCTAGATCTGGGACAGGTGAAGCGGCTGCGAATCCAGGACCCTGGCCGACGGCAAGAGGCCGGCGAGGCGAAAAGCGACGACGAACTCATAGATATCGAATTAACCGCCGCACAAAAACCGGTCCGGGAACCAGTGAAAGCATTCGTCGCCGAGCCGCTGAAGTACGAGGCCGAAGTCTACAGCGCCCTTGCCCTTGGCACGCGAGACTATGTGCGCAAGAACGGTTTCAGGAATGTTGTGCTGGGGTTATCAGGCGGCGTGGACTCGTCGCTGACGGCGGCCATCGCCGTGGAGGCCATCGGGCCAGCTAATGTCGTCGGCGTCGCCATGCCATCGCGCTATTCATCGGGGCACGGTCTGGATGACGCCGCCACGCTAGCCCATAACCTGGGCATCGATTATCGTGTTATTCCGATTGACGGCACCTACCAGGCGTTCCTTGACATGGTAGCCGAGCCGTTCGCAGGGCTAAAGCCCGACACGGCCGAGGAAAACATCCAGGCCCGTATCCGCGGCACGTTGCTGATGGCGCTATCCAACAAGTTTGGTTGGCTCGTGCTGACCACCGGTAACAAGAGCGAAGTTGCCGTGGGCTATTCCACACTCTACGGCGACAGCGCCGGCGGTTTCTCGGTCCTCAAGGATGTGCCCAAGATGCTGGTGTATGAACTTTGCCAGCATGTTAATTCGCTGGGTAGGCAGCCAGTCATTCCAGAGCGAGTGCTAAAAAAGGCGCCTTCGGCCGAGCTGAGGCCGGACCAGAGGGACAGCGACTCGCTGCCTGAATACGAAATCGTCGACCCCGTGATGCGGGCTTATATCGAAGAGAACCTGACGGCCGGGGAAATCGCGGAGCGTGGCTTCGAGCGGCAGGACATCGAGCGCATCCTCCAGCTGATCGATAACAGCGAATTCAAACGGCGGCAGAGTCCGCCGGGCATAAAGATCACGCCGCGCGCCTTTGGCAAGGATTGGCGGCTGCCGATCACCAACGCCTACCGCCCTTACGGCTAATCCTTGTCATTTTCCCGGAAACTTGTGAGCTAGTGGGTCTGAACCGGACGATTGGTAATTCTCGGGAAAGCTGTTCTCTGACGACCTTGTGCAAAAAGGATCAATGTTGACTTCAAGCAAAAAGGGATCTACAGTAAGCTCAGAGTCACGCTACAGCAGCTCACTTCGCTGGTGGCTTACCCACTAACCATCAATCCTTGCATCGAACAGTTCGTTAAAGAAAGCCACTGACTCTAGTCAACTGCCGGTCTATTCTTCAACTGCGGGAACGTAATCCCTGTTTTCCGGCCGAACGAGAGGAACATCTACTGTCCTGGCCAGCCAGATAGATGGATTCTTGGTCTTATTCCGCCTTCCGGTGAAGGTAAACGAATGCAAGTGAATACTGAGAAGTTGCTGCTTAACAGGAGGTAATAACCAGATGCCACTTTATATGGATATCCACAAGGGTGTAGATGGGTTGACTGCCGAGGCAGTCATAGAAGCCCACAAGAGAGACCTCGAGACTCAGGACAAGCACGGGGTGAAATACCTGAGATATTGGTACAACGAAGAGTCAGGTACCGTCTTTTGCTTGTTCGAAGCGCCCAGCGCTGAGGCCGGCGCCGCGGTACACGACGAGGCCCATGGCGGAGTCGCCGATGAGATAATCGAAGTCCAAGAGGGTATATAGGCGATCAAAGACCCCTGTTAGCGCCGGATAGCAGGGGCGGCCTATAAATAGATTCTATCTACCCGGGGCTAGGCCGAACGACCGGCTCAACCAATCACCGTGCATGTACCGTCGGGTTAGTCCCGCTCTTAGATCAGCACTTCAGGAGATTCAGGGAAAAATGGTTGAGCTCGAAAATGTTTCTCGAGTTCGGCCATCACGGCCAACACAATGTCCTCCCGCCAATACCTGGCGACGACCTGTACCCCCACCGGCAATCCGGCGCTGCCTTCTTCAACTTCTCGGGCCGTGATGTCGGCCATATCCTTGCCAACCTGGCGGTCACTTTCTTCACCGGGCTGTATTGTCGTGGCTGCAACCACGCCGGCCGGGACGCCGAGCACGTTATACATGAACGCATAACTGAAGGCCGGGACAAGGTGCTCAGTGCCGCCATGGGTCACGGCGGGCAGCGCGGCCGGCGGGCAAAGGATGGCATCAAATCCGCCTTCGTCCAGCGCCTGCAGAAAGCGCCGCCGGTAGCCGCCGCACTCTGCGACCAAATGCCAATATTCCTCGGCCGAGCAAGGGCGCAGGCAATCCATCAGATAGACCTGATGCTTCTGCCCTCGCGCCGACGCTAACCGCTTGACGACGGCTACGGCCGGCGCCGGACTCCATACCGCCTGGAATTGCCCCGACACCTGCTGAATAGGTTTCTCATCTCCCAGCAAGCGCCGGAAACCCTGGCCGCCGTCGGCCGAGTTCACGCCCAGGAATAGCCGCACCGCCTCCCAGATGTCCGGCGGCGGAAATATCTCCACCACAGCGCCAAGAGTCCGCAGGCCCTCGGCGGCCTCTTCTACTGCGCGACGAATCGCCGGGGCGACCGGAAAATAGTCGCTGCTGGTAAACATGCCAATGCGTAGATCCTGGACCTGGACCTTGTCGGGATCGGGCCATTCGACAGGAGAGACCAGGTCCTGCGTAGTCGATAACGAGGTTTCGGCGAACAGGCGCATCGCCAATTTCAGGTCGGCGACAGTGCGGGCGATGGGTCCCGGCTGCGGTATGATGGCTTCCTGCCCGGCGCTGAGCAGGTCAGCAGGAAAATCGTCGTTGGACAAGCGGCCCGAGGTGGGTTTCAAGCCTTGGAGCCCGCAGAAATGGGCCGGAATTCGTGTGCTCCCGCCGAAGTCGCCGGCCAGTCCAAGCGCCGATCCCCTGGCGGCGATGATGGCGCCTTCACCGCCACTGCTCCCGCCCGGACTCCTGTCCAGGTTCCAGGGATTGTTGCTGCGACCATAGACGCGATTGTCGCTTTCCCAGCCGGCCAGGGTCTGGATGATATTGGTCTTGCCCAGGATAATCGCCCCAGCCTCGCGCAGCTTTGTGACTAGCGGGCCCTCGCCGTGGTAGACGTTGCCGATCTTGTTGGTAGCCCCAAGGGTCGTTTGTGTGTTGGCGACGCGGTACTGCTCTTTGATCGTCACCGGCACGCCATGAAGCGGGCCGAGTTGCTCGCCGCGCTGCCTCATTTCGTCCGCGGCCGCCGCTTCGCCACGAGCCTGATCAAAAAGAGGAATGACGACGGCGTTCAGTTTGCCGTTGACCGCCTGTATGCGGTTGATATGGGCTTCGGTCACTTCCTGGGCTGAGAGCTGGCCGTCCCTGATCTTACTCGCCAGCTCCGCGGCGCTCAACTCCGTAACGCCATTCGTGGATTGATATTCTTGCTGGGTCATGTTTTATTCCTTTGGCTCGAGTTGCACCGGCGAGATTAGTCTGTCGACCATACTGTACAAAAGCGTAACGGATCAGATTGAATAGCACAATGGGATTTTAGTCGACCGTGTGTGTCGGGCTACCCGGCCAACCGTTCCGGCAATCTCTGACCTCCGTCGCGAAACGGTCCAGCCTGTTGAAAAACGAGTCAAATAGCATGTTGCAACGGGATGAACCATCGTAAAAGCAATTGATGAAACAAATTAAGTAGCTCTCCGGTCTCTTCTATCCGACCAGAAACCATGTCCCTGGCCCAGTGTTTGAGTAACCTTTTTAGGTTTTGTCCTGCCGCCACCATCAATCCTTCAATATTCACCTTCTGCAGACGCCTTAATCGGAATCGCCTCAGCCGATGAAATTGCTTGGCCTCTCCAAATAGAGGCTCGACCCAAACTCCTCTTTTTCGCATGGCCTGCTGATATTCTTCAGTGTCGTGATATGCTTTAACTCTGTCAATATGCTCCTGAAAGATGGACCGGAATATGTGGCGACCACTCTTGCTTTCGGTGCACTCGTGTTTCACTGGACAAGAATTGCAGACCTGGGATTCAGCCCTGTAGACGATGACTTGCTCGCTCTTGCGATGAGAATAAAGCTTCAATATCTGCCCCTGCGGGCAAAGGTAGTGATTCTTTTCAGCATTGTAGCGGAAAAGATCAGGCTGATAATACTTGCTTCGCTTACTCAGGTCGGGAATGGGAACAAAAGCCTTCATTCCTGCACTTTCCAGTCCGGCGATGTTTGGCGCCGTGCCATACTTGGCGTCGCCGGTGACGATCTTAGGCTTTAATCTCCACTTGGTACAAGCCCAGTGAACCATATCCAACATAGGTGTGTTATCCATAATTGAGGCCGGAGTTACCAAGGCGCTCAAAATGATACGAGCTTTGCCACCGTCAACGACATAGTGGTCACGGTAGCCTAAGATCGCTCTCCCTCCACCAGATGGTCTCATGGGGGTTGCATCTGGGTCTGTCAAGCTAATCTGTTTGTCCGCAATCCTTGTATAAAATGGCTTGCGTGGCCCGGTAATGCGTTCACCATCATACTTGACCACGAGGTCAACGCTCGACTTGTCTGACTCGTTTATACCTTCAGGTGTAGATTTTCCATCCGAGCTGAACAACTGTCGGACGTGCGCCATTACAGTTTCTGTTCTGTCTACCATACTTCGGACAGCCGCATTGGCCCTGACTTTCGTCGCATCAAGGTAAAACTCTTCGCCCCAGACTAGACCGGCTTCAATGCACAATTCAACTACGCGCTCGAAGAAGCGCTGAAAGGTCTTCAGCCCATAGCGCTCTCGGATCTTACTCAAACTGCTGTGGTCGGGTATGGGCTCGCCCAAGTCATAGCCAATGTACCAGCGATGGTCGAGGCGCATGTTGACAGTTTCCATTAGCTGTCGCTCGGAGCGTATGCCTTCAAAAAAAGCAATAAGCTGCAACTTGAAGATGACGACTGGATCTATAGAGGGGCGGCCTGTGTCTGAATAGAGATCGCAGACCAGATCGCGAACGAAATCAAGATCAAGACATCCTTCAACCTGGCGGAAGAAGTTGTCCTGAGGAACCAAATCGTCCAAACAGACTTCAGAGTGTGGCTGAAACACCCTGGGTTTTTGACCCAGCATAGTTCACCTCGCGGTGTCGTGGGAATTACAAGTTCAACCGTTGGACGACTGCTTGTAGCTCATCATCGGTGATGCCCAGATAGCGTTTGGTGTAGGCCAGACTAGAGTGGTTGAGCTTGTACATGATAAGGGCTAGATCAACCCCATTCATCCGGGCGTGGTAGCCCCAGGTCTTGCGCAGGCTATGGGTGCCGAAGTTGCCTCGTAATCCCACCGATTGGCAGATGGTTGTGATGAACTTCCAGGCTTGCCCTCGCTTGATAGGCTGAGAATAGTCCCCGGTTTGAGTATTGAAGAAGATAAAGTAGTTTGGGTCGATAGCAATATCTGGGTAAGCATCAAGGTACTCTGCCAACACCGCTCGGATGCTGTGATTCACGACTACCTCTTGCCGTTTTCCTCGCTTCTCTTCCCGAATCACGAATCGGCGACGAAGCCCCTTCTGTGCATCAATGAAGTGTTCGACCCTCAATCGCAACAAGTCAGAAATCCGTAGCGCGGTGTTAATTCCAACGGTAAATAGCAGCAAGTCTCGGAAGCGCTCCTCACCCCGCAATAAGTTCTTGATTTGAGCGATCTTTTTACGGTCGCGGATGGGTTCGACAAAGTTCATAAAATGGGTAAACACAACCACCTGTTGGCTGGAATATGTCTACTAGAAACACCGTAGCAGATTGAAGGGGAGAAAACAAGGACCGATTTATCGGCCCTTTTCTCTGTGCGGTCAACACAATGGTCATTATGTCTATTTGCATGCCCTTAACGTGATGCGGATGAGCGGAGGGCCGCCACTCATCCATCCGTACCCGCGTTGTCCGGCCAAGGCGGACCCTCCGTCTCAATCCGCTTGTTGGGCGGGTCGGTCTTGGGAATGGATCTCAAAAGACCAGCAAGCTCATTGGCCTTGGACTCGGCGTACATGTCTAGGGCGAATCTCACCTCATGCCCGGTCTCATCGGGCGCGAAGAAGGAGACAGCCCGACCTTCTGCCAACTTGTTGATCCCCGCCAAATAGGGAAAGAGGATAACCTCGAACCCGCCTTTGGACCAGCCTTTGCCGATATCAACCTCTCTGACGGCGTTGCGCGGGAACTCCAGCGCTTTGAGGTGGCCCTCTTCGCCCTCTGCCGTCAGTTCGCCGAGGCCGGGCCACATCCCGGCGCCGCCCATGGAGACCGCGAAACTGAGCACGAACAGGCCGACCGTCCACAGAAGATAGCGCCAGTCGAGCAGCACGATTGCGGCTGCGAGCGCCGGAAAGACGGCGGCGAGCAGCAACGTCTGCAGCCAGACCCACGCCTTGTACACTCCTGAGGGAACGCGGGGTCCAGCGACGGCGACGCTGTCAGGGTACACAGCGATGCGAACCCTCCCGGCAAAACGACCACCCACCCGGTAGGACCAGCCGTCGAAGACTCGGGCCTTGGGCGGCACAATGCCGCCGACAAGGCCAGACTCCACTGCGCTGCCGGGTCGCACAACTGCAGAGACGGATGAACGAACCGAGAACAGCCGGATGACCGCGGCTGACAGCCACCCGATGGCGACCAGGCCCACGAGGGCAATGACGGCTTGCTGCCACACGAACATCGGAATCCTCCTCACTGAACGACACGCCGCCCAACGAGGTGTTGAGCGAGATACGCATTGTATAAATACCTTCTCTGGGTGATTATACAAGGAAAACGAAGTATTCTTATGATAAAATCCTTCTGCTTTCGGGGGTTATCACAGTCTTTGTTACTTTTTCAACAGCCTGGGTCGCCCCGCGACATCCCCACGTTACCTTTTCCGGCCGATATGCAACAGATGTCTCGATGCGCCCATGATGGATGGCTCCACACCCGCCACCGTCACGGTTTCAAAGCCAATCGCTTCATGCAACGGGGCGATCTCAGAGGCTTCCACGAAATATCCGCGAATTCCACCTGGCCGAGAACCATCAGGTCGCTTGCCCGTCGCCAGATGCGAGCGGACCTTTGCCTGGTCCTCAATCCATTCCGGGATGTCTTTAAACAAATCGCCCACAATGCCATAGCGACTGATAAACGCCGAAAAGATAACGCCGCCTTCTCGCAGCCGGTCAAAGGCTTCTTTAAGCGCCGCCTTCCGGTCGGCTTCGACCACCAGATGATAGAGCGGCTCCATGAGCAGAACGGCGTCGAAAGCCCTCTCGTCAACATCATCGCTCATTTCGTTCTCCGAAAGCTAAGGCTAGGCATCGCCTGGGCTTAGCTCATTATCCTCCACCCTTGCCCAAAACTGAAAGCCGCCCGATCAGAACAATGTAGCGCGGGACTCTATCCCGCACCCGGTTTGCAAAAGCGGGCTGCTGTGGTCTAGACTATCCTCGTAGCTTGAAGCCATTCGTGTCCCGAAGAAAGGGGCATGAACAATTCGTGGGAGTAAAAAGCAAATGCGACAACTGAAACGCTGGATCTGGATCGGATTATTAGCCGCCTTGTTTCCTCTGGCCGCTTGCAGCTCGACGGCCGGGCAAGGCGATGCTGACAAGGCGGGAACCATTCCCGAAGATATCACTTGCGAGGTCTTTTACCGGCCGGCGCCCGGGGCCTCTTTCGACGAATCGACCCTGACCCTGTCCACGGCCGGCGATCAGAGCGCCAACAAGGCGTCGGCCGAGTTCGACGATATGCGCGTCGAGACAACATTCATTTCAGATGTCGGCGAAGGCCAGTCGCTCTCCATCGCCGTGACCGACCTGACAACGGGCGCGGAATTGACCCGCGGACTGTACCAGTTCGATTCCCAGGCCGGGCTGCGCGATCAATTCGTCGGCGGCCACGGCTTCACCGGCCTGGCCTATGTTTTCCATCCCAACGGGGATAGCGAGATACAATATTTCTGCGGGGTTGGGGAGTAATGGCCAGAGGAAGCCAGGCTTTTTACCCTTAGACCCATGCTGGCCAGGCGTGGTTAAAAAGCCTGGCTTCTCAACCCTCCTTCCCGCGTGCCCAGGCCCAGGCTTGATCAAGCTCGGTCGGTTCAAAGAACTTCTCGTCGGTTCGCCGGGTGAAGGGGTCCATCAGCTTCACTACCCACTTGAACCACTTCTTGTCGCTGACGAAGGCACAGCGCTCCACCTGCCGGTATTCCCGGGTGCCGAACTTGTAGTCGGCCTTGGCGGCGTCCAATCCATCCCAGCCTTCTGGCTGGTCGATGACAACCACCATATTGATCCGGCCGCTGGCGGCGATGGCCTCGTCGATCTTGGGCAGCAATTCGGCATAGTCGTCGGCCGTCAACTTGCCGCCAACCTTGAAGCCCATATAGTCGTTCGTGCTCTCGGGTAGAATCTCAAACATGTTGTTTCCTTTGGAATTGGCTCTCAACTTCGTTTCGGGCCGGCATATGGGTCGATCAACCGGTTCATCAAAAAACGATACGGGAATTCGCGTTTGAAGCGCTGGGTGGGATAGGCGATCAGCCGACCTTTGCCTCCGGCGGCGTTCTCTTCGAATAATCCGGCCGCCTGCCGGGGATCCAGCAGAGCATCGGGGTCATCCAGTTCCAGGTGCTCGGCCCACAGGGCGACCCGCAAGTCGCGGGCCAGCCGGTCGTCGGCGTCGACGATGCCCAGATGAATCTCCGAGATGTAGGCGATGCTGCGCTGGCAGATATTGTGGGTGCCGACCAGGATCAACTCGTCGTCTATCAGCATCAGCTTGGAGTGCACCGTGACATCATTGCCGCCGCGGTGCAACTTGGCCACCACGAAGCGTCCGGCGCCGGGCGTCGAATTCGCGATGTCGGCCAGGTATTCCGTCGCCCGGCGGCGCTGCTGGTTCTCGTAATGTTTGGGCAGCGAATCATTGCGACCGGGAACCAGGGCCACCACGTCCACGCCCCGCTTCAGGGCCAGACCGAGCTGGTACACGTAATCGGTCTCCCGCTCGACGGTGTCCGGGCCATAAATAAAGGGCGGGTCGCCAAAGGGATAGAGGTATTGATCTTCGATATAGATCGTCGTCTGGGCCGCCTTGATGGCCTTCAGATAGGCGGCCCAGATGGTAAACTCGCCCTGCCCCGACCAGGAAAAGCCGCGGCCGTTCTTGACCACCGGGTAAGTGCGCAAAACCTGGACCGAGTGGGACCCGGCCGCAGTCGGAAGATCGCCGGCCGGGTCGGGCAGCGGTTGCTCAATGTGGGGCGTGGTGCGGCCACTGGTGGCCAGGTCATTCCAGCGTTCGGTGAAGGTCAACAAGATGTCGGCCGTGGCCGGGCCCTTGACCAAAACGGCCGCGTCGTGGGTCGGTCCTTTGGGCCGGGCCGGGTTTTCGGCCGCGTGGTCGGGATCGTCCCAGCGAGCGAAGAAAAAATCGGCCGAGCCGACTACCGCCTGCCAGTCGCCTTGCGGCCGGTAAGTCACGTTGAACTTCTGGTGGTGGCCGCTGGCGAAGGGAAAGCGTTTGTCCACCACGCCCTGGCTGCCTCGCTCGCTCAACTGGCGGGCGAACTTCTTGGAGGCCATAGCCAGGTTGCCCTGGCCGCTGCCCAGGTAAGCGATTTGCACGCCGGCGCCGGCCGCTTCGAGCATGGCCGTGATGGCGTCCTTGGAGCCGCTGTTCTGGCCCTTGAATGCCACCGGCTCGATACCCATGGCCGCCAGCCAGATCCTGGCCTGGCTCGGATCGCCGGCCGTCAGCAGTTCGGCTAGCCGATCTTCGAAATAGCCCATGATATTGGAGCCGTCGATCAACGGCGTGACCAGGTTGCCGTCGCTGTGGTCGGCCACCCGCGAGCCGAGGTGGCGGGTCGGGGGCGGAAAGGCCTCCGGGTCGGCCGTGTTGATGAACCATTTCTGCTTCAGTTCGTCCAAAGAAGTCATGGGCTTTCCTATTATTTTGTTTGAGACACAATCGAGGAGGGCTTATCCTCAGATGAAGCCCGCTGCTAAAACCGGCTCCCATTTTCGGCATCTCTCCTCAATATGCAAACTATCGCCGGCCGACCAACCCTTAGCCCGGTTTGGTTAACCGGCGCAAGATAACATCTCGCGCAACGAAGCAAGCCCCCTGACGGCGCGGCCGGCCAGGGGGCTAACTTCGTTATTCGACAGGATCGGGGAGTTGCTCTAGTTCAAGGCAATGATCCGTTCACAAACTCCGCCGGTACCGGTGGGCGCCAGTACCGTCGATCCGCAGGCATAGATCTCGCCATCCTCACCTTCGCCAAAGCCTTTGAGATACAGGCCGTAAGGCCGGTCGTCGAGACCAATCTGGAATCGTTGGATTTCGGGCGCCTCGCCGGCCGGATCTTCGATATAGAGCAAGATGCCAGCGGGCGGGAAGAATCCTTCCGTGAAATCGCCGAAGATATAATCTCCGCTCAGGCTCGGCGATTGGTGGCCCCGGTAGACGAACCCGCCGATGACCGTGACGCCGATCTCAGGCTCAAAGCCGCTCCCTGGATGCGAGTATTCCACGATAGGATCGAGCAGCGGTTCGCCGTGGGGACCCGTGTCGCTGCATTCGGCCGGCGGGTTTCTGGGGTTGAAGGGATCGAAGCAGTGGAACCCTTCCCGGATCACCCAACCGTAGTTGCCGCCTCGCTCGACGATGTTGACTTCTTCGAACAAGTTCTGACCCACGTCACCCAGGTACAATTTGCCGTCTCCTCCTGGTCCATCGTCGAAGGAGAATCTATAAGGATTGCGCAGGCCATAGGCGTAGATCTCGTCGGCGCCAGCCCCCCGGGCAAACGGGTTGGTCGGCGGGATGGCGTAAGTGGGCGTCGACTCCTGGCCGGAACAGGCGCCAACCGTGTCGCCATGCTGGGCAAGGTGCGCCGAAACGGCATTGGCGCTCACCTGGATCGTCTGGTTGTTGTGACAAATCGTGAGTCTATCCACGTCGATCCGCAGGATCGCGCCCAGGGGCGTTTCGATGTTCTGAGCGTTGCCTATGGGTCCATGGGAGGGCGGATCGTCGGCCAGGCCATCGTGTGCGCCGCCGCCATCGCCCAGGGTGAAGTACAAGAACCCATCCGGGCCAAAGGCGATATCACCAGCGTTGTGGTTGAACTGGGGTTCGTCGACGGCGAAGAGAATGATCTCCGAGCCAGGGTCGGCCTGGTTGGCGTCGTCGGCCGAGGCCGCATACTCGGCCAGGATTTCGGTGTGGCAGCCACGAGATGTACCGAAGCATGGCTCGCCTGGATTGCCATCTCGAGGGGTGCTATAACGCACAAAGAAGCGGCCGTTTCTTTCGTAATCAGGATGAAAGGCCAGCCCGAGCAACCCGCGTTCGTCAAAGAATGGGTTCAGTGCCGGCAGCTTGTTAGAAATATCCAGGAAAGGCGTAGCCAGCAGATCCCCGTTTTGCACGATCCGTATCTGGCCCGTTTGCTCGGTGATGAACAAACGGCCGGAGCCGTCGCCGGCATGGGTCACGCCAAGGGGGGCCGTCAGCCCAGAGGCCAGCGGCTCAAGTTCGATGATTTGGGGAGCG
Source organism: Promineifilaceae bacterium (SeqCode) (assembly GCA_041570195.1). Taxonomy (GTDB): domain Bacteria; phylum Chloroflexota; class Anaerolineae; order Promineifilales; family Promineifilaceae; genus UBA11865. The sequence continues at coordinate 21,464 of JBFFWQ010000042.1, read as the reverse complement.
TGGGCGCTGGCCGGTACATTGGCGTAACTGACGCTGCCGACCAGAAGTAACAGCGCTACAAGCAACAAGGCAACGGCGAAACCGGCCTTCCATTTTTTGATATGGCTAAAGAACATGACTTACTCCTTCTATTTTATGGGCTTCGCGCCGGCGCTGGGAAGTTGGCAGGGCAGTTACCGGAACGACGAGATTCCCCGTCAATGAAAGTCAATGGCGGCGCTCAACAGGGGTTTTACTAAGGCAAGGAAATGGTTATCGACTAAAGATAGCTTGGTCTACAGCATCTATCACCTCCCAGAACGGGTTTTAGCGAAACTCGCCGAACGCGGGGCCTCACCGGCTGGCAGCCGTTTGAATCGCCTGTTGATATATACGGGCTCAAATAGATTCTGGACTTAGCAGAAGGTGATTTTGTTTGACGGACTCTTTGAAACCTGGTGGTGCGGTGGCTTACGAACTAAAGATCGCGTCGGCCGGCATGCCCGGTTTGAGCTGGTGATCGGGGTTGTCAAGCTGGATCTTGACCGCGAAAACCATGTGCACCCGCTCCTCCTGGGTCTGCACGTTTTTAGGCGTGAACTCGGCCTGGGATGCGATGTGGGTCACCCGGCCGGGGAAGACCTGTTCATAAGCATCAACCGTGACTTCAACTTCCTGGTCCAAGGCTACCTTACCTAACTCAGCCTCAGGCACGTACACGGTCAGCGTCACCTGGTCCAGGTCGGCCAGGGTGAACAGCGCCGCGCCGGGCATGGCCAACTCCCCTTCGTGGACCAGCCACTCCAGGATCACGCCACCGGCTGGGGCCGTCAAGGCCGTTCGCTCCAATTCGATGTCGAGTACCTTCAGCGCCGCCTCAGCCGCGGCCAGGGCCGCTTCAGTCTGGGCTACCTGGGCCCGCAGCATGGCGATCTCCTGGTCCGTCGCCCCGGCCAGTTGACGGTCCAACGCCGCCTGGACCTGGGCCTGCTGGCCTTCGGTCACCTTCACCTGGGCCTGGGCGGCGGCCACGCCCGCGTCGGCCCGGGCAACCAGGTCCTCGCTCGCCTCCGGCGCCGCTTGCGCCTGTACCAGGGCTGCTTCGGCCGCGTCTAATCCGGCTTCGGCGATATCCACCTGGGCCTCGGCTGCACTCACCATGGCCAGCGCGGCGGCGATCTCTTGGCTCGAAGCGCCGGCCCGGGCCAGGTCGAGCTGGGCTTGGGCGGCGTCGCGGGCCGATTGGGCGGCTTGCATCTGGTAGCGGGCCATCTCTTCCGGCACGCCGCGGATCTCGTTTTTGGCCAGTTCGTCATAGGCCGTCCGGGGCTGCAGGTAAAGGGCTTCGGCCTGGGCCAGTTGGGCTTCAAACATGGCGATCTCTTCCGGGCGGGCGCCGGCTCGCAGCCGTGCCAGTTCGGCATTGGCCCGGGCCAGATCGGCCTCGGCCGCGGCCACACCGCCCTCAGACTGGGCCACGGCCGCTTCGGCCAGGGCGACCGAGCTCTCGCTTTGCTTCACGGTGCGGGCGCTCCGGGCGCCGATCTCGGCCTCGGTCAGGGCCGCTTCGGCGGCCGCCACCGCGCCCTCAGCAGCCAGCACGGCCGCTTCGGCGGCGGCGATCTCTTCCTCGGTGGCGCCAGCCAGGGCCCAATCCAGTCTGGCCTGGGCGGCGGCCTGGGCGGCTTCAGCCTGATCCACGGCCGCTACCGCCCCTTCGCGTTGGGCTGCTAGAACCTGCTGGTCCAGGCGCAGCAGCAGCGCCCCTTCGGCAACACTATCTCCCTCGCCGGCGGCCGTCTCGACGATCCGGCCACCCAGTTCGGCGGCCACGGTCACTTCCTCGGCCTCGATGCTGCCAGAGGCCAGCAAGTCACCTTCGCTTCGGGACGGGCGCCGCACGACCGGTTGGGCCGCCGGCCGCGAGCCGGTCGTGTCGCCGCTCATTTCGGCCAAAAAATCATCCCAGGCCCCGGGGCTCAACTGGAAATATAGCCAACCAATCGCGACGGCGCCCAAAATCAAGGCCGCCACGCCGATGATGATTTTCGTTCGTTGACTCATGATCTTCTCCAGTGATAGCAGTCAGCTTTCAGCAATCAGCCGTCAGCTGACGGCTGGTTGCTGAGCGTCAATGGCTCTGTCTCTGTTGCGCTCGCGATAAATACATCCTCCAAGGATGGAGCAATGAGTTCCATACTGCGTATTTGTAAACCGGCAACGCTTAATTCTTCTTCGATGGCCGGCCGCAGGGCAAGCACATCTTGGGCCACCACATGCACCAGGGCGCCATATAAGGTCACCTGCCCAAACTGGCCCTGCCCAAACTGGCCCTGCCCAAACTGGCCCTGCCCATACTGGCCTTGCCCATACTGGCCTTGCCCAGTTTGGCCTTGGCCGGCGGCGCGCAGCGTTTGCACGGCCACATCTGGCCGGGTACAGTCGATCTCCAGCACCTGACCGCGCATCTTCTCGCGTTTGATCTCTTCTGGTGAGCCCAGGGCCACCAACTCGCCATGCTGGATGAAAGACAGGCGGCTGCAATGTTCGGCCTCGTCCATATAATGGGTGGTGACGAAAATGGTCCGGCCTTGGCCGGCGAATAAGTAGAGCAGATTCCAAAATTCGCGGCGGGAAATAGGGTCGACGCCGGCCGTGGGTTCGTCCAGGAAGAGCATTTCCGGCTCGTGGACCAGGGCGCAGCCCAGAGCCAGTCGCTGCCGCCAGCCGCCCGACAGGTTCTTGGCCAATTCGCGCTCGCGCCCCTCGAGGCCGGCCATGGCCAGGATGTCCGCCTTACGGGCTTTCAGGCGCTGGCCGCGCACGTCATAGGCGCCACCGAAGAAGTTCAGGTTCTCTTCAACCGTCAGGTCGTTATACAGGCTGAAACGTTGGGACATATAGCCGATGCGGCGCCGGATCTGGACCGTCTGCTCGATCACGTCAAAGCCCAGCACCGTGGCCGAGCCCGAGGTGGGCGGGATGAGGCCCATCAACATGCGCATCGTCGTCGTCTTGCCGGCTCCGTTCGGGCCAAGGAAGCCAAAAATCTCGCCTCGTCCCACGGTGAACGTCACCCCATTCACAGCCGTGAAGTCGCCGAAGCGCTTAACCAACGCGGCCGTCTCGACGGCATGATTATTCACCCGCTCTAGCGTATCAATAGCCATTCGAGTTCTCGTCACTTTGCTTAGTCAGTTTCGCGTTTTGAGTCCAGAGTTCTCAATTCTCGCCGCTTCGCTTAGTCAGTTGCTCTCAATTCCCACAAGTTCCTGCCGCTTCGCTTGGCCCTAATCCAACCGCGTCCGGCGCATCAATAAAATCGTGCCGGTATAAATGAACCCACCCAAGATCAGGATGGCCAAGAATTCGCGCCAGAAGACCTGGAGGCCGGCCCCTTTCAGCAATATCGACCGAAAGATGATCAGCCAGTGCTTCAAGGGGAAGATATTGGCGATGGCCTGCATGAAAGGCGGCATGGTGTCCACCGGAAAGGCGTAGCCGCTGAAAATGATCATGACCATGACCACCACGAAACAAGCCAGCAAAGCCTGCATCTGGGTGTGGGCCACGGCCGAGATCATCAGCCCCCAGCCCAGCTCGACCAGCATGTAGATGAAGGCCAGGATCATGAGCAGGGGTAGCGAGCCACGCATGGGCACGCCGAATAGCCAGACGACCATGCCCAACATCAACAGGAACAAGGTGTAGCCCAGGCTGACAGCCATGACCGACTTACCGATGACGATTTGTGACGGCTTGATCGGCGTGACGACAAGCTGCTCCAGGGTGCCCAGTTCCCGTTCGCGGGCGATGACCATGCTGGCCAGCATAGCGGCGATGGCCGCGGCGATGAAGCCCAGCTCGGACGGGATCATGAAGTTGGACTCTTTCAGTTCCTCGTTGAACCAGACTCGCAAGCTCATATCCAGCGGTATGGCCTGGCCGGTGGCCGTATTCATCACCCGCATGGCGAAGTTCTGCCCGTAACTGGCGGCCAATCCCTCGCCGGCTTCGGCCGCCGTTTGGGCCGCGGCCACGTCGGCGCCGTCGACGATGAGTTGCACTTGGGGCGGAGCGGCCGTCGCGCTCGTCAGTTGGGCCTGGAAACCGGCCGGGATCACCCAGGCGGCCAGGGCCTGGCCCCGATCGATATCGTAGGTCACCTGGTCCAGGCTCTCGACGTAGTAAGGATCGAAGGTCTCGGCGTTTTCCATAGCCACCACCAGGCCGCGACTGGCGTTGCTGCGATCCATATCCAGCACGGCCGTGGGCAATTGATCGATGCCTTGGGAGGTGGACCAGGCGATCATCAGCAATTCGGCCAACGGCCCCAGCAAGATCAACGGCGCCAACAGCCGGTCGCGGAACAGCTGGATGAATTCTTTGGTGATTAGATTGAGCAATCGATGCATTCGAAAAGCCTTCAGCTTTCAACAGCTGTCAGCCTTCAGCTGATGGCTAAAGGCTGATTGCTGATGGCTATCACAGCTTCTTCTTGAACATCAACACCGTCAGCGTAAAAAAAATCGCGCCCAGACCCAGCAGGGCCAGGACAAAGCCTTGCAGTGCGGCCAAGCCGGCGCCTTTGACGAATATGCCGCGGCTGATGATCACGAAATGGGTCGTCGGAAACATGAAGGCCTCCAACTTCAATATCGGACCCATGAGGCTGAAGGGGATCAAAAGCCCGGACATGAAAAAGCCGGAGAAGAGAAAGATGATCATCGAGCCCAGGATGGCTACCTGCTGGCTGCCGGCGAAAACGGACAGGAACAAGGCGATGCTCATGGTGGCAAACAGGAAGACCAGGGCCAGAACCAGAAACAGGGCCAGGCTGCCATTCAGAGGGACATTGAAGCCAAAAACGGCTACGGCCACGCACAAGGGCACGCTCAAGAAACCAGCCATCACGTAGGGGATCAATTTGCCGACGATCAATTCGACCCGGCCGATAGGCGTGGCGATCAGCCCTTCCAAGGTGCCCCACTCCCGCTCCCGGGCCAGGGCCAGGGAAGCGGCCATGGCCGGCACGCTCAATACGATGCCCACTAGGGCCGGGATCATTGACACAGTGTAGCGCAGCGAGGGATTGAACCAGGATCGCAAACGCAAATCGATGGGGTCGTCTAAGTCGGCTGGCCAGCCGGCCCGGATTAACTGTTGGGCCACCTGGTCTTTGACGAAATGTTCGGTATGGCCGCTGACATGGCGAATGGCGTGACCGGCCGTATTGGGATCGGTGCCGTCGACCACGACCTGGACGCCAGCCGTGCGCCCGGCCAACAGATCGCGCTCAAAACCGGCCGGGATGATGACCACCGCCTTGACCTGGCCGCGCATCATCAGCGCCTCAACTTCCTCCAGCTGGGCCGGCCAGGCCTCCAGACGCAGGGCGTCGGTACTGCCCAGCTGACTGATGTATCCCCGCGATAACGGGCTGAGATCCCGGTTGAGCACGCCGATACCCACGTCGGTGATGTCGATCGAGAAGGCATAGGCCATGGTCACCAGGGCCAGAGCTGGCGAAAGCAGCAACAAGCCAAAAGAGGTCTTATCTCGAGTGATATGCCACCACTCTTTGCGAATGATGGAGAGAATCCGCCGCCAGTTCATAGAAGAATAACAGGAAATCGGACAGGATTAACAGGATGCTTGACCTGGATCACTCGATCGATCATCATTGCATCTCGTGGGATAGCGACGCCTCATCGGCCATCTGCCGTCGGATAAGAGAAATGAAAGCTTCCTCCATGCGCGGCCGGGTCCGGCGCATATCGTGCACCTCGATGCCCTCGGTCGTCAGGGTCGTCCGCATACGTTTCATCAGGCCGTCGGTATCATGGGTGAAAACGCGCAGTTGATCGCCATAGGTCTGAATTTCCAGCACGCCTTCCACGCCGGTCAGGGCCTGCCGCGCCTGGCGGACGTCCGAGGGCCAGAGGGCGATCAACTCGCCCTCGGTCATGGCCTTGACCGCCTCCGGCGTATCGTTGACCACCAACCGGCCCTGGTAGATGAGCCCCACGCGTGAGCAACGCTCGGCCTCATCCATATAAGGCGTGCTGATTACCAGGGTGATGCCTTGCAGATGCAGGTCGGTCAGGATATCCCAAAATTCGCGGCGCGAAACCGGGTCCACGCCGGTCGTCGGCTCGTCCAGGAAGATGATCTCCGGCGTATGGATGAGAGTGCAGGCCAGGGCCAGCTTCTTCTGCATGCCGCCCGACAGTTGAGCCGCTCGCCGGTCGCAAAACTCTGTCAGCCGGGCGAAGTTGAGCAATCGCTCGATGCGCTCGGCGCGCTCGACGCCAGATACCTCGAAGACATCGGCGAAGAAGTTGAGATTCTCCCAAACGGACAGATCGCCATAAAGATTGAAACGCTGGGCCATATAGCCGATGCAGCGCTTGATGGGCTCCGGCTCGGTCACGGTGTCGAAGCCGGCTACTTTGGCCCAGCCGTCGCTGGGATCCATGATAGCCGACAGCAAGCGAATGGTGGTCGTCTTGCCGGCACCATCGGGACCCAACAAACCGAAGATCTCGCCCGGTCGGATTTGCAGTGTCAGCCCATCCACGGCCACCACGCTCTTGAAAGCTTTGGTCAGCTCGTGGGTCTCGATGATGAAGTCGCCGGCCGATTCTGCGGAGTCCGCTTCGGACACCGTTCCGGACACCGCGCCCGTCGAAGGCTGGGCCGTTGTCATCTCAACCCTCTGTCCCTAAGCCACGCAGGACCAGGGCTTCGGCCGCAGCCATTAGCGCATCCGGTTCCTGGTCGATCATGCCCGCGCCCACAGCCAGGGTCAGGCCGTCGAACAGGGTCAGGATAACTGCTGATGTGGCGTCTACGTCAACCTGGGCAAATTCGCCCCGGGCCACGCCCTCTTCAAGGATACGCTCCATCCAGGCCTGGTAAGGTTGGTATAAATCGTGAGTCAACTGCTGAACGTCGTCGTCAAAGTGAGTTTGAGCCCAGGCTTCGATAACCAGGCCGAAGAACTCGACCATCTCGTCAAATTGGGCCCGGAAGTAGGCCAGCATCGTCTTCATTTTCTGGGTAGCGGTCAGGGTTTGATCGGCGACGATGGCCTCCCATTCCTGGCCCATGGGCGTCATGAAATCGCTCAAGAGGGAAATGAAGAGCGCCTTCTTGCTATCGAAATACCAGTACAGGGCGCCCTTGCTCAAGCCACTCTGTGACACGATATCGTCCATGGTCGTCTGGTGATAGCCTTTGCGGTTGAAACAAGCCAGGGCGGCCTGGTAGATCTGCTGTTTGCGTTCGGTCGAAACATCCGGTTTTGGCGACATATCACACCCTCAAGAAAATGGGACGCAGATTTGCAGGATAAGGAATAGTCAACGCTTTATGCGACGCAGGACCCAGAGCATCACCGCCGCCAGCCCGATGGCGTCAAGAGCGCTGAGCAGCAATCTTAGCCAGCCATCCAGGTTTATGAGGGGTGCGATGAATTGGTAAGTGATCACCGCCCAGATAACGGCAACCACAGTACCAACCAGGATGTCGACGGCCGTACCATAAGGCGGCTGGCTGTGAAAGGCTTTGGGCAACAGCCAGGTAACCAGGATAGACCCGACCGCGGTGATCAGCAGTAAAACGACCATGGACGAATCCATTGATACCCCTCCCGAACAGTTGCGTGTAGGGCTGATCCGCAACTATTCTCCAAAAGCGAGTAACGGCTCGTTATAGACCGACCAGTCAGTTTATTATTGAATTATAGATCTTTTGGGTCTCGAATGTCAAGTTGAAACGAGGGCGATCCGCGACTGGAGATACAAGCGAAATATGCCCCGCACAGGGCACAACCGCGGCTTCCCCGAAAGACAATCCGATCTACCATTCAACTTCTGCTAAAACATCGGCTAATGTCGTTCTGTTGATCGTGGAATCATTGCCCATCACGACCACGCCCAGATTCTCGTCGGGATAGACCCGGAAGATAGTCGCAAAACCGGGGCCACCGCCGCTATGAGTGAGGTAACGACGGCCGTCTGTGGTCAGGTGAGCTTCCCAGCCCAGCCCTCGGGCAGAATCACCGGGACTGGAGAGTGTCTCTGACACATTGTTCATCAAAGATATCGTTTTGGGTTTTAGAATTGACCCTCCACCGTTCAGATAAGCCATCATAAACTGGGCCACGTCCGTCACCGAACCAATCAAACCAGTCGGTGATGTCTGGTCATTGTAGACGCGTTCTAACCAGGCCCGTAATCCAACCCTTTCTCTTATCATGTAACTGAGATTAAGAATCAGAATAAATGGCGTGTATTGATCAACCAGATGCTGCGAACCGGTCGCCTCATTTTGTGCCATCGACTCAGTGTATATGAAGTTGGTGTTTTGCATATCGAGTGGCAAGAGGATGTTATCGACGACATACTCTTCATACGTCTGACCAGAAACTGCTTCGATCAGCGCTCCTAACACCATATATCCGAAATTGGAGTAACCTGCTTTTTCTCCGGGCAGGAATCTCAATTCATCGTAGTCCGAGAACTTCTCAACGACCAATTCCGTCTGGTTTACCGCTGGATCCCCTTCCAAGTGCAGCCAGGTAAAGATCTCCGGCGTTGCATTAGACAACCCGGCGGTGTGATTGAGTACCTGGCGGATAGTAACATCTGCCTGTTCAGCGCCTTTGTAAGTGACTTTGAAGAATGGCAAATAATCCCCGATGGGATCGTCAATATCCAGGGATCCGCGCTCGTACAATTGCAGAACCGCAACGGCCGTAGGTATTTTTGTCATCGACCACCAATGGTAAACTGTATCTTTAGTGGTCTTCACATTCCTGGGCCCATCGGCAAGACCAAAGCCTTTGGCATAAACCAGTTGGCCATCCTTGACTACCGCTACGGAAAGACCTGGCGGGCGTTCCGCTGCCACTACCTGTTCGAGGTAATCTTCCAGTTCGCTGACATTATTCGGTTCCCCCGATGGTTTTGGCGCCTTCGGCTTCAGGATGTACAGCCCAATACCTACCGCAATTAATGAACCAACCAGAATTCCAATGGCCATACCAATCCTCCGAACGAGCTTCTTCATTGATCGCTCCTATTCAGTTAGCCTCAGCCCGCACCTTGATGCCCTGGAGCATCTTACGCTCCATCACGAAGGTTATCGGATCGGTGAAGACGCGCCAGGCAATGACGTTGCCGAAGGAAGGCTCATACGCCTGGCGGAAGCGGATGATCAGACGCGTCGAATCTTCGTTTATGGGCTCCAGAATGAATGCCCAGGTCGTCGGCGGATCATCGCCGCCGAGGATGATGGCCCGGCCGGGCTCGATGGCCTTTACGACAAAGTAGGGTGTACTATCGCCTTTGCTGAGGCGAACCTTGTCGCCAACCGACAAATGCTGATGCTCCGGAATGATCTGTCCAGAATTGTGCATGTCACATCCGACCAGGTTTTCCAGCCGCTCGTAGCTGTACAGACCGCCACGCCCCTGCCCCATCTGTACTAACCAGGGCCAGACCCTGGCTATTGGCGCATTGATAGTTATCGCCCGGGTACTCGCCAGGTTGGGTTCGGGCACTTGCTCATCGCCGGCCAAGCGCTTCTTCACCTCGGTCTCGCTAGCGCCCCATTTGCTGTACCACGGCCGCAGCAATGGACTAGCCACGATAGTAACTGCAATAGCTGCCGCTCCCAATCCTTCTTCAAGCATGGTGGGGTTGAACTGATTGGTTGTCATCGTTCTCCTTCGTACATCCAGATTGATCCACTCGTGTCCCATTTTGCGTTGAGAGCCCCTATTCGGGCGTCCAATCGGTAAAGATCAGCGTCACCAGAATCACCACGTCGATGGCAACGCCAATAATCAGGTACAGATTCCAGAAGACGACCAACAGCAATAAGGAGACCATGGCCGAGGCAATAGCCAGTATCCGCCACCAACCAAAGGGGACCAGGATTTCCAACAGCGCCAGGCCGGCCGCGATGAAACCGATCGTCGCTACGGCCGCCAGAACAATGGCGATAGGCCGGGCGGCCGACTCCGACAGACCAAGGCCGGTCAACAGCCACGATCGGGAAAAGAACGTCCCGAATCCAGATTCAGGTTTATTGGGATCCGGTACCATGGCCAGAATGGCATGCACCAACCCATGCAGGATGAGGAAGAGAGCTATGATCGTCTTCATTCTTACTTTTCCCTTCGTTTATCACTCAGCAGATCGCTGACGTTACCTAGGCAAGCAACACTTTTAAGATCTCGGGCACCTGGTCGCGCAGTATAGAAAAGTGACCTTCGTCCGCCAGGATCGTAGCAGAACAGTTTGGGAGAGCCCCGGCCACATACCGGCCGACGGAAACGGGAACATTGTTGTCCTGCTCGCCGTGCCACAGGTGCACCTCAGCGTCGATATCCTGCAGTTGGAATCCCCACGGCCGGGTATACAGACCGGCTTCATGATGAATGCCGCCAATCCCTGATCGTAACGCTTCTTGCAAGCTCTCGAGTGTGAGCGTTACGAGTTCCGGCCGATCGACCATCAGGCGTCGGTCCGGTTCGGAGACCATTTCCAGCATCTGCGTCTCGAAGCGATCCGGAGCACTACGCAAGCCGCGAACCGTCAGAATCAGCAACAATCTGCGAATCAGCGACGGTTTACCGGGATAGGTCCACGCCCCGCCCTCCCTAGCGCCGGGTGCTTCGGACGGTCCCATCCCGCAGACAATGGCCGTCGCCGTCAGCTGTTCCGGGATCTTATAGGCGCAGGCGTGTCCATATGGACCGCCTCCTGAAGCCGCCAGGACCGCGAAACGATTGATATTCAGCGCGTCCGCCAGTTCGGTCACGTCGTCTGGCCACTCCAGGAACTGGCGGCCTGACTTGAAGTCAGAAAGACCCATGCCCGGCCGATCGGCTACGATGAGGCGAGCGCCCATTTCCGTCGCCAGGTCATCAGGATCAAATATCAGCCCATCAAGCCGCGAGCCGGGAAAACCATGGAAGCAAAGGATCGGCTTACCCTCGGCCGCGCCGTATTCGGCATAGCCCAGCATTCGCCCGTCCTTCAGCTTGATTTGCCGGTTCATTCGTTCCATTTCATTCATCGCGCCCAAACCTTCTCTGTCATGAATTCGACGGCAACGCTGCGACGGCCTAAATGGCCATAATGGCCATAATGATCGTGACCACGGCAATCAGCCCCCAAAGAGTCAGAAACACATAAACCGTTCTGAGCGTTTCTGGCTTTCCAATACGAATTCCACGCCGCTGCATGAGCCGCCTGACCAGGATCCCACGCCCGGCGAAATAGAGGTACATACCGCCGCCGATCAAACCAAAGTAGGTCCATGATGGACTATCTAGCAGCAACAGCAGCCCGGCTGCGGGTAGGGTCCATAGCATCAACGTATCCCAGTAGGCCTCGCCGCGCACGTCGGCGTAAAAGGTGGGATCTACGTCAGCTTCAGGTTCAATCAACCCCAGCTTCACGGCCGTCTTGGGCCAAAACGCCGAGACAACCTGCCCTAGCCAGCCAATAAGGGAAAAGATGAGTACAATGATTGCCCAAACCAGGTTCATTACTATCCTCCCGATAATTACGGCAGATAAATGGCCTCGAAGTGGACCAGCGTCCAAACAAAGTAGGCCAGACCCACCAGCGCGCCAAACGGAAATACGATCAGCCAGTAAAGGGTGATTTTGGGCTTCTCGAAGCGCAGGCTGGTGGCCGTAGTCATGATGTTGGCCCAGGCAAACCAGAAGCTGACCCAGGCCAGTAGATAATGGCCCAATCTCGGGCTGACGAAGACCAGCACGATCCCGATGATACATATGGGACAGGCCAGGAATATGTCGGCGACGGCCATGCCATAAAACATCTTCTGCTCATGCCAATCGTCGGTCGTGCCGTCGGCGTTTTCCATCGCTTTGCCCCGCAGCACCTGGATTTGCCAACCCATAACGATCAGGGCCAGCAAACCCATCAGCGCCAGCAATACATAGAGAGTTATTGACGAAAGAGAAGATAATGTTTGCATTTTAGACACACCTAGTAGTTGCATTTCATGATTGGACTTCTTTGTTGATCTTCTGGCACGGATTGATTATTCAGCGCCAGCGCTATCTATCAGGCCCTCTTCAATTTGATTGACCGATATTAACGGCATGCCAAGATCGCGCACTTTCTTCAGCAAGCCGTGCAAGGCGGCATCATCAACAACAGGGCCGGTCAACAGCGTGTCGCCCCCCTCCGTCTGCATTACCGCCAGGCCCTCGAACCAATCGGACCACTCACTGTCCAGATGGCCCTTGATCTTGATTTGATAAATCGTTGGTTGTCTTAGGCCGGATTCTTTGGTCATCGCATCGCACCTATTGTGGAATTCTCACTTGTGGAGCGCGCCCCTTCGACTCTCGCATTTACTAGAGGTGCTGTTTCTGCCATGCGGGTTGTCATTTGTCGTCATGCACTACAGTTATGACCACATTTCCTTTCTTGTGCCCTTTGTCGACATACCTGTGAGCCTCGGGAATTTGCTCTAGCGGATAGCGTCTATCGATGGTCGGTTTGAACTTACCCGCCTCAATAAGCTCTTTGAGGAAGGCTAGATCTTCAGCCTCTTCTGAATCTGTCCCGGCTATTACAGTCCTACTACTTCTCATTGAAAGCCATTGACCTTGAACAGCGGTCATGGAACCGGCAAGAAAGATTCCACTGTCCTTCAGCGAGTTCTCAATGCTTGAAAATGAGAGCTTGCCTACCGTATCGTAAATAACGTCATAGGTCTGGTCGCTTTGGGTGAAATCCTCTTTGGTGTAATCAATGACCTTATCGGCGCCCAGAGATTTCACCAATTCTGAATTGGCGGTGCTGCATATCCCGGTGACTTCTGCCTCATAGTATTTAGCCAGTTGCACCGCTGCGGTTCCTACCGCTCCGGAAGCGCCATTGATAAGGACTTCTTGTCCGCTCTGGATATTTGCTTTTCTGAGGAAATTCAAGGCGGACAATGCCCCAAAGGGAACGGCGGCTGCTTCCTCATAGGTCATATTGGCCGGTTTTAGCGCCACCGGCCCGTCTTCAGGTAGACACACGTACTCGGCATAAGTACCAGGCCCAAAGGTAGTCGCTGCATAGACCTGGTCGTCTTCCGCAAATAGTTTGACATCATTGCCTACTGTCTCAATTTCCCCGGCTAGCTCACACCCAAGCAGAGACTTCTTCGGCCCTCTGATTCCTAAGGCTATTCGCCCGGGGAGCCAGAACAGGCGAGGGACTACGAAAGCCCGCATTCTCACGTCTCCCGAGGTTACTGTTGTCGCATGTACTCTTATTAATACTTCGTTCTCCTTGGGAGTAGGTTTTGCCAACTCTGTGAGCTGAAGAACATCCGGCGGACCGTATTCTTCGTAGATAACTGCTTTCATGAGTTTCCTCCAAAACTACATTAAGGAATTGTCCTCGCTTGGCACATATATAATATGCCAGCAACCAGGGGCGTTTTCTAGACACTAAAGTGTTGTTGGTGGGTGTTTGTTTGGCAGCATGTCTTGGAACTAAACAGAGAAAATGATATTGAGCGAGATAGCCCTGTTCACCGCTTGTGTCGGCTGTTGCCCCCCAGCTTACTGGCAAAGTGACGCTCGATCTCACAATAGGCTTAACTCGCGGGCACGGGCGATCGCCTCCGTCCGTCGGCGCACTCCTAGTTTGCTGGCAAACCGGTGCCCGTTCTCACAGTAACTCTAATTCGCGGGCGCGAGCGATAGCTTCAGTGCGCCTATGAACTCCCAGTTTGCCGTAAATCCGGCGATTGTGACCTTTGACTGTATCCAACGCCAGGAAGAGCCGCTGGCCGATCTCGCGATTGGAGTAACCGTCGGCGATTAGATGCAGGACTTCTAATTCGCGAGGGCTCAGCGGTTCGACCAGAGGCTGGGAAGATGCTTCGATGGCATCCAGTTTCTCTTCGACGCTGCTTACCAGGTTGATGCTTACCTGGCCTTTTATCGGTTCTACCAGCTTCCGGCCGACGGCCAGGTTCTGCTTTGCGGCCGCGTATTCGCCAGAATCGGCTTGCATGTCCGCCAGGCTAAGATAAACGTACCCGCTGGGCGGCATGTTATCCCAATGACGCTGGGTTATATACTCCAGGGTTTCTTCGCACAGCCTAACCGCTTGCTGGCTTTTGCCCGAGCGCCGGTATATGTCCACTAGCTGCAATATCGTAACGGCCGCCCCAAAGTAATTATCGCTGGCCTTCAACATCTCCAGCCCTTGTAGCAAAACAGCGCAAGCCTGGTCGAATTCGCCCAGTTCTTTGTGGGCCAGGGCCAGTCGATAGCCGGCCGCTCCTTGTAGTAGCATTTGGGCTGTGGGAGGCAGGCTATTGGAGATCAAAGAAATCGCCGTCAGCGCATGTTCCTTTGCTTTTCGAGCTTGTTTGCTGTTCAGGGAGACCGTCGCCTCCATTGTCTCAACCAGAGAGGGGATCACAATGAGTCGATTGGACCGTTGAGCGTCATCTGCCGCCGCTGCTTTTTCCAGCGCCATCCTGATATCCTCGATATGAGGGGGAATCGAATCAATGTCATCTGTCAGCACGTGTATCCAGCAGTAGGCCATACTGAGGGGCGCGCTCACTCTTGTATATAACGGACCGAGAGAATCCAGTAGCCCCTTCAACTTGGTTGCTTCGCCCCGGTGAACGATATCCTGCCAGTGCTCCTCAATTATCGCCGCCAACCGTTCGTCATCGCCGGCCGCCTGGGCATGGGCGATAGCATCATCCAGCAAGCCTTCTTTTTCATACCAGACACTGGCCCGTCGATGGAGAGCCAGGATCCGATCGGGAAACGTCCGCATCAGGCGATGCGCCAGCAGATCGGCAAATAAGTGGTGATAACGATACCAACGCCGCTCATTGTCCAGCGGGATGATGAACAGATTGGCCGCTTCGAGGCTCTCCAGGATCGCCTGGCTGTCTTGCTTTTCGATAACCGCTGCTTCTTGGGCATTGTCTGGCGACTTAACAATGCCAAATCGCACGGCATCACACAATGGCCCGCTCAAGCGACCCAGGATCGACGTCTGCAGCAGAAAATCTCTGGTTCCTCTTGGGCGCTGCTGAAGCACCTCATCGGCCAGGTAATCATGGATATAACGATCACTGCCGGCAAACCGGCTGACGAAGTCGGTTATGTCGCTGCCCCGCTTTAGCCCCTGCATGGAAAGCGCGGCCAGTTGCAATCCGGCGATCCAGCCTTCGGTGCGCGCTTCCAGCGCAGTCACGTTCCCGGCCGATAGGTGGAATCCCAGCACCCGGTTAAGAAAAGCGGCCACTTCGTTTGAGGTGAAGCGCAAGTCGTCGGCCCGCACCTCGGTCAGATGGCCGCTGGCCCGTAAGCGTGACAGGGAAAAGGAAGGATCCATCCGGCCGGCTATGACCAGGTGCATCTGCGCAGGCATGTGCTCAATCAGAAAGATCATGGTCCGATCAATCGATTGAGACTCGATCACATGGTAGTCGTCGAGGACGAGAACCACGTCGTCAGGGAAACCGCTTATTTCATTGAGCAAGGTAGTCAGGATCAGTTCGACATTAACCGCTTCTGGAGATTGTAGGGCGCTCATAACTCCCCGGCCGATATAACTGTCAATAGTCTGTAATGCGCCAACGAAATAGGTTAGAAAACGCGCCAGATCATTGTCGCCGTCATCCAGCGAGAGCCAGGCGACGTGCGTGCGTTTCGGTCCACGATTTTCGACTTGTCGCGCCCAGGCGCTCACCAGCGTGGATTTACCAAATCCGGCCGGAGCCGAAACGAGCGTCAACTTACAGTCAAGTCCGGCGTTCAGCTGCTCTATCAAGCGCCCGCGTGGGACGAGGTTTGGGCCGGTTGGGGGTGCGAAAAGTTTGGTCGACAGCAGCGGTGGCTTCATCGAAGGTCAACAGCGAATAACTCTGAGGCTTACCTTTCTTCCCAGTTGACGGCGCGCCAGATCATGGGCAGCGGATAACGGCCTGGGCCCAAAGGCAACCGCCACAGACCGGGAATTCGTTGCCCAGGCAATCTTCCTCGTTACTGTCCAGCAAGTCACAGCCGCCGCAGAAGGTGCACGGCGGAAAGGCGAAGCTTTGCACGCGCTCGCGGTAGGCGACATATTCTGGGTCCCGCCATATCGACAGCAGATCTACCTGGCCCACGTCGCCGACGATATGCCGCTTCGACAGGCGCCGCCAGCCGTTCAGATATTGGACGTGATTGTAGAGCAACGGCGGACAGGGGCTCACGCTGCCGTCCCAGCCAATGGCTAGCGAGCCGCTTTCAATGAAGACGCAGACGTCGTTGGCGCCGCCGAAATTATTGCCGGCGTAAGTCACGTTCAGCTTGCGGTTAAGCGCTTCAAAAAACGGCGTCCGCGTGGTTTCGTTCATCTCCATCTTGGGTAGATTGACCTCGGGCAGCCAGGCCGAAGGCAGGTAGGCGATGTCGCTCAAGACCCGGTTGTACAGCGTCTCCTGGGCCATCTCCTCGGTGTGCGGCAAGACGTTGCTGACCATAAATAACTTGGCGCCCAGCGAACGGCCGAGGGCCAGTACCTTGGGCAGATCGTCCAGGTTGCGCTTCATGGCTACAAAGGCGATGCCGATGACCGGTTTCGGCCGGTGGGCCGGCGGCCGCAATTTCCTAAAACGCTTCATATTCTCCAACACTGTGGGCAGCTCTGCGCCCAGACGCACGTCGGCGTAGCTCTCTGGCGACGCCCCGTCGATAGAGACCCACAAGGTATCTAGCCCGGCGGCGATCAAACCGCGGGCCCGCTCCTCATTCAAAAGGATGCCATTGGTGATCAGCTCAACCGTGGCGCCCGTGGCTTTGGCCCGGCCGACCATGTCGATGGTACCGGGATGGAAGAGCGGTTCGCCTATGCCGCCGAAAAAGACGGTCGGCCGGGGCGAGATCTTGGCCACGCTGCCCAGAATCCGCTCAAAGGTCTCATCTGACATCTTGCCCAGTTCCGTGTCCCAGCCCTGGCGCATACAAGTCCGGCATTCGATGTTACAGCGATTGGTCGGTTCGACGTACAGCTTGGCCAGGTGGGTGACCGGCCGGTGGAGGCGCAAATTGTCCTTCTCCAGCTCGAGGCGGGCCCTGGCGCCCGGTGTCAGGCCATACGCCTCGACCACCTCGGCCGGCACGACCAGCCGCCCCTCCCCATCTACTTCAGCCCACAAGACGTCTGATGTACCCATACGCCAGCCTCACCCACTCTAACATTCCAGGAAAATCAGGCACACTTCCTGCGCTCCATTGTATTGTCGCGGCGCCGGGTCCGATAGTGTGGATCATCACCCCTATGGCATGACTGACGGCACATCCGAAGAATGAAGAATGCGATACAGTCCGCCAGACCTGTCCAGCTCACCAGACCTGTTCGATATCTTACAGATCATCGGCCACAAACAGTTTATATTCTTCTGAGATATACTTATCGTCTAACGGAATTAGCAAGGAAACCGATCAAATGATAGATTTTTCGCCAGTGAGGGAAGGAAGGCAGTCCATCGTCGAGCTAACCGATGGCCTGGCAGCCGAGGAGCTGCGCCGGTTGACGGACGAGATGATCGATACCATGCGCGACCTGATCGCCGGCTGCACCGATGCGGATGTGGTCTTTGTACCCGACGACCCGGAGGCTTATGATTCGGCCGCGGCCACGGCCGAGGAAGTACATATGAGCTGGACGCTAGGGCACGTCATCGTGCATGTGACGGCTTCGGCCGAAGAGGCTGCTTTTCAGGCGGCCGAGCTGGCCCGCGGCGTGCGCTACCGCCAGATCCGTTCGCGCTACGAAGTGCCCTGGCAGAGCGTGACCACCATCGCCCAATGCGTGCATCGGTTGGAGGAAAGCCGCCGTATGCGCCATGGCAGCCTGGATATGTGGCCCGACGAGCCCTTCCTGGACAATACATTTGTGCTTAAGGTCGGCGCGTCGGAGTCGATCACCAAGGATCGACCGGAGGTCAATGCGGCCGCCAAGTTCCTCCTGGGCCTGCTGCACGACGACAGCCATCTGGGCCAGATCGCCGAGATCGTGCGCCAGGCGAAAGAAACGCGGCTCGAGCCAGCTTGACCCATTGCGCCAGGCCACTCCAGGCCAAAGCAACCTATTAGATCGACCCATCCTCGATGCAAGAGCGGCCGCTCTTTGCCAGATTGGTTGATTCTGTTCTTCCCAACTTCATCCACCGCCCGTGCGCCATTGTGATCCCTTTCACAAAATTGACAGCTAAGTTAGCGCTCTTCTATACTGTTTAGTGTCGCGGCCGCACTTTGCGATCAAACTGTCACTCTGCCTGTTGAACCGCGCACTGCCACTGCAATATTAAGACGGTGCTTCTTGCTGCTCGAATTTTCTCATGAATTCGGCGTCCTCGGTTTATCCCGTGGAAGATCTGGAACGATTCTCGGAAAAGGATCCCAAAATGAACCAGAAAGGAATCTCACAGGAGCACAAAGAAATCATTGGGCCGGCAGACCTCTACGAACGCGACAAAGTCCCCAGTTTGTTTCGGCCCCTGGCATTACATTTTCTCGAATATGTTCCCCTCCAAAGTGGCGCAGCACTTCTGGATGTTGCCTGTGGGACAGGGATTGTAGCTCGATTGGCTGCGGAAAGGATTGGGCCTGAAGGAACTGTCACAGGCGTGGATATTGATCCAGATATGCTAACGGTAGCGGCGGCTCACGCACCTGCAAACAGGTCAATAAATTGGCATGTGGGAAATGCCGAAGAGATGCCGTTCATCGAAAATGAATCCTTTGACTGGGTGGTGTGCCAGCAAGGTTTTCAATATGTATCTGACAAGGGGCGGGCACTGCAAGAGATGCATCGTGTATTGAGAAAGAATGGGAGCCTCGCGATAATCATGGCCCGATCGGTCAATGCGGAGAACCAACCTTATCAATGGGCGAGGGTAGAAGCATTTAGAAAACATGTCAGCATCGAGGCAGGAGAAAAGCAACGAACGCTGGTTCCGTTTTACGACGGAAACGAAGAGGACTTGCGAACGCTAATATCCACGGCCGGCTTTCGTGATGTCCTTATCCAGAATATTGTTCACCATAGACAAAGAGGAAAGCCGGAAGAGTTCATCAGTGAAGAAGATTATTCGGAATTAGATGAGGAAGCTCGAACAGCCATCGTATCAGATATTAGAGAGGCGATGGAGCCCTATCGGACTGAAGATGGGACTGCTGTGCCGTACGGGTTTCATATTGCGATTGGTAGTAAGTAGTCGTCCATCTTGCAATGATTGGAAAGTGATCATTTAGATGTACACAATCCTTTTTCAGTAGCCTGGCCTAATTGGGCGACGTCAACAGCTTTCTCTGAAATACTCTTGGCCTCAGACTATATTAAATAACATCATGGAAGCTAGCCCAAATTCTGCTGGCCAATCTGGTCATGTGACGCTAAAATGTCACGGGGATTGGGCAAAGAACGGCACTTCAACCCTGAATTAGGACCCTTTATCGTGGGAGTCCTGGCAGTCCTGGTTCAAAATTGCACCGATGTGCTCATCACCGCTCTGACAATACCGGATCAGGTCTGTGTTTGACTCAAATGAAAACCAATGGAGGATAGAATGGCTCGTGCACATGGAATTGATGTTTCGAAATGGCAGCGTTACTTCGACGCCTCGGTCAACCCAGGCGACATCCAATTTATCGTCATACGGACCAGCTATGGGATGATGACCGACGAGAGCTACACCAAGTTGCTGGAGTCGATTCAGCCGGTTCCACTCCGGGGCGCTTACCACTACTTTTCTTCGGGATCGCCCTGGGAGATGCAGGCCAAGCTTTATCTGAATCTGGTGCGGGACGCTGGTATTCACTTCCACTGCCTGGACATCGAAAGCGCTTATAACAAAAGGAGTGCCGGTTTTGCCCTGGCGGCCAGAAAATGGATGGAGCACGTGCGGGACGCCACCGAACAGCCCGTCGTCTTGTATACCAACCCCAACATCTATAACACCTGGTTGGCGCCGTACGGCGATTGGATGAAGGAGTGGCCATTATGGGTTGCCCAGTACTACAATGAACCCAACCGCGACCGCAAACCCATTTTGCCCAGAGGCGTCGACAAATGGGCGCTCTGGCAGTACTCGGCCGACACGCCGCCTAATAGAAAAGGCAAAGAGTACGGTGTTGGCAGCGGTAACATCGACCTCAATGTCTACAATGGTACGCTGGAAGAGCTAAAGCAGTGGTTGGGTCTTGGCGCGCCGGAAGAGCCAGTAGAAGAACCGGCCGAAGGACCGCAGGTACCAGTCGAAGAGCCGGCGCCGGTCGGCGAGTTGGATTATGAGCGGCTGGCCAAAGAACTGGCCCCACTGGTAGCGCCGTTGGTGGCCAAGCAGTTAGGGCAGGGCTGAACGGATCAAGCTGGGGGATGTGACTACTTCCGTTTCGCATCCCCGATATGGACGACGGGCAACAACGGCATTCCCAGATCCCGGATCTGGACCAGCATACCGTTTAACACCACCTAGTCGGCCACTTGGCCGGTCAGGGTCGTCGCCCTTTGGCCAGGTCGCGAGTCATCTCCAGACTGGGGACCCAATCTAGCCGGCGAGCGATCTCGCCAGTGATAGTCCAGGTAAGCACCCAGGATGATCTCGTGGGCGGCCGGGTTACACTGCAACTGTCAACCGACCAACAGACAGCCCCATTCACCCCAAGTACAATGCTTTTGTGTTAAGAAGCGCGTTGGCGAAGCTTGTGCCTGTTGCATGATTAGCGGAGAGTCAAAGTGATAAAGCAACGAATTGAGGATCGGAGTCCGGCCGATCCGAAAATACGTGGTGCTGCCACGGTAATGCTGTCGATCGTTCTTGCAAGGCATTACCGGCTGGCGCCATTGGTCCTGACCATCCTGCTCTTTTCCCTGGTCGCCTGCGGCGGCTCGGCCGCACCCGAGCCAAACGACATTAACGGTGCGGTCGAAGGCGGAGCCGCCTACTTGCTACTGGAATGGCCGGAAGGGCTGCGGATCATGATTTGGGATGATATCATCGCCCACGGCGGCACCTATAGCAGCGGCACCAGCGCCACATATGACGAGTTGTTTCAGCAAGAAGGCAGCGCCCACGCGGCCGACGGCCAAGGTTATGAATACAGCCTGGAAACCAGCGACGGCATAGTAGCCAGCTTCATCATTGACGGCGTCCCTTATAATCTGAACCAGGGTAAAGTATTCCTGATCCGCGTGGCCGACGAAAAGAACAAGGTACAACAACTGGACCTGGATCTCTCTGGCGTGGCGCCGACCAACGCCGGCGTCGAGGCTTTCGGCCGGGATACGGCCGAGATCGCCGACTTCATAAGGGAAAGCTGGGTGGCCGTACGCGGCCAGGTCAAGGGGCCATGGTCGACAAACAGGCCAGAAGTGAACCGGTTAGCTATCGCCATCCTGAGCGACGACCTG
>JBFFWQ010000041.1:0-44679 GCA_041570195.1 Promineifilaceae bacterium (SeqCode) | reverse complement strand
TTTCGCGAATCACTCTGACGTAGATGTTCTCGTCAATTGCAATCTTTGGAGAACTCCATAAGTGACTGATGCGTTTTGGGGTGCACTACCCTTTCGGACTGCGATAGGAAGGAATCAGAGTTACTTACTCGTAGCTTCCTGTCTAATCGGCCGCCACATCCCCCAATTCCAATCGCCAGCTTTTTGCCTCTATGTACTCTAGCGACTGGTAACATCAGTATCAAAAGAATGATGTCAGCAGTATTGGGTCTATTCTCATTGAAGGCTGGTACTGTCTCTGCACAATGTTCGCAGACTACGACCAGATTATGCTGCGATCCTATTCATCGTACCCACTAAAACCCTCCTCCCCAACCTGTATATGGCGGTAGTCCTCTGCGCTTTTGGCTAGGGTAATCATAGGCTGCATCGCCGCGCCAATCACCCAGCCCAATGTTAGTTCGGACTGCATGAGGTCAATCGTTTCTTTCGGATCGGAGATCAGGTCACAGACCATCGGGATCTGCGGTTTGATGTAGGGAGCAATCCATGAGGTGGAGTCCGTATACCTGAAATGAACCTTGAAAGTCTTCCATTTTATCGAGATCAGTTCACCGTCCGTTCCGAAGTACACAAAGTGATCTCGGCCTGAAGTACCGGTATGACCGAGCAATAACCCCGACATATCCAGTCCATCGATCGGCCGATCCGTTGGCATGCGATCAGACTCACCAATGAGCGCTGCCAGCGTGGGCATCCAATCGTAGGTGGCTATGATTTCATCGGTTACGATTCCTGCCGGGATACGGCTTGGCCAGCGAATCATGGCTGGTGTTCGGATAGAACCTTCCCAGCCACCACCAAATGTGCCACGCCAAATTCCGCTTGATCCCATCGGCTCGCTTAGCAGTGTTCCCGCTGCATTATCACTAGCCCAGACGACGATAGTATTGTCCGTGAGTTCCAGTTCGTCGAGTGTGTCGAGAATCTGACCGGCGCGATAATCAAGTTCGGCGATACTTTTCGGTGCCGCCTTATTGCTGTTAGTAGCGTTCTCGAAGTCAGGGTGAGGAATCATTGGGGGATGAACATTGGTGAAGGGGACATATGCGCAAAATGGCTTGTCATCCACTGCACAGCGACGGATAAAGTCGATCGTCTTCTCGGTGATATTTTCGTCCATATACGGTCTTGTCTCTCTGTTAAAATCATCAACCTCTTCAACGGGTTGTCCTTTGAAAGAGGCCTTGATCTTCGGCCGCTTGAACTCTGATGGGTACATCGGGTGAGAGGTGTAATCGGCCTCGTCCGAGCTTTCACTAATACCCCACCACTCATCGAAACCTTGATCGGTGGGAATCCGGCCAGCGACATTGCCGATGTGCCACTTGCCGAAACAAGCAGTAGCATAGCCAGCGTCTGAGAGCAGATTTGCCAGTGTGTATTCCCATGGGGACAGTCCATAGTGCCCAGGTTCACCCGGTAACGGTACTTTGTAGGTCCCAGTCCTCAATGGCATGCGCCCTGTCAAGAGAGCTCCACGGGTTGGAGTACATTGTGCCTCGGTATTAAAGTTAGTAAACCGTATACCTTCTGCTGCCAACTGATCGAGGCGAGGTGTTGGCACCCGCCCCCCGTAGCAGCTGAGATCACCCCATCCGACATTATCCCCAAGCATAAACACAATGTTAGGTTTTTCAGTCATATTTCTTCCTTATGATTATTCTGAACCTGTTTACAATCATTTGAATCAATAATGAAGCAGCTGCACTTTCTTCAATCGAACGTGACAGGCTGTCGCACTAGGCCTTAGTCTGCGGCCACATCTCCCAATTCCAACCGCCAGCTCTTTGCCTCTATGTACTCTAGCGACTGGTAACAATGTTAAGCTGAGTATTGCAATTCGGTCAACGGCCCTTGGCGAATGTGAAGAATTGTGACAAGAAACCATTTGCGGTTCCTACGATGTCGATAGCCGCTCCCATTCGTTTGCACCAGGAAAACCTTTGTCCAGCCCTCCCGTGCTCCTACCCGTGAGTAGATCAACTTCGAATGGAAGCCAAGCACCAACTGCGTCCGCAAGACCAGTCAAATGTGTATCCGATACCTTTAGGTCTCGGAATCCGTCCAAAGAGATCCTGCGAGTTTGCCAAACCAATCCATCTGATCCTAAGCGGAAAAACTCTACGCCCGAACGATTAACCACGAACCCATCAGGATCTGATACCATCCATAGGTCTTCGGCGAACCAATCATCGTCCATAATCAAGTTGCGTGTCACAGGATCGATGATATAGGCATGACCTCGGTTGACTACGAGCACGTTATTGCCGTCCCATAATCTGTGGACGCCACTGTATTTAGAAGCTCCAGGTCCAAAATTGCCGACCCACTTTCCATGGTCGTCATCATCAAATTCAACCACAAGTCCTTCCTGTCCAGTTCTACCATACCTGGCAGGAAATGGTGTGGCGAGTGGGCCATAAGGAGGCAAACCCTTTAGTATCCTAAAGCTCATTCTTGTCACCCAGTGCCCGTTAGGTTGCCGCTCAGGCGCACCACCATCTTGCGATGAATGCGCTATCACAATTGTAGCATGTGTGATGGCGTTACATCAGATCACAGGGAACTAACCATAAAGAGCAACATTCTATTAATCCGCAGCTACCTCTCCTAGTTCCTCCGGCTCCAACGTCACCCGCCACGTTGCTTCATTTATGTACTCTAGCGACTGAGAGCAGGAATAGATGCAAGCCAGTTCTCATTGTCGGTCAATGTTAGTACACCATCAATCTCATACTCATAAAGGCCAGGCACATGACGGACCAAAATGGAAGCTCACTTCTTTTTCTTCTCTCGGTTTCGGAGAAGCAATATCGAACCGTCCAGCCGATAAACGATCAGTTGGCCATCAAACCCTTCTTCAACCTCTCCCGCCACCAATAGGATCGAGTCGCCCGAGAAGCTGATGAGAACCTCGGCAATATCCCCCGCTTCCA
This sequence comes from Promineifilaceae bacterium (SeqCode), assembly GCA_041570195.1. Classification (GTDB taxonomy): domain Bacteria; phylum Chloroflexota; class Anaerolineae; order Promineifilales; family Promineifilaceae; genus UBA11865. Next base: position 41,701 of record JBFFWQ010000041.1, on the reverse strand, counting down.
TCATGACATCAATTGAGGTGATTAATCCAGATGGGTGGTCCTGTAATTCTCTTGTTCTACAGTAGTCTAGAATTTCCCCCTTTTTATCTGGTTCCCAAGGGTTCATTTCTTCAGTGAGGAGAAGGGGATATATGACATCATTTTGATGGTTCTGGAATTTGACTGTTCTCCTGACGCTAGTTTCAAATATGGTCCCCACAGCTGTAGAAAAGGCAGATCCGGATCTTCTCTTCCCCTGAATATCGCTTACGGCTGTTCCGTCTGAAATTGCGAACCGTACTGCCTGCCGTGGTTTTCTTGGCCATCGTTTTGTCCTCCAACGTTATTATAACCGATGGCGAATACTTCTCTTATCTCTGGCTGCTGATCTGTCCCACCGTGTATGAGGTCACGCAACTACAACAAATCCTTGTCCATTAGCATGGGACCAGCATGCTCTTTGATAGATGCAAAGACGGCATTCCCTTCATACCGATAGTCCTGGTACGAGCGTCTGACACGTTCAATAAACCCCTGCTGCCGGAAAATGTGCTGGGAAATATCATTAGTCGCTTCGGTGACGCCAACGCGATAGCCTTTTTGTACGCCATTCTCAAGACAAGATCTGACAAGTTGTCGTGCAATTCCACGTCCAGTGAACGGTCGAACGACTCCAAGTAGGAATAGATGTAAGTATTCTCTCGGATTTAGTTCTTTGCCTTGCCAGTACTCCGTGCCCAATCGACCCAAGATATCTAAAACCGGCTCAAACTTTCTACTTATAAATTCAAGTTCAGCCGGTAGGGGAGCGTATGCGTCCTCAGTGAGCAAAGCCCCGACCATCTCACTTGTGTCGGCGGTTCGAGCAATTATCGTCAGTCCATCTGAGGCTACGTTAGGCAAAAAGATGCGGATGAACTCCTCAAATTCCTTTGAAGAAATGCCAGCGGCTACAGCTGGAGGGTCAAAGCGACTGAAGGTATCAGCCAAGAGAATCACCATCTCATCGAGTTCTGATGTCTCACATAAGCCGTATTGGATACCCTCGTATTCCCGAATTTGAACCATTTCATGCGCCTCCTCAAACATCGAATACGCCAAATTCCAACGATTACTTATGCCGATTAGTAGTCAGCATATTAGACCCCAAACGGCTTCTAACATAACCGCCAATCGTTGAAGGATTCTACCATGAGTAGAATGACCTCACGGACGCAATCCTGATTCGCTGGGTTCACATCCGTGAGGTACTGAGCTGGGCTCAGTTTGGGGTTCAAGTCCTTCCAAGCAAACCACTCTCTCAAGCCCTCAATCGGCCGCCAATTCTTCCGGCTCCAAAGTCACCCGCCATCTTGCTTCATTTATGTACTCCAGCGACTGGTGGCCACAGTAGGTGGAACGGATCACACGCTCTCGTCAACCGTACCAGGATGGAACGCGGAAGGATGACAGGGCATTTCTAAACTATTGTTCGCCAGCGATAATTAATGAATCGTCAAGTACGTAATAGCCATCCTGATTACTCTGGTCACCAAGATCGCGCACCGTTAATCGTTCTCCTGTTTCGCCGTCATACAGTCCAATCGCCAACCGGTGCTCCCCGGCCGGCAAACCTCGCAATGGCATCACCGATTCATCCGCTACGCTTTGCCCGGCCGCCCACTGGCTGGTAGGACAGCTCCAATCGCAATGGATGGCATCAATCTGTTGTACGACTTGGCCCTCGTCGTCCAGCAAATGTATAAAGTACTTGTAGTCATGACCGATCTCTTCTCGGGCCGACCACCGTATCAGCATGTGGAGATCACTTTTGTTCATCCACCATCTGTAACCGTCAAGGTCTATGCCCTCGTCATATTGCAGGCCGACTTCCTGATCAAGCAGCACAAGTTCATCGTCGAAGGCATAAAGGCTATCGCGACCCGTAAATATCGCCGATCCAGGACAGCTGATCTGCCAATCGTAGCGATCAGTGCTTCTATCGGCCGTCGCCGGCAGCCGCAGCGTTTGGAAGGCTAGATCGCCTGGCAACCACTCGGCCGTCTCCGGAAATGGATCAAATGGTTCTGACACTGTCGTTCCAGAGAGGGTTACCTGGCAATCAGGTAATCCTTGACGTTGACTTGTTTTCTGCGTAAGTAATTCGAGTTCAAGTACTCCTTCGTCTTCGATGTAGCGCGCGGTCGATTCGAGGAGTCGAATGTCCTCGCTGATTAATGCGGGCGCACGGCCGAAATGAGCCGCTCGCGGCTGTGCCAGGTCGTATACGGTTAGGCTGCTATCCTCGTAAACTGGAAGTAACGTCTTAGTTACGGATTCCAGGCGGGCCAGCTCCTGCTCGCTTGCCGAATCATGGTGCAGCACGATATAGCGGATGCCAGATGCCAGCAGATCGCGCATTTCCGGTCCCTGGATTGGCGACTGAGGAACTGCTGCCGGGAAGAAGTCGGCCGCTAGATACTGGGGTTTGTCGGCGCCCTCATATAGTGCGCTCAGCGTAGGTTGGCCGGCGATGAACCCGTATGTACTTTCGACATAACGAGAGACGTGCCCCTCGACCGTTGGCTTGCCGTGCAATGTCTGAAAGTACAACCAGTACTTCGAATCGGTATAGCCCATCGGATAGTCGAGTACGGCATATGAAGTGTCGCTGGCCGCCAACTCATCCAGGAAGACAGACCCCTCAGGTACGTGCATCCTTGGTATGGGGACCGGCAAGAACTCGAGCATCAGGATCAGGCCCAGCGGTACCAGCGCCCAACGCCAGGTTCGGTGATGGGCGATATATGCCGCGCCTATCCCGGCCAGAACCGTCAGAGAGAACACCAGCAGCAGATTGAAGCGATCCGGCGCCCGAATGGCCGATAGCGGAAAAGAGCTTGCCAACCATCGATACGGCAAAGCTAGCTGTTCGTAAACTACGCCATTGAATCGCACCGCCGATCCCGCGGCCAACAACAACCAAAGGCCGCCGGTAATCGCCCAAAAGCCGGCCTGCTTACGCCGCCCCCAAATCGCTACTAGGGCCAGGCCAAGGACGGCGTAACCCAAATACGGCCGCAGTGTTCCGTTAAAGCCAAATCTTTCGAAAAGCTCGGGGAACTGATCGCCCCAAAGCGGGTTGTAAATGGGCGGTACCAGGTAAGCTAGCAGATCCGTTTGTTTGAGTTGACTCTCATCGAAGGCGCCGGCGCTCTCCGCCAGTACGGACCATTCTCCAATAACCTGCCAGACATACGGCAGGCTCAACAACAAGGCGAAAAGCCCAATGATGCCGATCTGGCCCGCCGTGCGCTTCATAAAGCCACGGTCGCTAACTACGACGTTCCGGCGCTGCCATAGAAACCACAGCAGGTAAAGGACCGTCCAGATGAGCAAAAAGATGCCCAGCTGTAATCCGGTCCAGATGGTCAAAGCGGCGAACAGGCCGGCCGCCAAAGCATCGCGCCGGCGGCCGTCACGCAGCGCCCGGCCGAGAAACAAGGCGAAGAATGGCCACCAATGAATTGAGCCCAGGTGCGCGTGCGACAGGACTTGGGCCAGGTGGTACGGAGCGAAGGCGAAGACGAACCCTGCCAGCAATGAAGCCGCCGTGTGCTCCGTGATATCCTTGACCAGCAGGTACATACCCATGGCGCCCAACCACAGGCCCGCCAACAGGGCCAGGTTATAAGCCGCGATTGGGCCGCTCAGTGGTTCGAGCAACAGCGCCAGGAAGGAACTTGTAAAGGAATTGGAGTGGGCCACCAGGCTGGCGCCCGTGGGATAAAAGAGGTATCCGGTTTCAAAGGGATTCTGGCCGCTGGAGAGCGCTTCCCGGAACCACCAGTTGTTCCAGAAGAATATCCAGACATCCTCGTTGAACCCAATGAGTTGTTGACTGATAGTGCGCAACGCCGGCCAGGTCATGACCGCCACGCAAATGGCATATACCAGACCAACAAGAGCAGTTTTCTGCCACGGCCGAGCTCTTATCATTGGTTACACTAGCAGCAAATCAGGCGCCATCGCCGCAACTAATCGGCCGCTACATCGCCCAATTCCAACCGCCAGCTCTTTGCCTCTATGTACTCTAGCGACTGGTGGCGGAAATAGGTGTTGTAGAGCTCGGCGTAGTGGCCGCCTTGAGCCATGAGGTGATCATGGTTGCCTTCTTCTATGATCCGGCCGTCGGCCATGACGATGATCCGGTCGGCGTTCTTCACCGTCGACAGGCGGTGGGCGATGACGATGGCCGTCCGATCGGCCATGATCGTCTCCAACCCTTCCTGGATCTGGGTTTCGGTGAAGGGATCGACGCTGGCGGTGGCCTCGTCCAGGATGAAGATGGCCGGGTCTTTGAGCAGTACCCGGGCCATGGCTACTAACTGGCGCTCGCCCATCGATAGGTTGCTGCCCCGCTCGCCGGCGTCGGTGTCCAGACCTTCCGACAGACCCTCCAGCCAATCGCCCCGGCCGATATGCATGGCGGCGTCCATCACTTCCCCGTCGCTGGCGGTCGGCCGACTGTAACGGATATTGTCCCGCACCGAGCCGGTGAACAGAAACGGCTCCTGGGGCACCAGGCCTATATGACGGCGATAGTCGCCTAGATTCAAGCTTCGCACATCCCGGCCGTCGATCAGCAACCGGCCGCCCTGGAATTCATAGAAACGGGTGATCAGCCGGGCCACGCTGCTCTTTCCGGCGCCGGTATGCCCGACCAGGGCCACCGTCTCGCCCGCTTTGATGTCCAGCGAGAAGTCGGGCAGCACGATCTCTGTGCCGGTGTAGGTCAGCTTCAGATCTTGAAATTCGATCTGGCCGTCCATCTCGGGCATCGCTTCGTCTGCTTCCTGGATCACCTTTGGATCGCGATCGATCAAGGCGAAGACCCGTTCCGAAGCCGATAGGCCATCCTGGAACTGGCTCCAAAAAGAGGCGATGCTCATCAAGGGAAACCAGACAAAGCCGGAGGCCTGCATGAACAGGTACCAATCGCCGGTTGAGATGCCCTCCGGCCCGCGGGTGGCCAGCCCGCCGAAATAGATCAGGATGCCCATGCCCAGGCCAGAGGCCATGCCCATGATGGGAAAAATGGACATCAGGGTTAGCCCGCGGCGCAGACCAACTTGATAGCCCTGGCGATTATTGGCGTCGAAGGTGCGGTAAATGGCCGCTTCCTGACGGAAGCTCTTGGCCACGACGATGCCGCTGATCGACTCCTGGATTTGGGCATTGATCTTGGCCGTCACGCGCCGGGCTCGTTGTGTCACCCGCCGGGCCACCTTGCGGAAGCTGAGGGCGATGGCCACGGCGACTGGGGTGAAAGCCAGCATGACCAGGGTCAAGGGTACGCTGATGCTCAGCAACCAGATGCTGAGGATGACGACCAACAGCACCTGGCTCAACAGGTTCAAGACCAGATTCACCGTCTCCGAGAAATCCTGGGTGTCCGAGGTTATCCGGCTAACCACCTTGCCAGAGGGATGTTCGTCGAAGAACGACAGATCGTGCTGCACGGTGGCTTCGAAGGAGTCCTTTCGCAATTGCAGGACCACGTTGCCGGTTACCCGGGCCGAGAACCATTGGCGGATGAAATTGAACAGCCAGGCGGCGACGCCCAGCAACATGACCCCGGCCGTCAACAGCACGATCATTTGTGTCGACGATTCTTCAGCCAGCAGATCCAGCGATTTTGAGATGAGGATTGGCCCGCCGGTGCCGGCCAGCGAATTGAGCGTGATCATGACCGCCACCAGGATCATTTGCCTGGTGTACGGGCGGAAGTAGCCGACGATCCGCCTCAGCAATTCGCGATCGCCGTATTGGCGGTCATAACTTTCGCTGTCCAGGCCATCTAGAATGAAACCCATGTTTTAGATTAATACCTCGATTCGGTTATCCATCGTCAAGAAACCGTGGCCGCCCGCTGTATTGTCGTCATTGCCCGTAATTCACTCATGTCGATATAGTCAGCAATTCAAAACACTGGCTTGGCAACTGCCTTAGCCAATCCCAACGCGAGCCGCTCGACGAAACTTCCTCTCATTTCTCCAAGTTCCTCACAGTTCCTTTCAGTTCCGTGTCCCTGTTAGTCATATCTCGCAAAGATCCGCTGATACGCCTCACTGCGGTCAAGCAACTCCTCATGCGTACCTTGATCGACCAACCGGCCGCCTTTCAACACCAGTATCTGATCGGCCCAGCGAATCTGGCTTAACCGGTGAGTGATCAAGAACGTGGTTCGTTGGCTGCTGATGCGCCGCATCGCCTGCTGAATTTGATCCTCGGTCGCGCTGTCGATGGCGCTGGTGCTATCGTCCAGGATCAGGATACGCGGATTGGTGAGGAAAGCCCGGGCAATGGCTATGCGCTGACGCTGCCCACCGGACAGGGTGACGCCCCGTTCGCCTACCTCGGTCTGATAGCCGTCGCTAAAACTCATGATGAAATCGTGGGCCTGAGCCTCGCGGGCGGCCTGCTCGATCTCTTCTTGCGTGGCGTCAGGGCAGCCAAAGGCGATGTTCTCAGCCAGCGTGCGCGAGAAAAGGAATACATCCTGCTCGATGGTCGAAATCTGCGAGCGCAATGAGTCCATGTTCCAGTCACGAACGTCCACGTCGTCCACCAGCACCCGGCCGCTGTCGACGTCGAAGATACGGTTGATTAGCTGGGTCAATGTCGTTTTTCCTGAGCCAGTTTGGCCGACGATGGCGACCGTTTGCCCGGGTCGAGCCGTGAAGCTCAGGTCTTGTAACACCTGTGCGCCGTTATAGCCGAAGCTGACCTTCTCGAAGGTGACCTCGCCTTCTATCGTCGCGCTGGCGCCAGCCTCGTTCTCGTCCAGTTCTGATTCGGTATTGATGGTGGTCAATATCCGGTCGGCGCTGGCAATGCCCAACTGCACCAGGTTGAAAGAGAAAATGGAAATAAAGGTTGGGAACCGCAGGGCGCCCAGTAAGCCCATGTAGGTAACGACCTGGCCCATGGTGAGTTGATCATCTTGCCACAAGAGCAGGGCGTGCAGAAATCCGGCGGCAAAGGCCACGCTGAAAATCAGGAGCGGTAGGTAGCGGGCCTGGATCTCGCCTTGCTTGACGAAGTAGTCACGGAAAAGGGCCGCATCGGTGGCGAAATCCTCTTTGGCCGTTTCCTCCTGTACGTTACCCTTGACCACTTCTATGCCAGAGATAGTCTCGGCCAGTCCCGAGTTCATGATTCCGAATTGCTCTCTCTGGGCCATGCTGACCGGGTTCAGCTGCCGCGTATAGTCCCACAGGGCCAGGCCGAAGGCGATCAAAAACAAGGCCGGCACCAACAGCAGTTCAATCGAAACCTGGGAAATCAGGAAGATGGGTACGAGGATACCCATTACAGAATCCAAGATCAGCATCAGACCCGGACTAAACATGAAGTTGAGCTGGCGAACGTCGTTCGTGGCTCGGGCCATGATGTCGCCAATGCGCTGCTGGCCGTGGAAAGTTTGGCTCTTGCCCAGCAGGCTGACGTACAGTTCGTCCCGACCGTCGCGTTCGACCCGGTTGGCGATGATTTCGGTTGAATAGTTGCGCATAAGCCCCGTGGCCCCCTGGGCGACTGCCGCCAGAAACACGCCAAGGGCTAGAGCAGCCAGCGCTTGGGTAGCCCAGCCAGGGGTGGAGATCAGATCGAAGGCCCGGCCGACGAGGATCTGGATGGTGCTGTAGGCGAAATTGCTGACAACGGCCGCAAAGAAGGCGATGAGGGGCAGGTATGGATAACGCAGGAGATGAGAGATGATCCAGCGGATCGCGCTCCTGCGGTTATACTGGTATTCCTCCTCCAACCGGAACTCTCGTTTGCCTGGCCCGGTGCTGATAATGCTGGTTTCTGTGGTCATCTATGGCGTTGCCTATCTCGTCGTAAGCCAGTGGACTTGGTCAAGTCACAATTGCGCGCCGTCGGAATGTGATGGACCGGCCGGCGAAGTTCTGGGTCGCCGATTATAACCCAGCGCGAGGCCTTCGGTTAGCGTTTGTGGGTTCTTCGTTGGTCGCCCTGTAGCGAGCCAGCGACATAGCATAGCTCGGCCGTGCATTTCCGACTGCCAATTCCTTTACAACGAGATAAGGGAGCCGGATGTACTTAGTCTAATTGACAATGGCGGACCTAGCTGATATTATGCTGCCACCATGAGACAAGAGATGTTTACCCGGGCTTTCAGTTTTTTTAGCGGATGGGCATTCGCCGCATCTGCGCGGACGGTTCGTTTCACCTGATAAGCCTGGTAAACGAAGACGAGTTCGAGAGGCGCGGCCAACAAGCCGCGTCTTTTTTGTGGGAAACAGAAATGGTAGATGACGTTAGATCAGCGCGTGATGACTCGATAGGCTTGCTTCAGCAGGCAGCATCCTCAGAGGAGCTGGAGGTTTGGTACCGGTCGACCCTGGGTCGAAAGGGCCGGGTTACCTTGTTGACCCGCCAGGTAGGGCAACTCAGTCCCGAAGAACGGCCGGAATTTGGCCGCCAGGTTAATGTGGTCAAGAAGGCGCTGGAGAGCGCCTATCAGGTTCGGCTGGCCGAGGTCAAGGCGGCCGAGATCGAAGCCCAGATTACCGGCGATGGCCTGGATGTGACGTTGCCCGGCCGGCGTCAATGGCGCGGACGCCTGCACCCGGCCACCCAGACCCTGCGCGAGATCTATCGTATTTGGGGCGACATGGGCTTCCAGATCTATCGTAGTCGCGACGTGGAGACGGACGAATACAACTTCGAGCTGCTGAATATCCCCGAAGACCACCCTGCACGCGATATGTGGGATACGTTCCACACGACCACGCCAGGCGTTATCTTGCGCACCCATACCAGCCCGGGCCAAATTCACGCCATGCGCGAATACAATCCAGAGCCGATCCGGGTCATCCTGCCAGGCATGTGTTACCGTTATGAGCAGATCACGGCCCGCAGCGAGATCCAGTTCAACCAGGTCGAGGGCCTGGCAGTGGGACATAATATCAGTATGGCCGATTTGAAGGGCACGCTGGTCGATTTCGCCAAGCGTATGTTTGGCGAGGATCGCCAGACGCGCTTCCGGGCCAACTACTTCCCATTCACCGAGCCTAGCGCCGAGATGGATGTCGAGTGTGTGCTGTGCAATGGCGTTGGTTGCCAGGTCTGCAAATACACGGGCTGGCTTGAGATTCTCGGTTGCGGCATGGTCCACCCGACCGTATTGCGCAATGGCGGCTATGATCCCGCGATCTACTCCGGCTTCGCTTTCGGCATGGGGCCAGAGCGCATCGCCATGCTCAAGTATGGCATCGAGGATATCCGCCATTTCTGGGCTAACGACTTGCGATTCCTGCAGCAATTTTGATTGCTGAAGCAATTCTGATGACAAGGTATAGAGAATGAAAGTTCCAATTTCCTGGCTGAAAGAGTACGTAGACATCACGTTGCCCATAAACGAGTTGGCCGAGAAACTGACCATTGCCGGCCTGGAAGTGACTGAGATTGAGTACGTCGGCATTCCGGGAGGCAACGATCCGGAAAGATTGGTTTGGGATCGCAACAAATTGATAGTCGGCCGAATTCTCGCCGTCGACCGACATCCCGATGCCGACCGTCTGGTGTTGGCCACGGTCGATTACGGCGCTTCTGAGAAAGAGGTTGTGGTTACCGGCGCGCCGAACCTGTTCTCATACCTGGGGCAGGGCGACTTGAGCGACCAGGGGCTCTTTTCACCCTTCGCCCTGGAAGGCTCGATTCTGTACGATGGCCACAAAGATGGCCGGGTGAAGATGAAGCTCAAGGGCCGGAAACTGCGCGGCATTTATAACAAGGCCATGCTATGTTCCGAGAAGGAGCTGGGCATAAGCGACGAGCATGAGGGCATCATGATCCTGAACGGCGAATTCGAGCCCGGCCAGCCCATTCAAGACGTATTGGGCGATGCGGTGCTGGATATCGAGATCATCCCCAATATCGCCCGCTGCGCGTCCATCGTGGGCGTGGCCCGGGAGGTAGCTGCTCTAACCGGCCAGACGCTGCGCGAGCCAAACTACGAGGTTCGCTTTGATGGGCCGCCAGTGGCCGACATGCTGAAGATCAGTACCCAGAATCCGGAGCTCAATCCACGTTTCGTGGCCATGGTGATCGAGGGCGTGGAGCAAAAGCCCAGCCCCGAGTGGATGCAGCGCCGGCTTCGCCTGGCTGGGCAGCGGCCGATCAATGTGGTCGTCGACATCAGTAACTATGTCATGCTGGAGATGGGCCAGCCTAACCACACCTTTGACTACGATTTCTTGCGCCGCCGGGCCGATCAATATGATGCCGACGGGCCGGTCCACATCATTACTCGCCTGCCGCATGAAGGCGAATCGTTGACGACCCTGGATGGCATCAAGCATGAACTGGAACCTTTCACGATCCTGGTAGCCGATCCGGCCGGCGGCTTGAGCCTGGGCGGCATCATGGGCGGCGTCGACAGTGAAATCAACGACGGGACGACCAATGTACTGTTGGAGGCGGCGGCCTGGAATTTCATCAATATCCGGCGCAGTAGCTTCACCATGAAGATAAACAGCGAAGCTGGCTTTCGCTTCAGCCGCGGTGTTCACCCCAGCCAGGCCTTGCTAGGCGCCAGGCGGGCGGCCGAGTTGATGCGTCTTTATGCGGGCGGTACCGTCGCCCAGGGCATCGTCGACTATTACCCCAACCCGCCGGCCGCCCGGTCGATCGCCCTCACGGCGGCCGAAGTCAAACGGATCGGCGGCATTGTCGTTAACCAGGCCGAGGTCAAGGGCTATCTCGAAGCCCTCGGATTTGAGGTGGAAGATCGGGACGACCATCTGCTGGTCACCGCGCCAGACCACCGGCTGGACATAGAGGGCAGCGCCGACCTGGTGGAAGAAGTGTGCCGGATGTATGGCTACGATCGCGTCCCCATGATGGAGATGAGCGACGTTTTGCCGCCCCAACGCAGCAACGTAGAGCTGGATCGCGAAGAACGCATCAAAGATATCCTGGTCGGCCTGGACTTGCAGGAGGTGGTCACATATCGGCTCACGACGCCTGAAAAAGAAGGTAGATTGTTGCCGGCCGGTCAAAGTCGATCCGACGATCGGCCGTATGTGACCCTGGCCAACCCCATCACCGTCGATCGAGTCAACATGCGTCACAGCGTGCTGGCCTCAGTGCTGGAGATCGTGTCACACAATAGCCGCTTCCAGGAACGCATGGCCCTCTTTGAAATCGGCCAGGTTTACCTGGCCAGCGAGGAAGGTTTGTTGCCGGATGAATTGCGGCGCCTGGTCCTCGTCCTGGCCGGTCAGCGCGAGCGCGCGTTCTGGGGCGCCGAAGAACCAGCCACCATGGACTTCTACGACCTCAAGGGCCTGGTCGAGGATCTTTTCGCGGCCCTGCATCTGGACGGATTGATTTACGAGGCCGGCGAACATCCCACCTTCCGGCCCGGCCGGTCGGCAAAGGTATTGCTTGGCGATCGACCGCTTGGCTGGCTAGGCGAAGTGCATCCGTTGGTAGTCGAGGCACTGGACATCCGCGGCGACGCCCCGGTCATAGCCGCCGACTTGGATCTGGAAATCGTCCTAAAGGCGATTCGTGAAGCCTTCACGGTCGACGCCGTTTCGGCCTTCCCGGCCGTCCATGAGGATATCGCCCTCATCGTCGACAGCCACGTGCCAGCGGCCGAGGTGACGGCGATCATCGAGCGCGCCGGCGGCGCTCTGCTGCAGGATGTCACCCTCTTTGATGTATACGAAGGAAAACCGATTCCGGCTGGCCAGAAGAGCCTGGCCTATCACCTGACCTTCCAGTCGCCGGGCAAGACGCTGACCGACAGGGTGGTGCGCAAGAACCGGGAACGAATTGTGCAGCAGCTTCGACGCCAGATCGGGGCCCGCCTGCGCGACGCATAAACTTAACTTTCCCGGAAACTGCAAAGTTCGCAGCATAGTTTCCGGGAAAGTGGAGCGGGTAAATCCTTGACAGCCCTAACCACTCGTGATATTTTTCACATACAGATAGTTGACACATCAACAGTTGACGTATCAACTATTGAGAGCGCAACCATTAATTCCTCGTGATCTTTAGTTACCCGGCAGTTTGTGGGCTGCCGAGAGAGTTATTCGTAATGACTGATGCCCAGGCGCTTTATACGCTGCTGAAGGAAATCTTCCTGATCCTGGATGACGGTGACCGCCAGCTATTTGGTCAGTTCGATCTGTCACCCTCCCGCTATTATGCGCTCGTAAATCTTGGCGAAAGCCCCGGCATGTCGCTCAGCGAACTGAGCGAGCTCATGTTGTGCGATAAGAGTAACGCCACGCGAATCGTCAGAGGTCTGGAAGCGGATGGCCTGGCGATCCGCCGACCGCACGAGACTGACGGCCGGGCCATTCGGCTTTACTTGACCGAAACCGGGGATCAGCTTCGGCGACGAGCCATTGCCGCTCATGAAGAATACAATCAAGGTCGCCTGCAATCCGTAACCGACGGCAGCAGCGACACAATATTGAATGATTTGAACCAACTGAAGCGCAGTCTTCGAGACCGCGACTTGCGAATTCGTCAGCGCTGGCGTTCGATGCCGGCCGTTAAGGCTGGCTGAAAAGCTCACATTCCAGGTTGTCAGCAACTAAACACGATATAAAATCCTGAGTGATCGGATCAGGTGTTCCGGTCTGCAGAATGGAGGTGGTGTCGTAAGGAAAGAGAAGAAGAGATTCAGCGCCGAAAGAAGAACCAATTACCGTAGAAAGTATCCGATTCTGGAGGAGAACATCCAATGAGAAGACAGTATATGATCTTTATTACCCTGATGCTTGTCGGCATGTTGGTCCTGGCCGCCTGTGGCGGCGAGGAAGAGCCGACGCCGGAACCGACGGAAGCCCCGGCCGAACCGACGGAAGCCGCAGCCGATGAACCCGAAGAGGAACCGATGGAGGAAGCGGCCGAGGAGACCACGGAAGAAGAAATGATGGACGAAAAGACCATCGTTGATGTGGCCGTGGAAAACGGTAGTTTCACCACATTGGTTGCGGCTGTTCAGGCAGCTGGTCTGGCTGAGACCTTAAGCGGCGAAGGGCCGTTCACCGTCTTTGCGCCAACAGATGATGCCTTTGCTGCGCTACCAGAGGGTACCGTGGAGTCCCTGTTAGAAGATCCAGAGGGTGCCTTGACAGACATTCTGCTTTATCACGTGGCTGAAGGCGCTGTTCCGGCAGAGACAGTTGTGACGCTTGATTCAGTGACTACCGTCCAGGGTGAGGACGTTGCCATTGAGGTCGTAGATGGCCAGGTAGTTCTCAACGAGAGCGCCACGGTCGTTATCACCGACGTAGAGGCTTCGAACGGCATTATTCATGTGATTGATGCCGTCATTCTACCCCCAAGCATGGCGGCAGCCGACGAAGAAGCAGCGGCCGAGCCCGAGTTGTCCCTGACCATCTGGGCCGACGAGACCCAGGGACCGATCCTGGCTGAATTGGCCGGGGATTTTGAAGCCGAATACGGTGTTGGTCTGGTCGTCGAATCCTTCACCTTTGGCGATATCAACGACCAGTTACCAATCGCGGCGCCGGCTGGTGAAGGACCGGATCTCTTCGTCGGCCCACATGATAGAGCGGGAAGCCATCATGCAAGCGGCCTGTTGGCGCCAATTGATCTCGGTGACAAGGCTGATTCCTTCACTGGTGTCACGCTTGATGCTTTCACCATTGACGGTGAGCTATACGGCATGCCCTATGGCATTGAGAATCTGGCCCTGTTCCGCAACACAGATCTCGCTCCCGAGGCGCCCACGACTTGGGAAGAACTGATCGAGATGAGCCAGCCGCTGATCGATTCTGGTGACGCAGCATACGGCCTGGCGTTCCCCGGAACATCGTATGATATCTATCCCCTTCATACATCCTTTGGCGGCTACATCTTTGGCCAGGACGAAAACGGCAACTGGAATCCCTCGGACCTTGGCATTAACAGCGAAGGCATGGTCGCTGCCGGCGAATGGTTGGCGGAGCAGGTAGAAGCGGGTGTTGTCAGCGACAACACGGATAGGGACGTGGTACGCGCCCTCTTTGAAAGCGGAGAATTGCCGTTTATCATGGATGGTCCCTGGTCCATCAATCGCTACGTCGACGCCGGCATACCTTTCGCGATCAGCGATATTCCCAGTGACGGACAACCGTTTGGCGGCGTCCAGGGTTTCATGATCAATGCCCTGAGCGAAAATGTGTTGCTGGCCCAGGCTTTTCTGACGGAGTTTATCGCCACAGAAGAGATTATGACCCAGCTATACCAGGCTGGTAACCGCCCATCAGCCTTTGCACCAGTCCTCGAAGCGACGGACGATGCCAACTTGCTGGCCTTTGGCTCGGCCGGCGCCAATGCCTCACTCATGCCCAATATCCCAGAAATGGGTGGTGTCTGGGGCCCGTGGGGCGATGCGTTCGCCCTTATCCTCTCCGGAGAGCTGGAGCCAGCAGAGGCTTTGGCCACAGCCGAAGAGCAAATCAATGCCGTCATTGGCGGCGCCTTTGCCGGAATGGTAAATGTGCCCGGATCATGGCAAATGGCGGCTGGCTGTGAGGCTGATTGGCTTCCAGAGTGTGAGGCTACAGCTTTGACCGAGGGCGATGATGGTCTCTTCACCGGATCATTCGAGATACCTGCCGGCGACTACGAAGCCAAGGTCGCTCACGACGGCGGCTGGGGTGAAAACTATGGCGTTGAAGGTGAGTTTGATGGTCCTAACTACGCTTTCAGCCTAGCGGCCGATGGCACCGTTACATTCAGCTATGATCCTGAGACGCACATTCTGACAATTACCGTGGAATAAGTGGACGATAGAACATGAAGAAGGCCGAGGTTTTCCTCGGCCTTCTTCATGTTGGGCGAAAGCTCGCGAGTGGAGTGGTGGGAATGAGAGCTCAACTCGCCAGTACGAATAGTTGGGAGACCAGGTTATGGGCACTTCGGGTGAAGCAAAGGCGCCGAGAGCTACTCGGCGCCTAAACCTTGATTCTGGTTCACTGCTGGGCATCGTCGTAAGGCTTGTTCTGCTAGCTACCATCGATGCCTTCGCAATTTGGTTTATCCTCAATCTTATCTCCGATGGCGTCGTCGTATTGGCCGTTGCCGTTGGCCTAGTTACTTTCTTCATAAACGTCGTCGTGCTGCGCAACGACGCTTATCCCATCCGCTGGATGCTCCTGGGGCTGGTGTTGATGGCGATGTTTGCCATTTACCCCATCCTATTCACAGTTTTTGTGGCTTTCACCAACTTCGGCGATGGTCATCTATTTACAAAAGAACAGGCTATCGAACAGCTTGAGAAGGTGAGATATCTACCTGAAGGCGGCGGCGCCTATAGCTGGACAGCATTCCGCTCGGGAGAGGGGGATTTTGTCTTATGGTTGCAAGGTGAGGATGGAAGCCAGTTGCTTGCCAGGCCCGATCAACCGATAGCAGCCGGCATATCGGGTGAAGAGGGTGTTGGCGAATTAGACGGCGAGGGCATTCCTGAAACAATTGAAGGGTACGAACGACTGAACCGGTTAACCGTGGTCCGGTATATCGATGAAGTGGGCGATTTGACGTTCGGAGTTGACGAGGATACTGTTCAAATCCGTTCTCTGGATGCAGCGGCGGCGCTACAACAGCGTTACGTCTACGATCCTGAAGAAGATGTGATAGTCGATCAGGAAACTGGCGAAGTTTACACACCGGTCCAGGGCACATTTACCTCTACCACAGGGGACGAGTTGATCCCCGGTTTTCGCGTAGGCATCGGTCTTCAGAATTTCCGTAGCTTCTTCCAGAGTCCAGCCCTTCGCGGGCCCATGATTCGAATCATTCTTTGGAACTTTGCATTTGCCTTTTTCAGCGTATTCCTGACATTTACATTGGGCCTGGCCATCGCCCTCATATTCAGTGATCCGCAGTTTCCTGGCCGCAAGTTGATCACAACTTTGTTGATCATCCCCTATACGATACCAAGCCTAATCACGATATTGGTTTGGCGGGGCATGCTGCAGCCTGATATCGGTGTGATTAACCGAATGCTCGAAGCTGTAATTGGCTGGGCGCCGGCCTGGTTTACGAATCCCTGGTGGGCAAAAGCGGCCGTCCTTCTCCTCAATACCTGGCTGGGATATCCTTACTTCTTCCTGGTTTGCACCGGCGCGCTGCAGGCAATACCAAGAGACATCTACAGCGCGGCCGAAGTGGACGGCGCTAACGTGTTCCAACGATTCCGGCGAATTACGTTGCCACTGCTCCTGGTGGCAGTAGGACCACTCTTGGTGGCTTCCTTTGTTTTCAACTTCAATAACTTCAACGTTATATTCGTATTCATTGAGGGCGGTCCGCCGATCGCCGGCGCCATCACCCGAGCCGGACATACGGATATCATGATTAGTTACGTTTTCAACTTAGCCTTCAATAGTGGACGCGGCGCGGACTATGGTTTGGCATCGGCCATAACTATCGTGATTTTCCTCGTCGTCGCTGTTGTTACTTTGCTGCAGTTCCGTTACACGAAGATGTGGGAAGAGGTGGGTGAAAATGTCTGATGGAAATATCATTCAACGATTCCGTAGTTCGCGATCCCAGCAGAAGAGAGCGGGCATCATCATTCGATGGATAATCGCCCTAATCCTCATCGCCTTCGCCATATTTCCTGTTCTATGGGTGTTTTCAGCATCCATCAGTCCAACCGGCACACTGAGCACACAGAAACTGATCCCAGAAAACGCTTCATTCGACAATTATCGTGAGCTGTTGGGCAATGAGGTATTCCCCTTCACGACTTGGTTTCTGAATTCGCTGAAAGTAGCGTCGATAACGACCCTATTGTCAGTTTCCATTACAACCTTGGCCGCCTATTCCTTTTCACGTTTTCGCTTTCGGCAGCGCCAGAACATGCTGCGCGGGATATTGCTAGTACAAGTCTTTCCGGGAATTCTGGCCATCGTAGCGGTCTTCTTATTGATCGCCCAGATTGGACGTCAGATTCCGGCATTTGGACTTAATACTCACTCGGGCCTGACTCTGGTCTATCTGGGAGGGGCCATGGGAATCAACATCTGGTTGATGAAGGGTTTCTTCGATTCAATACCTCGTGAAATTGACGAATCGGCGATGGTTGATGGAGCGACTCACTGGCAGATTTTTTCCCGTCTTTTGCTTCCGCTAATGCGGCCGATCATCGTCGTCATATCAATCCTGACCTTCATCTTCGTCTACAGCGACTTCGTCATGGCGCGCGTTTTGCTGACTAATCCTCAACAACAAACGCTCATGGTTGGATTGTTTATCTTCACTAGCAATCAATTTGCACAGAATTGGGGACTCTTCGCGGCCGGAGCACTCATCGGTGCTTTGCCTATCATGATCGTGTATATCTTGCTACAAGATCAAATCGTCGGCGGCCTGACTCAGGGTGCTGTGAAGGGATAAAGTGATTCGACAATGGTCACCTGTCAATTGATGCGAACGGCGCATTCGATTCTGGAGGAACAGTCATGGGTTACGAGCTCATCTTGGGAAAATTCGAGAATACCGTGGAAGCGGCCGAGGCGCAGTTAGAGCGCTATCAATCGTCGCAGGATGAAGCCGGCATCGCCGAAGCAGTGGCTATCGTCAAGACGGCCGATGGTGTAGACGAAGTGAAGCTGATGGGTGATCCTAAGAAAAAGGGACGTCGAATTGGCGCCATCGCAGGAGCCATGTTGGGCGTGCTCGGCGGGCCGCCGGCCATGGTTGTGCTGGGCCTGGGCGGCGCAGCCGTCGGTAATCTGATCGCCAATCTTACCCATGCCGGTGTATCCAAGAAGATGATCGAATCGGTCGAGGAAGGGTTGGAGCCAGGAAGCTCGGCCGTCATCGTCATCGTCGAGGGGCCAGGAAGGAATCTTGTCGTCAAGGACTTGAAAGAGCATGGGGCGATAATTATGAGCGAAGCCATCGAGTCCCATGAGATCGAAGGTAAATACCTGATTTCGCCCAGCGGCGGTATCTCGGAGACCCAGTAACCAAACTGCTTTTTGACGAGACGTCAGCGATTGGGGCGCACGGCTGCGAGCGCCCTCATTTATTCGACTTTGGACGATATGCAGAAGAGACTGACGCTGATCTTCGGCCTTATCTTTTTATCTTCCTTGGCGGCTTGCGCAAGCGAGGACCAGGACCTCCCGACCAAGGCCGCGCCTGCTTTCGAGGGGGCGACCGTCTCGGCTCTGGACGATACGGCCGAGGGCGCGGCGACTCAACCCACGAATACACCAATCCCGCCCGCTCCAACAGAGCCGCCGGCACCCACAATCAGCCCGACCCGTGAATCGTCGATGATTCCAGAATCAAACGCCTCTCCCTGGTGGAACGACGCCGTCTTTTATGAGGTGTTCGTGCGTAGTTTTCAGGACAGCGACGGCGATGGCGTAGGCGACATCAACGGACTAATCGAGCGGCTGGACTATCTGAATGACGGCAATCCGGACACGACCGGCGACCTGGGTGTGACCGGCATCTGGCTCATGCCGATCATGGAGTCGCCCAGTTACCACGGTTACGACGTGGTCGACTACTTCAAGATCGACGAAGAGTATGGCACTGAGGAGGATTTCCGGCGACTCATCGAGGAGGCCCACGCCCGGGGCATTAAGGTCATCGTCGACTTGGTGATGAATCATACCGGCCGCGACCATTCCTGGTTCCAGGAAGCGCTTGATCCTGAATCTGATCAGCGGGATTGGTACGTATGGTCCGAAGAAAGTCCTGGCTACCGGGGACCCTGGGGCCAACCGGTCTGGCACGAGGCCGAGGACGATTACTACTACGGCGTCTTCTGGGACGGTATGCCCGACCTGAATTACGAGAACCCTGAAGTGACCGAAGAGATGTATGAAGCGGCCCGCTTTTGGCTAGAAGACATGGGCGTTGATGGGTTCCGGCTGGATGCCATCAAGCATCTGATCGAAGATGGCGCCTTGCAGGAGAATACGCCGGCCACCCACGAATGGTTACAGGGATTTTTCGCCTTTTACAAGGATGTGAATCCGGATGCGTTTGCGGTGGGCGAGGCCTGGACCTCGACCCAACAGGTTCTGGATTACACCGGCGACGAAGTGGATATCGCTTTTCAATTCGACCTGGCCAAGGCAGCTGTCAACAGCAGCAGCGTTGGCCTCGGCAGCTTATTCGCCAAGGAGATGGAGGCGGTGGTCGATAGCTATCCGCCGGGTCAATTCGCCACTTTCCTTACCAACCACGACCAGAACCGGGTGATGTCTCAATTGAAGGAAGATGAAAACGCCGCCAAGGTAGCCTCTTCTTTACTGTTGACCTCTCCAGGTGTGCCATTCATCTACTATGGCGAAGAGATCGGCATGATGGGCGAGAAGCCCGATGAAGATATCCGCCGGCCGATGCAATGGACGGCCGACGGGCCCGGCGCGGGCTTCACCGATGGCCGACCTTGGCGGCCGTCGTTTGAGGATTTTCAAGAGCGCAACGTCGCTGCCCAGAATATGGATCCCGACTCGCTGCTGAACCACTATCGCTCGCTCATCCGGCTGCGCGGCGAGCACTCGGCCTTGCGGGGCGGCGACTGGACGCTGGTCGATACCGATCCCGGCCGGCTCTACGCGGCGTTGAGACACGACGATGACGAAACGTTGCTGGTCCTGATCAATCCCAGCGACCGGGAGGTCACGGACTACGGCTTGTCCCTGCCGGCCGGACCGATAGGCAAACAAGCTGAGGCGAAGCTGATATTCGGCGAAGGCTCACCTCAACCACCCTCAGTGAACGCCGCCGGTGGATTTGACGATTACAGGCCCCTGGCTTCTTCGCCGCCGCAGAGCACGTTTGTCTTCGTCCTATCGACTCCTTGAAATCTCCTGCTTACCTGGCATGAACGAGTTTATCTTTGGTTCTCTATCGTCCGAGCGAGGGCGCGTCGAGCATTACAGAGAGCGGCGCAGTGGGCTGTGGCACGATCACCGGATCGAGCCGCTAGCCCCGCGTGCAGGCGACACACCCCGCCTCCAAGTGACGGTTGGACTCAATACGGTTGTCGATCGCCTGGATTGCTTGCTCCTCGAACCGCAGCAGCTGACGATACCCTTGGCGCCCGCGAAGAATGAGTGGGACGTCATCAACTGGAATTACGTCCAGACCTGGGAGGCGGCTTTGCCGGCCCAGCCTGATGGCGTTGTAGTTTGCTACCGGATAAAGGCCCTTTTGCGGGATGGCCGGCCGCCTATTCTTGCCGATGACGGGGCAACATTTTCGTACCTGGTCGGCGAACCCGATCCGCCCGAATGGACGTCCGGAGCCGTCATTTACCAGATCTTCCCTGACCGTTTTGCGCCGGGCGCGCAAAATGCCTGGATACAAACTGAAGACCTCGAGAGCGCCTGCGGTGAAACCATAAAAGGCATTTCACGGAAACTAGATTACATCGCCGATCTGGGCTTCAATTGCCTGTGGCTCAACCCTTTCTTTCCGGATCGCACCTACCATGGCTACCATGCCACCTATTACTTCTCGGTCAATCCCCGCCTCGGAGACGAGGATGATGTGCGTCAACTGGTAGGCCAGGCCCACGCTCGTGGGATCCGCGTTCTGCTGGACTTTGTTGCCAATCACTGGGGCAGCCGGCATCCGACATTTGAGCAAGCCGTTAGGGATGCCAACAGCGACTATTATCACTGGTATCGTTGGAAGCAATGGCCCCACGACTACGAGACGTTTTTTGGCGTGCGCGATCTGCCTCAAATAAACGTCGATCACGGCCCGGCTCGGCAGCATCTCTTGGCGGCCGTGCGCCACTGGCTGACTGAATTCGCCTTGGACGGATGCCGACTAGACTATGCTCTTGGCCCCAGCCAAGATTTCTGGACCGATTTCCGAGCAGAAGTAAACCGGGTCAATCCGCAGGCCTGGATCTTTGGCGAAGTGGTTGAGACGCCTCAAAAGCAGCTCAGCTATTGGGGCCGGCTGCACGGTTGTCTGGATTTCGTCTTGCAGCAAGCGCTGCGTAGTACCTTTGCCTCTGAAACCATGAAGATGGCTGAATTCGATGCTTTATTGGAGAAGCATGAGGCTTTCTTTCCGGCAGCTTATATCCGGCCGAGTTTCCTGGATAATCACGACGTTAATCGCTTCTTGTGGTTGGCTCACGGCGACACGCGTAAATTGAAGCTGGCGGCTTTGTGCCAGTTCACGCTGTCCGGACCGCCCATCGTCTATTATGGTACGGAGGCCGGTCTGTCACCGGATCGAGTCATGATGCAGCCCGATGGAGGGCATCAAATGGCCGTAGCCCGCTTGCCGATGATCTGGGGCGACGCTCCGGATGTTGAGCTCCTGGCCTATTACCGCTGGCTGATCCATTTTCGCAGCCTGTATCCGGCCCTTTGGCGGGGCCGGCGACGTACGGTCCATCTCGACGCGAGCGGCGGGACCTACGCCAATATACGCGCAACCGACGACGAGATGGTGACCGTTTGCCTGAACCTGAGTAATGAGCGTCGCGCCGTGGTCGCAGCCGGGCATGCCTTCGAACTGGCGCCCTGGAGCGGAGATTATCGCGTCGATTCAGCTGGGCCAAGCCTATGAACGTGCGATCGACGGCAGAACAGGCCCTAACCAAGCGATTCTGGCTCGCCGGCCCCGGCCGCGAAATCCTGGTCCTACTCTTTCTGGCTCTGATCGCCCTTATTCCGCGACTGCATCGCATCGAGAGCGCTCCGCCCGGATTGAACGGCGACGAGCTCTTCAACGCCATCGACGCGCTGCAGCTTGGTCCAGGACGCTGGCAGGTTTTCTTTGAAGGTAACAACGGCCGGGAGGCGCTGTTTCTTTACCTCATGGCCGTGCCGCTCAGGTTACTGGGCCAGAGTGTATGGGCCATTCGTTTGCCGGCCGTCCTTCTTGGGACCGGCGTCGTTTTGCTTACCTATGGCATCGGCACGTTGGCTTTTAACCGGCGGATTGGCTTCGTAGCCGGTCTGCTAATTGCCGTTTCGCTCTGGCCGGTGATGCAGGCTCGCTGGGGACTGCGGGCGGTCAGCCTGACCTTTTTCACGGCGCTGACGATTTACCTGTACCTGCTGGCCATGCGCCGGACTGGCAGGGCGCTGGGACCGTGGATCGCTGCCGGTCTAGCCCTGGGCCTGTCACTGTACACCTACATCCCCTCTCGGGCCTTTCCGCTGGTTATCCTGGCCTGGTTCGCCTGGATTGCTTTGACTAGGCGGCCGCTGTTCGGCCGAATTTGGCGCCGCCTCTTGCTAAGCCTGCTCCTGGCCCTGATCGTCTTCGCTCCTTTTGGCATTTACATGGTTCGCTTTCCCGAGAAGGTTAACCAGCGAATTGATTCGCTGCAAGGCTTCAATAAGCTGGAGAAAACGCTGGAAGGCGATCCAGGACCACTTTTGAGGAACGTCGCCTCGGTCCCGCTTATGTTCACTTTCCAGGGCGATACGGCCGCCCGCTATCACTTTGACTCCCGACCCGTTTTTGACCCGCTGACCGGCATTTTCTTCTACCTTGGCCTCGTCGTTACTGTCTGGTTGGCTTTCCGTCGCGGCCGGGAGCCGGATAATCGATCGAGCTACGGACTCATGTTACTGTGGGCGGCTGCCATGCTGGCGCCCAATCTGATAGTCGGGGTGAATACGTCCTTTCTACGCGCAGCCGGGGCGATTGTGCCCATCTATCTAATTGCGGCCATCGGCTTGGACAATGTCTATGGTTGGTTCCGCCGGCGATGGCCCCAGCACGACGTCGCCTGGCGATTCGCCTTCGCCGGATTGATCGCCGTGGGCGGATTGTTGACCTTGATTCGCACCTGGCACGACTATTTCAACCTATGGGTGAATGAGAACGAAGTGCGTCTGGTATACCACGCTGGCCTGGCCCAGATAGGTGATTACCTGGCCCAAAACCAGCCGCCGGCCGGAGCGCAACTATTCATCGCCTATGACTACGTGGCCGAAACCACCCCCGGTGAGTTTCGGTATTACCATAATAAGGCGGTGACCTGGTTCGATCACACCAACACCTTTGGTTGGCGGCCGGACCAAGGGCAAAGCTGGTATTTCATCAGCAACGAAAAACCACTGGGTGAAGGGGCGCTATCCAGGCTGCAAGGGATTTCCCAAGGCGAAACGGTCTTTCATGATAATGGCGATGAGGCTTTCACGCTCTACCGGGTCGATCCGGCCGGGGTGAGCTGGCGTCCCGAGCACGAAACGGCCGTGGAATTCGTCAACGGGCCAGAGCTTATCGGCTTCGACATGCCGAAGACTCTAAACCGTGGGCAACAGACGCCGACCGTTCTGCACTGGTTGATTCCAGAAGACCGAGATGATTTGCCCAATAGACTGAGCTATGCGCAGATATTCTTGGAGGACGAGAGCGGTAATGTGTGGCAGCAAGCCGAGACATTGCTGGGCTATCCAGAGGCCGGATGGTTGGCCGGTGACCGCTTTGTGACGTTCTTGGACCTGGAGATTCCGGCGGGCATGCCGCCTGGCCCGGTCTTTCTACGCTTTGGCCTGCGAGACTGGCAGGTCGGGCCCTACACCCGGGTTGCTGTTGGGTCCCAGACGGCGACCAGGTCAGGTCCATTTCTTGTGCGCGGCCAGCTGGCTGGGGATGTCGCCCCGGGGCCGGATACGGTCGTCTTTGACGAACAGATCGCCCTGGTCGACTATAGGCTGAGCAGCCAGATCGCCCCCGGACTGCCAACCGATATCGCCCTGGACTGGCTGGCCCTGGAGAAACCGGCCGACGATTACCGCGTCCAACTACAGTTGACAGACGGTCCTGAGGGCGACGTCTTTTATGTCGAAACGTCTACCATCTGGCCGGGGACTTATCCACCTACTTCGTGGCGAGCAAGCGAATTGGTTACTTCCTTTCACAGGCTGCACGTTCCGCTTGAGATACCGGCCGTCGAGAATCCGTGGCTTCGCTTACAGTTAATACCCTCCAATGGCGACATGCCTCTGCCGTTGAGCCAGGGAACTAACGCCTTGACGGAGCTGATGGTGGACAGGCGCGAGCACTTATTCGAGATGCCCGATATTGGCCGGCTTGTGGAAGCTCGCTTCGGCGAGCAAATCCTATTGCTTGGTTACGACCTTGGCCAACTACCTGTCCGACCCGGCGACGCGCTTGACGTGACCCTCTACTGGCAGGCTATTAAGACGCCTTCTGACGGTTACACAGTTCTTAACCATCTGGTGGGCGACGACGGCCTAATTCACGGTCAATCTGACGGGCCACCGTCGGGCGATGCCTGGTTTACGGCCAGCTGGTTGCCGGGCGAGATCATTGTCGATCGCCGAACCATTCCCGTCGATGCTGACGCGCCAGTCGGTCCGCACACGTTATACGTCGGCCTATACACTGGCGGCGACGGCCAGCGCCTTCCAGCCTACCTGGACGGTCAACCTCAGGCTGATGACCGCCTGCCCCTCACCACTATCGACGTCCGCTAGAGGTAAGGCAATCGGAGCAGGTATGTCGCCATAGGCATAGCAGTTTGGCCGATTGCCTTGCTCCTACTAAAATGATGCTGGGGGGTTAGGCCCCTATCGCGTGGAGGTTTGAGGCTCATGAGCCGGCCGATCTGGTTTGTTAACCTGATCAAGAAGTCGTTTCCAACCCGCTTTGCCCTGGCCCGCTTCACCAGGGCGCCGCTGATCGGCCGGCTGATAGATCACGCCTTCTTTGACGGCGACGACATCATCTACTTGCCCAGGGACAACTTGATTCAGGATAACCTGCTTCAGGTTAATGAACCTATCGAGCGTCCGGCCGACATCGCGCTGCCCTCGGCCGTCGTCGCCCATTTCATCGAGCAAGCCGAATACCACTGGATCATGGATTTCTGCCTCTGCCGCGAGTCGGATCACTGCCATGATTATCCGAGGGAGCTGGGTTGCATCTTCCTGGGCGAAGCGGTGCTAAAGATCAATCCAAAGCTGGGCCGGCTGGCGACCAGGCAAGAGGCGCTGAATCATCTGCGGCGTTGCCAGGAGGCTGGCCTGGTTCACATGATCGGCCGCAACAAGCTGGACACCATTTGGCTGGGCGCCACCCCAGGCCAGAAACTAATGACCATCTGCAACTGTTGCCCATGCTGTTGCTTGTGGCGTGTCCTGCCCCATGTGGATCGAACCATAGGCGACAAAGTCACCCGCATGCCCGGGGTAACTGTCTTGGTCACCGACGGTTGCAAGGGCTGCAAGCTCTGCGTTCGCGACATTTGCTTCGTCGACGCCATCCAGATGGACGGCGAGCGCGCTGTCAGCGATGGCGACCGGTGCCGGGGCTGCGGCCGATGTGTCGAGATTTGCCCTCTCGCGGCCATCGATTTGACCTATCAGCCTGCGTTCTCGGTCGAGCAGTCAATCGACCGTATCGCGCCCCTGGTCGACCTCCGTGGAGGAGTCGGCGCGGAACCGCGTACCCACCACCATATGTGAGAATCAGCGAACGACCGTGATGGGTACTGAATAGGGTGACGGGAAATTACCATCGTTGCGCACGATAACCAGGCGGATAACGTAGTCGCCGGGCGCCAGCGCATCTGTCTGCAAGGTTTCCAGAACGCCGTTGGTCACGCTCTGGCTGTGGGTGGTGCCAAAGGTTGTCCAGGCGGTGGGCGCCGCGCCGCTACCGATTTCCAATTTATAATACTGTACTTCGGCCGGATCAAAGCTGGCCGTGCCGACGATTGGCAGCAACCCGTTGACCTGCTCCCCGGGCGATGGCGAGGCGATGTACCAGGTGCTATTTGCCGGTGGGGCAGCGCCGGCCGATGCGCCGGAGGCGCCAGGAGAACCGTCTCCTCCCGGACCGGCAACTCGGGCCGTTCCGGCCGGGCAGACGATGGGCGGCGCCATGTTGTAGCCGGCCCGTCCAGCCCATAAACGAGCGCGGACTTCGTCTGGATAGTAGGGCGGCACGGGCAAGAACAGGCGCCGGGATTGATCCGGCCGGGGTTGGAAAGCGTTGATGACGCATTGGGTCGGCGTTGGCGGCTTCTGACCGCTCTGTAGCGCCGGCTGAGGAATACGGCGAGCGTCGTCGGCCGAAATGGGGGCCACGGCCAGGGTCCAGGCCCCCGGATTTGTGATCACGTCGGGCACATAGCCCAGGCGCTGCACGCCGTGCACCGGGCCGCCCGTGACGAACAGATCCTCGCGCGAGGACGTGCAGCTGCTGCCGCCGCTGCCTCTGGGCAGGCAAACCTTGCGCTCTTCGAGGCCATTGGGCATAGGGAAGTCGGCCGGCGGTTGTTGGTTTTGGATCGCCAGGCCAGACAGGACTGCTTCGTCGGCGTAGATGTGTTCCACAATTGACCGCCACAGCGGCGCCGCCCCGCGTAGGCCTGACGAATCGCGCATGGGATGGCCGTCGGTGTTGCCAACCCACACACCCACCACGACCCCTGGCGTATAGCCCAGGGTCCAGTTATCCCGAAAATCGTTGGTTGTGCCGGTCTTGGCTGCGGCCGGAAAAGGCAGGTTCAAGGCGTTATTGCGACCCATGGCCGGAATTCGGGCGCTGTCGTCGTCCAGAATGTCGGTGATGATGTAGGCGATCCGCGGGTCTAAAGCGTTCACCGCCGGTAGCCGCTGGCTGCCAAGATCGTAAACCGGATTGTCGCGGCTATCGACGATGGCCAGAACGCCCGTCAAGTGCGGCCGCTGACCCTGGTTGGCCAGCGTAGCGAAAGCATGGGTCATCTCCAATAGAGGTACCTCGCCGCCGCCCAGGGTGAGGGCCAGGCCGTAGTAGCCGGGCGGCTCAGTCAGCGACTCAACGCCCATCTTGCGTGCGGTGCTGATGAAGGCTGGCACGCCTATGTCACGGATGAGTTGGATGGGCGGAATGTTGTAGCTGTTGGCCAGGGCATCGCGCAACAACAATGGGCCATGATAACGACCGTCATAATTGGACGGCGTCATCTTTTCCCCACCACCGAGATTTAGTTCGATAGGGACGTCCCATATGACGTCGCCGGTATTCCAGCCGCGTTCCATGGCCGCCGCGTAGGTGATTGGTTTGATACTGCTGCCCGGTTGGCGCGGTTGCAGCGCTACGTTGACTTGGCCGTCGATGGCATCGTCGAAATAGTCCAGGCTGCCGACCATGGCCAGGATTTCGCCGGTTCCCGGTTTGAGAACCACGATCGAGGCGTTGTTCACGTCATGGGCGGCCGACCGGGACGCAATCCATTCGCGGGCCGCGTTTTCGGCATAGTGCTGCAGGTCCAAGTCCAGCGAAGTCGTGATCTGCCAGCCGCCGCGGGTCAAAGCATCCGGGCCATAGCGACGCTCCAACATATCCTGGACGTAAAGTATAAAATGAGGCGCTTCCAAAACACCGGCCGCAGCCTCCACCTCAACCGGGATGGGCGCCACCAACGTTATCTCCTCCCTTTTGGCGGCCTCGGCTTGCTGAGCGTCGATCATCCCTTCCGCGTGCATCAGATCGAGTACGAAGGCTTGCCTTTCCAAGGCGCCGGCTAGATTCGTGTACGGATCCAGCTCGTAGGGCGCCTGGGGTAGGCTGGCCAAGAAGGCGCTCTGTGACAGACTTAAGTCGACGGCGCTCTTGCCGAAATAGGTCTGAGCGGCGGCCTCAATTCCATAAGCCAGGTTGCCGTAGTAGATTTCGTTCAGGTACATCGTCATGATGTCCTGTTTGCTCCGGCGTTGGGTCAGGATAAAGGCCAGGAAAGCTTCGCGCACCTTGCGCTCGTAGCTGGCCGTGATGCGCTCTTCGTAGGTGAAGGCGATATGGCGCACCAACTGTT
The DNA here is from genome assembly GCA_041570195.1 of Promineifilaceae bacterium (SeqCode). GTDB lineage: Bacteria > Chloroflexota > Anaerolineae > Promineifilales > Promineifilaceae > UBA11865. The sequence continues at coordinate 13,896 of JBFFWQ010000041.1, read as the reverse complement.
GCGTGATGGTGCTGGCGCCGACCGGCCGTTGGGCTGGGTTGCGATAGTTGCTAATCAGAGCGGCCACGATGGCCTCGGCGTCAAAACCGGGGTTCGTCCAGTAGGTGTCGTCTTCTACAGCGACCGTGGCGCTGACGATAGCCTGGGGAATGTCCTGATAATCGAGCCAACGGCGCTTTTCGGCTGTTCTCAGTTCGAACAATAGCCGGCCGTGCCGGTCGTAGAATCGCGGTGTGCCGCCGGGACCCTGACCCTGGTAGCGGACCACTTGATCGATGGCTCCTGTCAGCTCATTACTAAGGTAAAGATAGCTGCCAATGAGAAATACGACGCTTAACAGGAGGCCGGAGGCGCCCAGCACGAGCAGGAATAGTACGAATCGGCCGCAGCCGGCCAGCTTCTCTCGCCCACTCTTGCCACTTTGTGTCTCAAGATCTCGCTCTTGGTCCGAAGGCGTAGGCTGCGCTTCGCTTATCGGTCCTTTACCCAGATAGCGACTCATGACCCTATATTAAATGTAACGGGCACAGGGTCAAGAGGACTCTAGGACCCTGTGGGATGTGACGGTGAATGGCTCAGCAGCCGGAAAGCGCTTGGGCTTGGAAACAATGCAGAGAAAGGACCTATAGCAGCCCGGCAATGATGCGCCATAACTGAGCGACGACAAACGTCACCAGGAAGCCCATCGCCAGAGGGAGTAGGGCGGTGATGGCCGTCCACTTCTTGCTGCCCGTTTCTTTGTAGGCTGTGTATATCGTCGTGCTACACGGGTTGTGGATCAGGCTGAACAACATGACGCATATGGCGGTTAGCAGCGTCCAGCCGCCGGCGCGGAGAATGTTCCCGGTAGCGGCGGCCGAGTCTAGTTCAAAAATCACCCCGGCGCCGCCGCCGGCACTGTCGATGCCGGCCACCAGTACAGTCAACATCAAGATCGTCGGAATGACGATTTCATTGGCCGGAATGGCTACGATGTAGGCCACCAGGATAATGCCGTTGAGGCCGAGCAGCAGGCCCAGCGGATTGAGGAAGTCGGTCATGTAGACCGCGATAGGTTGGCCGCCAATGGTCACGTTGGCGATCAGCCAGATGATCGCTCCGGCCGGCAAGGCGAAGGCGATAGCCCGCCACAAGACGAACAGAGTTCGGTCTACCACCGATGTATAGATGGTCTGCAGCACCCTTGGCGGTCGGTATGGCGGCAACTCCAGGCTGAAAGTCGAGACTTCGCCCTGGAGCACCGATCGCGACAGCCCCCTGGAAACGATAAAGGTCAATAATATCCCCAGGATCGCGACGCCGACCACGGCCATGGCTGAAACCAGGCCGCCTAGATAAGCTGGTACCAGGCTGCCGATAAAGATGGTCGCGATGAGGATTTGGGTCGGCCAGCGGCCGTTGCACAGTGCGAAGTTGTTGGTGATGATGGCGATCAGCCGCTCGCGCGGGCTGTCGATGACCCGGGTTGAAATGATGCCGGCCGCGTTGCAGCCGAAGCCCATCATCATGCTCAATGACTGCTTGCCATGGGCGCCCGATTTCTTGAAGACACTGTCTAGGTTGAAGGCCACCCGCGGCAGATAGCCGAAATCCTCTAGCAGGGTGAAGAGAGGAAAGAAAATAGCCATGGGCGGCAACATGACGCTGACAACCCAGGCCGTGGCCAGGTACATACCGTCGATCAAGATCCCATCCAGCCACCAGGGCAGACCAATTGCAGCCGATATCTCTTTCAGAATGGGATAGATGGTATCCAGTAGCAGGGTCGCCAACCATTGCGACGGTATATTGGCCCCGGTGATAGTTATCCAGAAGACTAAGGCGAATAAAAGGATCATCAGCGGGAAGCCCCAGGTACGGCTGGTGACCAGGCGGTCGACAGTTCGATCGAGATCGAAGCGTGGCTCTTCGTCCGGCCGGGTGACGGCCCGCCCAGCGATCTCAGCCGCGTCCCTGTAGATGTCTTCCATGAGCTGTTCATGGAAGTCTTGGCCGATCTGCCAGCGTAGTCGCTGAGCCGTTTCCAGGATATCGGCGCTAGTGAGGCTATTCATCCGGCCAGCTCCATACCCAGGTCCAGCATCTGTCCTTCGGCCGATTGGGCCTGGCCGTGCAGGGCGCCCAGTTCGCCATTTTCTAAAGCCCGGATGATGTTACGATCACCGTCAAGCAGCCGTAGCGCCACCCAGCGGGCATTGGGCATTTCAGGATAGAGGGTGTTGATCTTATCGGTCAGTTGGCTTACTGCCTGTTGGATGACCGGCAAACCACTCTGGACGCGATGCGGCCGGCATACCGTCTGGCCTGAGGCCACTTCGCTGATGGCTAGCAAAAGCTGATCCAATCCCTCGCGGCTGCGGGCGGTCGTTGGCACCACGGGTACACCCAAGTCGCGGGCCAGTCGCCGATCGTCGACCGTCAACCCATGTCGCCGGGCCTCGTCCATCAGATTGAGACAGACTACGGCCCGGTCGGTGATTTCCATGACTTGCAGCGCCAGATTCAAATTGCGTTCCAGGCGCGTAGCGTCGACGACGATCAGCGTCACGTCCGGCTGGCCGAACAAGATGAAGTCGCGGGCGATTTCCTCATCATAGCTGGTCGACAACAAGGAGTATGTCCCCGGCAGATCGATGAGCTTGAACCGCCGATCGCCGTAGCTGAAGCCACCTTCGGCGCGGCCGACCGTCTTGCCCGGCCAATTGCCCGTGTGCTGGCGTAGGCCAGTCAGGGCGTTGAAGACCGTGCTTTTGCCCGTATTTGGATTGCCGGCCAAGGCCACGACGTAGTCCCACTCGTCCATGTCGATGCCGAGCTTGAGTAGGTTGCGCGTATTGTGGGCCGGGCAGCCTTCACAAGGTGACTCGGCCGGCAGTTTGCTGATATCGTTGGTCATGGTTGTGCGTCTAAGGTGTACTCGTGCCTGTTAAAGAGTTTTCGATCGTTTCATTATCTTCGGTTTGATTATCTGCTTTCTACTCGGCGGTGACCTTTCTGATGCGAATTAATTGAGCTTGTTCGTGGCGGAAGGCGATCAGGGTCTCGCGCAGCCGATAGCCGGTCGGATCGCCGCCAGGGCCGATCAACTCGGCTTCCACGAAAGTGCCTGGCACAATGCCGAGGTCGAGGAATCGACGGCGTTCGTTGCCTCGGCTGGCGCGCGAGATTCCAATTACCTGGCCGACTTCACCCAGCTTCAGCGAGGCCAGGGTCGTTTCATCCGGCTCCGGCGCTTCGGCCGACGGGGCCAATGGAATGACCGAGATGTTGGCGGCGACGATGGGCGCCAAAACGTGATCATCGCCGTTGGCCCAAAATCTCAGTCTTTCTGGCGTCCGCTCCAGGAGCCTGGCTTCCATACCCGGGCTCAAGCCCTCAGCCACTAATTGAGCGTAAATCGCCTCTGGTTCATCTTCCAAGTGTACAATGCGCACCGGGACATCAGCCCGGATCGTGGTTAATGGCTGGCCACCATGAGGGATCATCTGACCGGCGGCAGTGGGAATGGGATCGCCGTGCGGATCGTGAGTCGGGTTGCCCAATTCGTCAGCCAGCGCGTCAACCATGTCTGGAGACAGGCTGTGTTCAGCCCAATCAGCTTGATCGTGCCATTCTTCGCTGGCGTAGCCGGTCTCATCGGCCAGATAAGTTTCCCACAGCCGGTGGGCGCGGATGATGTGCAGAGCATATTCATGCCCCTTGGACGTCAAGTGAAAGCTCTCCCCCTCGATTTTGAGCAGCCCGTGGTCCTGAAGCTGAGCCAGTAATTCGACCGTTGCATCGGGCGAGATCTGGATTGCTCCGGCCAGGCTATCGACGCTGGCCCGGCGACCGTAGCGCTCGCAACGATGGATGTGCTTCAGAGCATCTTCCTGCAGCACCCGTTCGGTCAACTGCCTTGCCCGTCGCCAGCGCCAAAAGACGCCGTTCTCAGCTCGAAACAACCAGTAAGCCAGAGTGGCCAGCACGGCCAGCGAAAGCAACAAGATTACGGACAGAATTGGCGACAGGTCCACAGGTCAATCAACCGCGACATTCATAATTTAGATATATCAAAATTCTTATTTTGATATTAGGATAACGCGCTTTGTCGAGCTGTGAATATGATGAATGTCACTATTTGTAGGTGACAAATGTCACATGACCTCCGTACTAGTTTCATGATAAGCTGATTGTCGCCTCAATGGGTCAAACTGGGAAACCGGTAAACTTGGCGAGGTAGAGGAAGCCCCAAGAAATTGGACGGCTCGACGCTAGAAACGGAGGCGAACCTGGATAATCGTCGGCGAGCCCGAACATGATAATTAATTATCATTGGGAGGCCGATACCGAGTTTGCCGAAGCTCACTAGCAACGAAGCCAGAAGGTTACTCGGGGCTCCTCTTACCCGGGGAGTCCATAACGCGCTCCTGCGATGTCAGGGGCGCGTTAAGTATTTTATCGACCAGATCCCTGTTAAACTGCCAAAAACTCTTCGGCATTGGAGTTGGTGACGGCGGTTTGCTTTCGGGCGATTGCGCTTGTGGTCGCCCTAGTTATTCCACAAAGAATTGCGAAATTGCGCTCAGTCTGGCTGAAATACCTCTGGCTTCAGCAGCCCCACAAACGGCAAGTTGCGATAGCGTTCGCGATAATCCAGCCCGTAGCCAACCACAAACAGATCAGGCAGGTCGAAGCCGACATAGTCGGAGGGAATCTCGATCAAGCGCCGCCGCGATTTGTTGAACAAAGTGCAAACTTTCAGGGTGGCCGGCCGGCGCGCCTTGAGATTTCGCAGCAAATAGCTCAGGGTGAGCCCGGTGTCAATCACGTCCTCGACAAATAGCACGTGGCGATTGGAAATGGACAAGGACAGATCTTTTTCCAGGCGTACGCCCTGCTGTGAATCTTCAGCGGGCGAATACTTGGAAATAGCCATGAAGTCCACTTCCATCGGGATGGTAATGGCCGGTAGCAGGGCGGCCATGAACGGCACAACGCCCTTTAGGACGCCTACTAGCAAGGGATTGCAGCCCTCGTAGTCCCGCGAGATCGCCTGGCCCATCTCCATAATGCGCGCTTCGATTTCCTCGGCCGTGATCAAGATCTCGCGCACCCCTTCAGATAGTTCGCCATATGCTTCTGGTGAATGGTAGCCGCTCATTTACCCTTCTGAGCCTCCGTGCCAATGATCGCCGCAGCCTGTTCATCTAGCCCATACTCGATCAGTAAATCACGCAGGTCTTGACGCCTGAAGAGCTTGACGTTTATTTCTGGGTACAGTTCTTTCATCCGGCGCAGCTTGCGGTTTTTGCGCGTGATTAGCTTCGGCCGCATGGTCGTTAACTCTACGTACAGATCTTCATCGGGCAAGTAGAAGTCGGGCGCAAAGGCCTGGGTGACTTCACCCAGTTCATCCCAGGCCAAGGCAAAAGTGCGCGGCTCGTATAACCACTCGATGCCGTAATAGTCGAGGATACGGGCGAATTCTTCCTCGATATCATGGGCAAACTCCGGCCGCGGCGTTTCTTCGTCGCCAGATCGCTTCGAACCACTTTGCTTCAAGGTAAATCTCCGTCAGTTTGGCTTGATTTTAGCGACAGGAAGCCGGCATCACAAGGCGAATCATTCGTGACTCGAGCCATCGCGACGCAGCAGGAAGAAGAAGACGGCGATCAGGATGAGCAAAAATAAGGCGCCTATGCCGACTAGGAATACTAACTCGCCAATCCCTAACATGAGCCACTCCTTTCAGAACAAGCTTTCATAATGACGTGCGCTTCTGAAGATATTTCAGAGCACGCCTTGTATTAATCTACACATCACTATGACGAACAGTATAGCAGAAAGGTTCCTGCCCCGGCGGGTGGGGGAACGACTGCAACCCTACCGTCAGCCAACGCCCATGCTTGGACCGGGCCCTGTTAGCGCCCCCAAGCCCGGGCGTCGGCCAGAATGGCTTGTGCGCCCACTCCTGTAGACCAAGTTTCGTTTGGGTGATCAGGGTGTGCAAACGATATTTATTGGCGTCGGCCAGCGCTGACCAGGGGTCAAAGAAGAGGCGATTAGTTACCAACTCGGCCTTCTCGCAGATTTGCCGGCCGAGCTCGGTGACTTGAAAGCCCCCATCGCCCTCCTACAACCAGCCGCGATTCACCAGTTTGCCCAACGACTGGTCGTACTCGTCGGCCGAGTAACCTCTGATCTCCAGATTCTTGGCCAAAGCAGTGGCCACGCTGGCTTCGCCTCGCCAAACGCGGGTCAAGGCGTCTCAGTCACGGCCGCGGACATCGTGCGATTGCCAGGCAGCCATGTGAACGTGGTCCCGAAAGGCATTCAAGTCGTCAATCATTTGGTCTATCGTCGCCAGCGCGCCATACCCATTCTCAGGATGGCAGGCATGCATGTTCTGCAAAGCCCATTTGGCCTGGGATTCGTCAGCCGCCAGCGTGGCATCGACGATGCGTGCCATCAGACCGGACAATTCGGCCGGCTGCCATAGGCCGTGATGTGGGAAAGCAGGCGCTTGGCGAGTCGAAACGTCTATTGAACTCATCGTCAACGGCCGCCCGAGTGACGGTGAAGATCGCTTGAGAGACCTCCCGAGCTTGGGTCTAGATGAGGGAAATCGCAAGGCTGCCCAACCGCTCGGTGAGGTGGATTAGTAATTATTCAAGCTGCTACAATTCTTCCCGGTTCAGCGCCGACAGACCGGCATGATGTAAATGATATGTTTCATCCTCGGCCATCTGGCGAATGGCCTTGCCGGCATCAGTGGTCTGCACCCGGTCGCCATCTGCAGTTATCCAGCCCTTTTCTTGCAGCAGGTCAAGCGCCGCGGCGTATTCTTCCTAGCCGTAGCCATGGCCGGACAGCCTGTCGCTTAATTCGGCGGCCGAGGCGGCTTCTGCGCGCCAGATAAGTGTTAGCGCTTCCCAGGTTTTGCCGTCCAGGCCGCTTGGCTGCCAGGCGGCGATGTGGGCGTCGTCCCTATGGCGCACGAGCTCAGCGACAAATCGATCGATCCGCACAGGTTGCCGGAGCATTCGGACCCGGATTCGTCCAGCGGCTGGCCAGCAAGGCTGGTTTTTTGGCCGATAACGATAAGCCTTTTCAACCATAGTGATTTGCTAGCCTGGTCGGCCGGCCGGCAAGAGATATAGCGACAGGGATCGCAACGTATCTTCGATTCGTAGCCCATTGATCTGATAACAATTGGCGCCCGCGCACCTCCGGGCCTGAAGATAGCCAGTAGCGCTCAACTGGTTCAGGTGGCGCGAAGTGGCCGACTGGCTGAGATCCAGGCGCTGCATGATTTCCTGGGAACGCTTCTCGCCCTCTTCGGCTACCAGCCTCAGGATGCGCAGCCGGGTATCGTCGGCCAGCGTGCCCAGACGGGTCAGGATCTCAGCCCGGTTGAGATCCGGTGCATCGAATAGCACGCCCTCAGGCAGCCGGGCACCAAAAAAGACCCCGACCGTGCCATCGAAAAAAACCTTGCCTAAAAAGGAACCCACATGGGCAGAGGGAATAAAGGCCACACGCTCACTCTTTTCCAACGCTGATCGCCAGTAGCCTTCATCCACCGTTTGCCCGGATACGTAACGTAAGGCATCTAGTTTGTCCATGCTCTCCAAGTCGGTTTGCTCAAAGGCGAGCACGGCGTCGGCCAGAATTGACTCGACCCGGTCCCACTCGGTCGCCAGATAAGCGTCCCACATGTGCTGCAAGTGAGACGTGATCATCCTGTGCATGGATGGCGGATCGACGAGGTAGGCATAAGCGTGCGCTTCGAGTTCTGGATCCACATGTTTCTCAGAGAAGCGCTGGCGAAGAAAAGCGAGAAATGTGTCGGCCGATTCCAGGATCTCTTCCGGCTCTGGATCAGAAACCAGTTCATCCACATCTGGCAAGCAGCACAGGCGCAAATACGCGTTCAGCAACTTGTCGCGCAGCCGAGTAGGTGACAGAGAGGCCAGATGATCGAGATACTCCTGAAAGGACGGCCAACTGCGCTCGGGTTGAACGGCGAAATAGAAGCCGATCATGACCAGCCGATGGCGTTGTCGTTCGAGAGCCGACATGGCCAGAACGGTATCTTCAATCCAACCGCCAAGCTCGGCAATGTGCTTCGTTTTGGTCAATAGCAGCAGGCTATGGATTGCGTTGAAGGCGGGTTCCAGGTTAACGCCGATCGAAGCTTTGACCGGCGACAGCATGATATCTTGATCGGGTGCGGGCATCTGTTACTCCTATAAAGACTCGCCGGAAAACCGAACTGAGCCGAGGGCCGTCTTGAAGGGAGAATTCGAATCGTCGGGAAACCGAGTCAAGCTATCTTGACTACCCGGTATTCCCTTTTTACCCAGTATATCGGGTAATAATATCATACTACCCGCTTCCGCCGTAAATGTCAATAACGGCCGGCCGCATCACAGCCAATCGAATTGTTGGATGATGTCAAGGACGCGGAGGTGCTGCGGAGTCGGTCACTCCAGGGCCAGGAACTCTCGCCCTTGCAGGCGATCTTCTATCCTATCCCAGAGTTTATCAAGATGCGCTTCGTGCTGGACGTAATTGAGGTTATCGGTGTTGACCGTTAACACTGGGCAAAGACGAAAATTGCTGGCCCAGGCGTCGTACAACTGGTTCAACTGCCCCAGATACTCATCGGAGATCGTTTGCTCGTAGCCCCGGCCGCGCTGGCCGATCCGCCGGCGCAGCGTGGGTGTTGAAGCTTGCAGATATACGACCAGGTGGGGCGGCTGCAGCAGCGTGGCCAGCGTACGGTATAGATCCATGTAACAATGCCAATCCCGCTCGCTCAAGTGACCTTGCTGGTAAAGATTGCAGGCGAAGACTTCGGCGTCCTCATAGACGCTGCGATCCTGGATGACCGGCCGCTCCCGTTGTAGTAAATCGTGATGCTGCTGTAAACGCCTTGAGAGAAAGAACACTTGCGACTGAAAACTCCAGCGCCGCATGTCTTCATAGAAGTCGGCCAAATAGGGATTCTCGGTGACGGCTTCGTAGACCGGCTCCCAACCGAGGCGCTCGGCGAGCAAAGCGGTCAACGTAGACTTGCCCACGCCAATGTTCCCGGCGATCGTGATGAAGTAATTGGTCATTGTTCAACCCTAATCACAAACCCGCAACCTGGTCCGCCAGGAAAACTGCTACAAGAGCGGAGCGCTTCGGGTCTATCAAGCAGTGTTCAGATCAACAGCATGGTACTAGCGCTACCGATTCTACCGCATCTTGACCCAGGCTGGCAGGATCTTTGGCGCCGGCCGCTAAAAGCGCCAGTCGGTCTTCTGACGCTGGTTATTCTATTGTCAATTGAACGGTGTGAGGCTCGCCAACATAATTGCCGTCCCATTTGACAACTACGAGGCGCAGCAAGTAATCGCCGGCCGGCAGCGCGTCAGCATGTAGCATTTCCAGCGTGCCGTTGACGACCGGTGTGTCGCGCGCTTCGCCCAAGGTCACCCATTGCGGATTGGCCGGATCGCCCATCCCCAGTTCCAGCTTGTAGAACTGGACTTTGTCCGGATCGAAATCGGCCGTGCCAACAATGGGTATTATTCCGTTCACCTTATCACCCACCTTGGGGCTGGTGATGCGCCAGATGGCCAGGATATCAGGGTTGCGGGCTGCTGCCAAAAGCTCATCTGTACAGGATTTGGCCGGTAGAATCGACAAGCCATTGTCAGCCGCCCAGCGGTGGGCTGCGACCAGACTCTCAGGGTTACGCGGTGGAGAAAGGAAGAGGCTGGCCACGGCATCGGCCGGCAAATGCTCAATGCCTGTGCCTTCCTCGAAGTGACAGAACGCCTGCTGGGGTAGAGTATCTTCGCTGAATTCAATCTCGAAAGTCTCGGGCAGTGGCGGTAGCAGCACGGCCGGCACGCGCCAGACAGCTGGATCGACTTCATCCCAGCGCACGCCCTGAGGATCTGTTTCAGAACCCGATTCAGGATCACCAGCCAGGAACCACTCCGAGTCGGTCAGCGCGCACTCCGTGGATCCGGGCGCGACAGATGCTAAATCGCAGAGCTGGCGCTGCTCTAGCCCAGAGGGAGCTACGAATTCGTCGGGTGGTCGGGCGCCGTTGCTTTCCAGGACGGCCATCAGCTCGGGATCGCTGTAAATCGCCTGCATATAGGCCGACCACAAGGGCGCTGCCGCGCTGAGACCGCTGACATTTTGTGTCTCGCTATTGTCGTTGTTGCCGGCCCACACGCCGACGGCCAGGCCAGGCGTGTAGCCCACCGTCCAATTGTCCCGGGCTTCGTTGCTCGTGCCGGTCTTGGCCGCGGCCGGGAATGGCAAGTCCAAAGGGTTGCCCCGACCCATCGCCGGGACCCGAGCCGGATCATCGTCGAGGATATCGCTAATGATATAGGCGACCTCGGGCTGCAGAGCAGGTTCCGCGGCGGGAGGTTGGTATTCATACAAGGTCGTACCTGCACCGTCCTCCACCCGCAGAATGGCTGCCGTTGGGATTCGATAACCGCCGTTGGCGAATACGGCGTAGGCAGCGGTCAGCTCCAGCGGCGAGACCTCACCGCCGCCCAAGGTTAGCGACAAGCCATAGCGCTCGGGATCATGTTCAAAACTGCTGATGCCAAGCCGACCGGCTAGTTCCAAGACGCTGGGAATGCCGATGTCCTGCAGCAGCAAGACGGCAGGCACATTGTAGCTGTTGGCCAGAGCATCGCGTAGGCGAACAGGGCCATGAAAGCGCCGGTCATAATTTAACGGCTCATAGACCGCGCCGTCATACTGTGGATATTCGACGGGTACGTCCCACAAGACGTCAGCCGCCGTCCACAATCCATGGTCTTGTTTCCCCTGTGCAGACAGGGCTGCAGCGTAGGTAAGGACCTTGATCGCGCTACCAGGCTGTTGCGGGCTCAAGGCCACGTTCACATTGCCATCGATAGCCTCGTCCTGATAATCCAGGCTGCCAAGCATGGCCAGGATCTCGCCTGTGCCCGGTTTGATAGCGACGAGCGACGCATTACTCACATTGTTCGCCGGGTCAAGACTGTCGACATGCTGTCGGGCCAGGATTTCGGCCAGGCGCTGGTAATCCAGGTCAAGAGAAGTCGTCACCCGCAGCCCGCCGTTGGCCACCACATCAGGACCAAACTGCTCTTCCAGTTGCTGGCGCACGTAAACGGCGAAGTGCGGCGCTTGCAGACTGACTTGCTGGGGTATAAAGGAAAGCGGCGCCAGATAGGCGGCTTCTGCTTCAGACCTGGATATGTAGCCTTCATTGACCATTAGGTTAAGTACCAGCCATTGCCGTTGCTTTGCACCATCCAGGTTGTTCAGGGGATCAAGCTCCACAGGGCTCTGGGGCAGGGCTGCCAGCAAGGAGGATTCGGCCAGGTTGAGCTCAGTGGCCGGTTTGCCGAAGTAGGTCTGGGCCGCTGCCTCTACGCCGTAGGCAAGATTGCCGTAGTAGATCTCATTCAAATACATTTCCAGGATATCGTCTTTGGTATATTTCCTGGACATCAACCAGGCCAGCAGAATCTCCTTTGTCTTGCGGCTATAATTGACGGCCGTCCTGTCCTCATAGTCGAAGGCGATATGGCGCACCAACTGTTGGGTAATCGTGCTGGCTCCCTGGGGCCGCTCATCAGGATTGCGTAGATTGGCCACGATGGCAGCCACCACTGATGGTGCGTCGAGGCCGTCGTTTTCAAAGAACGTATCGTCCTCTGTCGCGACTGTCGCATCGATTAGATCCTGCGGGATTTGGGCCAAGGCAATACGAGTTCTTTTCCCTTCGCCAAAGACTTCCCACAGCAGCTTTCCGTTGCGATCAAGAATCTGCGTCGTCTCAAAGGACTCCCTGCTCTGGGCTGAGTCCAGCGTGGAGATGCCATCCTCGATGTCGGCCGACAGGCCGCTGTATATGAAGGCGCCGGTAATCGCGACGCCGCCAAAGACGACGAGGGCCAGGACCAGTAGGCCAACCAAAAACAGGCGACCCAGACAACCGCAGCCGCGTCGGGACCGGCCAGGCTGATCCGGCGGTTGAACCGGGTAGTAAACTAACTTCAGCGGTTGGGTTCTTTGCTCGTCGTTCATGGTTTCCTCAGCGTCGAATGGCACATCGTAAATTCAGACCATACTTCACAACTCTAATTCATGTTGGCCGCGCTTGCTCGTTGCTCAGGTGACGTTTAGGTGACGTTTTCCTGACATGAAGCTGACAGGGCGCCGTTCAGGCGCCTCTAATAAGGCGACCAGTTGTATTGACGTTATGAGGGTAGCAATTGTTCCGGGCTAGCTCCCCAGACTGCATCGATGTTCAGGCGGATTGACCCCATTTGATAGGCCCAGTCGATTATAATCAACGACCGCCGGCGGTGAAGGCGATGATCAAGAAATGAGACCAAGCTGCTGGCCGACGCCAGCCATGATATCGAGGGCTCGATCAAGCTGTTCCGTCGTGTGGGTGGCCATGTAGCTGGTTCTCAGCAGCGATTGGCCCGGAGGCACGCCTGGGGGCATGACTGGATTCGTGTACAGACCGCGCTCGTATAGTAGTCTCCAGGTCAAGAATGTTGGCTCTGGCTCGCCAATCATGACCGGAACGATGGGCGTCTCAGTCTTGCCGGTATTGAATCCCAGAGCTTGTAGGCCGTCGAGCATCTTGTGACCATTGTCCCACAGTTGCTCCACATGCTGCGGTTCATTCTCCATGATATCGAGGGCTGCCATGGCCGTCATCACGTTAGGGGCGGGCAGGCTGGCGCTGAAAATGAACGAGCGAGCGTGATGCTGTATATAATGCATCACCTGGTCGTCGCCGGCGACAAATCCGCCTATAGAAGCAAAGGACTTGCTGAACGTGCCCATTATCAGGTCAACATCATCGGTCAGGCCGAAGTGGGCGGCCGTGCCTCGTCCATTGCCCAGCACGCCCAGGGAATGGGCGTCGTCAACGTACAGCCGGGCGCCGTATTTCTTGCACAAAGATACGATTTCGGGCAGCTTGATGATGTCTCCACCCATACTGAACACCCCGTCCACGATGACTAGTTTGCCGCAGTCCTCGGGCAATTTCGAGAGAATGTGTTCCAGGTGGTTGGGGTCATTGTGCCGGAATCTCTTCATGCGCCCCATGCCCAGGCGACAAGCGTCGACAATGCTGGCATGATTGTCCTTGTCGATGATGACGAAATCCTTGGGCCCAATCAGCGCCGAAATGGCACCCAGATTGGCCTGCATGCCTGTGCTGAAAACCAAAGCCGCTTCCTTACCGACGAAGGCGGCCAGGCGTTCTTCCAATTCCTGATGCAGTTTCAGGGTTCCGTTCAAAAAACGCGAACCGGTACAGCTCGTGCCGAAGCGATCGACGCCTTCTTTGGCGGCGGCCCGAACCTTCGGATGGGTGGTCAGGCCCAGGTAGTTGTTAGAGCCGATCATGAGGATTCGCCGGCCCTCAACTGTCACCTCGGTACCTTCTGAATTATCCAAAGGTACGAAATAAGGGTACAGGCCGATAGCTTGCGCCTCACGGGCCACGGTAAAGTCATAACATTTTTCGAAAATATCCATCATCATCTCCTGGGTGACGGATAAACAATCTTAGCCACGTCTTCGGGTTAGTAGGCCAATACCATAATACCTCGAGGGAGTCTCGTGGATCATATGTCGTCGCCCGGGCACGCAACCCAATGGACAAGAATGGCGACGATTGTGACCAGCACCGGAATTGGAGCGGATTGTAAGACGACGCTATGTTCAAGTCAAGATGATTGCCGCGTGATGAGCAGCGTGCTATAATAAGTTCGTTGTTAGCTTGATTGGTTAAGTGCAACGCTACATCTTCTAAATAGCGGCGCGATTGAAAGTGGGCATCCCCCACTTTTTTGTTTGCTAGGTGCGGGCGCG
>JBFFWQ010000040.1:0-46093 GCA_041570195.1 Promineifilaceae bacterium (SeqCode) | reverse complement strand
AATTCCTTGAAACAAAATCGGCCAGCATTTCAGGGATGAAGCTCAGGAAAGAGCCCTCGTACGTGCTTTTGTGCAGCGCCTCAAGGTATTTTTGAAATGGCGTCAGCAAAATGGAGCCAACGATGAAGGGGATGAGCAGTCGATTCACCCGCTCGCCAATGAATTGCCGGTTGTTTCGCCGGCGCAGGGCGAACCAGCTTCCGGCGCCGGCAACCAGGAAGAACAACGGTATCCCCCAGGGGTTGATTGTCAACAGAATGCCCATGACAGCGTCGCTTCTTTCCACGTTGTTGATGTGCCACGGTAAAAACGGATAAAAGATCTTCAAAACGTGGTATACAAAGACGCCAAATAGGAGGATGATACGTAGCCAGTCGAGATAGTAGAGCCGGCTAGATTTATGATCGTCTGAACCACCGCGACTCGTCGAATCAGCAGAAACCATATCCATACCCGTGATTTGCCCTTCAGTCATTGTCTTTCTCCTCACAAGTTACGCATGTCGAACACTAGGTCGGTAAACCCGGCTTCGGGCTGGGTGCAGGCGAACGCTCCTTCCTCAGCACTTTCATGCCAAATAAGAAACGGAAGAGATTGAAACGTTTCACAAGCAGTTCATATAGCAGAGCCGTGACCGCTATCGCCGCTGCGAGGATGACCACATATTTAACCGCAAGACCAACCTGCCATTGGACCACGTAGAAGCCAATGATGACGATGATGGTCTGGTGCAGGATGTAGTAGGGATAGGACGCCTCGCCCGTGTATCTGAGGAACTTGTTGCTCGAAGCCAGGAATTGCCGGGCGTAGCCCAGGATAGCGATTACGAAGAACCAGGGAGCAAAGCCAACTGTGTAGGCGTTTATGACCGATCCGGCCCGGGATAGCATACCCTCGGGCCAGCCGGTGACCTGAAAATAGGCCACCAACAGATACAGGATCGGGCCGATAACCAGGGCAACTGCCTTGTGCCGGTCGATTGCCTTCTCAAAGCGCGTGTCGGATACCAACAAGTAACCCAGGATGAAGTAGGAAATGAAGTAGAGCGGGCTCGGATAGAAGTCGATGACTTCGTACGCTATCCACAGGGGAATGGCCAGCAGCAGGATCGCGCCGGGCAGTGAGAAAAACGCCGCCAGCCAGCCGGTCAACCGCTTCCCCAAGTCACGTCGCCTGAGGTATAAAAAGAGCGGCAGGGCAAGCAGGGAAAAGATAAACAGAAAGGCGATAAACCACAGATGTGCCGGCGTGAATCCACCCAGGAAATAGCCATCCATATCACTGGAGTTGATGCTGAAGAAGTTGGGGTACCACTCCAAAAAGGATCCAGAGTAGTCGCTGTGGCCGACCAGTCCAAGGTACGACTGCGGCGGCACGATCACCAGCAGCCCGAAGATGAAGGGGATCAGCAGCCGGATGACCCGTTCCTTGGCATACAGGCCGGCGCTGCGGTAGCTCAGGGCGAACCAGGTGGAGGCCCCGGCCAGGAGAAACAACAACGGCATGTGGAAGGGATGCACGAATGCGATGAAGTAAGTCAACGCCTCGCTCAAGGTGTCATTCTTGACATACCAGGGGTCAAAAGTGTCAAAAATGCGGGCCGTATGAAACGGAAATAGCAGTAGCACCGCTAGCACGCGTAGCCAGTCTATGTCGTATCGACGCTCTGGCTTAGCCGACTCAGTAGTTGATGCGTCTGGGCTTGTGGTCATAGTGAACCTCCTTGTAGAAACCTCGATTCAAAACAAACTGTAATTCAGGCAGTGCTCTTTCTCGCTGGTGGGACGGGCTATGCCATCAATCAGTGGCGACACCCCCTTCAGAGCAAGTCTTGATCATCGTCCGGGCATGATTCGGCCGGGTTGACAGAAATCAACCTAAGATTTTTATCCCGGATCCACATCAATATCGTATGCAAGACGGTTTGGTCGGGTAACGTCCCCTGGAGCGTGGTGGTGCCATCCTCTTCATGGGCCATCGTCATGCCGTAGAATTGGTCGATCCACCTACGATCAAGGTGCCCTCTGATCTTAATCTGATAAGTCGTGTGACTGTTTTCACCTTGGTATTGAGCCATCGCTCGGTCTTCTCCGTTTGAAAATTTGGCTCTCGTTTTGGGCAAGCCCGGCTTCTCTATGTCCGCATTTCATCCTAATATTAGTGGGGCGGTGAAGAATACAAATCACCCAAAAATGTGGTTCCCAGCTTGAAAAAGATGTGATCTTGGGGGGTAGGGCCGGAAAGAGGGAGTAACAAGATCTTCCACTCACTGCCTTTGGAAATTTCCTATGAACGACGTTGGACGCCAAGTGAGCCGCCGGCTCTATCGAGGTTGGCGGCTAAGTCTGCTCCGTCCCACAGGCTGCTGTCAACAACAGCAATACTAGTCAAATGTACAGATTGGCTAGGCCTCCCCAGGGCTGGCGCACTCCGTGTCTCATCAGGGTGATGATGTGGTGGAGGTGCTCCTTTTATTTAAGCCCACACTGTTTGCCATGCAGCTACAATTAGATCCGTCTTCAAGACTAGCGAGGCGAGGGCCAGGGCCAGCAATCCTAAGCAGTAAACCAGGAACAGTAGATCGCTGATGGACAATGGCTCGAAATCGATTGAAAATTGTCCTTTCGAAAAACCTCGAATCTCCAACACCTTTCCGACGGTATCGGCTCGATCCACCACGTTGAGAGTCAGGGGGACGAAAAGTGGAACCATGCCTCGCATCTTGCCCAGCAATCCTTTATCCATCAAAGAATGGGCCCGCGCCCGTTGAGCGTCGGCAATCCGAGCCAATTCCTCAATGTATAAAGGCACAAAGTTTAGCGCCAGCACGATCATCAACGCGAACTCCATTGGCAGTCGAACAAACATCAATGCCCGTAGCATATCGGAGTTGCTAGTCGTCATGACCATCATGACCACCGGAATGACGAAAACAAACATGCGTAGCACCGAGACGATGCCTAACTGCAAACCTTCGCGGCTGACAGGTAAGTGCCCCCCAATCACCGGCAACCCAGGCGGCAACAAGTAAAACAAGGTTTCCCCCCCCACAGTTAGGCTAAAGATCAAGCCAATGATTATGATGCTAAACCACATGCTTTTTAGATTAATCATCACCTCTCGGAATACCTTACCTATTAGCGCTACCATAACAATGCTCGCCAGGATTACTACCAGTGAAAGGATATTTGTGAATACGATACCGCACACAAATGTGGCTAGCAGCCAGGTCAATTTCACACGAGCATCAATATTACGAAGCGGACCAGGTTGATCTGCGATCATCATGCGCCTTTGCGTCCATTTAGCCAGTATCTGACCTGAGCCACCATCGCCTCGACTGTCATTTCTGGTCGTAATCCTTGTTCAGTTAGAGCCAGCCCCAACCGGGTGATTTGGGGCGGCACCAGACTGCAGGAAATCATCAATTCATGATCAGCGATGATTTCGGCCGTGGGCGCACTTTTGATCAGGCGTCCATTGTTCAGCAGCACAGTACGCCGGGCATAGTTGGCTACGTTGGGTATATCGTGCGTGACCAACAATACGGTGATGCCCTGTTCGTTGAGCGTTTGGGCCAGTTTCATTATTTGGCGACTGTCCCGGTGATCCTGACCAGTGGTTGGCTCATCAAGCAAGATAATCTGTGGTTGCATCGCTACAATCGCGGCAATACACACTTTTTGTTTGTCTCCCCGGGCCAAGAAGCGGGGGAACACCGTGCGTATCTCGTCAAGACCAAACAGGGCGATGGTCTCATCCGCCCGTTTCTGCACTTGTTCTTCAGATAGATCTAGATTGCGCAGCCCAAAGAGGATCTCTTCCTCCACACTGTTGGCAAAC
Organism: Promineifilaceae bacterium (SeqCode); assembly: GCA_041570195.1. Taxonomy (GTDB): domain Bacteria; phylum Chloroflexota; class Anaerolineae; order Promineifilales; family Promineifilaceae; genus UBA11865. Next base: position 42,250 of record JBFFWQ010000040.1, on the reverse strand, counting down.
AGTTGGTCGTTTGGATCCTGAAAAATATACCCAATCCGCCGGGCCATGTCCGATACCTTGGCTTCTTGGGTATCTATATCGTCGACGAGCACGCGTCCTTGAGTCGGTTTGAGTAGACCAAGTATCAGCTTCATCAGGGTAGTCTTGCCTGATCCGTTATTCCCAATGAAAGCGGTGAACTCTCCAGCCTGAATGGTCAGGTTGATCTTGTCCAGGGCGATCGTACCTGGCCTGTAGCAGAAGCTCGCATCTTCAATCTGAATCACCGGCCCAGTAGTCAAGGTTTATCCCCTCCGGCAGATATGATAACGGTTGCAGCTTCTTCGGCAGTTAGGGGTATCAGGTCAAAAGGAAGTCGATCCGCTATATACAAAGCAAAATCGGTTAACTGCGGCAGGCGCACTCCCACGCGATGAAAGACTTCAGCTTGTCGAAACACCTCCCGGGGCGGCCCTTCCAGCACCACTTGGCCATCATCCACCAGCACTAGACGATCCGCAAATTGAGACAACAGCTCCATCTCGTGAGAAACAAGTACGATCGTAGTCCCTTGTTCATTAAGGTGTTGGCACATGTCGAAGATGCGATGGACAGTTTGCGAATCCAACTCTGAGGTCGCTTCGTCCAGCACCAGGATGTCAGGTTCCATTGTCATCACGGCGGCGATGGCAGCACGTTGTTTTTGTCCACCGGAAAGAGCGGAAGGGGGACGGTCGGCCAGATGAGTGATACCCAGTGCCTCCAATGAGTGGAGCGCCTGCTCTTTAGCCTTGTGGATAGGGATACCGCGCATGTTGAGACCCAGCATCGCCTCTTCTAGAACAGAGGACATGACCAGTTGCGCATTCGCATCTTGAAAAACTAACCCAACCCTAGTTGAAAGATCGGACACATCAGTTTCCCGCGTATTACGTCCCGCGACCACTACCCTCCCGTCGTAGGTGCCCAACGTATAATGAGGAATTAGCCCGTTGAAACACTGGCAAAGAGTGGTCTTCCCCGCCCCTGTGGTGCCCACGATGCCCAGGAATTCACCTCGATAGACATCCAGGCTAATGGTGCGCAAGATCCAGTCTGAGCTGGTGGGATATTTGTACCGCACATTGCGGACGGAGATGATTGCTTCTTTTGGCACTCTGCTAGTCCGCTGCCCCTGCAATCATCCCCTGGCGGATCAATGCTGGTCGCACAGCCCGGTACAGGATAGGCAACACAATGAGGCCGAAAATCCAGGTGGGAACTACTACACCAAAAAAGCCGAATAGGAACCAGGCTATAAAGCCACCGCCGAATTCTATACCATAGCGTGCAAAAGCCGTCCCACGGAACCCGACGGTAGCACCAAACCATGTAAAGAGGGCAAACACCACCCAGCCCACATTGGTGCTCACGGATAAGATCAATTCCTGCATCCGCAGGCTAACCGCCTCCCCAGCGTTGGTAAACTGCTTGACCATCCAGGCACTAATCAGAAAAGCAATACCTTGTGCTGGGATGTTGGCCCAGGGTACGGGACTGGATGTGGCCAGCATGGTCAGGATACCCACTCCCAGACCGATGCCGACCAGTTGCCTCCAATTCAGTCCTGGGGCCAAGAGCAAAGCCATCAGTACATATACTGCAATACCGAGCGCAAGCTGGGCGCCACCGATCTGAGCAAACCGGCCAGCAGCGTGTGCAAGGAAAACAAGGGCCAGAAAAGCTGCAGCAAGTGCAATTTGGCGAGTATTTATTATCTTCTCCTTGGAATATTCTCTTTAAGGCTAATTCATTGTGAAGAAGGTTAGAAACTAGCCCAAAAACCTGCACCCGGCAAACGGGTTTCAATGTGAACCCCCTCATGTTGATCATTATCTGCGTTCTTGAGGAGGTCAAGTCTTCACATTGACTCAAGTCCGATTTTGGGCTCGTAACCAAAAAGATATGGTTTGGAGAGAAGAAAAAGATGTAGCACTACCTACAGCATATTCAGTTCTTTCGCTCTAGTAATTGCCTGGGTGCGATTGTTGACGTTGAGCTTGCTGTACACGTTCTTGGTATGGCTGCGTACGGTATTCATAGTGATAACCAGCCGCTCGGCAACTTCTTTGTACTTATACCCCGCAGCCAAAAGCCGCAGAACCTCAAGCTCGCGTTCGCTCAAAGGCTCAGCCAAAGACGAAGATGCAAGTCTTTCCCCTTTCATCGTTCTTCTTTTCGGCATGCTCAGAGCGCGCTGTTCGATGTTCGCCACCTCTCCAAATGCCCCCAGCAAGCTTTCTGTGTAAGTCTGGCTGACCGTTGACGGTTGACGATTGAAGGTCTCCAATAACTCTTTCATTGGCTGGCCTTCATCGACGAAGAGGCGCACATAACCCTGGGGTTCGGCCAGGATCAATGCCTGGCTGAGAGAATCCAGAGCAGAGGGCAGATCTTCCAGAGCATGAAAGGCGAGCGCTATCAGAACCTGATAACGGATCTCATCGCCCTGACGCCCCATCGAATGAGCACCGTCCAAAAGGCGTTCAAGCAGGAGCTGCGCTTCAGCTGCCCGATCCAGCACTATGAGCGCCCGCGCAAGGTCGGAATATTCAACTTCATGGGGGTAGTCCGCCGGGCTGGAAAAATCGGTCTCATCGTCCGGACGCAGCCCTAGGGCCTCGAACCGCCGGAGGACGTCTGTAAGCAGATGGGCCATTTCGGGGCGGGCGCGGCCGAGCATAATGCGCAATCCTTCCAGGCTTGGTTCTTCGGATATACTCACGTTGCGAACACCGCTACCATCCCTAATAGAGCTTGCTTTCCCCAGCAGCTCAGTAGCGGCCTCGTAATCCCCCTCGGCTCGGTTTAGATAAGCCAGCATCCGGTAAGCATGCATTCTCCCTTGAACTTCCCCCAATTCGAGAAGTTCGACGGCGCGCCGGATATGGGGCGCCGCGCCAGCCAGATCGTTCCTTTGATACAGCAAGGTACCAAGCCCCAGGTGAAGCCCGCTTTCTGCCACCAAAGTCCTTTGTCCCTCTCCTTGCTCGTTCCTCCATTTCTGGGCCATCTGAAAACCCTGCTGGTAGATTTCCGCGGCCCGGTGTAATTGTCCTTGGATCACCGCCAGGTCAGCCAAATGAGATATTGAAGAAAGGACAGCGTAGATACTCCCCGCTTCCCAGTTGAGCGCGACTGATTCGTCGAAAAGCCTTCTGGCTCTGTCCAGGTCGCCTAGAGAGCGATGGTTCTCCCCCAGCCAGATGACAGCAGCCCCACGAAAAATGAGCGTCATCTGATCGGGCGAAGGATCTGACATTTCTTCTAGTGCCTGCTCGCACTGGTCGATCCCTTTGTGAAAGTCTCCCCTATGAAATGATAAATAGGCTCGTACAGTAGCCAAGTATCCATGGATCGGGACCCCGGGTTCTTTATCTCGATTGGCCTCTGCAATCTCTAAGATCGGTTCAACCGCATCCAGCTGCCATCTGGAGACCAATCCCCAAGCGTGCCAAATACACAACATCGGGTAGTTCTGGCGTAAGTCAGGGGGTAATTGGTCCACCCATTCTAAAACCTTGTGGGATCTTTTTCGCACGACAAGCGAGGCAGCGATCGCGTTGACCAAACGGGTAGCATTTACCAGGTCATGGGCAGTCAGGGCGTGTCGGATGGCTTCATCCATCAACCCTTCGGTTTCATACCATTGGCTGGCCCGGCGGTGCAGTTCGGGGATTCGCTCCGGTTCCTCCTCACGAAAGCGCTGCAACAGGAAATCAGCAAAAAGATGATGGTAACGATACCATTTCCTATGATCATCGAGCGGGATCAAGAAGAGATTGGAGCGGTCTAGATAATCGATCATGCCTTTAGCTGCCATCCCTTCTTCATTTACGATTGCATCACAAAGCGGCGCGCAGAACCGTTCCAGAATCGATGTCTTGCGTAAAAACGATTGCACCTCTTCTGGATATCGCGCCATGACTTCGTCCACCAGGTAATCGATGACGTAGCGGTGGCTGCCCGAGAAATTGGCGATGAACTCGTGCCTGTCACTCCTCCCTTGCATGGATATAGCTGCCAGTTGCAGGCTGGCGACCCAGCCTTCGGTGCGCGCTTCCAGAGCGGCGATATCTTCAGGGGAAAGATCGAAGCCCATCAGATCGTTGAGAAAAGCAGCCACCTCGGCTTCAGTGAAACGCAAGTCAGCGGTGCGGATCTCGCTCACTTCCCTCTGAACGCGCAGCCGCGAGATGGGCAGCGGAGGGTCAGAACGCCCGGCGATCACCAGGTGCATCGTCGGTGGTAGATATTCGAACAGAAAGTTCAGGGCATCGTGGACCGGTTTGGAATCGATAAGATGACAGTCATCGAGGACCGTGATGAACTTGTCTGAAACAACCTCGATCTCGTTGACCAATCTTGTGAGCAGGATATCAAATAGCGGAGACCGGGCTTCACCCAATGCGGCTTGTATATCGACACCAATATCCCCATCTATGCGCTGGAGAGCAGCGATCAGATACGTTAGAAAGCGAGCTAGGTCGTTGTCGTTTTTGTCCAGCGAAAGCCAGGCCACTGGACGAGCGCAATGTCGAACCCACTCGCTCACCAACGTAGTCTTGCCGAATCCAGCCGGGGCGGAGACGAGCGTGAGTTTGTCATCTAGTCCTTGATTGAGTTTTTCGATGAGGCTGGGGCGGGGGACAAGGTTGGGACGGGCTGGAGGGATATATAGCTTCGTGCGCAGCAGTGTCTCGGACATTCGCCCATTATACGGGAAAACCATAAGGTTTGGCGGTCTCACCGAAGGAGTTCTGCAAAACGAGTGGAAGACAGAATCACGTGCTGACGTAATCATGCTTGGAGCAAGGTTCACATCCGCTCGGACAAAAACCGTGCAGACAAACGAATGTCACTCCTTACCACCTCTGGGGGATATTTGACATTGAGGCTGGCGCGCAAACAAAAAGGGGGAAAAGTGGGCGCGATTGGACTCGAACCAACGACCTCACGGATGTGAACCGTGCGCTCTAACCAACTGAGCTACGCGCCCTTAGATCGAGAAAATTATAACATTCGCCCTGGGGCGGAGCAACCTGCCAGCGCCGCGCCGAAAGGGTATAATCCAGTGGCTAGTCGACACTATTCAGTTTACAGTTCCGAGTTCATCTGGCTTGAATCCCTTGCTCGCTAACCGCGACTCGTAACTCGAAACTAGCAACTCATAGCTCAAGGCTAATGGCTGGAAGCTCAGAGCTCGTAGCTAATCAAGGACCCTACATGAAAGCTTACGTTACAGGCGGTACCGGATTCATCGGTCGGCATCTCGTCCGACAACTACTAGAGCGCGGCTACAACGTCACCGGCCTGGCCCGCTCGGAGCATAGCGCGGCCGAATTGACGGCCATGGGCGCGAGGTTCACCTATGGCGACATCACCGACCGCGAGTCGATGCGCGAAGGTATGACCGGCAGTGACGTCGTCTTTCACGTCGCCGGCTGGTACGCCATCGGCAGCCGCGACTGGATGATCGCCGAAACCATTAACGTAGCCGGCACCCGCAACGTTTTGCGCCTGGCCCACGAACTGGGTGTGCCTAAGATCGTTTACACCAGTACGACCACTGTCCTGGGCGACACACGTGGTCAAATGGTCGACGAGACCTTCTTCCAGGCCGGGCCGTTCGTCACCGAATATGACCGCACCAAATGGCTGGCCCATTACAAGGTCGCTCTGCCGCTCATCGAAAAAGGCGCACCGATCATTATTGTGATGCCCGGCGCGGTTTATGGCCCTGGCGACCATAGCCTGATCGGCGGCCTGATGGAAGATTTCTGGCAGGGCAGGCTGCCGGCCGTCTTTGGACCAGAATTCGTCCACACCTACGCCCATGTTGACGACGTGGCCGAAGGGCATATCCTGGCCGCCCAGAAAGGCCGCACCGGCCAGAGCTACATCATCACCGGACCGGCCGTGCCCCTGGGTGAAATCGTCGACTTCTGGAGCATGATCACCGGCAAACCTGGCCTCAAGCTGGCCATCTCGGCCCGGCTGCTCCGACCGCTCGCCCCGGTCATCGGTGTGCTGGCCGAAAAACTACCCTTATCGCCAATGTTCAGCCAAGAAGCGGCCCAACTACTCTCCTGCACCTACATGGCCCAGGCAGACAAAGCCCGGACCGAACTAGGCTGGCGGCCGCGTTCATTGCAAGAAGGCATGACCGAGACCTTCCAGTGGATCGACCGCACCGCGCCGCCCAAACAACCCGCCGTCCAGCAAAAGGAGCGCCAAATCGCCGGCGTCGCCCTGCTACTGGCAGCCCTGGTCTTATTCCTATGGCTGCTCGACTGGAGGAAGAAATAGGATGCGGCTCTTGATCAATTAACGACCGCAGAAAACCTGACATGTGTCACCTATATTGGCGATCAATGGCATTAGACGGATAGATGATTTGCGGGTATGCTGGTCAACGTTACTGTTACGTGCCCGCCAATACCCGGCCGGATCATCGCCAGCACACTCGCCGCCGGTCGCACGTTCACACCTTATGCGCGTTGAACTGCAGGATATCCACAAACATTTCGGCCCGGTAAGGGCCAATGACGGGATCAGCCTCGTCTTTGAAGAGGGAATGATCTACGGCTTGCTGGGCGAAAATGGCGCCGGCAAGAGCACGTTGATGAAGATCCTCTCCGGCTACCAGCCACCAGACAGCGGCCAGATCACGCTCGACGGCCGGCCGGCGCATTTCGACTCACCGGCCACCGCTCTTGGCGCTGGCGTGGGCATGCTCTACCAGGATCCGCTCGACATGCCGCCCTTTAAGGTAGTCGACAACTATCTGCTTGGCCGAGATCAACGATTACGCCTCAACTACAAACAGGCCACGGCCGAGCTGGAGGAGATCTCCAGTCGCTACGGCTTTGAGCTGGATCCCGGCGCCTACGTCGACACCCTCTCGCTTGGCGAACGCCAGCAATTGGAGTTGGCCCGCCTACTGGCCGGCGGCGCCCAGCTGCTCATCCTCGACGAACCGACCACTGGCATCAGCGCCGAGCAACAGGAGATGTTGTTCGATTCCATGCGCAAGCTGGCCCACGAAGAAGGTAGAACATTGATCCTGGTTTCCCATAAGCTGGAAGAAATCCAGGAACTATGCACGATGGCCTATGTCCTGCGCCGGGGCAAGTTCGTCGGTCAGAACGAGGTACCCTGCGCCAACGAGGTTTTGGTGGAATTGATGTTTGGCCAGGTGCCGGCCCGCGGCCAGCGCCCGCCCTTCGAGCTTGGCCAACCGGCCCTGGAGGTCAAGAACCTGGCTGCCGGCGACTACCGCTTGACCATCGAGGATATCAACCTTTCGATACGATCCGGCGAAGTCTTTGGCCTGGCCGGGCTCGAAGGCAGCGGCCAGCGGCGGCTGATCCAGGCTTGCGCCGGATTGATCTTGCCCTCGGCCGGATCGATTCGAATTGCCGGAGAAGATGTAACTGATTGGTCATACCACAAGCGCCAATCCTCCGGCGTCGCCTATGTAGCCGCCGGCCGGCTGGAAGAGGGCCTGGTGGCCGGGCTAACCATGACCGAACACCTGGTACTGACCCAGCCCGTGCATTCTTTCCTGGTCAAGTGGGAAGATACCCGCCAGGAGATGGTACGGCGCATCGAGCATTACCAGATCGTCGGCCGGCCCGACTCAACGGCCGATGAGCTATCGGGCGGCAACCAACAGCGCCTGCTCTTTGCTCTGCTCAATCATCCCCTCAAACTTTTGTTATTGGAACATCCTACCCGCGGTCTGGATGTGCGCTCTACTGATTACATCTGGGAGCTATTGTATCGACGGCGTGACGACGGCACGGCCATCCTCTTCATGTCGGCCGACCTGGACGAGATCATCGATCGCAGCGATCGCATTGCCGTCTTCGTGGCCGGCGAGATGTCGCGCGTGGTCGACGCCAAGGAAACGTCGGTTGACGAATTGGGTCACCTCATCGGAGGCCAGACATGAACCTCGGCCGCCAACTGACCCTCCGCCAGGCATTGCTGTGGATGTGGCCGGCCGTGCCCGTCTTGGCCGCGCTGCTATTCACATCCGCGCTTCTACTCTTCTTCGACACCTCACCCTTCGTCGCCTTTGAAGCCATGCTCCAGGGCGCCGCAGGCGATTCGGCCAAGCGATTGAGCATGCTCGCCTTTTGGGTGCCCTTGTTTCTGGCTTCCAGCGGACTGCTGATTACTTTCCGCGCCGGACTTTGGAATATCGGCATCGAAGGCCAGATCATCCTGGGCGCCATCGCCGCCAGCTGGGTGGCCTTAAAAGTAGATGCGCCAGGTCCGCTGCTCATTTTCCTCGAGTTAAGCGCGGCCATGCTTGCCGGCGCTTTATGGGCCGCCCTGGCTGCAATACTCAAAACCCGTGGCCGGGTACACGAGATCTTTGGCGGCCTGGCCCTCAACAACCTGGCTATCATCCTGACCAACTTCCTGATCTCAGGTCCCTGGCAGCCACCCGAAGGCGGCACCTTCCGTGGCACGCAGCCCTTCCAGGAAGCGGCCCTGCTGCCGCTGTTCGGTGAATCGCGCTTCAGCCCGCTGTCGCTGGTCCTGGCCTTGGTGGCCTTCGGCCTGGTGGTCATCGCCTTACGAGGCACGTTCTGGGGACTGAAGCTGAAGGCCCTGGGCAAGAACGCCTATTCATCCTATTTGTTGGGCGTCTCCAGCGAGCGCGAGATCATCCTGGCCATGATGTTTTGTGGCGCCCTGGCTGGCTTAGGCGGCTCGGTGCGTGTGCTGAGCTGGTTCGACAGTTTGCGCCAGAGCATATCCGGCGGCATCGGCTTCCTGGCCCTGCTGGTGGTCATGCTATCCGGCTTCAACATGTTCCTGGTGCCTTTCATCGCCCTGTTCTTCTCGGCCGTACTCGGCGGCAGCATCACCTTGCAACTACGTACCCAGTTACATTCATCCCTGGGCGGCATCCTGACCGGGGTGATGGTCCTCTTTGTGTTGCTCTTCGGCGATGCCCGCAAGCTGGGCCTCGGCCGTCGAAAGGAGCATGACGATGGCGCTCCCGAAGTGGGTGGCCGACCAATAGATCCCCTGGGCAAGGAGATTCGGCAGGGAGAGTGATGAACGACACAGAACTGGTCCGCGTCCTGGCCTCCATCTTGCTGACCTCAGCGCCGCTCATCATCGCCGTCTGCGGTGAGACCATCACCGAGCGCGCTGGCGTCATCAACCTCTCCCTGGACGGCTCAATGCTAATGGCCGCCATGCTGGGCTTTATCGTGGCCCTGCAGAGCAACAACGTCTGGCTGGGCTTCCTGGCCGGCGCCGGCATTGGCGGATTCTTCGCCCTCATCATCGCCTTCGGCAGCATCCACCTGCGAGTAAGCCAGGTGGCCGTTGGCTTCGTCTTGACTCTGCTGGGCGACGATCTGAGTGCCTTCGTGGGCCAGAATTACACCCGCATACCGGGGCCATCGGTGTCCCATATGGCCATCCCTGTGTTGAAGGATTTGCCGGTCGTCGGCCGCATCTTCTTCGACCAGGACATCGTCGTCTATTTCGCCATCATTCTTGTTTTTGTTACCTGGTGGTACTTGAACCGCACCCAATTCGGGCTTCGCCTGCGCGGCTCAGGCGAACGGCCGGAATCAGCCTTTGCCCGGGGCGTGAATGTCAACCGGCTGCGCTACTTCTACACAGTCGCCGGCGGCATGCTTGTCGGCGTTGCTGGCGCAGCCTATTCGCTCAACGTCAAGATCGGCTGGTCTGAGGGCCACACCCGCGGTTTTGGCTGGATCGCCCTGGCTATCGTCATCTTTGGCGGTTGGTCGCCCATCGGCGGCGCCCTTGGCGCTCTGTTATTCGGAGCGACCAAAGCCATTGCCACCGTATTGCAGCGCACTTTCCCCGAGGTGCCAGTTGTCGTGTTCAACAGCTTGCCCTGGATCTTGATGATTCTGGTGCTCTTCCTGGCCGGTAGCAACGTACTGGACCGCCTGGTCAACTTCATGCCAGAGCGGACCCAGCCACGGCTGCGGCGTTTGCTGCGCGTCCAGCCGCCAATGGCTCTAGGGACGACCTTTGAGGAAGGGTAGAAGAGGGAACATTAGCGCAGCGGCGGCAACTTGTAGGAACAGAGTTCCCTCAGTACTGATAGGTCGGTTGCGGGTCTGGAATACAGGCTCTTGAGAAAACCGAAAGGTTGAGAAGAAGTGATTCACTGTATAGTAGAGATTCTCTAAAGGAGAGAGAAATGAAACTTAAGTATTTACTGATCCTATTGTTGATAGCCGGGCTGTTGGTGGCCTGTGGCAGCGACGAAGCCGAAGAGCCGGAGGCTGAGGAGCCGGCGGCCGAAGTGGAGGAGCCCGCCGAGGAGGCCGAAGAACCGGCCGAGGAGCCAACCGAGGAAGCCGAAGAAGTGTCGGCCGACGCCGATGCGGAAGGCATCGAAGCCATTCGCATCGCCATCGTCATGCCTAGCCCCATCACCGACCTGGCCTGGAGCCAGGCCATGTATGATGCCTTGCTGCGCGTCCAGGAAGAGGCCGGCGCCGACGTAGTCGACCTGGCTTATACCGAGGGCATGTTTAACGTGACCGACGCGGCTGCGGCCATCCGCGACTACGCCGCCGACGGCTATGACATCGTCATCGCCCACGGCACCCAGTACGGCACGTCCATGTTCGAAATCGCGCCCGATTTCCCCGATACCAGCTTTGCCTGGGGTACGGCGACGGATGTGGGCACCGAAGCGGGTCTGGACAACATCTTCGCTTATGAGGCTCGGGCCGAAGAAGGTGGCTACGTCAACGGCGTATTGGCCGCCAACTTGTCCGATTCTGGCGTGATCGGCGTAGTCGGCCCCGTGGAAGCTGGCGACGCCAAGCTGTACATCGACGGCTTTGTCGCCGGCGCCATGGCCGCCAACCCGGACGGCCAGGTGAACGTCTCGTATACCGGCTCCTTTGGCGATACCGCCCTGGCCGCCGAAGCGGCCAACACCCACATTCAGGCCGGCGCCGACATCCTGACCGGTTCGGCCCAGCAAGTTGTGGGCGCCATCGGCGTGGCCGACGAACAAGGCATACCCTGGATGGGCACCCAGGCCGATCAGAGCCCCCTGGCCCCAGATATCGTGGTCGCTTCACAGCTGTACGACTGGGACAGCGTCGTGAGTGATATCATCAAGAAGCACCAGGCCGGTACCATGGGCGGCACGGCCTATGCCCTCACGCTTGATAACGGTGGCCTGGTCATGGCTTACGCCGATGGGCTGGATGCCGATGCCGTGGCTGCGGCCCAGGCTACCGAAGAGCAGATCAAGAGCGGCGCCCTCGACGTCATGGCCGTCGTCGAAGGAGCTGCCCCGCCGGCCGCCGAAGAACCCGCGGCCGAGGCCGAACCGGTGACCTTCGGCATGATCCTGGTCGGCCCCAGGAACGACCGCGGCTGGAGCCAGGCTCACTATGAGGGCGGCACCTATGTCGAGGAAAACCTGGAAGGCGCCACCATGATCGTCTTCGAATCGCTCAACTCGGGCGACAAACCTGAAGCAACGCTGGAGGGCGTCGTCAACGACATGATCGCCGAAGGCGCCAAGCTCATCTTCACCACCTCAGATGAGTTCGAAGAAGATACGCTGGTCGTGGCCTCCAACAACCCGGACGTAACCTTCATCAATATCAGCGGCGACGACGCACTGACCGGTGAAGCGCCGCCTAACCTCGGCAACATCATGGGCCGCATGCCTGAAATGAAGGCCATCGCCGGCTGCGCGGCCGCCCTGGCCACCGAAACCGGAAAACTCGGTTACCTCGGACCGCTGATCAACCATGAGACTCGACGCCTGGCCTCTTCGGCCTATCTCGGCGCTCGTTACTGCTATGAGAACGTCCGCGGCCTGAACCCGGACGATCTTGAGTTCACCGTCACCTGGATCGGCTTCTGGTTCAACATCCCCGGCGTCACCCTTGACCCGACAGAGGTTACCAACAGTTTCCTCGACGCCGGCGTGGACGTCGTCCTCAGCGGCATCGACACCACCGAGGGCATTGACGTCACCGGCCAGCGAGCCGCTCAAGGCGACGCCGTCTGGGCCGTCCCCTATGATTTCATCGGATCCTGCGATAACGCGCCGGATATCTGCCTGGGCGTGCCTTACTTCAACTGGGGTCCATCCTACCTGGAAACGGTCACGGCCGTGGGTGATGGCAGCTGGCAGCAGTCCTGGGTTTGGAACGAAGCGTACTGGGACGATCTGACTGACAACACCAGGACCCCTGTGGGCTGGGTGGACGGACCGGGTCTGACTGGCGACATGCAAAGCAACCTGGCCGACTTCATCGCCGGACTGGCCTCAGGCGAAATCAATGTCTGGACCGGCCCGCTCAATCTGCAAGATGGTACCGAATACATCGGCGACGGCACGGCCGCTACCGACGAAGAGATCTGGTACCTGCCGCAATTGCTCGAAGGCATGGAAGGTCCCAGCGAATAGTATTGGACAGTTAGGAAGCCGGGCCGCTGTCGAGCTGTAGTAGCCTGGCTTCTATCATCTTCAAGTAAGCGTTTCTTGGTTGGGGAAGCCAGGCAGTACTGTCTGGCTTCTCTCATACCTCATAGCCGGTTATCTGTTCTTACCGGCGCCATCTCGCTATTTGGCGCTTCCTGAAGTAGTGCGAAATGGCATTTCGCAGCTGATTAACAAAATCAGCCGGCCTGGCTACAGCACAGCCGGCCGTTGGCGAACGGCAAAGCGTAGCGAGAGAGGAGGGTCGTGGGCAGTATGTCGATTAGTTACCGCCTGGGCCGGTTGCTAGACGTTCTGGTGCCGTTTATTGCGGTCGCCGCTGCGCTAGCGGTCGGAGCCATCATCCTGCTGCTGCAAGATACCAACCCATTGACCGCCTACCAGGCCATGTTAACCGGGGCCTTCACCAACAAGAACGGCCTGGCCGATACCATGGTGAAGATGATTCCCCTGTTATTGGTGGCCCTGGGCGTCGCCATCGCTTTTCGCGGCGGGGTGATCAACATCGGCGCCGAGGGCCAGCTCATCGTCGGCGCCGTCTTGACCACCTACGTCGGCCTGCAGCTGGGCGACACGCTGCCTGGGTGGCTGGTCATCATCATCGGGCTGGCGGCCGGCGCCCTCATGGGCGGCTTCTGGGCTGCCATTCCCGGCTACCTGAAAGCCCGCCTGGGGGTAAACGAGATCTTAAGTACGATCATGATGAACCAGATCGCCATCCAGATCGCCTTCGCCCTGCTGCGCGGACCGATGATCGATCCGGCCGAAGTTGAGGCGGGCACCAATATCCCCCACTCGGCGCGCCTGCCTCAGTCGACGGATCTACCCCGCTTTACCGACATGGCCAAGTGGATCGGCCTGGACAAGTCGGCCGACGAGCTGGGCCTGACCGGTTTCGCGGCCGAAATCTATGGCCTGTTGGTCGAACCCACCCGGCTGCACTTCGGCCTGATCATCGCCGTCATCATGGCCATCCTGGTCTACATCTTCCTATGGCGCACGACCATCGGCTACCGGATTCGCGCCGTAGGCCAGAACCCGGCCGCCTCTCGCTATGCCGGCATCAGCGTACAGCGCTACATCGTCTTGTCGATGACGCTAGGCGGCATGTTCGCCGGATTGGCCGGCGCGGTCGAGATCCTGGGCTTGCATCACCGTATGTTCGAACCCCAGGCGGTCTCGGCCGGTTATGGCTTTTCTGGCATCGTCGTCGCCCTCTTTGGCTCACTGCACCCACTGGGCATCATCCCCTCAGCGCTGTTGTTCGGTGGTTTGCTGGTCGGCGGCGACAAGATGCAGCGGGCCATTCAAGTGCCCCAGGTCCTGATTACCGTCATCCTGGGCATGGTCGTCCTGTTCGTGGTCAGCGCCGACCTTTGGGTCCGACGGCGACAAGACAGGCGCGTCTCTGTTGACGACGACACACCCCCTGCTGAAGCGACTCCGGAGGTTGCCTCATGAGCGAAGATCTAACTCTTATGGCAATTGTTCTGGGCATCTTGCACTCCGGCATTCGGCTGGCAACGCCATACCTGTATGCCTCGTTGGGCGAGATGTTTTCCCAGCGCTCAGGCGTCCTGAACCTGGGCGTGGAAGGGATCATGCTCATGGGCTCGTTCTTCGGCTTTTACGCTGTCTTCGAGACCCAAAGCGTTTGGCTGGGCTTTGGCGCCGCAGCCCTGGTGGGCGCCTTGATGGGCTTGTTGATGGCCCTGATCAGCGTCACATTCAAGGCCGAACAAGGTATCAGCGGCATTGGCCTGACTCTGTTTGGCCTGGGCGTTTCTAGCTTACTGTTCAAGATGACCCTGGGCACCGTCGAGGGCGTGGACGGCTTCTCCGAATTGAAGTTCTGTCTGTCATCGGTGGGCGTCGATTCCAGCGTTTGTTTGAGCGAAGTGCCCGTCCTTGGCGATATCGTCTTCAGTCACAGTTTGATGACCTACCTGGCCTATGCGCTGGTCCCGGTGGCGGCCTGGATACTGGCCCGAACCACCTGGGGCCTGAAGATCAAGGCTGTCGGTCAAAATCCCGAAGCGGCCGATTCGCTGGGCGTCAGCGTGTCGGCCGTCCGCTACGCGACAGTAACCCTGGGCGGCATCTTCGCCGGAATCGCCGGCGCCTCGCTGTCCATATCGCTGCTAGGCATCTTCCAGGAGAATATGACCAATGGCATTGGCTTCATCGCCGTGGCCCTGGTTTACTTCGGCGGCTGGTCCCCCTGGGGCGTCTTAGTCGGTTCGCTGCTATTCAGCACCGTCAATGCCTTGCAGCTTTGGATACAGGTCCTGAATCTGCCTATCCCGTCTGATGTGGCGGTCATGTTGCCCTACCTGCTGACCATCATCGCCCTGGCCCTACCCATTCGGCGGGCGGCCCAACCGGCGGCGCTAACCAAACCTTTCACGAGAGGGGAGAGTTAAATGAGCGAGAACAACTTGTTGCCATCGGGTCTGCCGCGAATCGAATCTCTGGAGATGCGCCGTATCGTCAAGCGTTTCCCGGGTGTACTGGCCAACGATCAGGTCGACTTTGACGTGAAAGCGGGTGAAATCCACGCCTTGCTGGGCGAGAACGGCGCCGGCAAGAGCACCTTGATGAAGATCCTTTACGGGCTCTATGCGCCCGAAGAAGGCGAGATTTACCTGAACGACCAATTGATCAGCATTCACTCCCCAAACGATTCCATCAACCACGGTATCGGCATGATCCACCAGCACTTCATGCTGGTCGACACCCTCAACGTGGCTCAGAATGTGGCTCTGGGGCTGAAGTCTTCGCGTGAGCCGCGGCTGGACCTGGATATCGTTTCCGCGCGCATCACGGAGCTTTCGGAAACTTATGGCCTGCAGGTCGATCCCCAGGCCAACGTCGGCCGGCTGGCCGTGGGCGAACGGCAGCGGGTGGAGATCATCAAGGCCCTGTACCGCGGCGCAGCCCTGTTGGTGTTGGACGAGCCAACGGCTGTGCTTACGCCCCAAGAAGTTGACGACGTCTTTGTCATCTTCCGCCAGATGGCCAGCGACGGGCACGCGCTCATCTTCATCTCCCACAAGCTGGACGAGATAACGGCCCTGACCGACCGGGTAACAGTGTTGCGCGACGGCAAGGTCATTGGCACTCGTCCGACGTCCGAAGTAACCAAGAAGGATTTGGCCAACATGATGGTCGGCCGCGAAGTATTGTTTGAGCGAGATCGGCCGGAAGCGAAGGCCGGAGCCGTGCGGTTGAAGCTGGAGAATGTCAGCGCGCTGAACGACCGCGACCAGCAAATTCTGAACGACATCTCGCTGGAAGTGCGCAGCGGTGAGATCGTCGGCGTGGCCGGTGTCTCAGGTAATGGCCAGCGACCGTTGGCCGAAGCAATCGCCGGCTTGCAGTCGACCAGCCAAGGCAGCATCTACCTTGAAGAACGAGACGTGACCGGCCTGGCTACTTCAGAGATGCTAGAAGCCGGCCTGTCATACATCCCGGAAGAGCGCATGCATGACGGCGTCATCAAGGATTTCAGCGTGGCCTGGAACTTCATCTTGCAGGATCATATCCGGCCGCCTTACAGTCGCGGCATCTTCTTGAACTTCAAGTACATCGATCAGCATTCGCAAGAGCTGATCGACAGCTTCAATGTCAAGACGCCCAGCCGCGAGACGCCGGTCAAGAACTTGTCCGGCGGCAATATCCAGAAACTGATCCTGGCTCGCGAGCTCGATCGCCGGCCACGAGTGCTCATCGCCGCCCAGCCAACGCGCGGCGTCGACATCGGGGCCACCGAGTACATTCACAACCAACTCTTGTTGCAGCGGGCCGAGGGCTTGGCTACCCTACTTATCTCGGAAGACCTGGATGAGGTCCGGGCCTTGTCCGATCGCATCGTCGTCATGTTCGGCGGCGAAATCATGGGCATCGTCGAGAACAAAGACATCACGGCCGAAGACCTGGGCCTCATGATGGCTGGCGAAAGAATCGAAGTTAACAGTTAATAGTGAATTTCTATGCGCCACTATCCTAGTAAGTAAACAATCTGTCGTGTTCAAGAGATAATCTAACCAGATCCGCTGGGCCCCCAAACTCATACGGTTTCCCTGCGAGTTCCTCTTCACGCAGTCCTCTCGCTTTCGAAGACATCCCAGAAAGATAAATCCTGACGCCGCCGGAGACTACCGCGTCATACAGTTCGCGCAGATTGCCTGTGCCTAGCCCGCTCAAATGATCTAGTGCTCCATCACGCATGAGCTGCACGCCGTCCCCAGCAAGAAATAGTGTGACATGGTGACCTTGTTCGACAGCAGCCTTGGCGACGTGAAAACCCAACGCTGCCTTGCTAGGGTTCTCTGTACCGCAAGTGATATGTACTAGAATCTTTGCCATTGAACAACTCCTTCAGAACGATTGGGTTACCCATCTACGGATGTTCATCCATAAACTCGTGTACTCTAGTCTACGCGCTATTCAGTGCTAGCGTCAAGAACTTCGAGAATTTGGCCAGCTTCAATTGCCCGCCTGGCAACTAGATTGCCTGTTGCGTCGCGTCGATTGGAGTCCGTTGTGGTCAGACTGATTACATCCACCTTCGCTTGTATAATCAAATCGCGCCAATTATCCCAGGCTAGTACTTCATTGGAGGTTGCAGGCGTGCCAAAAAGTTCAAGCGACTGGCTCACACTTCTTGCCGGATAACGGCCAGCTCGGCCTCATATTGACTGAGCGCCTGACCCTGGCCGGAATGACGCGCGCGGGCGATGGCTTCTTGGATGTCGGCCTCGGCGGCCGTGTGTTGCCCTTTGCGGCGGTAAGCCATGGCGCGCAAGTAGTACAGCCGGCCGACTGTTTCGCTATTGCCGCTCTCGCGGGCGGCGGCGATTCCCTGGCTATACTGGTCGATAGCCTTGTCTGTTTGGCCGACTCCAATACTGTACTGGCCGGCCAGCATATTGGCGAAGGCGACCCCTGCTGGGTTGCTTAGTCCCAGAGCTAGAGCTTTCTCGGCGCTATCCCGGGCTCGTTTCGGTACCTGGCGCTTATTCTCAGCGTAGATAGCCGCCATTTGCAAATGGGCCTCGGCCGAGTTCGGATTCTGCTGCAGGTGATCCTTGAGTTCCTTTTTGGCCAGGTTGGTCATGCCGCTGCGACGGTAGGCATCGGCCAAGTTTATTTGGGCCCTGGTGTCCTGTGGGTTGGCTGCCGCCTGTGCTTTCAGCGCCGCAAACTCCTGTTGATCGGCCACGCTATCGAAGCCCGGCATTTCGAACATGCCTCGCCGGTCAGCCCAATAGAGCAGACCCAACGCCCCCGCGTGAACCGCCAAAGTGATGCCGCTCAGCAGCGGCGTGGCGTTGAAATCATAAATGGTTTTCCAATCGCCGACGAAGGTGACCAAAGTGAACACCGGGTAAAAGATCAGCGAATAGATCAGGTGCACGCGCAACACGCGCAGGCCAAAGTACTGGTAAGAACTGCGGCGAATGCGCCTGAGCAATAACCAGACGACGATGCCGTAAACGAGCGAGCCGATGGTGCCGGCGATACTGATAAGCCACTCCTGTGGCGGCGAGAAAAGACGATCCGGAACGACATAGCCCCAGTAAAAACCATAACCCGCGTCGACCACCCGGCCGCCATAGAACCATATCGCCACGGCATGGGCCACTTCGTGGACGATTACTCCCAGGGGAATGCCCAGGAAGAAAGCCGCCTGGTCGATGATCCGTTTCTGCCATGTTTGCAGTGGCTCACGCTGGAACTCAGTCCAGCGCCGGCGGATGTTACCGCCAATTCGTAAGGCGTAATAGACGTTGAGCAAAGAGATGACGATGAACATCATCGCCAGTGGATTGTTTCCAATGATTCCGTAGAAAGTCATAGTTGTATTTTGGGTGCTCCATGATAAGGGACGACCGTTCGACATCCCACCCATAAGTTTGCCGTAACCCTTCCCGGAACGCCACTTTGCTCATCTCGGCCCGGGCGCTTGCATGGGGTGATTCAGTATATGCCAATCCTGGATGGGCGGCGCGGCGCAGCTCCGTTAAAACCACCCACAAAAAAACCTATGAGTTTCCACGGATGGGGCCAATACGCTTCAGCCGTTCTTGCTAATGCTTACGATTCTCCTGGTCCCGGCGCAACGCCGAGTTGCTGCATCATATCCATCTGGTCAGATTCATTCCAAACTTCCGCCACCTTGCCATCTGTGCAGCGAGTAATAGAAATGCCGTGCGTATTTATCTTCTTTCCGGTGGCAAGTATATCCATTAACTCGCCGGTGTGTGTGCCTGTGACGGTCCAGCGGGCAATGACATGGTCCCCGTCGCCAAGTTGTTGAACGTTTTTCACCTTGAGGTCTGGGAACGCGCTCTAGTACATACCTATGAGCGATTTCATGCCTTCCCGGTCTCCCATCCCGGGCGGGGAAATGTGACTGACAAAGTCAGCAGCTGGCTGGCGTAGCCAACGCCCTGCAGCGGCGTTACCCGAAGGCGGCCAACCTGCTGGTCGAGGCGGAAGCGGACATTTTGGTCTACATGAGCTTCCCGCAGAGTCGCTGGCGGCGAATCTACTCGACGAACCCGCTAGAAAGACTCAATAAGGAGATGAAGCGACGAACCAACGTGGTCGGTATCTTTCCTGACCGTGCCTCGGTCATCCGCCTGGTCGGCTCGCTCCTGATGGAGGTGGACGACGAATGGCAGATCGGCCGGCGCAATTTCAGCCAGGCATCGATCAAGGAGTTGCTTGAACCTGAGCCGCTGGCAGACGCAAAAGCCTTGCCGATGCCGGTGTTACCCATTCACTGATTATTCTGTTGTTAACGAGGAAACACACGTTTCGAAATTACACCACTTGACAAGACACCAACATAACGGCCGGCTCACAACTTGGATCCCAACTTGTGAAAGAATTCTCTAAATTGACGAGTGCTTTCTGAGATTGTATGCTGTCTCTGCACGGCTCAGAGGGATAAGGTATTTTCGCCGCGATCTGCATCCCCGCTGCCAGTTGTGATTGGCTTCTACCACTCTTGTAGCTCAGGACAAACCATACTTAGCTGCTCACCAGCTTCGATGAAAACAACGATCGCTTGTAGTCAAGTAAGTGTTATTCGGAAGTCGAACGCAGGTTTAGAATTCTTCGGCGAACGAATTTGGCTTCCAGGCACGACAAGTCCTCAGATTGCCTTCGCGCGTGAAGCAGGCCTAAGAGGGGCTGGCCTTTTTCCTCGGCTCACCGGGCTGAAATTGAAGCGCCTATCGTCAATGAAGAGCGCCTGTTGTTGAAAGATCAGCTCAAAGGAGAAATATCGATGACGCCTGACATGTTTTCGACACAGAAGATACGCTGCTATTGCGCCCTGTGTATCTCCCGCTGTGGATCGATCGCCGTTGTCGAGAACGGCCGTTTCGTCGCCCTGGAACCGGACCCCTCGCACCCAACCGGCCGGGCCATCTGCGCGAAGGGACGGGCAGCGCCGGAACTGGTCGACCATCCAGATCGGCTGCTTTATCCCCTAAAGCGAACGCGGCCGAAGGGCGATCCAGATCCGGGCTGGCAACGGATTAGTTGGGACGAAGCGCTCGATCTGACTGCCTCTGGGCTGCGCAAGTTGGCCGAGGAATCCGGCCCGGAAAGCGTCGTATTCAGCATTGTTTCCCCGTCTACGTCGGCTTCTACCGACGCCAAGATCTGGATCGAGCGCTTGATGCGAGCCTTCGGCAGTCCAAACGTCAGCGTAGCTGTTGAACTCTGCGGCTGGGGCCGGTGGATAGCCTTGACCGATATGTATGGCGTCTCTCTTCCGGGCGGTGTTTTACCCGATCTAGAGAACGCCGGTTGCATCCTGTTTTGGGGCTACAACCCAAATACTGCCTGGCTCGACCACTCAGTCAGCACTTATGCAGCACTCAAACGTGGCACGCGCCTGATCGTGGTCGACCCCCGCCAAACAGGGATCGCCAAAAAGGCGGACCTCTGGCTGCAGGTGCGGCCGGGTTCCGACGGCGCGCTTGCTCTGGGAATCGCCCATGTAATGGTCGAACGTGGTTGGTACGATAAGCCCTTCATCCGCGACTGGACGAATGGGCCATTGCTGGTGCGCTCAGACAACGGCCGCTTGCTTACCGAACGCGACCTCTCCGTCGCTGGTGATGACCGGCGGTACGTGGCCTGGAACGAGGCACAGGGTCGTCCAACGCTATACGACCCAACTCTCGTCAGCTACGAAGCTGACAGTGCTGGTCTGGCTCTTTTCGGCGAATTCACGATAAGCACGCTGCAGGGCGAGCTACTCTGTCGACCCGCCTTTGACTTGGCGGCCGAACTCTGCCGGCGTTATCCGCCAGGACAGGTGGAGGCGATCTGTGGCGTTGAGCGGGACCAGGTTGAAAGCGCTGCCCGGCTGCTCTGGGAATCGCGACCCGTTGCCTACAATGCCTGGAGTGGGCTTGAGATGCAGTCAAATGCCACCCAGACCGCTCGGACAATTGGCCTTTTGTATGCGCTAACGGGCAGTTTCGACGCCAAGGGAGGCAACGTAATTCTGCCGTCCGTGCCCTCCGGGGATGTGTCCGGCAATGAGGCGCTATCGGCCGAGCAACGCGCTCTGGCACTGGGTCTTCCCGACCGACCACTCGGTCCAGGCCGCTTTCAGCAGGTCACCTCCGAAGAGATATACCGTGGTATCCTGGAGCAACAACCGTATGCAGTGCGCGGGCTCGTCGGGTTTGGCGCCAACCTGCTTCTCTCCCACGCAGATGGACGACGAGGGCGTGAGGCGCTAGCATCGCTCGACTTCTATGTTCACGCAGACTTGTTCATGAACCCGACGGCCGAACTCGCTGACGTCGTGTTGCCGGTTGCCAGCGCCTTTGAGCGGGAAGCGCTCAGGATCGGTTTCGAGGTAAGCCATGACGCGCAATCGTTGGTGCAGTTTCGACAGTTAATAGCCGAGCCCCGGGGGGAATCCCGATCCGATACCGAGATCGTGTTCGATTTGGCGTGCCGCCTTGGACTTGGCGCCCACTTCTGGGACGGCGACATCGAGGCCGCCTATCGCTACCAACTCGGCCCGTCGGGCATATCGCTCGATATGCTACGCGAGAACCCCGGCGGCGTTCGGGTGCCGCTCCAGGCCCGCTACCGCAAATATTCTGAGCAGAAAGACGGCATAGCCGAGGGTTTCGCTACGCCGACAAAGAAGATCGAGTTGTACTCGCAGACCATGTTGGAACACGGCTATCCGCCGCTGCCTGAGTATGAAGAGCCGCTGATGAGCCCCAATTCGCGGCCGGACCTGGCCGAACGCTTTCCCCTTATCTTGACCAGCGCCAAGCACACCCTGTTCTGCAATAGCCAGCATCGTGCACTGCCGAGTTTGCGGCGCAAGGCCATGGATCCTCAGGTCGAGCTGCATCCGGCGGCCGCCGCCGAGCGCGGCATCAGCTCGGGAGACTGGGTGCACATTGAGACACCTGAAGGCAGCGTCCGAGCCCGCGCTCGAATGAACGACACGCTCAAGCCGAATGTCGTGTGCGGCCAGCATGGCTGGTGGCAGGCCAGCTCCGACATTGGCGCGGGCGGGCACGATCCGTTCGGTCCGGACGGAGCCAATCTCAATCTTCTCATTGGCAATGAGGCGAACGACCCGATCAGCGGTTCAGTCCCGCATCGCGCCTACCTCTGTCAGATACGCCGTGAGGAGTAATGTTCAGAGGGAAACAGTACGCCATATAGATTAGAGCAAACCCTGCCTTTCTATGCGATTTTGGAATAATCTTCGCTGAGCCAGCGTTCGGGTTTCATACGCACCAGGATGTCTCCAGTTCCGGCCGAACTGCCTCCGAGCCCCTCGATGAAGTTGGCTCCTTCTTCAGCGCCAAGATAGCGATACACCAGAGGCCGGAGATCACGTTCTAGCTGGATGGGTTCAATAGTTACCACCGGACCCTCCGCACTGACGTATTTGTACGGCGGAGTTTCTTGTTGCACGCACAGGCTAAAGCGACCCGCTTCGCGCAACAGCCTGGCCTTTCGCGAATTGCCGCCGGTCCAGATATGAAACTCTCCATCGGGGACGAAAGCGTACCAAACTGGCACCGTCAGAGGTCCGCGGCCGCTTTCTGGTATGCTGATAACGGCCACATGCACTTCGGCCAAGAAAGCCTCGCGTTCTTCTTTGGTCATAGTCAATGACATTTATCCTTCTCCTGAGTAGGGTTCTAGGCGATCTCATCCACTCCCCGGTCCAAGATCCACGCTGGCTCAGTACTTGTTTGATCCGGCGTATCAGCGGGGCTATCGGCCGCGGTCGCTTGGTTATCGTCTGGCAGTTCCGATTCATCCCTGATCGATTCTGGAGTGCAGGCTACCAGCAGCAACAGGAGCAGTCGTATGGCAAGAATGGCTGGTAAACGTCTCAACGTAGTTGGCTACTCGCTTCATAACAGAATAAACAGGAGACCCACGCCCTGGACCATCCTGTCGAGGAAGGGTCGCCAGGTTCACCGGATCGTCGCGTACTGGCCCAATGTTAACATTAGCTCCTCGGTCGGCTCTAGCCAATCCACGGATGCAGTGCCCGCCGGCAGTACCTGAGTTTTCTCTTCCGTCATTGTATCATGGATCCAAACGCTGAAGGTTTCCTGCGATTCGTCGAACAAGGTATAGGCTAACCGATTACCATCTGGGCTCCAGGCCGACTCGAAAGCAGTGCCCAACCGTACCTCTCCCTGTCCATCAGGATGGGCGATCCACAGGTTAGGTCGCCGGCCGTCTTCCGCTCGCTCATTGAAGGTGACAAAGGCTAGCCAATCGCCGTTGGGACTCCAAGATAAATGACGGGGGACCGAGCCGCCGCCGACGGCCGTGTAGGTGTGAAACAACGCGGCGTCTCTGTTTCCCAGGTCAAATACGGCCACGCCCGAGGTCCAGCCATGCTTTTCAGAATCACCGCTCACTTCCCAGGCCAATTTACGGCCGTCAGGCGACCAGGCCGGATGAAACACCTTGTCGACGTCAAGGCCATAATCCGAAGGATAAAAATCTTCGGGTTCCGAGCCACGGCGGGCTATCCGGCCGGAATGGTCAAAACCGCCATAAGCCATCAGCTCACCGTCCGGCGAGAGCGCCAATGGCCCGACCCGTTCCTGGTCTAGCACTTGGTAATCGCTGCCATCGGTGCGCACCACGGTCGGATAACCGAAACCTGGACCCAGATCTTCACTTGAACCGAATATGATTACATCCGGCTGGCCGGGCCACCACTGTGGCAAACCGTTATACCTGTTGGACCCCTCCGTCAGGTTGCGCCTTTCGCCGGTCGTTAGGTCAGCCAGCCAGATATCCGAGTCATATTCCGGCTGGAAAAGGGCGTAGCGGCCGTCGGCCGACAGGCGGATTTTCGGCTCGTCGAAGACAAAAACCGGCTCGCCGTTCTCGTCGACGATCCAGATCTCATGCCCATCGCGATAGACCAGGCCGGCGAGCGGATGCATTGTGCCGGATGTCTCCGCTTCTGCTCCGGCGCCGGCGACCGTCGAATCGGCCGAGAATCCTTGCGAACTATAAGTCATCGCCCTCCAAAACTGGGTGCCGTCAGGTAACAAGCCGATGATCAAGATAGCTTCACCTTGACCGTTAGCGCCCCAACCCCGGCTATAAATCAATTCGACGTCCTCTTCATTACCCCAAAAATCATCAGGATCATAATCGCGGACATCGGGGAACTCGCTTCGATCTGTGGTGAAATCCAACTGGGTTGTATCGAGTAATAGATTTGACTGCAGTTCCTCTATGACATCCGGCGGGTTCAATACTCGCGTATGTGAGCGTAAGTCACCAATTCCGAATGGGTTGCCTATCATCCCCAGCAGAGCATCATACCGTTCATTGCTTAAGAGTTCCGGCAGGGTCACCATAAGGTCCTCAACAATTGGCGCCGATCCCGTTGGCGATTCATCCTGGGAAAGCGGCGCAGCATCCAGACCTTCGGCGATAGGTTCACCCAAGACCTCGGCAAGGGCGGCTGTGATCGAGTCGTTCTCGCCAACATAGAGGGCGATGAGCCGATCTTCAGTGTAGAAGTGCGGAGTGGTAACCCAGGTCATCATGCTGGTGCCGACCCGACTGGCATCGGGCAAGATCAGTGCTGCCTCGACCGCCGCGGCCGCTGAGTCTGGATACTCGAAGACCTGCACTTCTTCACCATTGACGACCACGATCTGGCCGGTGACAAAAAAGAAGGGTTGTTCAATCGGGCTGGAGATTTGCACCGAATGACCCGCCGATTGCAAGGAATCGACGAACCCCACCAAACCGTCCTCGCCACTGGCGTCCGCCGAATCGTCTTCTGTTCCGATACGGGCGATAAATTCGGCGACATCCGGATCGCTGCTGGCCAAGGCCGAGATGGCCTCATTAGTAGGCTCCAGCTCTGAAAAATTCCGTTGCAGCTGTTGAAAATGCAAACCATCTTCCCCGCTGCTTGCCAGGAACATGGTGCCCTCAGAAAGATCGACGGGCTGGTCGTTTATCCACATATCGGCCGTCACGCCATCGCTGGTATGCACCTTCCAGCTGAAAGTCTGTCCATCGGCGTTCTCAACATCACACTCAAGTCTATAGACAGGATCTTCGGTGGAACCTGAACCAGTGCAACCTTCTCCCCCGCCGGTAAAGTCATACCAGAGGAGAATGGCTAGGCCTTCTTCCCAATAATGATAAGTATATCGTGCTCCATTCACCATGTTGTAAATGGAACTAGCCCCTGGCGGTGTGCTCTTTGGCGTACAGCTGGCGAGAAAGCCTAACACCAATAAAAGGCACGCCCACCAAAAACCCTTGCGATTGACAAACATTATGGTCCTCCGTTTTCAAACCAGAGCCTTGTCACAGCTAAGTAGAGAAAAGTTGCGGGTTTTAGTCATATCCGAAGTCGATCTGCAACTGTTCTCCTGAAAGCAAGCCAGTAATTCGCCAGGTTATTTCTTATTCTGTGCCCTGTCTTACTTAGCTCTTTGCATCAAATGCCGGTGGCTGGCCTACCACGGCCGCGATAGGCGTAACCACGCCGCTGCTGTCGGTTAGGAGTAAGTCCCAACCCCTTGCAGAGGCCTGCAGGAACAGGTAACGGTCGTCGTCGACCCAATGAACATTGAGGGTAACCGACTCGCCATTGCCCACGAGTCGCGGTTCTTCGTCCATCTGACCGGTGAAGGTGCTGACAGCCACTGTCTCTCCCGGCGGCCGAGTGAAACTGAACCGTTTTCCGCCAGGCGACCAGTCATAGAAGGAATCGACCCGGCTGGCATAGAAGATCGGATCGCCGATCCTGTCGTCCCAGCTGACAAAGAGTAAATCGGTCTGCTCCATGTCAACCTCCGGGTTACTAAGATAGGCGATGGTCTCCAGGGTAGGGTTGATGACGGGTTCAGGCAGTGGATTGGCACCCCTTGCCTCAATCGTGCCCACAAGCCCGGCCGGCGTCCCGTCCGTATGCAGGCGCCAGATGCCAAAGGCCTGGTTCTCCATGCCTAGCCGGTCTGGCGGGGGGATAACCACGCCTAAAACATCGCTGCCAGGCGACCAAACAGGTCGGGCGTAGTATTGGAGCTCACTGTAGGTGATGACAGGCGTATAGCCAAAGATACGCCGCTTGTCCTCCCCGTATATGGTGGTCAAGGAAACGCTATCTGGAGTAATTACGGCCACTCGATTTCCATCCGGCGCGATGGCAAAATTGCCGCCGTCCCCGGGCAGGAATAGATAGTCCAAGGACAGCACGGACTGCGGGTCGGTATTCACCCGCCAAAGATCGTCAGACAACAGGAGCCCGGGTCCGTCAATTAACATTCTTGTATTGAACAGCAGTTCGCGACTGCCCGGGATCCAGGCCAGCTGGTTAATCGTCATACCGGTGATATAGTCGGCCAACTCCCCTTCCTGCGGGATCGGCAGGTCGCTCTCTTTGACCAACTGGCGCTCGTTGCTGCCATCAGCATTGACAGCCCATAAGCCGTTGCCCCGGCGGAAAGCAACGACGCTCTTGTCGTCGCTCAGCAGGACCTGGTCGACGCCACCATCTTTGGTGAGCTGGCGCTCGCCGCCGGCTTCGGTCCACAACCAGGCGTTTTTATCCCTGGTGAAGACGACGACCAGCCCGTCTATCGACGTTGGCGTGGGCGTCGGCGTCATAGCCAATGCAGCAGAGATAGCCGGTGGTTGGAAGCTCCTAACGATCGTCATAGCTTCCGGCACATTGGCGGCTTCACACTGCCCTTGCCCATCGCTGAGAATTCGTATTACGTAGCCGGTATCCCGATCAATAAAGACTGCCATGAGCCCCACTATCTCAGGACAGATCGATCCTGTCCCCTGACTGTAGGTGATCATCGTACCTACCCTACTGTTGTCTAATGTTCGTACCGTCTGGATCTCCGAAGGATCATTTACACCGGCAGATAGAGCGGAAATCAGCTTTTCGTGTGTTTGGCCCTCCGACGGCAAGACCTGGACTGATATCAAGTAAGGTCGACTTTCGCCAACTATGTCCCCTTCGAAGAAGTACGTGGTGTTCTCGTCTGGCTCAACCTCCTGGACATTGGCGCTCTCGGGAATCAGCAGTTTGTAACCAAGGACGGGTTTGGTATAGCTTATCAGCGGTCCCCATCCGCTCGCAGGCTCCTGAGTTAAGGTCGGCGTTGTCACGATCTCCGTCGCAGTATTCTGAACCATGTCAGATTCTGGCGAACCTTCAGTCACAGAGGGCTCCGGGGTCGCGTCAAGGCTTATATCCAGCGTGCCGCACGAAGCCAGGATTATAGCCAGTAGGAGGAAGAGCACACCCACTGTCAGGTTCAGGAAATAATGTCCATCCAATCTACGTCTCATGTCGTTCCCAATTCACAGCACAACGCGGTTAAATATTGATTGTATTGTAGCACCCCACAGTCATCACGGTGTGATAAGCAGATGACAGTTGAGTAACGCCGGTTACCGAATCGTAACATAGGTGAGACGACCGCCGTTAGGGTTTAGATGGTATTTGACGATGAATTAAAAGAGGGGGACTTCTGCTGAAGCGGTCGCCTATTCCTATCGCTTGACCGCGCCGACATGTTCTAGCAGATGGGCTAACTGTTCGTACGGCTGGGCGCCGACGACGCCGGTCAGGCCCACGGCGAAGGTAGGCACAGCAGTCACGCCGATGCTGCGGGCGTGGCGCCAATCGTCGTCAATCGCCGGCCGCATCGTTCCCTGCTCCAACACTTCCCGCGCCTCGTCAAGCGGCAGCCCCACTTTCTCGACCACGCCCATCAGTACCGCCGTGTCGCCAACATTTTGCCCATCCACAAAATACGTCTGATAAAGCGCCATTTTGAGCGCCTCACTCTCTGGCTTTCCTTCGGCCCACTTGGCCAACTCCTGGGCCAGGCGTGAGTTAAAGGTCATGTTGCGGCTTTCGTCAAACGGCAATCCTTCCGCATCCATCCGCGTTTTGAGACTACGCATCATGGCCGGAACATCAGCATGTGGACCGAACAGCTCATCCAGCCTTCGGCCGTCTTGTGGTGTTTCGGGATGAAGCGGGAAATAGACGGTATTGATCCTGATGTCGTAATTCTGTTTTAGCCTTTCAATACGCCCGGTACTGAGATAGCACCAGGGTCAAACGAAATCGGTATAGAAGTCGAGAGTGATCTGCTCGCTCATTAGTTTCTCCACCGTTCCATCTTTCAGAATTTCAGCTAACCCAGACCCATGATATCCTAGACATTGTCTGTAACTCTGTAACGCTACCCCCTTTTGTGATCTAGCCTATATTTCTTCCGCACCGGCCGCTTACACTTATGTGTCATGACCAAAGATCGTTTCCGGGCCATGCTCGGCATAGTCCTTTTCCTTTTGCTGATGGTGCTTTTCTTAGGCCGCGTCTGGGGCACCCTCGAAGCAGTCAGCATCCGCCTGCATCCTGTCCAAAACCCGGCCGCCTTGAGCGAGAGTCAGGGCCTAAAATCCGTCAATGGCTACGCCAACTGGTGACATATCTGACAGGCTAACAGGCCCATCGTCGTTGGGCTATAGGCCAACTTCGGCGACCAGATTGACTTTCTCCATATCGACGTGGATGATGTCAGGGAACGCCAGATCGGTCAAAAGCTCGGCGTGTTTCACCCTACGCAGTATGTCCTGATAGGCAGCGAAGGCGT
Organism: Promineifilaceae bacterium (SeqCode); assembly: GCA_041570195.1. Lineage (GTDB taxonomy): Bacteria > Chloroflexota > Anaerolineae > Promineifilales > Promineifilaceae > UBA11865. The sequence goes on along the minus strand of JBFFWQ010000040.1, from coordinate 13,543 downwards.
TATCCTGGCTGAATGGTATGGCTATCTCAGCCAGGAAGAGGTGGCCATCGCCTTGGACGCCACGCCAGTGGATAGGTGATTCACTGATGGAGGCTAGGATCAAGAGCCGCTTGTAAGCACGGCCGAAAGCTTCACTGTATTAACCGCAGCCAGCGCCTTGGATACAGGGCATTCGGCCTTGGCTCGCTTAGCGTACGCCATAAACTTGTCCTGATCGATGCCGGGCACATCCGCGGTGCAGTTCAGTTCGATCGTGTGGATAGTTGGCGCGCCATCAACCTGGCCTATGTGTACTGCGACCGTCGTGTTGACGCTGTTCGGTACAAAATCGTCGGCTGAGAGTATAGCCGAGAGGTACATCGAATAGCAGCCGGCGTGAGCGGCGCCGATTAACTCCTCCGGATTGCTGCCTTCTCCTTCCTCGAAACGGGATGCGCGCGTGAACGGTCCTTCGCACAAGCCGCTGCCCAATTTCATGACGCCAGTCCCTTTCGCTAGACTGCCCTTCCACGTAGCTTCAGACGTTCTAATTGGCATTCGATTCCTCCATTTTGTCTCCTTCCGTGCGGAGTCGTCAGCTTAGGTTGTATTTCCACACGAATTCTTCCCAACAGGTGATCTTTTTTAGCCCGGAAAGCAATTTAGCTAACCAATACCGGGCGGGGTAAGACACCGAAAGTACCTTAAGCCCACGGAATCGTCAACTGCTTCGTTGAAAGTTCCCCCATCCAACACCAACACCCGGTCACAACTAGCCAACAACGGTCACCGGTGGGCGATGATCACGCCGTACGGTCGGTCATGAATGCGTCCAGCGCCCCCATCACCGCTCGCTCCATCACTGCATCCAGATGGGCTTTGGCTTCGTCCAGGATCAGGATCGGCGCGTCTTTCAGGATGGCTTTCAAGATGGCCCGGGCCGAGATTATTAGCTACGTAGCGCGAGTAGTTGGCCCAGTTCATGCCGAACTCGAATTCCTGAACCAAACCGGTAGCGATGCCCAGGACGAAGACGAGGGCGTATATTTTGACCCAGAAGAAGGATATTTGGCGTCATTTAGAGTCCCCTGTGCGCACGTAGATGACGCCGATGATCACCTACAGCAGTCCCAAACCCATTGAGATCGGCGGGAGAATGAAGTGAAAGCTGGCTGTGAGAGCGAACTGCAATCGCAACAAGAACTCCGGAGTCATCGTTGCCTCCCAGATCATACCAATAGCGGCTCTTTCTCCTGCCAAGTCGTCCCCAACTCTTCCTGAACGACAGCGGGAGATCGTCAAAGATCACAGTGTGGGCCCAACCCGTCTGGCAACAACTTGTGGCTTAAGTTTAGATCATTCTTGACGAAAAATAAAATTCAGGCAGGAAATCACTGGAGCCGGTTTTAGTGGATATCTGGCACGGCCGTGCTCTCGACGACAACGCGCCGGCCGAAAGCTGATTCCATCAGCGCCAAGGCGTTGCGTTCCGCATCCCACAGCTCGACGGCCGGATATTCGTCGGCTACCAGTGTCAGCCGCAACGTGTCGGCATCCCAGGTGACGATCACGTCGTCCACGTTGGCATTGCGGCCCCGCTCCAGGTATTCGGCCAGCCGCAATATAGCCGCCATCTGCTCGACCAAACGTCTATCGTCAACAGCCAACAATTGTCCAAATTCCTTGATCGTCGGATTGCCCTTGCGATGGAACCGGGTCAGCAGAGCGATGATGGCCGTTTCGCGCGGGGTGAAGCCCGGCAAGCCGCTGTTGGTGATGAGCATTTGGGAATGCTTATGATGATCGTCGTAGCTGATTACCGAACCCAGGTCGTGCAGCAAAGCGGATGAATCGAGCAGTTCCCGCTCAGCCGGTGTGTAACCATGTAATGGCGATAGTTGTTTGAACAGGCGGCCGGCCAGGAAACGCACATGAACTGCATGGCTTTTCTGATAACGGTAAACTCGGGCCATGTTCAAGACGCCGAAGGCACGCACGTCGGCGACGACCGGATACGTGAGATGACCCCAGAAATGCTCGAAGAAGAGCCCCTCGCGCAGCCCGTTGATGGTGATGGTCAGCTGATCGGCGCCCAGTCGCTCCATGATATTGTGAATGACCAACGCGCCCGGCAGAATTATGTCGGCCCGATCGCTGTTGAGACCGGGCAGCTTGCAGCGCTCGGCCAGCGGCAAATCGGCCAACAGCCGGATGCTTTCGTTTACAGATTGGCGATCGAGCACAAAGCCATGTAGCGTATTCAGCGGATAGTCGCTGCGGGCAGCCTCCATTTTGGCCAGGTTTCGGATCGTGCCGCCAAGCCCGACCAATGAGGATCCGTTCAGCAGCCCCTTCTGCAGCCAGGCGACGCCATCCAGCTGGTCGGCGATTTGCGTCTGAAGCGCCTGCCTTTCGGCGGCCGAAATGACATCGCCCTGGACGAACCGTTCGCTAAGAGCCAGTGCGCCAAGCGGCAATGAGACGCCTCGCGCAAAACGGCGATCAACAACCTGGCTGATCTGGGCGCTGCCGCCGCCGATATCGACGACGTAGCCGTGACGGATTGGCACTTCGTTCAGGGCGCCTAACGTCGCGTAATACGCTTCACGATCGCCCTCGAGAACGCGCAGCGAGAGGCCCAGCTCCCGCTTCACCCGCTCGACGAAGTATGCGCCATTGCGCGCCTCGCGAACCGCGCTGGTAGCGGCCGCGATAATCTGGTCCACGCCATAGCTGTCGCAGAAACGCTTGAACAATCGCAGCGTGAATAGCGCCCGGGCCATGCTCGCTTCGGCCAGGATTCCGGCCGTCATCCCCTGGCGCAAGCGAACAACCTCCCGGATTTCGTCTTCTAGGCGAAAGGCATGACCAAGAACCCCGCCGATAACCACAATGCGGGCCGTGTTTGAACCTAGATCTATGACGGCGATATGCTGCAACGACATTCCCCCGTAGTGTACACGCCGTAGCTTTCGCTAGATTAAGGAGTAGTCTCGATCCTTCATTTCTTCTTGGGTGGTAGTGTTAGCACGAACTCAGCGCACAAATCAACCCAATAGGCTAACGCCTGGTCCGATTCAAGACCTTCCGGGGCCACGAAGACGTAGCCCTTCATCGATCGGCCGGTGAAATCCATCTCCCGCACATGCTCCTTGGCCAGAGAGGCAGCATAATTATTCGGACCAACCCGAGCCATCAACTCTTCGGCTGTCACGCCACAAAACATATAGTCGTTGAGCATGAAGGCCAGGCCGCCGAACATCTTCTTTTGTGAGACGCCCGGCCGATCGATCACTACCTGATGTATTCGCTCCGCCAATCCTTCATCATAAGCCATATCATTCCTCCCCGGTCACCGGCGACGGCAAATACTCCGACAATACGTGGACCGACATCGGGGCGCTCTTGCCTTTGAGGTCGAGTGAACGCTTCTCGAGGCTATCGCCGTCGATTCCAGAAGCGGAATAGGCGGCGTCGCTGATCAAGATTTCGCCTATCCCGGCGCTACTTGCAAGTCGCGCGGCCGTATTGGCCGCGTCACCCAGCACGGTAATATCGACCGTGCCCGCTTCCGAGCCAACCGCGCCAACGAACGCGGTTCCCGTGTGTACGCCAGCCCCTAACGGGATCCACGGCTCGCCAGGAGCGCCGTGCCCAGTTACGCGCAGCATCTCCTGGGCAGCCTCGATCGCCCGGCGGGCGTGATCAGGTCCTGCGATCCCGGGAACATACATTCCTGCAACCTGATCGCCGATGATCTTGTCGATCAGTGCATCGGTTTGAACCATTATGCGAGTGGTTGCCCTGTAGAAACGGTTGATCAGCTGGCCAAAGTCCTTAGGGCTCATGCTTTCGGCCATCGTCGTTGAGCCGCGAACATCAGCGAACAGCAATGACAGCTCAATCTCTGCGCCGCCCTGATATTGGCGGGCGAACTCTTCGCAAACGTTGCACAGCTGAGGATTCAGGTTAGATGGGCGCTTCCCGTACACGAGCCTGACTACTGTACTGCCAACCCCTTGAAACGGTGCATAACAATTCTTGCACCTTGGTGAACCGGGCAAGACTTTGAATAGCCGCCGTTTGCGACGTTCTGTCTCGATCTCTCCGGTTGTCAGGTAGGTTCGCCAGAGTTCTTCAATTGCCGCATCTTCTTCGGGGTTCCGTGTCATGCGAATAGTCTAATTGACGTTGGTTGCGATTGCAAGAAACTCCGTCACTCACCTACTCATTGCGGCCAGCTTGCGGCGGATGTTAGACGCGCACGATGTTAGGCAAGATAACCGGCCGCGACTGGGTCTCGCGGTAGAAGAACTTCTCCAGCGTCTCGCGCACGGTCTGATTATGATCGCGTCCGTTGCGTCGCAGATCGCGCTTGAGTTCCGCCTGAGCGGCAGCCATCAATCCGGCCGAACTTTCCATATGCAAGAAGCCGCGGCTCAACAGGCGCGGCTCGCCGGCCAATTTACGCCGCTTGTCGACGGGCACATAGGCGACCACGAAGCCATCCTGCGACAGCCGCTCCCGGTCGCGCATGACCCGCTGGCCGATCTCGCCCACCAACGAGCCGTCGACATACACATCTTCGGCCAAAACATCCTCTTCCAGCCACGCTTTCTGGCCATCGGTGGCCCAGGCAGCGCCGTTTCGCAGGATGAACACGTCGTCGACCGCATGACCACTCTCCTGGGCCAGGCGGGCATGCAAGTGCAGATGGCGCGTTTCACCATGCACCGGGATCAAGAACCGCGGCCGTACTCGTTCAAGCATGATGCGCATGTCTTCCCGGCTGCCGTGCCCGGAAACGTGAACCGTCGCCAACCGTCCATAGATCACGTCAGCGCCGAGGGCAAAAAGGTGATTCAACATCCGGCCCACATCTTCTTCATTCCCGGGGATGGTGCCTCCGGAGATGATGATTGTATCACCCTTGTGAACCTGCACTTGTCTGTGCTCACCTCGGGCCATACGGTTCAGCGCCGAGCGGGGCTCGCCTTGCGACCCGGTCGCCAGCACCACCAGCTTCGCGTCCGGCGTCTTGCCCCGGATGTCCACCAGTAGGCCCTTGGGCACCTCCAGGTAACCCAGATCGCGGGCCAATTCCACATTTTGCTGTAAGCTGCGCCCAGTGAGGGCCACCTTGCGGCCGTACTTGTGAGCCAGGCGCATGATCTCTTGCAGTCGGGCCAGCACTGACGAGAAAGTGGCGATGATGATCCGTCGTCCATCAGCCTGGGCAAAGAGTTCATCCAGAGTGTCGGCCACCAGTTGCTCGGTGGGCGTACGGCCCGGCCGATCGGCGTTGGTGCTATCGGCCAGCATGGCCAAAACGCCATTGGGCGTGAGCTTCTTCATGCGATCGAAATCCGTCTTGTGGCCGCCGGCCGGCGTTTCATCCAGTTTGTAATCGCCCGTATGCACGATGGCACCCACCGGGGTATCGATGACCAGGCCCACGGCGGCCGGAATCGAATGGGCCACCGCAAAAGGACTGACCCGGAACGGCCCTAAGGATACTGTCTGCTTATCGTCGATTACCTGCAGCCGGGCCCGATCGGCCAGACCTGCTTCTACGAGCTTCCGCCTGACCATACCTAGTGTCAGTGCAGTGCCGTAAATAGGCACGCCGGTCGATGGAACCGATAGGCGCTGCAACAGGAAAGGCAAACCGCCGATATGATCCTGGTGCCCATGGGTTAGCACGATACCCCGCAAATGCCCTTGATTCTCTACGACGTAATCGAACTGCGGCAGGACGAGGTCGATGCCGTACATGTCGTTTTCGGGGAACATGACCCCGCAGTCGACAATGATCTGGTTGCGGCCGTATTCAATAATCGTCATATTCTTGCCAATTTCCCCCAGGCCGCCCAGGGGAATGATCTTCAATTCTTTACTCATACTCTTGTTTTGCTTTTTTTCCTTCACCGCGTAATCGCTTTTTCCGCTAGATTGAGCGCGCTTTTTAATAGCTGTGTCGCACGCGATAATACTTCTTATGTGCCAGACAAGCAGCATGGACCACCGGTGTCGGCCGGTCCATCTGAATGTTTCTCAGTTGCTCAGTTCTTGGAATTAGGTGAGTTGGGTGAGAGATCAGATACTGTCTGTTGGCACGGGTTTCTTTACATTACGTTGTAATGGTAACACATTTGCGTTAGATTGGCATTAAACTTCAAGTGCTGCCGGCCTGGATCTCCTCCGCTACCAGTGCCGTGAACGCGGCCACGCACCAACAACATGACATTTGTCACCCAAGTACATGACGATAGGCAGGTGACGCAATCGCCTTGCTCAAGGTATCATCGAGCTTCAAATAGTGGAACGTCTTGGCTGTGCGTAAATTGGTCCAGCTCGATAAGACAATCGACTGTCCAGGCCAGACCCTGATCATCACTGCTAGCATCGTCCAAACAAGTCAGATACATCCGAATAAGTAAGGCGCAGCCGCCCTGGAAGTTTCGCGAAGTCTATGCAGTCCTCCGCTCTCCTCTCAGAGGAGATGGCATGGACCTCAATCAAGTAAAGAAAGCTTACAAGTTAAAGCGATACCCTGTAGATCCTGAGAATCTGGGTCCTATTGTCACAGGAGAATCTCCTATGATTATAATTGGTTTCCTCGCTATTCTGATGGTCACATCCTCCGCTCTGGTCGCGACCGCATGCATGCTTTCGAGCCAACGCAGCCGAATCGAAGAACAGCGCGCATGGACTACGTTTAAGGTAACTAGTCATTTGTCAGGCGCGCCTGCCGCGCAGCAACGTGGCCTCGAAGGCAGCAATCTCACTCTATAACCGCCACAGTTTCGACCATCGCCGGGCCGTCCGACGTCCTGGCACCGTCCTACTCCAGCTCTAAAACCCCATATTCCCCTCGATACTAAATCGCTTCGGCCGCATCGTGGCTCGCGGCACAGCCTCAACTCCTTTCCGCCTATCTACTATCGTATCGCTTCCATGTACGGGCCAGAACGGCCGCCTCGGTACCAGGGCATACTTGTAGACCATTGTCACTACGAATAAACTTACCTGGCTTAAGCGAGCCTGAGACGCGGTAGGTCATCAGACTCTGTTTCTGCCCGCAGCGCCCTTTCTGATTTCGCTGGAGCGATAGAGGTGGTTCATGCCAGATGCTTCCGAGCCAATCATCATCGTCGACGAAGTACACAAGTCTTACTTAATGGGCAAAGAGGCCGTACCGGCGTTACGCGGCGTTTCGTTGCAGATCCATCGCGGCGAATTCGTCTGCCTGATGGGACCCAGTGGCTCGGGCAAAACCACTCTTCTCAACATCATTGGCGGCCTAGACGAGGCCAGCCGGGGTCACATTATCGTCGACGACGAAAACCTGGTCGCTTTGTCGGAAGACAAGTTGGCCGCCCTGCGCCTGCGTAAAATGGGCTTCATCTTCCAAAGCTATAACCTGTTGGCTAACTTCTCGGCCCAGGAAAACGTCGAAGCGCCCATGGTCCTGGCCAAGGTCGGCCGTAAGGAGCGTCGCCAGCGCTCCAGTCAATTATTGGAAAAGGTGGACCTGGCCGATCGCGCCCATCATTATCCCAGCGAACTTTCGGGTGGGCAGCAGCAGCGGGTAGCCATCGCCCGCGCCCTGGCTAACGATCCGCCGATCCTCATTGCCGACGAGATGACTGGCGACCTCGATTCGGAAACCGGGTTTGCCATCATGGAATTGGCCACCCAGCTCAATCGGGAAGGCATGACCATCGTCTATGTTACCCATGACCCGCGTATGGCCGAATTCGGCCAGCGGCTGATCCTGTTACGCGACGGCAAAATCGTTGACGAATAACTCGTTGACGAATAACTCGTCGACGAATGATGAACGATTATTCGTAGCGAATTCTCGTAGCGATTTCTCGCAATGATCCTCAAATACGTTTTCAGGAACTTTTCCCGCCGTAAGGTGCGCACGATCATCATGATCTTGTCGCTGCTGGTGAGTACCGGCCTGATCGTGGCCATGAGCGCCACTGTAGAGACCATGCGCCAGTCGACGGTTGACCTCATCGCCAGCCAGGTAGGACGCTACGACCTGTCCTTGTCCAAGCAAGACACCAGTCCCGACCCGTTCATCACGATAGGACAGGTGGCCCCAGAAGTACTGAGTGTTGACCAGCGGATCACGGCCGTGCACCCCCGCTTTGAGGCCCCTGTCGAGCTCAGCGCCAAAGGAAACCTCGCCGATGCCCGGTTACTTGCCCTGGACTCCGAACGGGACGATATCGGATTCGTCCACGTGGTTAGTGGGACCTACATGCTCGGCGACCGTCAGGCAGCGCTTTTGGAGAATACGGCCCTCACCTACGACTTGGAGGTCGGCGACACGGTAGATGTCTCATATAGCTTTCCCAGTCCTCGTGAAAAAGGCCAACCCGCGTCAGCCAATGCCAGCGAGAGGCGCACGACAGAGCAATTCGTGATAGCAGCCATCGTGCGCCAAGATGGCGTTTCCGGCGCTCTCGGCCGCGACGGCCTGATCATTCACCTGGACGACATTCAACGATGGCTCGATCTACCGGGCCGATCGACCTCCCTCATTGCCACGGTTGATCCCACCGTCTATCAGACAAACAATGCCGATGCGGCCGCGTTGCGCGTCCGAGATCTGGTGGGCGGCGTGCAACAGCGTCTCGGCGACGAGTACCGCTACAGCATGGATAAGGCGGTCGTCATCAATGGAGCCGCCCAGGCATTCCTGATGGTGCAGGCGCTCATCAACACCTATGGTCTGATGGCCCTCGGCGTCGTCGGTTTGCTTGTCCACACCCTGGTGATGACCAACGTCCAGGAACAGCGCCGTGACATGGCCATTATGCGAATACTCGGCAGCCGGCGCAATTACCTCTTCCGTATGGTGATGGCTGAAGTCCTGGTTATCGGCCTGATCGGCGTCGGCCTGGGCATCGTCGCCGGACAGTTAATTACCAATTTCATCGTCGTGCCCATCATCGAGCGCCAGATGAACCTGGAAGGCATTCCCTTGACGCTTACACCCCAAGTTTCATTGACGGCCCTTTTGCCTGTCATTATTGCCGCGCTCGTCGTTCTGATCCTCAGCAGTCTGCAGCCGGCCCGAGAAGCAGCCCGAACCAAGGTGATGCACGCCATCAACCCCGGCGTAGCCGACAACATCCAGATCGAGGATCTGGCCCGGCTCCGCGAGCGCCGGCCGGATTTCAAGCTGTTTCTGGGCGGCCTGGCCCTCATGCTCATCTTTGCCCTCATCGCCGGCTTTCAGTTCATAGAGGCCTTTGGTGGACCGGCCCTAGAAGTGACTTTCGTGTTGCTGGCCTTGGGTCTGATCGTGCTGGGTCTGGGCCTGGTCTTCTACATCGTCACGGTCCCTTTCGAAAAAGTAGTATTGCTTGTGATTGGATTGATCGCGCCCCGCTTGACTTACTTCGCCAGGCGCAACGTCGGCCGCGGCCAGAGGCGCAACACTTTGATTTCGTTGCTCGTCCTGTTCAGCGCCGTGTTGCCCAGCTTTCTGGCCACCACCCTGGCCCTGGAGCAGGCCAACCTGGAAGCCAATGCCCGTCATAGCATAGGCGCGCCGGCCGAAATGAGAGTCGCCGGTTTTTGGGAGTCCCCAGAAGAAGCGGAACGACATCGCCTCACGAGCGACTTCCGGACCAGGGAACTTGCCGTTGTGCCCGGTGTGGCTGACACAGCCGGTCTGACCTATGGTTACAATACAAACGTGTCTGACCTGGTAGGCTTTCGAACGGCCGGCATCCGGGCTTTGGGCGTCGACGGTTATCTCAACGAGGTGCTTTTTCCTGACCTGGTGGAGTTTACCGCTGGCGGGCCAGAAGCCCTTGACGCGCTGTTGGATGACCCGGAAGCGGTGATAATAAGCCAGGGACTGGCCGACCACCTGTCTGTTTCGCTCGGCCAGAATATCAAGATCGCCGGCGAAGGCGTCGATCACATCGTGGAGGCGCGTATCATCGGCATTGCCAGCAAGATTCCGGGCATCGAGGCGATCGGCCGCAGCCGGGTCGCCGCCCAGTCAGGTAGCGATGTCCTGTTCTCCTTGGCCGGATTCAGGGCCTTGGTTACGCCCCTGGACCAGCCGCCCGTCTCCCCGGACAGGCCGATTCTTGAGCGGATCATGCTGTCGCTTTCGGCCGGCGCGGTGGCCCAGGATGTAGCTAATGAGGTCGGCCAACGTTTCGGCAAGGACTACTCGGTATGGACCCGCTTCCTTGATGTGATCCTGGAGGACAACCGCCGGGGGCAGGTTGCCCAGCAGCTATTTCTGTTGGTCCTGACGACGATTGCCTTCACGACGGCCGTCTTTGGCGTCTTCGCCGTCATCTACGTGACCATCTATGCCCGGCGAATCGAGATTGGCATGATGAAGGCCATGGGCATGAGGCGACGCGAGTTGACCGGTATGCTCAACATCGAGTCGGTGACCATGACCCTGGGCGCCGCTCTGGCCGGCATCACCGCTGGGGCGGCCATGGGCTATATCATCTTCTACGGCGAGCGGCTGCTGACGCAGCGGCCGTCGAACTTCGCCGTGGATACGACGGTGATCCCCTTTATCGTCTTGATGGTCGTGCTGGCCAGTATGATCAGCGCCACCCTGTCTGCCCGGCGAATCGTCAAAAAACGGGCAGTAGAAATCCTGCGGATGCAATAATATGACTATGAAACTATTACTCTTGCTTGTCGGTACACTGTTGTTGCTGGCTGGCTGCCGCCAGGATCCGGAAGAATCTGCCGTCGCAAACGACCCTGGACCTGCGGCCGAGAACGTGACCGGGGAAAAGGACGGCGAAGCGGCCGAAACCGCAACGCCCCAGCCCACGCAGGTCGTCTTCGGCACGACCATTCTGGCGAACGGCCAGTTGGTCGCGGTGAACCCGCCTCTACCGCTGAGTTTCAAAACCGGCGGCCGCCTGCTGGATGTCCGCGTCGCCGCTGGCGATCAGGTTTCGGCCGGCGATCTGATGGCGACCCTGGACGACGATGCGCTTCGAGAGGCGGTGACCAATAACGAACTTGCCGTCGCCCAGTCAGAGAATAGCCTGGCCCAGGCCCAACTATCACTGGCTGACCTGCTCGATTGGGAAGCGGACGAGGTAGCCGTCTCCGTGGCCGAAGCCAACTTAGAAGCGGCCGAGGCCAACTATGATCAGGCCGTGGACCGTGACGCGGCGGCCGGCAACAACCTGACGTCGGCCCGGGTCAGCCTGAACCAGGCCCAGAGAGCAGTGGCCGACGCCCAGGAAGCCTATGATAATGCCTGGGATGAAGCCCGTGACTGGGAGCTCAACTACAAAGAACCCATATGCTTGCCCGGCCAGGGGTCTCCAATTCCCTGCACCGGCCCGACCTGGGCTGAGCGCATCAAGAACGATCGCGATTTCAGCGAGCGCGCCCTGCAAAATGCGCAGGAAGGACTGTCCGTGGCCCGGGCCAATTATTCCCTCACCGAGGCTGGGCTGAGCGATAATAGTGCCCTGGATGCGGCAGCGGCAGTAGCCAGTGCCCAACAGGTCCTTCACCAGGCCAAGACCGGTCCCAAGGACAGCCAGATCGCGGCCGCGCAACTCCAGGTCGAGCAGGCCGAGTTGGCCCTTTCGTCAGCCGAGTTCAACCTGGCTTTGGCTGAGCAAGCCTTGGAAAATGCCCGGCTGGAAGCGCCCTGGTCTGGCACGGTGTTGGCCGTCGACGCTGCCCCAGGCGCGCTCGTCGCCGGCGGCGTGCCTATCGTCACCTTGTTGGATACCGAGACTTTACAATTCCACACCGGCAACCTGAGTGAGCGTGATCTAGCCTATATTGCGCCGGGGCAGCCGGTCCAGATTACGCTGAAGAGCTACCCGAGCCAGATGGTAGACGGGCAGGTCACCTACATCGCGCCCCAGGCCAGTGGGCAAGTGGGTGACGCCGCCACTTTCACCGTCGTCATAGATATTAGCGGTGCGGACCTGGCGCTTCTGCCGGGCATGACCGGCCGCGCGGAAATCCGGAGGGAAACGGATTAGCGCCTTTCTACCCTAACAATAATTCACCCCTCTCTGGCGAGCAGAAGGCTCGTGGGATGCTCTTTGGCTTCGTACCTTGGTACAATTGCGCCCCGTTATCAATCTGCTATATTGCGGACGATGTCCCATCGCTTGCCTTTGTTCCAGCAAAGTGGCGTTTTTTTATTGACGCTATTGGTCACGGCCGCCGCTGTACTCGTGGCCCTGAGACAGGTGGGGTTGCCGCTCCTTGGCATAGATGACGCCCACATCTTCCTGGTCTATGGCAAAAACCTGACGTCCGGCGCGGGCCTGGTCTATAACCAGGGCGGCGAACGTGTCGAAGGTTTTTCGTCACTACTCTGGCTGCTCGTCATTGCTCTCGGTTACCTGGCGTTCCCGAGCCCGGAGAAGTACTTGCTGATCGTCAGCGTGCTGTTGGTCTCCGGAGCGATCGCCATGCTGGCGCTGCGAATAGACGGCCGTAAAGCATTCAGCCCGGCCGGCCTGGTCCTCATCGCCTGGGTCGTCAGTTCGCCGGCATACGTCACCTGGGTGAGTCTTCCCCTGATGGATACTGCCCTTTGGTCAGCCCTGGTGGTTTTGGGGGCCGTTTTCGCCCTGGTTGGACCTCCCTTTGGTCTGGCGATCATCGCCTCCCTAATGGTCTTGGCCCGGCCGGAAGGCATGTTGTGGGCGCCGGTCCTGATCGTCATCGCCACTCTGCCGCTGTGGGTGGAGAAAGGGCCGTGGGCCGCGCTGCGCGCGTATTGGCCGGCCGCACTGGCCTACTTGCTTACATTGGCCGCATTGACCGCCTGGCGCTTGTTGTACTTCGGCTATCCCTTACCCAATACTTACTACGTCAAAATGTCCCCGGATATACCCTACAACCTGGGCCAGGGACTCACATATTTGCTCGCCTTTCTATATATGAATCCGGTCGTCCTCCTGGGCCTGATTCCAGCCATTGTGGCTCTATTGATCAATGGGCGCTGGTTTCTTTCGGCCATCGTTCGGCCGGGTTCGACGAGCGGCGCCGATCCCCGCTTGCGCTATGTCGCAATCTCGCTGATCGTCCTGTTGGCGCTTCTGGTGCCCGTCTATATGGGCGGAGATCACTTCGGCAACTTCCGCTTCTATCAACCGGCCTGGCCGCTACTCATTTTGCCCGCCCTGGCCTTGCTCCAGGTGCTGAAGATTCAGGCGCCTCGACCACTTGGTTACTTAGCGGCTCTGTTTGTGATCTTGGCCATCTTCCTGCTGCCAAGAACCAACTGGTTCAACCAGGCCTATAGAAGCAGCTTGATTCACGAGATCACCCTCGCCAGGCAGGGCCAGGCGGTAGCGCGTACGATGAATCAGCTTTTCGCCGGCGAGTTTCCTTCTGTTGGCGTCGTCAGAGCCGGCGCGGTTGCCTTGGAATATGACGGCGAAGTGATCGACTTAATGGGCCTGAACAATACGACCATGGCTCACGCGCCCGGAGATAGAAAGGGGGTCAAAAACCACGCCGCGTTCAATTCGGAAGTGTTCTTCGCCCAACGGCCGCAGATCATGTT
>JBFFWQ010000039.1:0-46873 GCA_041570195.1 Promineifilaceae bacterium (SeqCode) | reverse complement strand
GCCGCGTAGAAGAACAGAAGCAATTCCGCGCCGCGTTAGCAGAAGTGCTGGAGCCGCCCCCAAAAGAGGATCTACCCTATGTCTGCCTGCTTTATGGCGACGGTGGGACGGGCAAGACAACGCTTGCCAAGCGGTTTCGCGACATTGTTCAGGACGAAGCACCCTTCGCCGGTCAGTTTCAGCTCCTGTGGTTAGATTGGGAAGATGAACGCAAGAAATTCCCCAGCCTACAGGTCGGCCGGCAGCAGATAAGCCCTGAATCTGTGTTCAAGGTCATTCAGGCGGCTGCCATTCGCAATAAGTGGGGCCGGCAATTCGCTGCCTACCGCAAGGCCCTAAAGAAGCGTGAGGATGCGTCCAAACAGGTGGCCCAAGCCATTACGGCCGACAACGATTGGGACGAACTGGCCATTTTGCGTAGTTTGAGTGTGGATGCGCTGGCCAAAATCGTTCGGGTGAAGCTGCCAATGATCGGCAGCGCGGGCGAAGAGATCGTCGAGGCGTTTCTCGATGCCGGCATAAAGGTTGGCGCGGAACAAGCGGCCAAACTCGGGACGGCAATTGAACACCAGTTACGGGCTCATCTGAAGAGCGATTACTTCGATTACTTCCTTAATCCATATGAGCAATTGGCAATGGCCCTGGCTCGTGGGCTTGACAGAGTGGCCAAGAACCAGCATCTGTTGGTGGTGCTGGATTCGTATGAGATCATCGATCAGGTCGACATCTGGGTCCGGGCAGTAACCCGGGCTGCCGGGCCGAACATCACCTGGATCATCAGCGGCCGCAACGACTTGTTGGAGAGCCGCCAGTTTGGCAGCGAGTATTTCAAGGGCTATGCGGACGACAGCCCACGGCGCTTACAAGCCTATCAGATGAGGCCTCTGGCTATTGAGGACATTCGTACTTATTTTGAAGCGAGTGCGCCTGAGCGGGAACTGAGCAACCGGGAATTGGAAGCGTTAAGCCGGGTGACGCGCGGCGTTCCTCTGGCTGTTAAGGAGGCGGCCGATATCTGGAAAACGGGGGCGCCTCTGGCCGAGATCACCGGCGACACTGCCGAAGAGGCCGCGGGTGGGCATCTTGTGCAGCGCATGACGGACCGCTATCTGCAGCACGTGGTCGCCGAAGCTGACAAGCAAGCCATATTCGCTTTGAGCCTGGCAGACGGTGACGTCGAGTTGCTGCGGGCGATGTTACAGCCCGAAGATGGCGGACCTTTCGATCTGGAGGAGTTGCTCAGGCGATTGGAGCGTGACTATGCCTCTGTTCATGCTGATCGGGCCCGTCTTCACGATGATCCGGCCGTCTTCGTTCGAGAGTATTTGCAGGCGAATGTTCGCCGGACAAGTGATAGGGTGAGAGGTCTTAACCAGCGAGCCGTGGATGTGCTCCGGGCACGCCTTGCGGCCATGGAAGGCGAGATGAACACTCTTGAGGATCGCTGCGCAGACGACGCCTGGACGCAAGCAGCCCTGTCCCTCACTCAGCACCTGTTCTGGACAGATGAGGCCGAGGCCTGGCGCTGGATTATTCCCCGTTATGTGGAAGGTATGGCCTATAGTCAAGACTTGCGCAACGGGCTGCTTGAAGTGATCGACGATTGGAAGGCGCTCAGCGAGAGCACCGAGCGCCTTTATGGTATCTTGCGGACGCAGGACGACGCGACCGCCCTGCTAAAGGTACTGAATAGATTAGAGGATCGCGGCTGGTTAAATGGTGAAAATGCGCCCGAGCGGCAAGCCATTCTTGAGTTACAGCGCGGAAACCACCTGCTTCGCCAGGGACAACTCAAGGCAGCCCTGGAACTTTATGAGAAAGTCGAACCCGGCCTGCCTCCCGAGGGCCAATTACTACGCAGCCAACTCGCCGACGGTTACGAACTGTTGGCACACCGCTTACTTTGGCCATCCGATCGCTACCAGACGGTGCATGATGCTGCCGTCGAACAGGTTTTGCGCCGGGTACTTGAATGGTACCCGACCAGACACAATGCCTGGTACTTGCTGGGCGTAAACCTGGGTACTTCAGGACAATATGAGGCGGCCATCGAATCTTTGCAGCGAGCGATCGAACTGAATGACCAATTCGCGGCCGCCTACAGTGCCTTAGGCAACATATATATTGCCCTGAATCGGCATGATGAGGCGCGCGCCGCCTATGATCAGGCTTTGACCGTGGATCCATCTTCACCACGAGGCCATGGTGGATTAGGAGCAGTTCACCAGGCTATGGGCAACCCGGAACAGGCGATCGCGTCCTACGAGAAAGCTATCGAGCAAGACGCGCGATATGTCGACGCGCGCATTGGCCTTGGTCAAATGTACCAGGCGGCGGGAGATCATGAGCAGGCCCTGACCATTCTTGCCGAAGCGGCAGCCCTTGCTCCGAGCCGGCCGGTGGTTCACAATGCAGTGGGCGACGCCCATATCGCCATGGGCCGGCCTGAGGAAGCTGTCGCCAGTTTTCAGAAGGCGGTGGAGTTAGAACCGGCGTACGCCCCGACTTATTGCGGCATGGGTCGGGCCTATCGAGCGCTCGGCCGGCCTGAAACGGCAATAGCAGCATACCAGCGTGCGGCCGAGTTGGTGCCTAATGAGGGAGAACCCTTCGCCGGCTTGGGAGATCTACACGCCGACGCCGGCCGCTACGATCAGGCCATCGCCGCATATGAACGGGCCATCGAGCTCGGCTATGTTAACGCTAGCACCTTCGAGCGGCTGGCACAGGCCTATAGGCTCAGCGGCCAATATGCGGCCGCGCTAGCCGCGCACCAGAAGGCTCAGGAACTGGATCCAACGCATCCGGTTGATTACGATAATTTGGGCTCGATTTACCTGGCTCTCGGACAATATGAGCAGGCCCGAAACGCGTATCAGCGATCAGTGGAAGCAGACGCAAAAAGCTCGACCTCGCTGACCGGTCTGGCCGACGCTCTGTATGCCCTCGACCGCCGGGACGAGGCGCTCACTGCTTACGAAAAAGCGGTGGAGCAGGATCCAGATCATGCGGCCGCCTACCGCGGCTTGGGCAAACTGTTTCTATTGCAGGGCACTTATAGCCAGGCGTTGCCGGCCTTCTGGCGGGCGATTGAATTGGAGCCGGCCGATGTCGCGTCCCAGATAGGCATTGGCGACACTTACGTGGGCCAGAAGCAGTATAAGAAAGCTATAGCTGCCTATCAGCGAGTTCTGGAACTCGATGCGGACGAAACCCGGGCTTACTGTGGGCTTGGCGACGTATATCTCGAACTCAATATGCCAAATGCGGCCCGGGACGCTTACGAAAGCGCGATCAATAGTGACGAGACCTTTGCCAGAGCCTACAATGGCCTGGGCAATGCCCTGGTCCAGCTCCGTCATTTACGCCAGGCGATGATCACTTATCGCCAGGCGGCGAAGTATGCCCCCGACGATCCCGCCGCTTTTGTCAGTCTCGGACGGCTTTATTTGCAGCAGCGTCACTATGACGAAGCTGGCGCTGTACTGGAGAAAGCCGTCGAAATGGATCCGGAAAGCGCCGCTGGCTGGGAGGCGCTGGCCGATCAGAAGCGAGCGCTCGGCCAGTTAGTCGCCGCTATCGTCATTTATAAGCGCGTCCTGGAATTGAATAGTGGTCAGTCGTCAGCTTACAATAAGCTGGGGCAAATCTACGGGCAACTTGGGCGTACCGGCGAGGCGCTTGAGGCCTTTCAGCAGGCGCTAGCGCTGAACTTGGGCGACCCTGTCGCCTACACGGGTCTCGGCACTATTTACACAGCGCTGGACAGGAATGATGATGCGTTAGAATCATTCAACCAAGCTATCAAGATCGATAGATACTATCTAGAAGCTTACGTTGGACAGGCTGAAGCGCTAGTCGCCCTGGGTCAGACGAAGAACGCTTTGAAAGCGCTAAAGCGAGCCGAGGAGCTTAACAACCAGGAAGCGGCCGTGCACCACGGCCTGGGGCGTGTCTATGCCGAAATGGACCGTCAAGAGGACGCCGAGAGATCCTTCAAGAAGGCGGTTGAACTGAAACCTGAATGGACGGCGCCGTATAATTCACTGGGAGATCTTTATGTCGCCGCCGGCCGCGACGACGAGGCCGTTGTCGTATATGAGCGATCTCTGGCTCTCAATTCCAATCAAGCTCAACCCCATTGTGGATTGGGCCGCGTATATCAGCGTGCCGGTCGCAGCCAGGAGGCGCTTGCTGCTTTTCGCCTGGCCGTGGACCTGGCGCCCGGAAATGGCGAGGCTCAGACTGGACTTGGCGAGCTTCTCCTTGAGGATGGGGAGGCCCAAGAAGCGACGATCGCTTTCCAGCGCGCGCTCGAAGTAGCTCCTCGTTCGGCGGCCGCACTGTTTGGCCTGGGCTTGGCCCGGGCCGCCGTCGACGAGTCGGCAGAGGCCGAGGAAGTACTTCGTGATGTCCTGGCCCTAAAGCCTCATTGGGCCGAACCGCATGTTGCTCTCGGCCTGGCCTGTGCGCGCCAGGGACGCCCGCACGAAGCCATCAGTGCCTTTGAACAAGCGCTGGCTCTAGATCCGGCGGTCGCCATACCTCAATCGGAGTTGGCAAAACAGTATCAGCGGCTTGGAGATCATGGCGCCGCACTGGAAGCTTACCAGCAAGCGGCCGAAATCACCGAGGATGACGCCGTTGCCCGACAGGGCACCGGTGATGCCTTGCTGGCCTTAGGCCGCCCCCAGGAAGCTGAAACAGCGTTTGAAGCGGCCGCGGAACTAGCCCCTGGCTGGTCCGCGCCGCATCGAGGACTGGGTGCGGTATATCTGGCCACTGGCCGGGTAGAGGAGTCTGTGGCGGCCTACCAGGCGGCCATTACTCTCGACGAGTCAGATCCGGAAGCGCATTGTGGCCTGGCAGATGCCTACATCGCGGCAGGGCGATATCAGCAGGCGCTGTCCACCTACCATCAAACCCTGGCCACATGGCCGGACTTGGCCTCAGCTCATCGGGGAATGGGTCGCGTTTACCAGGCTCTCGATCGCCCGCAAGAAGCGCAAGCGGCTTACGAACAGGCGCTTGACCTTGATCCTGCTTCTGTCTCAATGACCGATCTCGGCGATCTATATTTGTCACTGGATAGACATGAAGGCGCTCTGAACGCGTTTCAACAGGCGCTGGCCGAAGATCCCGATAATGGCGAAGCCCTGAGCGGACTGGGGGACGTGTACCTGCGTCGAGAGCGACTACATGAAGCAAAGCGGATGTACAAGCGGGCTATTGAAGCGGCGGGCGACCGGCCGCGATCCTACATCGGACTGGGTCATGTGGAAGCCGAATTGGGCAATTATCGCCGCGCCCTAGCCGCTTATTGGCAGGCATTGAATCTCGATAACAACAGTGTGCCGGCATTGAAGGGCGTCGGTTTTGCATGCGCGGCCCAGGGTAGCTATGAAAGAGCACTGAAGGTATATGAGCGAGCGGCCGAGCTGGCCCCGCACGATCCGGTTGCCCTCGTTGGCGTAGGCGAATCGTCATTGGCTTTAGGGCAGTATAAAGAGGCGGAACCACGCTTTCGCGAAGCGGCCGATCTGGACACGCAGTCGGCGCCGGCTTTCAGTGGTCTTGGACAGGCGCTAATTGGTCTTAATCGAGCCGAGCCGGCCATTCAAGCTTTTGAGAATGCAATCGCCCTAGATCCGTTACAGGCGACGAGTCATTTTGGCCTGGCCCAGGCACTGGCCAGCCAGGGACAGTACCAGGAAGCGGCCGCGGCCTACCGGCGAGCAATCGAGCTGGAACCGGAGAATGAGCAGGCCCTCTTCAGGCTGGGGCAGGCCTACCTGGCGCTTAATCAGCCGGTGAAGGCTCTGGAGGCCGCGAAACAGGCCAAGGTTCAGGGCCTGGAATCGGCCGAATTGTACTGTCTCATTGGCGATGCCAGCACAGCATTGGGCCGCTACGACGAGGCCGGCGTCAACTATCAACAAGCCGTCGACCTGGAGCCGAACCGAGCCGATGCCTTCACGGGCTTGGGGAACACCTACTATGCTCTGGGCCAGATCGACGAATCGCTGGACGCCTACCGCCAAGCGCTGCGCCTCGATCCGGATCATGCCGCTGCCTATTATCGATTGGGCAATATTCAGCATGATATGGGCCGGACGTATGACGCGTTGGTCGCCTACCAGCGTGCGCTTGAACGCGACGACGCATACGCCGAGCCATATCATGGGGCCGGGCGCGTCTATGCTGAACTGGGGCGTTCGACGGACGCCATCACCGCCTACCGGCACGCGATCAGGTTGGCGCCGGAAGATTATGTGGCCCACCGGCAGCTTGGCAAGCTCTACTTGCGAGCTGGTCGTACCGACGAGGCGATGGAAGCATTCGACCACGCTCACTCTAGTCATCCTGACGACCCAGCTGTTCACAGTGGCCTGGGCTCAGCCTATCTGCAAAAGGACGATGTCGAACTCGCCCAAACTCATTTTGAACGCGCGTTGGAATTGGACCCGACCGCTGGCGATGCCCTGGCCGGCATTGGGGCTGTTTATTTCCAACAGGGTCGCGATGACGAGGCATTGGTTGCATATCGCCAGGCCATCGGCTCGGCGCCTGATCACGCAGCGTTGTTTACCGGGCTGGGTCGTGTATATGTACGCTTGAACCGGCTGGACGAAGCACTGGAAGCCTATCAGAAGGCCATCAGCCTCGATCCGAAGGACCCAGCGCCCCGCTCGGGCCTGGGCGATATCTATGCCCATCTTGGCCGCGTGGACGAGGCTATCGCTGCCTATCAGCGCGCTACACGTCTTGACAGCGGATTTGGCCCGGCCTATGTTGGTCTGGGCGGCATTTATCGGGAGTTACGGCGTCCGTTTGACGCCTTGAGCGCTTACGAACGGGCAGTTCGGCTGGGATCAAACGCTCCGGCCGCTTACAAAGGGTTGGGTCATGTTTACAATGACTTGGGCCGGGGAGATGAGGCTCTGAAAGCGTACCGGCAAGCATTGGCGCTGGATCCTGATGACGCCGGGATTCACCTTGGTCTGGGAAATGTCCATCGTGATAACAACTCCTGGGATGAAGCGATTGCCACCTACCAGAAGGCCACTCAACTGGACCCAGGTGATGCTACGGCGTATGCTAACCTGGGCGATGTGTTCAATACTGTTGGTCGGACAAAGGATGCTCTGGCAGCCTACAGTCGGGCCGTAGAACTTGACCCGGCCGATGCGCTTTCCCGTGGTTCTTTGGCCGGTCTTTACCGCCGCCTTGGCCGTCTGGAAGAATACGAGGAACAGATCAATATCGCGCGCGAACTAAGCGCCGAAGAAAACGAGTACAATCGCGCTTGCCTGGAGGCGATCGCTGGCAATGTCGAACCGGCTATCTCGCTATTGCGGGTGGCCATGGAGAAACATCAGGTGCAGCGCGAATGGGTTCGCCGGGACCCAGACCTTGAATCGATTCGGGACGATCCACGATTCAAAGAATTAATCGGCGGGGGTTGAGAAAATTTGCCGGGAACCTTCCCCAGGAACTGGTCTCTTGGCTTTGAGGTAGCGACGCGCGACGGTAAGTTCCAAGGGATTCAGAATTAACGCCGGCCGATCAGACGGCCTAAATCCTTTCCCACCCATACCTGACTGGCGAAGTCAGGATCGCTGGCCGAGGCGACGAAGAAAGTGACGCCCTTAACGACAGGCCGGGCCTGAAGCTTGCGCCAAAATCGAAGGTAATCCTTGGCCACTTGCCCCGGTGTTGCCTCGCCCTGGTTGTAGCTGGCCTCTGTGATCCATAGTGGACGGGAGCGAAAACGGCTGATGATGTCATCCAGGTCGGCCAAGGCCTGAGCCATCGGATAGTATGTAGACCAATAGAGATGCACGCCAATACCGTCGGCGGCCTCAACCGCGGCCCGGCTAGCCTCAAGAAATTGGATATGATCTTGCTTGACGCCGATCACGGTCGCACCTGGTGAAAGACCGGGATAAATGAATTGCACACCCGGCAGTGCTTGCCGATAACGCTTGAGTAGTCCACGCCACCAGGCGCTAAAGGTGGAGCCGTCGGACCAACTTCTGCCCAGGCCTTCTGCAACCGTGTTGGGCTCGTTGTGCAGCTCGACCACAACTTGCCGGCCAGACAGTTGTTTCAAGGCCCTGCGCACGTCGCCGATGGTGAATTCCAGGAACTGGTCTGGGCTGATGTCCCGGTTTCCGAAAGAAAGAAACGCGCGCACGATGAAGTGAGCATCAGGATGGTCAGCCGCCAGGCGGGCGATATCTTCGTTGCTGTGAAAGGAAAGGACTTTGATGATGCCTGGCCGTAAATCGGTGAATTCCTGGAATTCGGCCTCCGGGATATCAGGATCGGCCGCTGCATGGAGACCGATCCGGGCGCTGCCCATCAACAAGGCGTCCGAATCTGGGTCATCGGCATCGTCAGTTGGCGGTTCCAGGATGTCGTCGGGTACGCGCACAGGCGTGTACTCACCCTGAGCCGGTCCAGTTATCGTTATCGACGAGCCAGGCGGGATATAGCCAAGCTTGGCGGCGTCGCGCCTTGGCGCTTCGCGCAGGTTACTGCCATACCTGGCCACCTTGGCCAAATCGCCGGCCACCGTCAATCCGTTGGTAAAGGACCAGCCGGGTGTCGTATCCTGATGTGGTTCGGGTGGAGGCTTGACCGGCTTATCCGATGGCCAGGGATCGGCTAATTCGATATCAGGAAGCTTGTCAATGGCATTGATGACGTCTACTCTACGCACCAATACCGGCGTGTAGGCCTCGCGCGCCGGTCCGGCGAGCGTAACCGTGGCGTAAGCTTTGACCAGGCCGATGTTCTGCCCGGAACTATCTGGCCGGCTGCGCAGGTTGACACCTAGCTGGGACGTAAGCGCCCGGCGGCTGCCGTCGGGCGCCAAGTACTGAGTTAGCACCCAGCCAAAGTAGCCATCCTTGGGCGGGATGGTTTCTGGATCGGGTGGCTGTTGGGGAAGCGCAACGGCTCCCTGAAAGTCATTGCGGCGCACACGTACGGGTAAATAGAGGCCATCCGTCTGGCCGAGCACGGTTACAGTGCTATTGGCCTTGACCATGCCGATATTGCGCGCCACTCGATCGGGCTTCGTTCGCAGATTGATGCCGTGAGATCCGACCACGGCTTGCTTACCGACGACGGTGAGGAAGCGTTTCCAGGCCCAACCATCAACCGTCGCCATGATCGGCGGCGGCTCCGGAGCGGGCTTCGGCGAACGCTTGTCGGCCTGGCCGACAGCCGCCTTAGCCACCTTTACGCGGCTAAATTGTCCTTGTCTGGCCGCGACAATCACAATAGTGCCGGCCGGCACGCGCGCGGTGTGCTCACGATCTATATAGAGCGTAGCACCACCGGCGTTGACCTGAGCCAGCTTGCCTCTCCTGTAAACGGCGTCGTCAAGGAGCCAACCCTCAACGAACGGTCCGGCCGGCTCCTGCCAACCCAGAAGCGGCAGCAGAAAAGGGGTCGGATCGATGATGTTGTAGGGCCAACGGCCGACTTTGGCACCTATCTTTTTGAGCGTCAAATGCAGATGGGGGCCAAAGCTGTTGCCGGTATTGTCGGCCAACCCAAGCACAGTCCCTGCTTCGACAATCTGGCCGGTGCGCACAAGGGCTTTCTGGAGATGGCCATAGATGGTCTTGTAGCCGTCCTGGTGAGCCACACGGACATGAATGCCGTAATTATGGCCGGTTGGCTTATTATGCACTCGAAATACTTCGCCAGGGGCAACACAGAACACTTTGCTGCCGGTGGGTGCACGGAGGTCAATGCCGTCATGACCGGGTAACCCGAACTGGGCGTAATTCCTCGGATTGGCCGCGAAATGCTGGGTGATAACACGGTATTCTGTCGGCCAGACCTCGAATCTGAATCCTGACATCCTTGATCCTATGGCGTTGTTGGTACTACATCTAGATTATGTTATGTAGTCTAGCCCAAATATGGGGTCATCGCAAGGGTACTTAAAGGTAATAGCCGGTGAACTTTGCGGATAGTTTCACACTAAGTAGAATTGGCCTATGAGTTTCCTAAAAAGGCTTTTTGGTGGCGATGATTCGAATCGGTCTGCCAACTCAGATGACCAGGGTTTCTTCCTATATGTTCAGTGCGACAATTGTGCAGCCAAGGTTCGGTTGAGGGTGCACAAGCAACATGATTTGAACTACTCTGACGATGGATATGTCTGGGCGAAGACGATTATTGACAGCCGCTGTTTCCGACACATGCACACAGAGGTTCATTTCGACCGGAATTACCATATGGTCAGCCATGAGCTGGACGGTGGTCGGTACATCAGCCGCGAGGAATATGAAGCACCTGACGTAAGCCAGGTCACGGAATCGGATCAGCCGGAAGGTTAAAGTCAGGGACTATGAGCGATTCTTCAACTGAAAAGATCACCCTCTACGTGTCAAGTTGGTGCGCCCACTCCAGGAGCGTCGAAGGTTTTCTCGACCGTAATAGCATTGCGGTCGACAAGATCAAGATCGATGGTGACCGACAGGCTCGGGCCGACTTGATCGAAATCAATGACGGTTATGCAAGCGTACCAACCCTGGTCTTCCCCGACGGATCGAAGTTGACCGAGCCGTCATTGAGTCAATTGCGGGACAAGCTGGGCCTGGAAACGGATGTGAGTATAGTTGGGCGTATTCGGGGTATCTTGGGCGGCAATAGTCCCGAATAGTCCTTTGCCGTGCCCACCACGCCTGATCGCTGGCGTCCTGTCTCATGGTTGGGTAGGCGCGCTGATTTGAGATCAGGTCTGCGGCCTACGTTTTCCTCTGATGTTTCCTTTCTTCTTGATCATACTGGCCTTTGGCCTGGACCGGTTGTCGAAATGGTGGGCGGCCGCCTACCTGGCCGAGCAAGGTCCTACGCAACTCCACCCGCTCCTGATCCTATATCCAATCTACAACCGGGGCGTCGCCTTCGGCCTGGCTCAGGGCATTGGTCCTATCGTCGGCTGGCTGTCGATCATTATCGTGTTGGGCCTTTTCCTATATATGAGGAGATTGCCGCGGTGTATGTGGCTGATGCGCGCCGGCCTGGCCCTGTTGATCGGCGGGGCGCTGGGCAACCTGGTCGATCGCATCACCGCCGGCCAGGTATTGGATTTCATAACGACGCCGCTGCGCCCAGGCGTGTTCAATATCGCCGACGTGATGATTTATTTGGGCATTTTCGTGACCATGGCCGGGGTAGCTTTTCAGCGCGATGGCGATGCCGCAGTTGTCCGGGCGACAGATGGCGAGGAACAGGTCGTTCCCTAGAAGCGCCGGATCAGGGCCAGGATAAAGAACAGGCCTCCAATTCCCCAAAAGAGCCAGGCCAGGCCAATTTCGTCATTGACGTAGAGAAGTGTGCCGCTCACGATGAGGGTCGCGCTCATCAGACTCCAGTTTGGCTGGCCGATCTTCCGCTCAATGCGATCGAGCCGGCGCAATTGCGCCCGATCGGGCAGACTTTGTACCCGCAAACGGCCATATTCAGCATCGGTCAGGATCCGCTCCGCGCGCCCGGGCAGCGAATAGAGAATGCGCACCCATTCACCAATCGTAGCCAGGCTAAGATCAAGCCCTTGGCGACTGCGGATGATCTCCTGGCCGTATTGCTCGACGAGTTGCCAGGGATTGATATTCGGATCCAATTGGGAGGCCAGACCTGACAACATGCCCAGTGCCCGGCCGAGGAAAATGAAGTCGTGCGGGACCTGGAAGGGAAACTCGAAAAGAATGTCGCGAAACTCACGCGACAATTCTTGCATTTCTTCCGGATCGGGCTGGCTTAACTCCAGTAGGTTTCGACCCCATAAATGATCCAATACCGCTTCCTGGGCCTCGGCGATGCGATCCAGGTCACTGCCAGGTAAAAAGAAGCCCAGCTTATCGTAGGCTTCAGTTAGGCCGCGAGCGTCGCGCTGGGTAACGCTGACCAACACCCGCCGCAGATTGTCGCCCATGAGCTCCTCGATGTGACCGACCATGCCAAAATCGACGAAGGCAATCTGGAATGGTTGACCTTTGCCATCCCAGCTCATGAAACCGGGCGAGACCGGACGGACGAAAAGATTGCCCGGATGGGGGTCGGCGTGAAAGAAGCCGATCATAAAGATCTGGTAGAAGTAAGCATCAAGCAGGTTGAGGGCGACTTGCTCCTGGTCGATGCCGGCCTCGGCCATAGCGGCGACGTCAGTGACCTTGATGCCGTGCACATCCTCCAGTACCAGAACCCGATGGGTAGAGTGCTGGCGATGGACAAGTGGAATGCGCACCTCGGGCCTATCGGCGAAGATCTCGGCGAACCTCTCAGCGTTATCCGCTTCTGAGATGTAGTCGAGTTCTTCCCACATGGTCGAGGCAAACTCGTCCATGAGGGCCGGAACGTCGGCCCGGCGACGGATCGGCCGGTAGCGCATGGCCCAGCGGGCGACCACCCGTAGAGCCGACAGGTCAGTGCTGACGATATTCTCGATGTTGGGCCGCTGAACCTTGACCACGACCGGGTCGGCCCGGGCGCCTGAGTTAACAGCCGGCGCCAGGCGGGCAACATGAGCCTGGCCAAGGGAAGCGGCGGCCAGCGGTTCAGGTTCGAAGTGGGCGAAGTGAGCTGAAACGTCACCCAGTTCGCCTTCCAGCACGGCGCGGATTTCTTTAAAAGGAACCGCAGGCACCTCATCTTGCAGGCCAGCTAGCTCCTCGGTGATTTCGGGCGGCAAGATGTCGACTCGGGCACTCAAGAATTGGCCGAGCTTGATCATGACCCCGCCCATTTCAACGGCCACCACTCGAAAACGGCGCGACATACGCCTGAAGCGCGCCGGCCGGCTCGCGCGGATCCGTTTCTTGAAGATCCGACCCCAGAACAGGTCCCACCAGACTAAATGACCAATCACGCCAGCAAAGAACCACAAGATTTTTCGGTATCGCCGACGGTCAATCGCGTCGGTCTGTGAGTTGGCAACAGTAGTCATCGATTGCTCACGGATTCAGAATCTCTGGCGGCAGTCGCTGCTACTAAACGAGGAATCACGACCGGCAACCTTTGCTTTGGCGGCATATTAGCAAAAAGAGGCTTCGCCCTCATTCACGCGAAGCCTCCTGGTTCATCCCTGTGGCCCATACGGGACTCGAACCCGTGTTTCGGCCTTGAGAGGGCCGCGTCCTAGGCCGCTAGACGAATGGGCCAACTAGCGCAGCGGATTCTAGCAGAGGCCATTTCGACTGTCAAACCTCTTTTGGCCGCCGTATTCTGGGACGAAACCGGCCGCTCCGTTGCAGCAATCGCGCCCGTGCCGGCGATCATGAAAGCGGTTGACGGCCGATTATCCCAATCCACCTATACCGACTATAATTGCGCTTCCAGCAACAAGGTCAGGCCGCGGCTGGGCGCGACTCTGGCTCAGAGCGATCGGGCAATGGAAACGTCCTCCCAGTTGGCGCACTCTAGATAGTAGGCAAACAGCAGACAAATGGTCATTCTTGATACTTTGAATCAACAGCAGCGAATGGCGGTAGAAGCGGGCGATGGTCCCGTTCTCGTTCTGGCGGGCCCGGGCAGTGGGAAGACCCGGGTGCTGACCCATCGAGTCGCCTACCTCATTCAGGAATTAGGCGTGTCACCCTGGCATATCCTGGCGGTGACGTTCACCAACAAGGC
Source organism: Promineifilaceae bacterium (SeqCode) (assembly GCA_041570195.1). Lineage (GTDB taxonomy): Bacteria > Chloroflexota > Anaerolineae > Promineifilales > Promineifilaceae > UBA11865. The sequence goes on along the minus strand of JBFFWQ010000039.1, from coordinate 33,214 downwards.
TGCCCGGGAGATGCGTCATCGGGTGGAAGATCTGCTGGGTGGCCGGCCGGGCGGCCTGACGATGGGCACCTTTCATGCGACTTGCGTTCGTTTGCTCCGACGCGAGAGGGAGTTGCTGACGGGTTATGGTGGCGATTTTGTTATCTTCGATACGGACGATCAGCGCCAGGTGGCCAAGCAGTCAATTCGTGACCTGGGCCTAGATGATAAGAAGTTTACGCCGAACCGGATGTTGTCCGGCATCAGCGCCGCCAAGAACGAGCTCATCACGCCAGAGTTGTACGCGGCCGCGGACTATATCTCGGAGATCATCAGGCGGGTTTACCATCGCTATCAGGAGATCCTGGTGGCCAACAATGCCATGGACTTCGACGACCTCTTGATGAACACGGTCTTATTATTTGACGAACAACCGGATGCTTTGCAGCGGTACCAGCAGAAGTATCGACACGTGCTGGTTGACGAGTTCCAGGACACCAACACAGCCCAGTATGCGTTGCTGCGGCGCCTGGCGCCCGGCTCTAGCAATATTTTCGCCGTGGGTGACGCCGATCAATCGATTTATAAGTGGCGCGGGGCTGATTTTCGCAACATCAATCGCTTTCGGGAGCATTACCCCGATGCGGAACTGATCTTGCTGGAGCAGAATTATCGCTCGACACAGATCATCCTGGACGCGGCCAAGGCAATTATCCGGCGTAATCGTGATCGAGTGGACAAGGAACTTTTCACCGAACGTAAGGGCGGGACACCCATCACGGTGAGCGAGGCGTACAACGATATTGAAGAAGCGGATCGCGTGGTGGCGACGATTGAATCCCTCATGCTCGAAGGGATCGAACCGGGTGGTTGCGCTGTGATGTACCGAACCAATGCCCAATCGCGCGTGGTCGAGGAAGCATTCATTAGATCCGGCATCAATTACCGTTTGGTTGGGGCGACTCGCTTTTACGGCCGGCGGGAGATCAAGGACCTGATCGCTTATCTGCGCCTGGTCTATAATCCGTCTGATTCGGTCAGCTTTAGCCGCATCGTCAATACGCCGACGCGCGGCATTGGCCAGAAGACCCAGCAGCGACTGGCTGAATGGGCGTCCCGAAACGGCTGGACACCAGGCGAGGCGCTGCTGCGACTGTCCGACGAGCCAGAACACCCATTTACCGGCCGGGCCTACAATGCTTTGAGTGCTTTTGGCGGGTTGCTGCGTGACTGGGTTGTTTTGCAGGAAAAGGTCAGCGCCGGCGACTTGCTAGACACCATTATCGAAGGCGTTGATTATCAGAATTACATCGACGACGGCACCGACGAAGGCCAGGATCGTTGGGCAAACATCATGGAGCTGCGGACCGTAGCCCGAGATTTTGAGGAACTGGATCTGGGTCTCTTCCTGGAACAGGTTGCCCTGGTTTCAGACGTTGATGACCTGGAGGAAGATCCTAACGCACCCACTTTGCTTACTTTGCACGCGGCCAAGGGCCTTGAGTTTCCGGTCGTCTTTATCGTCGGATTGGAAGAAGGTTTGTTACCGCACAGTCGTTCACTGGAGGATGGCGAAGAACTGGCCGAAGAGCGACGATTATTTTACGTTGGTTTGACCCGAGCAAAAGACCGGGTTCTGTTGTCCCATGCCTTCCGGCGCATGACCTATGCCGGCGTTGAAGTGTGCGTGCCGTCACGTTTCTTAGGTGATATCCCGGCCCAACTCATGGAAGGCGGAAGCAGTCGTCAGAGACGACGTGAGACTAAGCGTCGCGCCAGCAGCTGGCAATGGTCGACCCAATCTGGCGGCGCCCAAAGCAGGCGACTCGGCCGCGCAGAGGGATCGTCACGGGGCCAAGGTGAAAAAGCTTTGCCGGAGCCGAACCCCTGGAGCGAACCGGCCGTGAAGAATAGCGTAGACGCTTACGGCGAACAGCGATATCGCAGTGGTCAAAAAGTGCACCATGCCAAGTTCGGAAGTGGAATCGTCGTACAGAGTAAATTGACGGGCAATGACGAAGAAGTGGTGGTCGCTTTTGAAGATGCGGGAATCAAAAAGCTGATCGCCAGCATGGCCAAGCTAGAGTTGCGAGATTGAGAAATGGAAGTTCATTTCGCAGTTGCCAAAGTGAGTAAGTATGCCACCCGCGAAAGCGGCGACACATTGGAGATGATCGAGAGGCCACACGGCGGGCTGTCGATGGTGCTTGTCGATGGTCAGCGGAGCGGCCGGGCGGCAAAGGCTATCAGCAACGTCGTGGCCCGCAAGGCGGTGCAATTGCTGGCCGAAGGTGTACGCGATGGCGCGGCAGCCAGAGCAGCCCACGATTATCTGTACACCTATCGAGCTGGAAAAGTTAGCGCCACGCTCAATATCCTGTCGGTCGATACGCATACCCGGACGCTGGTTATCTCCCGTAACAACCCGGCGCCGGTCATCGTGCATACGAGGGAGCGCGGATTGTACGAGTTGGATGAACCATCATCGGTCGTCGGAGTGCAGCGTAATGTTAAGCCGCTCATCACCGAAATCCCGCTTGCAATTGGCATCCTGGTCGTTGCTTTCACCGACGGGGTACAGCATGCCGGTAGCGTTAGCGGTCAAGGCAAGTTGAATCCTGGGCGACTGATCGGCGACATGCTGGAACAAGGGACGGAGGATCCGCAGGAGATCGTCGATCAATTGCTGGGTAACGCCCTTGAACTGGAGCAGGGCCGACCAAAAGATGATATCAGTATTATGGCAATGGCCGTGCTGGATCGGAAAGGCGATGATGTCAGGCGCTTGCACGGCCGACTACCCCTATAGACGAGTCGGGCAACGAGATAATTGCCCGGAAGGGGATCTTGCGTGATACGCGCGAACAACTCTAGCAATGTCCGTTTCTGAGAAGCCTGCCTTGCGCGTCGCCGTGGTGGGCGCCTGCGCCTCCGGTAAGAGTACCCTCGTTGACGCTTTGTGCCAGGCAGGCTATGAAGCCCGCCATGTGGCCCAAGAGCATTCTTATGTGCCAGCCATGTGGCAGCGAATCAGCCGGCCGGACGTGTTGGTTTACCTGGATGCCAATTATGAGACGATAATGGCTCGCCGGCCGGTATTTGACTTCAGCCCGGCTGACCTGCAGGAGCAAAACCGGCGGCTGGCCCACGCGCGCAGGCACTGTCATCTCTACATGGATACCAGTAACCTAGCTCCGGCCGAGATTCTACAACGATGCCTGGAATACCTGGAGAATTTCTGGCCGACTGGCCCGGAAGAGTGATCCCGTAGATCCTGATTATTGGCGTCCCGCTTTAACGGCCGAACAACCGCCGGCCGAGCCCACCAGTATCCATCTTCTCTTTCAAAGCGTCTTCCATCTTGCGCGCCTCAGGAAAATCACTTTGCAGCTTGATGGCCTGCTGGTTGCAGCGAGCAGCCTCTTCATAATTGTCCAACTGCCAGTAGGCAACGCTCATATTGTGCCAAAGCCTGGGGTTTTCCTTGGCGAAATGAATCGCTTCGTTATAGACCTGGACGGCTTTGTCAAATCGCTTAAAGCGTAAATAGCAGTCTCCGAGGTCGCGCCGGAGGCGCAGCTTGCGCGGCACCGTTTCGGCGGCGTTGATGGTTTGTTCGTACCAACGAACGGTCTCGTCCAGCTCGCCCTGTTCCTGCCAATAGGCGATTTCGGCTCTGTGAACATAGTAATTGTGATCGTCGATAGCCTCGAGGTAGTCGAGCACCAGGCGAGCATCGTCGAAACGGCCGCCGTAGATGTAGATGAGTGCCTCGACGACATTGATCTCGAGCACATCGGGATCTAATTCCTGTGCCTTTTCGAGCCAGCCGAGCGCTTCTGCTAGTCCGGCCTGTGAATAGGATTCATCCGACTCGCGGGAGGCTTTGATCAGGGTATAGGCCACGCCGGCGAAGGCGTACGGCCGAGAATCACCTGTCTGAAAGGTGCGTAAGGCAGCAGCCAACACTTTTGCTTCATTAGCATAGTCGTCAGCCTTGTCCAGGCCAATCTCGAAGGTTTGCCGGCCGAGCTCCGTTGCCGCGGGCGTCTTTGGCCATTGCATTTTGTTTAGGGCCGGCAACATATTCTCGACTAGTCTTTGTCCCATGGTTCATACACTCGCTTCGGGCACAGGTTATTTACTGAGGCGACTGACTCTGGCTCACGAGTTTACAAAGTTTCCAGAAAAAGAAAAGGCCCCTCGTCGAGGGGCCTCCAACTATACTGATCGTTGTCCTCAAGACCGAATCTCGGGGACTTTCTTCTAAATGTAAATGACCAGTCTATGGGTCTTTAGAAGTCCATGCCGCCGGGGGGCATACCGCCGCCAGGAGGCATGGGCATGTCAGGCTCTGGCAAATCGGTGATCAGCGCTTCGGTGGTTAGAATCATGGCCGCGATGCTGGCCGCATTCTCCAGCGCTCCGCGGGTGACCTTTGCCGGGTCGATGATGCCCGCCTTGATCATATTGACGTACTCTTCGGTCAGGACGTCATAACCAACATTCGGATCGCCGGATTCTTTTTGCGCGGCGCGAACATTCTGGATGATGACATCCCCGTTCTTGCCGGCGTTCTCGGCGATCTTGCGCATCGGCGCTTCCAGGGCGGCGCGCAGGATCCTGACGCCCGTAGCAGCATCTGCACCCTCTATTGACACGTCGTCAAGCGCTGGCAGCGCGTTAAGTAGGGCGACCCCGCCACCGGGCACGATGCCCTCTTCAACGGCGGCGCGCGTTGCGCTCAAGGCATCCTCGACGCGGTGCTTCTTTTCCTTGAGTTCCACCTCGGTGGCTGCGCCGACGCGGATGATGGCTACGCCGCCGGCCAACTTGGCCAGCCGCTCTTGTAGCTTCTCGCGATCGTAGTCGGAAGTGCTACGGTCAATCTCGACCTTGATCTGCTCGACGCGTCCTTTGATCTGGCTGTCGTCGCCAGCGCCGTCGACCACAGTCGTGTCGTCCTTTGTGGAAATCACTTTGCCGGCTCGACCCAGGTCGCTGACCTGGACGCTCTCCAGCTTGCGGCCCATCTCTTCGGTAATGACCTGTCCGCCGGTCAGTACGGCGATATCCTGCAGCATAGCCTTGCGACGATCGCCAAAGCCTGGCGCCTTAACGGCTAGGGCGTTCAGCGTGCCGCGCAGCTTGTTAAGCACTAGCGTGGCCAACGCTTCGCCGTCGATGTCCTCGGCGATAATGACCAGGTTGCGCTTTCCAGTCTGGATGAGCTTCTCGAGGATGGGCACCAGGTCCTGGGCCGAACTGATCTTCTTGTCATGGATTAGGATGTGCGCATCGTCGATGGTCGCTTCCATGGCGTCGGAATCGGTGATGAAATAGGGGCTGATGTAGCCACGGTCAAATTGCATGCCGTCCACATACTCTTGTTCGAACTCGAGGCTCTGAGATTCTTCGACGGTAATGACGCCGTCTTTGCCGACTTTGTCCATGACCTCGGCGATAAGCTTGCCGATTTCCTGGTCCTGGGCTGAGATGGCGGCGACCGAAGCGATCTCTTCGGTGCTGTCAATGGAGACCGCCATGTCGGCGATCCTCTTGGAGAGGGCCTCGGTGCCGGCCTCGATGCCGCGCTTGAGCAGCATGGGGTTGGCGCCGGCGACCACGTTCTTCAGGCCTTCGTTGACGATGTTCTGAGCCAGCACAGTTGCGGTTGTGGTGCCGTCGCCAGCGATGTCGTTGGTCTTGGTGGCTGCTTCTTTGAGTAACTGGGCACCCATGTTCTCATAAGGATCTTCTAGTTCAATCTCTTTGGCTACCGTCACGCCGTCGTGGGTGATGGTGGGTGCACCAAACTTTTTGTCCAGGGCGACGTTACGGCCCTTTGGGCCGAGGGTCGTGGCCACGGCCTTTGCCAAGGCGTCGACGCCAACTTTGAGGCGGCGGCGCGCATCTTCAGAAAACGCTAATTGCTTTGCCATGTTTAGATTTCTCCTCTTTACCTGTTTTAGTCCTCGAGAATAGCTAAGACGTCCGATTCCTTCAGAATCAGAAGTTTCTGGCCATCAATCTTGATTTCCGTGCCGGCGTATTTGGCGTAAAGAACCACATCGCCTACTGCCACATCCATCTCGATGCGCTTGCCGTCGTCGTCACGACGACCTGGGCCGATCGCTTCCACGTTGCCTTGCTGCGGCTTCTCTTTGGCTGTCTCTGGCAGGACCAGACCGGAAGCCGTTGTTTCCTCTTGCTCAATTGGCTTGACGACCAGCCGGTCACCAAGCGGCTTTAGCTTCTTGGACATAGACTGAATTCTCCTTTTTTGTAAGGTCTTGTGGGGATTGTGATGTTATCCTGTTGCTAGCAGTCGCGGGTCGCGACTGCTAAATACAACAGGAATTGTAGCATAGATTTGAGCGCTGTCAAGGGTTTTCTAGCAGTCGAAGCGAGCGAGTGCTAGGGCGTCGTTTCGAGGGCCGCTGCCCGGCATAGTTCAAGGCCTTCCTGGGCATTGACCTCGTCAGGAATAACATCGAGAACTTGCCGGAATAGCTCGACGGCCTGGTCGCAGTTCTCCTCCCCCTTGAAGTAGTAGGCCAATCCTAGCATATTGAAATAGGTCGAATTGGCCACGGTAATATCTCCGTAGCGTTCAACAGCTAATTCCAATTCGGGGATAGCGCTGTCGTAGTTGAGGTTGCGATAGAAGGCCGCGCCCAGGTGCGCATGGGCGCGCACCAGTTCCGGATCCAATTCGACGGCTTTGATCAGGTTTTCTTCGGCCGACGGGTATTCGCCGATCAGGAAGTACATCCAGCCCAATCCATCGTAAGCGCCGGCATGAGCCGGATCGATGTCGAGCGCATCCTGGAAAGTCAGGATAGCCGTCGGAATGTCTCGTGTAGCGTAATAATTGTAAGCTAGGCCAATGTGCAAATCGACCATGTCGGGATTCTGATCAATTGCCAATTGGTATTGCTCGATGGCCGCCGGATAAAAACCCTGTAATTCCAGGACGGTGGCCAAGTGCTGCCGAACAATCGGATTGTCAGGGTCCAGACTCAAGGCTATCTCGGCCGCCTCTTGGGCACGAGCGTATTGCTCGGGGCCGAGCTGTGACAGGGCCCCGGCCAAGTAGGCATAGGCCTCGGCGTTGCCGGGGTCCAAATCGATACTGGAGCGGGCCGCTCGAACCGATTCCGCGTAAGCCAGGTCGGCATTGGTCGGGTCGCCAAGGTCCAATTGACGGTCGCCCAGGGCAAGGTGGGCGCCGGCCAACACAGACCATACCCGGGCATTTTCAGGGGCCAAGATCACGGCTTGCTCGGCCCACTCCAAGGCGTCTTCCGGCTGGTCGACGGCCACCAAGAGGTCGACCAGTGGCAGATAGTACTCTACTCTGCTTCCGTCCAGTCGAATAGCCTGCTCGTAAGCATCGATTGCGTCGTTCAGTTCACCGTCGCGCTCCAAAAGGGCTGCGCTGGCGGCATAGGATGCCGATGAACGAGTCGGTTCTGGGGTCGGGGGTAGGATGATCGTCTCACGCACCGTGTCGGCGTTGGCAATGATGAACGCGCCGGCCGCGAAGGCAGCAATGACAAGGACCACCAGTAAGCATGATGGACCGCCGCGTGATCTTTTTGGTGGCGTGCGCCTGATTTCCATCTTCTCTTTATATTTTCCAACGCGCCGGCCTTAACTCTTCCCGCCGGGCTCGTACGTCATAAGGTTCACCTGGCCACATTGAGCATGTCCAGGCCGGTTCGCCATCAAGCCAAAAAAACAGCCGACTACAGGAGTCGGCACTCGAAATACATCTTAGCATCGGCCGGCAGCCGGGTCAAACGCGCTTACCTGGTTCTTACGGAAGCCGCCGTTAGCTGACCACCAGGAATCTATCGCGTCTAGCTCGGCGGTTGGTTTTTGTGACGCCAATACCGGCCGACGGGGTAGCCAATCGTCTTAGCCAGATCCCCGACGAGACGTATGAGCGGGATCAGGGCCAGGGCGCCGGCTCGCTCGGCCGGTGACCAACTGCTCGTCTTGGGCCACAAGCGTTGCGCCGGCCGGCGGCAATAGACGCTGCCGCCCACAAGCAACATCAGCCAACCGCTCACCCGGCCGGTCCGTATCTGGCCGGCGATCAACGGAAGTCCCACCAGGTAAGTCAGGTAACGAATCGCGTGACGTCTGGGCCAAAGGTTTGCCTTTCCGTCCCCCCGGGCGTACAGATAGTATTGGCGGGCGAAAGCGCGCAAGTTTCCCCGCGGCCGGAAGTGGGCCACCGCCCGCGGTGCGAAAGCGAACTGACCGTAGCGTTGTTTTAAGGCCAGGTCAAAAATCAGATCCTCACTGTAGTCTAGCCACTCGGGATAACCACCAACTTCCTGCCAGGCGTGCTTCATGAAGGCGACCGAGCGGCTAGAGGGCAAGAAGTCGGCCGGGTTCACGTCTGACAGCTCCGGCAAGACGGTGGCGCCCATGGCGGCCTCGAAATGCGTGCGAGCATCGGCTTCAAACCAGCCGCTGACGACGACGGCATCATCTTCTTCGATCGGCCGCGCCAGTTCAGCCAACCAATCAGAGCTCAAGATCACACCGGCATCGGTGGCGGCAATGATGGGTCCAGCGGCCGAGGCGATCGCTCTATTACGGCCCTGGCTAATGTTGGTTCCAGCGGCATGAACGACACGCAATCGCAATTGCCGGCGATACGATTCCAGGATTTCCAGCGTGTCGTCGGTCGAACCGCCATCGCAAAAGACAATTTCGTCGGGCAGTCGTGTTTGGGCACACAATGAGTCCAGCAGCGGCCTCAACGCCTGGCCTTCGTTCTTGACGGTGGCAATGACCGAAACTTTCATGGCCGAGATGTTACCATAGACCGGGCCTGGGGCGAAGGCCTGGCCAGCTTGCTAATGCATGCGCTTGTCACCAACAGTCGGCGTGATAGAATCTACGATTGCCATGTCACAGTTAAACACAACGCAGACAAGACCGTCCGGCGGACTCGACCTTACGCTGATAGTTCCTGTCTTCAATGAGGTTGAGAATTTGCGCCTGCTGCTCGAGGAAATCGTCACTGCCCTGGACGATAAACCCTGGACCTATGAAGTCCTCTTCGTAGATGATGGCAGTACAGATGGTGGCTTCGAACTGATGCAGGCGTTGGGCCAGGAATATCCCCAGGTTGGCGCTATCAGGTTCAGGCGCAACTTCGGCCAAACGGCCGCTTTCGCCGCCGGCTTCGACCATTCCCGAGGTCAGGTCATTGTGACCATGGATGCCGATCGCCAGAATGATCCGGCCGACGTGCCGACCCTGGTGGAGAAATTGGGCGATAGCTATGACATGGTGAACGGCTGGCGCGTGAACCGGCAGGATAAACTCTTGCTGCGCAAGTTGCCATCGTCCATTGCCAATCGGCTGATCGCCCGGTCGACTGGGGTAAAGCTTCATGACCGGGGCTGCTCGCTGAGGGCCTATCGAGTTGAAGTGGTGCGCGAACTACGCCTGTATGGTGAGATGCACCGCTTCATACCGGAACTGGCCAGTGCAGCCGGATTCCGCATGACCGAGGTGCCGGTCAATCACAGGGCGCGCACGGCAGGCGACTCTAAATACGGTATATCACGAACATTCCGCGTCATTCTCGATCTGATTACCATCATGTTTCTACGTCGTTACGGCGCCCGGCCAATGCACCTGTTCGGTGGTGTTGGTGTCATCTCGGCCTCTCTTGGGTTCCTAGCAGGCTTGTACCTGGCCTGGATAAAGATTTGGGCCGGCATTCAAGGGGGCGCAGAAGGTTTTCGCAACGTGCGCATTGGCGACCGGCCGCTGCTGATGCTAGCCGTGTTGCTCATCATCCTGGGCGTACAGTTCCTGGTGATGGGTTTGTTGGCCGAATTGATGGTGCGTACCTATCATGAAAGCCAAAACAAACCCATCTATTATGTTCGGGAGATTCTTGACCCAGGTCAATCAGCCGCGCTGGAAGCGGTGTAAATTTGGCGGTTGCTTCCTAGCAGCGATTTGAGAACGTTTTCCAAGTACGTATATCTAAATGAAGCTACTCATCATTGGCATTGACGGCGCGACCTTTGATCTGATCTTGCCCTGGGTCGAAGCCGGACACTTGCCAAATCTGGAACGATTAATCTCCAGCGGCGTCCACGGTGAACTGGCCTCGACTTTGCCGCCGGTGACCAGCCCAGCCTGGCCGACATTTATGACTGGCTGTAATCCAGGAAAACATGGTGTCTTTGACTTCATCCAGCCTGCTGGCTCCGATTTCAGCCTGGTAAACGCGACCAAGATCAAGCAGCCAACCGTGTGGCAGCGCCTGTCGGCCGCCGGCTATCGGGTGGGCGTGCTCAACGTGCCGGTAACTTACCCGCCTCAACCGTTGAACGGCTTCATGATCTCTGGCATTCTGAGCCCAAAAGGGGGCGAGATCTGCTATCCACCCAATCTGATCGAACGCTATCAAGCCGACTTAGGTGAGTATCGCGTCGCGCCCAATATTCAGTACAAGCCGGGCATCGAACAGGAGTATATAGAAGATATCCGAGGATTAATAGGGGCTCATGGCGAGTGGGCCCTCAGGCTGATGAGCGAAGAGTCCTGGGACGTGATGATGGTTCACTTCATCGCCCTTGATATCATGATGCATGCCTTATGGCGATACATGGATCATAGCCATCCGCGTCACGAGCCGAGCCCTCACGAGAATGCTATTTGCGACGCCTACAAGCTGGTTGATGATTATATCGGCCGTATGCTGGACCTGGTGCCGCCCGAAACCAACGTCATGCTCATGTCGGACCATGGCTTTGGACCACTACACAAGATCGTCAATCTGAATGTCTTTTTGTTTGAGCGTGGAATGCTAAAGCTGAGAGGCGATGTTAGAACCCGGGTCAAAGCGGCCGCCTTCCGGCGCGGTATCACGCCAGCCGGCGTCTATCGTTTGGTGGAACGGATTGGATTACAGAACCTGGCTACGCGCGTGTCCAAAGAAAAGCGAAATCAGGTCGTGGGCAGATTCCTTAGCTTCGAGAATGTCGACTGGAGCCAGACCGTGGCTTATAGCATGGGGCACGTTGGCCAGGTATATCTAAACATGATCGGCCGCGAGCCCAACGGCATTGTCGAGAAGAGCAATTATCAGCAGCGGCGCCGGGAATTGGTCGAAACATTAGGCGAACTCAAAGATAAGAATGACCGGCCGCTAATCAGCAAGATCATCGTACGCGAAGAGACCTATCATGGCCCGTTTACCGAAAACGGACCTGACCTACACTTGATTATCGACGATTACAACATGATCGCCTTTCCGCTTTTCGCCACGGACGGTAAAGTCATCACCGAGCAGATTCGCGGGGATTCTGGCTGTCACCGTCGCGAAGGCATCTTTATCGCCCAGGGTCCAGGCATACGTGAGGGGCGGAAGTTAGCTGAGGCCAATATCCTGGACCTGGCCCCGACCATCATGCATCTGTTAGGCGAGGCCGTGCCGCGGATCATGGACGGTCGAGTTTTGCACGAGATTTTCGACGAGCCGTCAGACGTTAAGTACCTGGAAGAGGCGGCTGACACTGTCGGATTAACCGATAACCAGTCGCTCAGCCACGACGAAGAGACCCAGTTGGAAGAGCGACTGCGCAGCCTAGGCTACCTCTAACCGGGCGGCTGCAATTCAGCCGGCCAGAGTAATGATCTGCATAACCGGCAAGATTCTGTTGGGACCCGGTAAGGGGCGATGCAATTGACTCGCCTTATCCAAGACACACTGCGCCGGCCGGGCACACCCGTCTATCTGCTGCTGGTCACGCTGCTGGGTTTGCCGCTGGTCACGCCATTGCTGCGCTGGACTCAGGTTCCTTGCACGCATGATGGCCATCTCCACTACCATCGGCTGGCAGCCATACGTTATGCTTGGGAGAGTGGTCTACCGTTTTCACGCTGGCTGCCCGACGTCGTCTTTGGTTATGGCTACCCGTTCTTCAATTACCGGGAGGCGGCGCCCCTGTATGTCAGTTTATTTCCATACCTATTCGGCGTTCCACTGCCGGCTGCCATCAATCTGTTCTATGTGCTGAGCATCTTGGCCGCCGGATGGTTTATGTTTCTCTGGGTGCGGGACGTGTTTGGCCCGCTGGCCGGGTTGGTTTCAGCCGTGGCTTATATGGCCGCACCCTATTTGCTGGTTGACGCGCTAATACGGGGCAACCAGCCTGAATCTATGGGCCTGGCGCTCTTGCCTCTAGCGGCCTGGTCTGGCCGGCGATTCTTGCGTGACGGAAAGGCTTGGTCCTTCGTCGTAGCTAGTCTGAGTCTGGCGTTGCTTGCCCTTAGCCACAACATTTCTATTCTTCTCTTCGCGCCGCTGCTGTCTGTTTACCTGCTAGCCGTGGGCCTGTGGCGCCGGTTGGGCTGGCGGACACTGGGCATGCGAGTTGGGCTGATAATGGGACTCGGATTGGGCCTGGCTGTTTTCTACAGTGGCCCGGCGCTACTGGAACTCGACCAGATCACCATCTCGCAATCGGTTAGTACGCGGGGCAATGATTTTCGATTCAACTTCGCCACACTAACCGAGATATTGACGCCGGTCGGCCCGGCCAATCCGGCGTCTTTGAATCCGCCGCTGTCTATTCGTCTGGGCTTGGCGCCAGCGGTTTTGGCCCTACTGGGCCTGGTATGCTTGATCTGGGTTCGGGCCGGTGAACGCCGGGGGCACATCGTGCTCATGGGGCTCGGCGCGATCGCCATGTTGTTCATGGCCTTGACTATATCACGGCCGATTTGGGAGGGCTTGCCGCTGATCGAGTTCGTCCAATTCCCATGGCGTTTCATCGGCCGGGCGGCATTACCGGTGGCATTCTTGGCCGGCGTCCCGTTCTCGGTATTGGCCGACTGGACGGCCGGTGGCCGCCGCCGTTACGCGGCGCCCCTCTTGTCGGCCGCAGCGATCCTGCTGCTTTTGCTAGAGGCCACGCCCAATCTCTATCCCCACCTCTGCCGCGAGTTGGCCCAGCCGATGATCAGCACGGTACATGAGTACGAGCGCAATACGGGCTTGATAGGCGTCGACCCAGAAGGCAGTTACTTTCCCAAGACGGCCTTAAGCCGGCCAGATGGCTCGCCGCTGGAGGAAGACTATCGGGCGGGGCGGGTTCCGATGCGCTTTGACTGGCGGGTGTTGCCGGCCGGGGCGGCCATTGAGAGCAGCGAATACGGCCCGCTGACGGCCCGATTGGATGTGAACACGCCAGAACCTTTCCAAGCCAGGTACCTAAGCTATGCATTTCCAGGTTGGCAGGTACGAGTGAACGGCGAGGCTGCGCAGATCACGCCCAGCGATCCGGAAGGTTTGATCACATTTCCAGTGCCGGCCGGCACCAGCGTTATTGACGTCGACTGGCGACTAACGCCGCTGCGCAGAGTGATGGCGGCTGTTTCCGTGCTGGCTCTGATTGGCGTGTCAGTAACGGCCGCAGTATTGGCGCGGCGCGGCGAAGCGGGGAAGATGAGCGCAGGAGAAGAGGGGCGAAGGGGCCTAGATCGGGTGAGTTGGGTAGACCTGGCGCCGATTCTGATTGTTGGAGTTGGCTTTTTGGTCTTAAAGGGCCTAGTCGTCGACCGGGTTGAGACGCCGCTGCGGCGGGCGGCGCCACCGGAAGTTAGCTATCCGGCTGACCTGACCGGGGCCGAGTTGCGATTGGCCGGGCACAATCTCAGCCAGGACAGCGTGGCCGCGGGCGAGAGCTTCGACATTGACCTGGCCTGGCTGGTTGAGGCGCCGCCGGAAGGCGACTATCAATCCAATGTCTGGCTGACCGGACCGGCCGGGATGGCCTGGAGCGATAAGGACACTCAGCGGCCGCGCATCTACGAAGATACTGCTCCAACCCGCATGTGGCTACCTGGTCAGTGGGCCTGGGACAGCCGCGAAGTTGAGGTATTGCCTGGTACGCCGCCAGGACAATACGATATCGTTCTCACACTGTTTGACCTGGAGGACCTCAGCCCAATGACCCTGACCGATGCAACTGGAGGGGTTATCGGCCCGACGGCGATTATTGGTCAGATCAAGGTGGTTGAGCCAGATGAGGCGCAGGAAATATCGCCTCAGTTTATTCTTGGGCGGGACCTCAATAGTCTGACACTGCTCGGTTATAGCCAGGACCACCAGAAAGCGATCCCTGGTGAGCAGATGTTGCTGACTCTATTCTGGTGGAAGCCAGATGATAACGGCGTTCCGGCCGATTTGCTGGGCCTGAATCTACTGGACGGCGCCGGCCAAGTTGTCCAGAGTTGGACCCTACCGCCGGTTCGCGCTGACTATCCACCTGAAGCATGGCCGGCCGGCGCTGCGCTACGCGGCCAACACGCCCTGAGATTGGCGGGTGGGCTGGAAAGCGGCGACTATAGCTTTGAGTTGGCCGGGTTGCCTCTGGGCGTTTTGGAGATCGCAGCTCCAGAACGAATGTTTGAAGAACCGGTCTACGACACTGTAGCCGGGGCCAACTTCGCGGATCAGGCTGAATTGGTCGGCTATACGATGGAAGTGGATCCGCTGGCGCCCCAGGAGACGGCGTTGACCCTGATCTGGCGCGGGCTGGAACAAATGCCGGTCAGCTACCGGGTCTTTGTTCACTTAGTCGACGAAGACGGCCAGATCGTGACTCAATCTGATGGCGAGCCGGCCGGTTGGAGTCGACCGACAACCGGTTGGGCCGTTGGCGAGTTTGTCGTCGATCGGCACATCCTACGACTACCGGACGGTCTGCTCATGGAGGATCTGGTCCTTCGAATCGGGCTGTATGACGTCGAAAACGGCCAGCGGTTGCCGGTTGGCCAGGAGGATGCATTCGTGGTCCAACCAGGCAACTGAGATTCGCCCAATTTTCACTTGCCGTAAAGTGCCGGCCGTGTTATATTTCGACTCCTGGCCCGCTCGGCGGGCTATATTTGTGCTGACAATCTTGGTAGAGAGGACATCATGTCTGACTTATTACTGAAATCATTCGATCGTCCGGCCAACGAGAAGCTGCCGCAATTGCGGTCGGGCGATACTGTCACCGTTCATTTGCGCATTGTCGAAGGCAAGCGTGAGCGAATCCAGCTCGTCCGTGGTCGAATTATCCGCCTGCGCAATAGCGGTAATCAGGCTAACTTCACCGTTCGCCGGATCGCTTCCAATGGCGTCGGCGTTGAGCGAACCTTCCTGCTTCGTTCGCCGCGAATCGAGAAGATCGAGGTCCATCGCCACGCTCATGTGCGCCGGGCCCAACTATACTTCTTGCGCGGCCGGACAGGTAAATCGGCTCGCTTGCGGGAAAAAAGGTTCGTTTAGTTCAGTCGTCCAGAGCCGGCATCTCGGGACAACAAATTAACGGACGAGATGTCGATGTTTAGATTAAGTTGACTGGGGTGAAAGCATTAGTGCTTTCACCCTATTTTTATTTACCGAGCTCTATTCCAAACCACCTCAAGAAATCAGGAGAATCGTAAATCCCAAATGCGCCCATCACGTCCCATTATTGCCAGCACCGTTTATAGAAAGTCTATCCCGCAGCGCCGGCCCATTGACGTTTATGGCCTCATGCCCAGCTACAGCGAGGCAGTTAGCAAGGCCGGCGGCATCCCATTGCTGATTCCCTTAGGATTGAGCGAGGATGATCTGATAACTATTATTGAAAGGGTTGATGGTATCATACTGCCGGGCGGCGGGGATGTGGCTCCCGAAAGGTACAACGGCCGTGCCCATGAGAAAGTCTACGGCATTGATCTGGAACGCGACCGGACGGAGCTTTTTGTGGCCCGCGCTGTGGTGGAAAGGCAGAAGCCATTACTGGCCATCTGCCGCGGCATACAAGTGCTCAACGTCGCCTTGGGCGGTACGCTTTGGCACGATATCAGCAGCCAGGTCCCAGGCGCCATCGATCATGACGCTTCGGATGGGCAGCCGCGAAATCATTTGGCCCACGTCATCGTGGCCGAGCAGGATTCGCTGTTGGCCAAACATATGGGCAAGCGCGAGAGTTGGGTCAATAGTTACCATCATCAGGCGATCCGTGAATTAGCGCGCGACCTGGAAGTGACCGCAACTGCCCCCGATGGAATCATAGAAGCGGTTGAGTTGGCTGAACACCCCTTTGCCATTGGCGTACAATGGCACCCGGAGAATCTGGTACATGACGATCTGGGTATGCATGGTCTCTTTGCTGGGCTGGTCGAGGCTGCAGAGCATTCGGCGAGCCAGCAACCTGCCGCTGCAGTCTCCTAAGGAATTCGGACAGGATTCAAACGATAAATGAGCTGGCCGTTTGGTCTATGGTGATGCGTTGCGATGTTGGTTCCTAGATGCAGATAACCATGGCCAAGCAGCATGATCCAGCCTTATCGGACAGTAACGGACCGATTGGCGTGCTCGACTCCGGCGTTGGCGGCTTGTCGGTCATGCGCCATGTTCGGGCACTATTGCCTTTCGAAGATGTGATATACGTCGCCGACCAGGCTCACGTCCCTTATGGATCGCGGCCAGCGGAACAGATTCGCCGGTTGAGCAAAGGCATTACCCGTTTTCTGCTAGACCAGGGTGTCAAGGCTGTGGTTGTAGCCTGTAACACGGCTTCGGCGGCCGCACTTGACACATTGCGGGCGACGTTTAGTGATGTGCCCATCGTGGGTATGGAACCGGCCGTCAAGCCTGGGGCCGTACAAACGCAGCAGGGGCGGATCGGTGTGCTGGCCACGGCTGGCACCTTTGGCAGCCGCCGCTATGCCGAACTGATGGCCCGTTATGCTGAGGGCATCGTGGCCTACGAGGATCCTTGCACTGGGCTGGTGGCCGAGATTGAGGCCGGGCGGGCCGAAGGTCAAGAGGCCGAGCGCATCCTGGATCAGGCCCTATCGCCGATGTTGGACGCTGGAGTGGATACCTTCGTTCTAGGCTGTACCCATTATCCATTCGCATTGTCAGTGATCGGGCGCCTGGTAGGCCCAGAAGCCACGGTCATCGATCCCGCGCCGGCGGTAGCTCGCCAGGTGAAGCGAGTTCTGGGGCAACGCGGCTTGTTGGCCGATCGGCAGCGACCAGGGCGGGTAACACTTCTCACTTCAGGTGATCACGGAAGTTTCGCGGATGTGAGTCGGCGACTTCTGGGGGAATCGTACCAAGTGGGGGCGGTCACCTGGCAGGATGGCGACAACCTGTCTCTCGCCTAAAAGTACTTATCGAATTCGGCCGAACGGGAGTATAATCTCTGGCCGATGAAACCGAATCCAGCACGCTGGCGCTCGCTCGAGGCCCGGCTAAGTCGCGAGCCGACAATTTGGTTGGCCACGGTTCGCGCTGATGGGCGGCCGCACATGGCCCCATTATGGTATGTGTGGCTGGATGGCCTGATCTACATAGCTACCGGCGCTGACACCCAGAAGTACGTCAACTTGCGCGGTAATCAATCGGTAGCTCTGGCCCTGCCCGACGCGTCTAACGTCATCATCGTCGAAGGCGAGGCTCACGCGGCCAACCGGAAAACGGTCGACAAGCTCGGCCAGCATTTCTACCATAAGTACGAATGGGATTTTCGCTACGACGAGGATGCCGAGTGGCGGCTGATTGAGATTACGCCGCTGAAGATCCTGGCCTGGGGCGACGGCTACGATGAAGAAGGAACGCGCGTCCTGTGACGCAGACTCTAATAGCACTCTTACGGCATTCCAGTCGTGGTACACTATACTAGGCTGGCGAGGAT
The DNA here is from genome assembly GCA_041570195.1 of Promineifilaceae bacterium (SeqCode). Lineage (GTDB taxonomy): Bacteria > Chloroflexota > Anaerolineae > Promineifilales > Promineifilaceae > UBA11865. The sequence continues at coordinate 15,506 of JBFFWQ010000039.1, read as the reverse complement.
TAGTTGATATTAGGATCCTTGCCAAGACGAGGTTATGGATATGCGATTTGACCGATTTACCGAGCGGGCCCAGGATGCGGCCGCTCGCGCTTATGAGATCGTCCAGCGCTATGGCCACACCCAGGTAGACACCGAGCACCTGTTCCTGGCCTTGCTGGAACAAAACGATGGCGCAGTGCCTCAACTTCTGGACCACCTGAATGTTGACGTTGCCGCCATGAGCGCCCGGGTTGATGAAGAACTGCGAGCCAGTCCTAAAGTAGCCGTTTACGGCGGCGGCGTGGGCCAGGTCTTTTACACGCCCCGAATTCGCACGGTTTTGGAATTGGCTCAGGGCGAGGCGAATCGACTGAAGGATGAGTTCATTTCGACCGAGCATATCTTTCTGGCCATACTTAGCGAACGCAATACGCCGGCGGCGCGCATCTTGCAAGAATTCGCCGTCACCAGAGAACGGGTCATTGAAGGCATCGAGAGCCTGCGTGGCGGCCAGCGAGTGACCGACCGCCAGGCGGAGAGCCGCTATCGGACACTGGATAAGTACAGTCGCGACCTGACGCAGTTGGCAGTCGAGGGCAAACTGGACCCGGTGATCGGCCGTGACGCCGAGATCTTGCGCGTGGTTCAAGTGCTCAGCCGGCGCACCAAGAATAACCCGGTGCTCATCGGCGAAGCCGGCGTCGGCAAAACGGCCATCGTCGAAGGTCTGGCCCAGAAGATCATCGAGAATGATGTGCCCGAAAACCTACTGAATAAGAAGGTGGTATCGCTTGACTTGGGAGCCATGATCGCCGGCAGTCGTTTTCGAGGTGAGTTTGAGGAGCGGTTGAAAGCCGCGATGGAAGAGATCCAACGCGCCCAGGGCGAGATCATTCTCTTCATTGACGAACTGCACACAGTTGTTGGCGCGGGTGCGGCGCAGGGGGCCATGGACGCTAGTAACATGATGAAACCGGCCTTGGCCCGCGGTGAGCTTCAGTGTGTCGGCGCAACGACTTTGGATGAGTACCGGCAACACATCGAGCGTGATAGCGCCCTTGAGCGCCGCTTCGCGCCGGTTTTTGTCGACGAGCCGACGGTTGAAGAGACGATCGAAATGCTGCGTGGCTTGCGCGATCGATACGAGGCACACCATCAGGTAACTTTTTCTGATCAGGCGCTGATTGCCGCGGCCCGGCTGTCGGCCCGATATGTGAACGACCGCCAGCTTCCGGATAAGGCTATCGATCTGATCGACGAGGCGGCGGCCAAGTTGCGGGTGGCCCTACACACGTTGCCGCCCGAACTGAAGGAATTAAAGAAACAAGTCGACCACTTCAAGGTGGAAGAGGAAGAAGCCCATACCGTTCGCGATTATGAACGAGCGGCGATCAAGCGCGCCGACCGGCTGCGGATAGAGAAAGAGTTTGAAGGCAAGAGAGCGGACTGGCAGTCGGAAAACATGTTGGACGAGGTAGTGGACGAGCATGATATCGCCGAGGTCGTCGCCGTCTGGACCGGCATACCGGTCACCCAATTGATGGAGACCGAGGCCGATAAGCTATTACACATGGAGGAACGCTTGCACGAGCGCATCGTCGGTCAGAAACGGGCCGTCGCCGCCCTATCTGATGCTATCCGCCGTAGCCGGTCGGGTTTGAGCGATCCGCGCCGGCCGATCGGATCCTTCATCTTCCTGGGCAGTTCGGGCGTTGGCAAGACTGAGTTGGCCAAAGCGCTGGCCGAGTTCATGTTTGACGACGAGGATGCCTTGATCCGGGTCGACATGAGTGAATACCGCGAGCAGCACACAGTCAGCCGCCTATTTGGCGCGCCGCCCGGCTATATCGGTTATGAACAAGGCGGCCAATTGACGGAACAGATTCGCCGCCGGCCATACAGCGTCGTGCTTTTCGACGAGATTGAAAAAGCACATCCTGACGTCTGGAACGCTTTATTGCAGCTATTGGATGACGGCCGGCTGACTGATGGCCAGGGTCGCACCGTCAATTTCCGGAATACGATCATCATCATGACCAGTAATGTAGGCACATCCTTTGTTCGGCGTTCGGGCGCCTTGGGCTTCGCCGGCATGCATGACCCGGCCGAGGAAGCCGATCACGAGCGCATCGAGGAAGAGTTAAAGGACACGTTCCGGCCGGAGTTCCTCAACCGCATTGATGAGATCATCATCTTTGAACAGCTGACCAAAGAAGACGTGATCGAAATCGTCGATCTACAAATGCGAGAGGTGCGTAGCCGTTTAGATGAGCACGATTTGCAGATCGAGCTGTCTATGGTGGCCAAGGAGTGGCTGGCGCACCAGGGTTACGATGAAGATTTTGGCGCCCGGCCGCTCAAGCGCGCGTTGCAACGTTACGTGGAGAGTCCGTTGTCAGTCAAGATACTGCAAGGCGAATTCACCAGGGGTGACCACGTTCTGGTGGACGCCGAAGATAATGAACTGACCTTCAACCACTTCGACGACGAGGCCTTAGAAGAAGGTCAGGAATCGCCGGAAATCAGCGAGGTGGCCACCGGCTGACGCTTCCATAACAATTATCGGGAATCTATAGTAGCCCTTCTCTTTTTGAGAGGGGCTTTCTTTTTGGCGGGGCTCACGCTGGCATAGGGAACGCCTGAAGCTGCTAGCGCCTCTTCCTGAAGCTCTTTGCCGGCGTATTAGGGCAAGGGTGAGCCAGGCGAAGCATGGGTGACGCTGGTGTGTACGATCTTCCTGATTCCAGCTTTGGCAGCGTTAGCTAATAGGATTCTGGAGTTGTCGACCTCCTTCTCAAAGGTCATCCCCGCATGGGGGAATCCGATTCAATATGTGTTGTATAACGTGTCAGCGCCTGGCAAAGTCGCAGCCAGGCGATCAGGGCGTTCAAGATTTTAGGCGAATGCGCTGACCTGCGCGGCGAAAGGGTTTGACATGGCGACGTGGGTGGTGATGGTCTTCACTTCGCGGCTGGCTTTGAGCAAATGGGCCGTAATGTAACGGCCAACGTATCCAAAGGCGCCCGTAACAACTTCCATCGCGTTTGACCTCCGATCGGCCAGGCAGCGGGTCCACGTTTGGTGATACGTGATTGGGTTCATGTCTATCGTGCTCGTGGATTGCCGGTTGGAAATACGTCGTAGGAGGTAGGCACTGTGGCGTTTCGGTTGTGATCATTTGGCGCTTACCGTGACTAATTTGCTGGTAAGGCCAGAGTGACCGAGAATCCTCAAAACGATTTACCATTAACCAAAGTGGAGAAGAATACATGGCTGACAACGCGCCCAAGCTGGGCGAAATCGATCTGGAAGAGTTCCGGCGCAGCGGTCACCAGATCGTCGACTGGATCGCCGATTACCTGGCACACCCGGAGCGCTATCCGGTGTTTTCCAGAAGCCAGCCAGGAGAGATTGCAGCCCGACTACCGCCAAGTCCGCCCGATAAAGCGGAAGCGTTGGAGTTGATCTTGGCCGATTTCGAGAAGATCATCGTGCCGGGCATCACCCATTGGAATCATCCGGGCTTTCATGCTTATTTCAGCGTTAGCGGCTCAGGGCCAGGCATCCTGGGCGAGATGTTGACGGCCGCTCTTAATGTAAACGCCATGTTGTGGCGAACCTCGCCTTCAGCAACCGAGTTGGAGGAGGTGTCCCTGGCTTGGCTGCGCCAACTGCTGGGCATAGACGATGGCTGGCAAGGCGTCATCACCGACGGAGCGTCCGCGTCCAGCCTGCTGGCCATCGCCGCGGCGAGAGAGGCGCTGGACCTCGGCATTCGCCAGAAAGGCATGGCCGGCCGCCCTGACCTGCCGCGTCTACGCCTGTATGTCTCTGACCAGACCCATTCCTCGGTAGAAAAAGGAGCTATTACGCTGGGTATTGGCCAGGAAGGCGTGCGTTATATCCCGTCTGATGTGGATTTTCGACTCGACGTCCAAGCGCTAGCCCAAGCCATCGAGGAAGATCTGGCGGCCGGTTGGCGGCCTTTCTTCGTGACGGCTACCGTGGGAACAACAGCTACGACCAGTATTGACCCGGTAGCCGAAATCGGCGATATCTGCCGCCGGTATGGCCTTTGGCTGCACGTAGACGGCGCCTACGGCGCGGCGGCGGCCGTTTTGCCGGAGATGACACATGTGTTGGACGGCCTTGAGCTGGCTGACTCCTTCGTGATGAATCCCCACAAGTGGCTGTTCACGCCGATCGACTGCAGCGCTTTTTACGTTCGCCGGCCGGAGCTATTGCAGCGGGCCTTTAGCCTGGTGCCGGAATATCTTAAGACGGCCGAAAGCGGCGTCACCAACTACATGGATTGGGGCGTGCAACTCGGCCGGCGTTTTCGGGCTCTTAAATTGTGGATGGTGATCCGGGCTTTCGGCCGCGAGGGAATCGCCGCCCGATTGCGCGAGCACATTCGGCTTGGCCAACAGTTGGCCGGTTGGATAGACGAAGATCCTGATTTTGAGCGCCTGGCGCCCACCCCTCTCAGCGTCGTCTGCTTCCGAGCCGTGCCGAAGGATATCCGCCAATGGTTGGAGCCGTCCGGAACTCAGGAAGCTATTGAACTGGAAGCGTATCTGGAATGGCTAAACGAGAGCATCCTCGATGCTATAAACGCCAGTGGCCAGGCCTTCCTTTCGCCAACCAGGCTGCGAGGCTGCTTCACCATCCGCCTGGCCATCGGCAACATTCGGACCGACGAGGCCCACGTGAGGCGGGTTTGGGAGCTGTTGCGAGAGACAGCGGAGAAGAATGGGGATCGGGGATTGAGGATCGGTGAATGGTGATGTCGCAGAGCGACCGCTTCGCGACAAGGGATCGTTGAATGGCTAACGGGGATCTGGGATTGGGGATCGGAGAGTGGGATGTCGCAGAGCAACCGCTTCGCGATCAGGGATCGGGTTGAAGGGGCCTGGCCATTACGTTCAGGTCAGGTTCGAGACCGGTCCATAGCTCAAAGGCCAGCGCACCCTGGCGGAGGAGCATGCCGAGCCCGTTGCAGGCACCGCGACCGGCGGCCCGAGCCTGTTGCATGAACCTGGTTTCGGTCGGGTTGTAGACCAGGTCATAGACGAAGGCTTGCTCTGGCAGATGCAGGTCTTCTGGCCAGGGAGAATCGTCCGCGCGGGGCGCCATGCCGACCGGCGTGGTATTGACGACGAGCGTCGCGTCATCGAACCATTTGTCGTCCCCATGCAGCGCCTGCCAATCGTGAGCTGCCAAGGAGCCGGCCGGGCAGTGACTTGACAGTCCGGTCACGATCTGTTGGGCTTGCTCCTCCCGGCGAGCGAAGAGATGGACGCGCCCGCCGGCCGAAGCCACTCCGTAAGCCACGGCCCGCGCCGACCCACCGGCGCCCAGGACTAGAGTATCTCGGTCAACTATCTCCAATCCTCTAGCTTGCACGTCAGCCAGAAAGCCAGACCAATCGGTGTTGTAGCCTGAAAGGCGGGGAATGGGGATCTGGGATCTGGGATCGGGGGGTTGGGTGTTGGTTGTTGAAGGCTGAGAGCTGAAGGCCGAGGGCTCTGCGCTGACCACCGACGGCTGTTCACTGACCACTATCGTATTGACTGCGCCAATGGCTGCGGCGGCGGGTTCGACGTGGTCGAGCAGGGGGATGACGCTTTCTTTATGGGGCACGGTGACGTTGGCGCCGCGAAAGCCGAGGGCGGCCAGGCCACGCACGGCCGGCGCTAGTTGGTCCGGTTGGACGGGCAAGGGCAGGTAGACCAGATCGAGGTCCAGATGGGCGGCGGCCGCATTGTGCATGGCCGGGCTGAGGCTGTGGGCTACGGGCCAGCCAATGATGCCGAGCAAACGGGTCTTGCCGCCAATCATTCTGACCATTCGATGTTGGCGCCCAGGGAGCGCATTACTTCGACAAAGCCGGGGAAGCTATCGGCGATGCACCCGGCGTCTCCAAGGACCGTAGGGCTGGAGGCCACCAGGCCGGCCACGGCCAGGGCCATGGCTAGCCGATGATCGCCGTGACTATCTACCTGCGCCCCGCGCAGCGGGGTTGGGCCGGAGATCGTCATGCCGTCAGGGTGGCCGTCGATGTTGGCGCCCATTTTGCCCAATTCCGTGGCCAGGAGGCTGATGCGGTCTACCTCTTTGACCCGCAACTCGGCCGCGTCGTGTAGCTGACTTTCGCCGGCGGCCTGGGTGGCGGCCACGGCCCAAATCGGGAACTCGTCGATAGCCCGAACGACAGTTCTTCCAGAAACGGCCGAGGCGTGCAGTTCGTCGAAGTAAATCGTCAGGTCGGCCAGCGATTCGCCGCCTGTCAGCCGCTCATTGCCGATCTCAAGACGGGCGCCCATGGCTGTCAGAATATCCTGAAGACCGGTCCGTGTCTGATTCTGGCCGACATCTTTGATCGTGATCTGCGAATGAGGGACTGTCGCCCCTGCCACCAGCAGAAAAGCGGCCGATGACATATCACCAGGCACAGCAAGATCAAGTGGCTTCAAGATTCTCTGCCAACCCGCAACTTGCCTCTTGGTACCTGCCTCCCCTGCCCCTTGCATCTTCAACCAATCGTCGTCCTTCTCGACCTTTACCCCCATGGCTTCGAGTAGCCGTTCCGTGTGATCGCGAGTCGGACCAGGCTCCATGATACGGATTGGCCCGGCAGCGTATAGGCCGGCCAGAAGAATGGCGCTTTTAACCTGGGCGCTGGCCACGGGCAGTCGATAATCGACGCCGGTCAGGCGCGCCGGACGGAAGCGCAGAGGCGCTCGCTCGTGGTCGGCCTCAATCGACGCGCCCATCTGTCGCAGTGGTCTGATGATCCGGCCCATTGGCCGCCTACGCAGTTGCTCGCTGCCGTCCAGGATCGCTGGGAAGGTCTGGCCGGCCATGATGCCAGATAGCAAGCGCATGCAAGTGCCGGCGTTGCGGCAATTGAGTGGATCGGACGGCGCCCGCAGGCCGCTCAAGCCCTGGCCGCGGATGGTCAGGTCCCAGGCCAGCTTAGAGTGTTCGCGGACGCTGACCTCGACCCCCAAAGCGCGCATGGCGTCCAGCGTGGCGAGAGTATCGCCGGCCGGCAACCAGTTACGGACCGCACTACTTCCCTGGGCCAGGGCTCCCAACATCACCGCCCGGTGACTAATTGACTTGTCGCCAGGTACGGTGGTGACGCCGGTCAGCTGAGTTTTTTGGGGCCGGATGATCAGCGTAGCCATGCAGGGATCAGGACAGAGCGTGCCGCGACCGGGAGCTAGCTGAGCCGTTCTTGCAAGTTACGCAGGCTCTTGGTTGCCCTGCGCACCAGTTTCTTATCGGTCCGATCCGCGCTCTGGGCAGCAACAGCCGGTCGGCCCTTTAACTCGGCCTGGGCCAGCGCATGGTGAATGATGAGATAGCCGTTGCGGCGCATGAACTCAGTCTCGGTCGCTTCGGGATAAGTCTCGGCGTCGGCTGCTCGAGCATCTTCTAGTTTTTGGCTCAAGTCGCCGATCTCGTCTTGAGGGAGGTAAGCAGCCAGGGTGCTAAACTCGACGCGGTCGTGAATTTTGACCGGCCGACCCAAAAGCAAATCACCAGGTTGGACCAGTCCGTGGCCGGCCGGCTCATACAGCTCAATCTGCTTGCCGGTCATGAATTCGCGCAGTCGCAGAGTTTGACCCTCGTAGTCGAGTAACTCAAACGCGCTGGCCGGTGGTGCTTCTCGCCAGACGTCCAGCACGGCTTGCTGTACCTCAGACAGATCGCCATGCTTTTCATCATGATAGGTTTCAATCAGCCGCGGCTGTTCCTCATACTGGTAGTCAAAAACGAACCAATCGAAGAAACGGATCGCCTCATTTTGGCTCATCTCTTCGGCGTTGTCGATCGAGTAGTAGTTGTTCCAGTAAAGAGGTAGCGCCATGGCAAACGGTTCAGCGAAGCGTTCTTCGCGGGCGTATTTCAAGAAATCGCGCCGCAGCCACTGACCGGCGTCGGCGTATTCCCTGCGCTCGGATTCGGCGGCTTTATCCTCTTTCATGTGACATTTCTTGTATTTTTCGCCGCTACCGCAATAACAAGGATCGTTTCGGCCTGGTTTTGACATGACGCCCTCTCGGCTGATAGTATTCAAAGATAGTTAGTAGATATTCATAAGCTATTATGGCAGATTTTGCCCGACCGGCACGGGTGACTTTGTTCCCAAATAGCTTGTCCAGGGTCGCGTGCGGAATCCTGTGAGATTTCAACTCAGCTCAACGCTCGCAATCGAGTATCAACATCCCGCAGGCTCAATTCGTTGGCAACGCGTCACTCTGAAGACGATCAACCAGGGGGAGCAGCTGGTCTAACCGGTTAATGGTATAGTCGGGAATCACGCCCGAACAATCTCGTTTCAGATAGGACGGGCTGATAAGCACGCTGATGAGACCAACGTCATTGGCTCCGGCAATATCATTGATTGGCCGGTCGCCGACAAAGATAGCGTTCTGTGGTTGAATACCCAGCTTGTTTAGCAGGTCGTGGTAGATGGCCGGATGAGGTTTGAGGTAACCGACGTCGGCGGCCGACACACGTTGGTCAAGGAGATCTATCAGGTCGTAGGCGCGCAATTCTTCGTCACGCATCCACATCGGCAAAAAAGAGTTGGTCAGCAGGCCGATCTGATAGCCCTGGCGGCGCAATGTGCGCAGGACGGGCAGGGTATCCGGGAAGAGTTCTACGCCCGGCCGAGGGGCCCAGCCGAAGACGCGCAGAACCTGATCGGTTTCCAAACCATCGGTTTGTAATTCTAGCTCTTCAAATACCTGGTCCAGCAGCCGGCCGTAGGAAGTGATACGCCAGGATTTCTTGGCCTCGGCCCACATGGCCATGATGGCCTGGTTAATGATCTGCCAGAATTCGGGGCAAGGGGGCAGGGTGTGTCCGGCATCGGTCAGGTATGCATGCACTCTTTCAACGCGCGGTAGGTAGAATTCTTCCCGGCTGACAGTCGGGTGAGCCCAACTTATGAGCGTGTCATCGAGATCGAAAAGGACGGCCTCAATACGTCTCTGACGCGCGATCATCGATAAGCTCCCGAGAAGCTGGAATTATCCAGTGTCGGATGTAATCTCCGGGTATTCGTCCTTGCGGGCCTTGCTACGGACGTATTCGATGACCATGGGCACGATCGAAACCAGGATGATGCCCACGATGACCAGCTCGAAATTCTCCTGGACGAATGGGATATTGCCGAAAATGTAGCCTAGCCAGACGAAGATTCCGGTCCACAAGAAAGCGCCGACGACATTGTAGATAAAGAAGCGGCTGTACTTCATCGTGCCGACACCGGCAACGAAGGGGGCAAAGGTACGGACGATGGGCGCAAATCGAGCCAGGATAATGGTCTTGCCGCCATGCTTCTCATAAAAGCGCTCCGTGCGCTCCAGATACTCGCGTTTCAAGAAGCGAATATCTTGCTCAAAAGCTCGTGGACCGATCTTGTTGCCGATCCAGTAATTGACCGTGTCACCTAAGACGGCGGCCGTGAAGCAAACCAGCCATAAGACCCAAACATTAAGAGCCGTTTGGCCCGCCACTTCTTGGGCCGCAATGCTACCGGCGGCAAATAGCAACGAATCGCCGGGCAGAAACGGCGTGATGACCAGGCCGGTTTCCATGAAGATGATGGCGAAGAGTATGGCGTATGTCCAAAGACCATAGCTGGCGACGATCTTGGGTAGTTCTTCATCTAGATGAAGTACGAAGTCAATGAAAGTTTCGATAATTTCCACAAGGATGTCCGTTAAATCAAAATCTCTCGTCAGCGCCCCGGCCGATTTCTCAAATCATGCCCTAAGCGCCGGGAAAAGCATCAGATTATAGCACAGTCGGCCAATCCCAGGAACAGCGCTATGCTCCTATTACAATTGGGATACTTGTTTCGCATCCTGGCCGGGAGATGATTGTAGAGTCCCACGGGCATCTGCCGTAACCAAAAACTGGCGACGAGTTTGATTTGCTCGCCGCCAGCCTTTCGACTATCCGACTTCGTCACGCTTTCGGGCCAGAAAGATCTACTTGCGGAAAAGCTCCCGGACCAGGATATTGCGCTGGATCTGGCTGGTGCCTTCGTAGATCTGGTAGATCTTGGCGTCGCGCATCAGTTTTTCCACCGGATATTCAGACATGTAGCCATAGCCGCCAAACACCTGGACGGCGTCAGTGGTGATTTTCATGGCCGTATCGGCGGCGAAGGCTTTGGCGTAGGCGGCGGCGGTGGTATTGCGCTCGCCGGCGTCGACGGCCCAGGCCGACTTCCAGACCAACAACCGGGACGCTTCGACCTCTATGGCCATGTCGGCGATCATGTGACCGATTACCTGATGCTGCCACAGCGGCTTGCCCCAGGTGGTGCGTTCCTTGGCGTACTTGACGCATTCGTCCAGGGCGCGTTGGGCGACGCCGACCGCGCCAGCGGCCGTACCCGGTCGGCTGCGGTCAAAGACCTTCATGGCGATCATAAAACCGATCCCTTCCTGGCCCAGTAGATTGCGGGCTGGCACCTTGACATCCTCGAAGACGACCTCAGCCGTATCCGATGCGTGCTGGCCCATTTTGTCAAAGGGTTTGCCGACGCTGACGCCTTCCCAGTCGCGATCGACGATGAAGCAACTCATACCATTGTAGCGCTGGGAGGGATCGGTGTAGGCGAAGACCGTGTAGTAATTGGCTACGGTGCCGCCAGTGATGAACATCTTGCGGCCGTTGAGTATATAGTCGTCGCCGACTCTCTTGGCCGTGGTCTTGATACCAGCTACGTCAGAGCCGGCCTCGGGTTCGGTGGCGCAGTAGCCGGCCAGCTCGCCATCGGCCATGCGACCGCCATAGGTCTTTTTCTGCTCCTCATTGCCGGCCACCAGAATGGGCGCGATTGCCAGACCGTTTACGGCAATGGCCGTGCTGATGCCGGAACAACCCCAGGATAGCTCCTCGCCGACCAGGACCTCTTCGAACAGGCTGAGTCCAAGGCCGCCATACTCTTCGGGTACGCTCATGGCGGTCAGGCCGATTTCCTGGGCTTTCTTAACCACCGGCCAGGGATACTCATGGCTTTTGTCATAATGCTCGGCCACCGGCGCGATCTCTTTGCGGGCGAATTCGCGGGCCAAATCCTGAATCATCTGTTGTTCTTCTGTCAGCTTGAAGCTGACGGCGCCATTGCTGCTCATAGTTATTCTCCTCGAACCGTTCTAAATGGCCGACTCATATCAACGCCATCGCCGACTGGAAAATCAAGGACCCAGAAGGACACCAACTCGTCCGTCCTAGTCGCGTAGCTCAATCTTGAGTATCTTGCCCGTAGCGTTCATAGGCAAAGTGTCGCGGAATTCGATCAGGCGCGGGTATTTGTAGCCGGCCATGTTTTCTTTGGACCAGGCGACCAATTCTGCCTCGTCCAATTCTGCTCCCTCTACGGGTACAATGAAGGCTTTAATTTCCTCACTGTAGCGTTCGTCGGGCACGCCGATGACGGCCGCCAGGCTAACCTGGGGATGGCTCATGAGAACTTCTTCCACCTCACGCGGGTAGACGTTGAAGCCGCCACGGATGACCATGTCCTTGACCCGATCGACAATAAAGTAGTAGCCATCCTCATCCATGCGGCCGATGTCTCCAGTATGGAACCATCCCCCGCGCATGGCATCGGCTGTGGCCTCGGGCTTGCCGTAATAACCCTTCATGACATTGTGACCGCGGATCACGATCTCGCCCAACTCGCCCTGAGGTACGTCTTTATCTAGTTCGTCGACGATCTTCATTTCGACGCCCCAAACTGGCAGCCCGACCGAACCGACTTTGCGTTCTCGATCCAGGCGGTTGAAGCTGGCGACCGGGCTGGTTTCCGACAGACCGTAACCTTCCTGAATCTGTACCTTGAATTTCTCATCAAAGGCCTTCATGACTTCAACTGGCATGGCGGCGCCGCCCGACGCGCTCAAACGCAGATTTTGAGAGATTTTAGCCAGGTCGTACTTATCGGCCGCCGGGTAATTCAGAAGCGCCCAATACATCGTCGGAACGCCGGCGAAGACGGTCACGTTATCGCGCTCCATAATTGCCAGGGCGGCGTCGGGGTCGAAACGAGGCAAGAGCGAGATGGTCGCCGCCGTATAGAATCCGGAGTTCATTTGAACCGTCTGGCCAAAAGAATGAAAGAGCGGCAATACGACCAGGTGTACGTCATTTTCGGTGTTACCAAATAGAGTGTCGGCCAGCCGAGCGTTCATAACCATGTTGCTGTGAGTGAGTTCGGCGCCCTTGGGTTGGCCGGTGGTGCCGCTTGTGTACAGAATGACGGCCGTGTCTTCGGGGCTGGTCTGCACCGTGTCAAAGACCGGCCCTTGCTTGGCCATGAGCATGCCCAGGGTCGAAACGCCTTCAATAGGCGGGGCGGCGGCCGGGTCGGCGGTCATCAAGAAGAAATGTTGGCAACTGTCCACTTCCTGAAAACCGGCATGACCCATGGCGCCCATGGGCAGTTGCTCTGTACCCTCGAAGCAGAAATAGGCTTTGGCGTCTGAATCGCGCAGATGATAGGCGATCTCGCGCCCTTTGAGCAGTACATTGAGGGGCACGACGACGCCGCCGGCCTTCAGAATGCCATAATAGACAATTGGGAAGTAAGGCAGATTTGGGCAGCTCAAGGCCACCTTATCACCTTTCTGAATGCCCAACTCGGCCAGTCCGGCGGCCACCTGATTGGCGGCCGCATTCAAGGCTCTATAGGGCAATTTCATCTCGTTGAAGATAACTGCCAATCTATCCGGATGATCACGGGTGGTATCTTCCAACAGTGTTGCCAGGTTTAACATTGTCACATTCCTCCTATACAATGGGACGTGGATTCACTGGATCTCCAAGATAAAAATGCTCGCATTTCTGCGCTCAAGGGTCACTCTGTTTATGCAGGTGGTTCTTGCTCTTGCTCGCTCGTGGATGCTGCTTGCTGAGTCGTTCCAGTCGGTAACTCAGCCGCGTCGGCCAGCGAGCCTGATTCCGGCGGCTGTTCGGCTTGTGCTCCCTCACCCTCTTCGGGAATTGGCCGCTCGGCCATGGAAAGGTCGACGATCATCACTCCTTCCCGGCCGCCGGTATCGGTGACGGCGGCTCTAGGCAACATCTTCTTTTCGGCGATCGGTCCGGCCACATGAACTCGGGCCAGCCAAACGCCAGCGACCTCGGCCTGCTCGTCAAACAACACATCGCCCACTGTGCCGACCTTGGTGCCGCCGGCCGTTTCTACTTCGCGATTCTGCAAGTCGTCGCGGCGCAACCAAACGTCGACTTCGGGTACCTGGCTGTTATCAGTAGCCACGTCACCCTTGGCGGTTAGGACGGCGTCAAAGCCGAAGACCGTGACGTCTTCTCTAGTAATTACCCGGATTCGGCGGTTGATGAGCCCTTCGCGCCCCAGGTAAATTCCCTTCAGTAGCTTCAACTCCAAGTCTATATAGAGGTCTTTCACAGAGCCCTGCTGGCGGCCATCTGTGATACTATAGATAGGCTTTCCGATTAGTTCTTTGCCTAAACGCATCCGTGCCTCCCTTGGGCTTGGCAGTGTCTCTGACCAATCACTCGCCTTCAGCTATGATTATATGCTCAGTTTTGAGTCGGGTAAAGCGAGGTTATAATCTGCGCGCATATCGCACACTCTCGGATCAAGCCCGAGGCTTGAGTGACTAAGGAGGAGCAATCCCGTGCCCGTTACATTCGATCCCTATTCTATGCGAAAGCAATTTCCATCGCTGGCTCAGGAGGTAAACGGCCAGCCGGCGGTGTTCTTTGATGGTCCCGGCGGAACTCAGACCCCGCAACGGGTGATTGAGGCGATGAGCGGTTACTTAGGGCATGACAATAGCAACCTGGACGGGGCCTTTGTCACCAGCGAGCGTACCGTGAAAGTGGCGGCCGAAGCTCGTCAGGCAATGGCCGACCTGTTGAATGCCCGGCGGCCGGAAGAGATCGCTTTTGGCCAGAATATGACCAGCCTGACCTTTGCCGCTAGCCGGGCTATCTCCCGGGCATGGCAGCCTGGAGATGAGATCATCGTCACCTGGCTCGATCACGACGCCAACATCACGCCTTGGGTGATGGCTGCGTCCGATCGCGGCGTGACAGTGCGCTGGTTGGAGATCCGGCCGGAAGATTGTTCGCTTGATTTGCGGCGCCTGGCCGAATTGCTGAATCAACGGACGCGACTGGTTGCAGTCACCTACGCCTCAAACGCTGTGGGCACCATTGTCGACGTAGCGCGGGTGACAGAGTTGGCGCACCAGGTAGGTGCGCTGGTATATGTCGATGCTGTTCACTACACGCCTCACAACCCGGTAGATGTGCAGGCCGTGGATTGTGATTTCCTGGCTTGTTCGTCTTATAAGTTTTTCGGGCCGCACAGCGGCATCATGTATGGTAAGTATGATCACCTAGATAGCCTGGAGGCTTACAAGGTTCGGCCTGCCCCCGGAAAGCCGCCGGGCAAGTGGGAGACAGGCACGCAGAGTTTTGAAAGCCTGGCTGGCGTGAAGGCGGCCGTCGATTACCTGGAAGAGATCGGCCGGGTCGCAGGAGGCGCAACCCTGGAGCAATACAACGGCCGGCCGCGGCGCTTGAAACAGGCCCTAGAGACGATCAAAGAATATGAGGCCGGGCTTAGCCGGCACTTCCTCGAGCGAGCGCCGACCGTGCCCGGCCTGCGCGTGTACGGCATCACCGACGTCGAGCGGTTGGAGGAGCGAGCGCCCACCTTTGCCGTGAGCCTTGAAGGTCACACGCCGCGGCAGGTGGCTGAGTTTCTAGGCCGCCAAGGTATCTTCGTCTGGGACGGTCATTACTATGCTGTAGCCGTCATGGACCAGCTTGGCACTTTGGACAAGGGCGGCTTAGTTCGCATAGGCTTCGTCAACTACAATACTGTCGAGGAAATAGATCGAGCGATCGACGCTCTGGTAGCACTTGGGTCCGATTGACAGAACGAGCGTCAAGGATATAATTTGGCCATACTTCCCCATTTATCCGCAGGCCATGCCGCCTTTCAGGCAGCCTGCACTGCTATCCTTGTAGTAAGGAGGTGGTGCTTATGGATAGTCACTTATCTAAACGCACCGTAGCGCTGCCTCCTCTTCGTGAGGGTTAGTGCTACGGTGCACCATCAGAGGCCCTGTTCCGGCTGGAGCGGGGTCTCTGATTTTTTTTGGGAGGGCACTTAGGGCAGGCCGTGCCACCATCTATATTATCTGTAAGGCAATAACTCGGCGTCTGGTTCAAGCCGAAGTCATGATATATAAGGAGCGGTCATGAGGCGTATTCCAGTGATAATCTTTGGTGCAGGTGGTGTTGGTCGCGCTTTGATGCGCCAGATCATGACTAGCCGCGAAGTCGTCGCAGGTCGCAACCAATGCCGCTTCGACGTCGCCGCCGTGCTGGACAGCAAGGGATGGATGTGGCAACCGGCCGGCCTGAGTGATGAACAGCTAGAACGGATCGTGACTCTCAAGTCGTCGGGTGAGGCCCTGGCGGGACAACGACCT
>JBFFWQ010000038.1:0-46958 GCA_041570195.1 Promineifilaceae bacterium (SeqCode) | reverse complement strand
CTCGGGCGCATATTGGCCATCGCCATGCAGCAAGGCTACAAAATCGAAGTTGTTACGAATCGCATACCAGTAACCGAGCTTCTGATTGCCGCCGTAGCCCTGGTTAACAGGATTGACGAGAACCCTCAGCTTGAATGGCAGCTCGCCGGCCAGCTTGAGGCGCAGGGCACTCTCGAACGTCTGATCGCCGCTGGCATCGTCTATGACCAGGATCTCCACGTCCAGTTGCTGGCCAAGTTCGGCCGGAATGCGCTGGAGGACCTGCCGGATAAACGACTCGGCATTGTAGGCGACGATGAATATCAGCAAGCGCTGGCGACTATGGCGACGAGTAATCATCGAGCTTTCTTTAAGGCGCCGTGGTTTATGACGGCCGTATCAGCCGCGTACTCCGCACTCCCATATCAAACATACAGATGAGTCAGGTAATAGATTTATGCCGGGAGCACAACACGGCCCATATAGGACATCGTAGCATGTCCAGGGCCGCGCCGGTAGGGGGCAAAGGTACTGTTTTGAATCAGTCGTTCTGGCCCCTGTCGTGTCGTGGGCAAGATCGACGCCGGCACTATCGAAAATCCCGGTTCCTTCAACAACTACCACTCCATGCTGACTGAGCTATTCACACTGTGTCAATCACAGGTCGGATCGCCTGTGCCCCAATCACTTTGGAGTCGCACACTTTCGCACAAAATCGCACAAAGTTGCCACGCCGGCAATGCGATCTCATGGTATATTGTTGGAAGATATCGGAGGGATGCTCTAGGTTTCGAAAGAGTTAAAGCCATGTTTATCAAACACCTCGATAAGGCGGCCGCTTTGGCGGCCATGATTGCCTTGTTGATCCTGCTACAGAGTCCGGCCGAATCCTCTCAAAAAGTCCCCTTGACAGCCGATTCAACTGACAACGGGGAAGATTACTATCTTTACCTGCCCATCATCTACAAGCCGTGCCCTCTCACCCTCGCCTATCGTGACGACTTCAGCGACCCGGACAGTGGCTGGTTCATATTCGAGAATGATAACGTCCGGTATGCCTATGTCGATGGTGAATATCAGTTGGTGGTAAAAGTCAAGAACAGCACCGCCGGTCTGACAGGTACGTCTGAGTACGTATCAGAGTACCGGCTGGCGGTTGACGTCCGTAATGCCACCGGTATTCCGGGCCAATACGGCCTTCTCTTTGACTTTTCAGGTTGGACCGGCGGGGGTTACGACTTCTATACTTTTGTGATCGGGCCTTCGGGTGACTATTATGTGTACCACTATCACGCTGCTTCTGCCCAGGACCCTAGACAGGTCACCTTATTGACTTCGGGCTGGTCGGCCAGCATCCATGCGGGATCGCAGACGAACCATCTGGAGATCATCCGCCGGTCGGGCAGCATCGATCTATATGCCAATGGACAACATCTCGCTTCAATGGCGAGGGACATGACCGGCTGGAGCAAGGGGCTGTTTGCCCGGTCAAGTAACGTTGCCAACCTGGATGCCCGTTTCGACAATTTCGAGGTATATGCGCCCCAGTGCTACGGCGGCGAAACCGCGACCCCGGCGGCCGAAACTGCCATCAGTGACCGACCAAGATTCATGCTGAAATAGCTTCATAATTGATCGGTTGGTCGAAATTACCGGGCTGGCCTGCGAATTTGTTGGGGTCGCCTGCTCGAAATCCTAAGCGATTCTTGAGTAATTTCACGCGTTGCTTGTGGTAAGATAGGGACACAGGTGCAGCGGACCGTTGTCACGATCGGGTCCTGGGAGCTGCGTGGAGGCGTCGCGATTAGAGTCGGCCGCCTGATTGGAGCCGATCCCCCTCCGGGCGGCGCGGGACCACTACCAGGTCCTAACTAACCGTTTCTGTACGGTCAACTTCTTGCTGTCCAGCGTCGGCTTTGATGGCGGCGACGCGCTGCACTGCATGCGCCGCTTCTTGCTGGCCAATCAACTCACCCTGAGCCTGACCCAAAAGGCGGCCAACCATCCCGACTTGTTCGTTCCCACCGAGGACGGACGGCCGGCCACCTTGTTCCGCGCCTGCCGGGTACCTGGCTACGATGGCAACCTGGGTCAATGGATTGATCTGGCCCTGGCCCTCCTGGCCGATCCAGGCAGCTACAGCCGCGACGAGATCCTGGAAGTGAAAACGATTCTCGATCGCTTCGCCAATCTGCGACTGTATCCCGATTAGCGGCCGCAGAGTATATGCCGTGGTTTGAAACTGAATCGCGGTCCGGCAAATGAGAAAGGTGCCCGGCGTCATGATGACGCCGGTCACTGTCTGGATCCCAGGCAGCCGGTTGCCAGGCAACTGTGTGGGCGAACGAACTCGATCTGCCCAGGCGGCGCTTTCCCGATCCCCGAAACAGCCTATAGATCCACCCCCAAATACAACCAGGGTTGAATGACAGGTCAAACCTTCCCGCTTATCATAAAAATAGGTACTTATCATGAAGGAACGTTTGTTGCTGGCATAGTGATTGGGCAAGGAGGCCACGAAATGATGTTGAGAATCACGAAGATAGTACTCTTGCTTGTTGCCATTGCGGCACTCATTGCCGGTAGTTACTACATCTGGGACCAGGCGAACCGGGTCTCGGCTTCAGATTTGAAGCAGGTCGTCCAGCGCGACGGCGTGGCGTTCGATGCTGGATCGATCCCTGACGAGGTGCTCGACCGCCTGGCGATGCACCGGGTCGTGCTCGTCGGCGAAACCCATTTTCTGGGCGAGCATACCGAGTTCACGGCCGAGCTGCTGCGCGGACTCCATGCCCGGGGCTTTCGCCAATTCCTCTTTGAGTGGACCCAAGCGGCCGACTGGGCGCTGGCGGATTACGTCAACGATGGTGAACTAACATCAGAATGGACAGTTCCCCACCTGCTGGGCGATCCCATCGTGGCCATCCGTGAGTTCAACCGGACATTACCAGAGGACGAGCGTGTTCAGGTACACGCCATTGACGTTCATCTTGAAGATTATGGCGGCACCCAGAGCTGGCTGACCTATTTGGACTATATTGCCGGAACCGTTCTCGTCGACCCAGGGCCCCTGGCCGCTTTTCTGCAAGGAGACCACAGCACTTATGAGAACCATCGCACACAACTAGAGACGCTGCACGTCCAGTTGGAAGACGGCCGATCCGAACTATCCGCTTCCTGGGGTGATTACTGGTACGATACCGTGGTCGAGATGATCGAGGTTGAATTGAAGGGCGTAGAGGTCCGAGCCTCGAGGGACAGTGACTACGACGAGTCAGTACGTTTGCGCGAAGAGGCTATCAAGTGGCTGGTCGACCGTAGAATCAGAAGCACGCCGCAAGGCACGCTGATAAACATGGGCTCCACCCACGCCCAGAAAGAGGGACTTTGGGGCACCGAAAAGATAGAATGGCTGGGAGACTATCTGGCCCACAGAAGCCCGATCACCGAGGGTTCGGTAATTCATCTGTGGGTCCCGGCCGCGCACATTGTCACGGCCCCGGGCGACGATTTGCCCGACTTCGACCTGGCCGCATCCCCAGAAAACGAACTCCTGAGGAACATGAACCAGGCCTGGCCGGATCAGATCGTCTTTCTGCCCCTGGACGACTCCCTATTTGCCGCCAGTCGAGTACCGATCAACGCATCGGGCGAAATCTACGTGGGCGCTCCCCAGCAGCACTACGACGCGGTGGCCCTACTGCCGCTGGCGCACCGGGGTTTCATGGGCGACTAGGCTCGCCGCCCAGCCCGACGACAATCACCAAAGGATGAAGACTGGCGATCATCCCTCGCCAGTCTTCAGCACAATATACATTATGTCAATATAAAGCCCGTTTGAACGAGTTCTCTCTTTCAGGCGGTCAATTCATTGGCCGCATGCGTGGCCGGCTATCTGACCGTCTGCTGAACCGATTAACCTGGATAGGGCAACTCCAGCAGCGCACCCGGATCGGGGCAGTCAACAAACAGTTTTCCGGCATCGTCGATCTTGGATATCCAGCCGGCCGGGTCGTCCCGGAATCGTGCATAAACGTCAACGCCATCCAGGGGCACGTAATACCAGACCGCGTAGCCAGGCGTCACCGTATAGCCGCTGACGGGCACGTACTCCCCGCCCAAGACTGAGGCCACGACGTTGTCACCTATCCGCGGCCGGGCTCGAATGTAGACATCTTCAGTGATCCGGCAGCTGGCGACGGCCGGATACGGCTGGCCAGGATCGACGGGCTCTGGCTGGGGCGGCGGCGGTGGCGGTATCAGCGGGTCGCTGCCCTGATCTATCTCAGATCCGTCGCCTACTCCATCGCCGTCGGTGTCTGGATCCTGGGGATCCGTGCCCAAATCCGTCTCGTCGGCGTTGCTCAGACCATCCCCGTCATCATCCAGCTCAGTTGGATCTGGCGGCTCGGCCGGCGGTTCAGGCGGAGGTTCTGGGGGCGGAGGCTCCGGGGGCGGCGGTTCGGCCGGTGATTCAGGCGGTGGTTCTTCAGCAATGCCCGGAGCCGGACCGCCGGCGTCGTCGATGGGCCAGGTCTTGTCGTAGACCTCTTGCTCAATTCCTACCAGCGAATGGCCCAGAACTTTGATTTCAACGCCAATGACGGCTTCAAGTCCGCCCTCCAGCTTCCACCATGGATCGCGGTCGGGCCCGGCGGTGAGTTGAAAAAATGCGTCCATCCGCCCGTACGGGCCAGGAACTCCAAAAAGCGACAAATTCAACCGCGGCCCGGCGTACACTTTGGCTTCAGCGCTGGCCCTGACATGCGGCGGCTCGAAGCTAGTTGATTCGTCGAAGTCAACTGGATCAATCGACCACTTGTCGTTCCGGTCATAGCGGACGCCGGCTTCCAGCTGGCCCTCATGTATGATGCTGGTAACTAGGTCAGCCGAAACGCGCCCGTTTATCCCGACGATCAGTTCTACTTGTGGGCGAACTGGAACCGGCACCACGCCGAACGGAACGGTAAATGTCTTGAACTTGATGGTCCCGATGGTCTTTTCCTCCCTCAGGCCCGTGAAAGCGAGGTTCGACCGCAGCTCCAGGTTTGCCTTCTCATTTGTATCGGTTGTGAAGACCACCTCTTTAATTCCCTGTTTGACGTTTACTCTGAATTCGAACCTGGGTTCGACTTCGACTCGACCATAGGCGTACAAACCATCCACCAGTTCGAACGGCTCAAGGTCGATTCCAACCCGGCCTGGCGCCCGACTGGGGCGGGCCAGGCTCCCGAAGATCCCCTTCTCGGCCGGTACGAAAGCCAACACATCCTTTTCACTCAGGGTACGCTCGAACTCGAAAGTTCCCTGTACTACGGCCTCTTCCAGCGTCCCTTGCGTCGTCTCGACGATATACTGATTGCCGCTTCGACCAATCGACACCACTTTGCGCAAGAAACCATCCGGGGCCAGGTCCGAGACGTCACTGGCCAGGATGTCGCCCTCTTGAAGGGAATCCAGGAACGATTCCTCCTCGGCTGTCGTGGCCGCGAAAGAAAGTGTGCCGTCCTGGGAAATCGTCTGCAGGGCCTGCATTACCGGCCCCTCCACCACCTTCGTCGTCTCCGGGACGAAGGTTTCGCCGCCGGTCGGGTCACCCTCAATGTCGATGGGTTCATCCTCCCCTTCTGAAGACGACTCTGGGATGCTTTGAACCTCTTGCTGACCAGCGTCGCCTCCTCCCCCCGCGCAGGCGGCAAGAATAAAAGCCGCCGCAGCAAGCAGTGCGACGAATCCTAGGGGTCGTATTCGAGATTTATTCATTTTTGGCTGGCTCCTTTCCACGTTCAGACGGTCAGCGTGACTCCGTACGTAACTGGCTGAAACAATGGCACCGATTCGGCGGCAGTGCGGCGGCTATGATGGCGGAATTCTGACAGCATGCGCTTGAGAAGGCTGCTGTAACGGCTATGATGTCATTCTATGGGGAATAGAATCTGCGTGTCAAAAGTTTCCTTCGCCCGACGGGGCAGAACGGCCGGTTTTTACAGCAGGCAAAGCAAGCCGGCCGCAGTTTACTCCAGCATCATCTGCCCGATCTGTGACGCAACGCCGGATCCCAACCCCCCATGTCACGGTGGCCTTGCTTGCCCTTGGCGCCCAAGGACTTCATCAGCGCCGAGACACGCCGCCTATCATGTGAAATTGAAATAGACGATGGAAACTGGCACACAAACGGCGCCAGTCCCCATCGCTCTTCTTATTATGTCAACACGAAACCCGATTCAATGAGTTTTCCCTGCCAGGCGTTCAATCTATTGACGGGCGATCATCGACCGGCGCCTGTTCACGGCCAATTAAGCCGCGCGCCGCCGACGGCTGAGTAACAGCAGAATAACCACCAGGCTTACAACTGCCATGACCGGCGCCACGACCATTTGAACGGGGAACATAACTGGCGCCTCGGCCGGCGGCGCCTTGGCGCTGGACCAGCTCACGGCGAGTCCCTGGGCGCCGGCCGTCTGGGCGCCGGTGAAATCGGCGCCGTCTACATTGACGCCAAACCACTTGGTGCGGCTCAGATCGGCGCCACTCAGATCGGCGTCCTTCAAATTGGCGCCGGCGACCACCGCTTCGGTCATATTGCTGCCGCTCAGGTTGCCGCCTTCCATGTTAATGCCGGCCAATACCGCCTTGCTCAAATCGGTTTCGCTCAGATTCAAGCCCTCGGCATTGAGACCGGCCAAGCGGATTCCGCTGAGATCGAGATGACTCAAGTCAGCCCCGCTAAGATCGCGGCTGTTCTTCATTACTTCGGATACTTGCTCGCGTGATTCGAATTTCTGTCCGTTCGCTTTTACTTCGTCCATGATTTGTTCCTCCAAGTTGATTCACGTGGCCCACTATTTGCTGTGACCAAGTCTTCCCAATACTTGTCCGCGGTGCCGCTCTGATGCGCCTCCGAAGAATCTCAGCGTCCCAATAGCGAGATCAGTTGAGAGTATACGGCCGCGGGTCAAGTAACTGGCTCACATGTTGCAATATAAGCCCAACAATCATCATTGTGATTCATCCCTAATGACACGCTAATCTGGACGGCGTGAATGTTCGTGCAGACGGCCCGCGGCGACTGCCACTTTCGAGCGCAACCGAGTCGGTCAACGCCAGCGGCGGGTTCATCCAGGTCCCTGGATCCTTATATGTTATGTCAAATTATTCGCGCCCATCCGTGTCCATCCGTGTCCCATTTCCTAAACTTTGAGTCCGGTTCAGCCTCGTGCATCTGCGACCCACCCTCCTCTCGTGCATATCCAAGCTTCTTTCCCTATAATCGGCCGCCTATGACACAAGAACAGACCGTCCCCGACAAACGGGGCAAGTTCGGCCCTTATGGCGGCCGATTTGTGCCCGAGACCCTGATGCCGGCCGTGGAAGAGCTGATGGCCGCTTACGAAGAAGCGCGAAATGACCCGGCCTTCGTCGAAGAGTTCGAGCACCTGCTGGCCACCTACGTTGGCCGGCCGTCGCCCCTGACTCACGCCCGGCGCCTTAGCCAGAAGTTAGCTGGGGCCCAGATCTATCTCAAGCGCGAGGACCTCAACCACAGCGGCGCCCATAAGATCAACAACGCTCTCGGGCAGGCGCTGCTGGCCCAGCGGATGGGCAAGAAACGGATCGTGGCCGAAACGGGTGCCGGACAGCATGGTGTGGGTTCGGCCACCGCCTGCGCCTTGCTGGGCCTGGAGTGCGTGGTCTATATGGGTACGGTCGACATGGCTCGCCAACAGCCCAACGTCTTCCGCATGCGCTTGCTGGGCGCCGAGGTCCGGCCGGTCACCAGCGGCAGCAAAACGCTGAAAGACGCCATCAACGAATCAATCCGCGACTGGGTCACCAACGTCGAGACCACCCACTATCTGTTGGGCTCGGTATTGGGCCCCCACCCTTACCCCATGATGGTCCGTGACTTTCAGAGCGTCATCGGCCGCGAGGCCCGGGAGCAGGTCTTGGACAGTTGCGGTCGCTTGCCCGACACGATCATCGCCTGCGTCGGCGGCGGCAGCAACGCCATGGGCATCTTCCATGCCTTTCGCGACGATCCTGACGTCGACTTCATCGGCGTGGAGGCCGGCGGCGAAGGTATCGAGAGCGGCCGGCACGCGGCGCGCTTCGCCGACCTGAACGTGGCCCGGGTGGGCGTCTTGCACGGCACCAAGAGCTTCGTGATGCAGACGGCCGACGGTCAGATCATGGAGACCCACAGCATCAGCGCCGGCCTCGATTATGCCAGCGTTGGCCCTGAACATGCCTGGCTGCGCGACCAGGAACGGGCGGGCTACACCTACGCCACCGACGAGGAAGCCCTGGAAGCGTTCCAGGTGCTGTCGGAAACAGAGGGCATCATCCCGGCCCTGGAGTCGGCCCACGCCGTGGCCGAAGCCCTCAAGCTGGCCCCCAAAATGGCGCCCGATCAAATCATCATCGTCAACCTCAGCGGCCGGGGCGACAAGGATTTGGACACGGTCATCAACGCCCTTGGCGGCTCCGATCCCTGATCCTTGATCCCTACTCAATTGCATGTCTCTCCTTTTTCGCACGGCGCAAATTTAGCGTAGAATTCAAGCATGAATCTCGCCAAACCCAAACAGACTTAATGAGTGTGAGAAGCCTGGCTTTTGGCCGGCCGATAATCGGCCCTTCAGTATCCAAAAAAGCCAGGCTTCTTGTACCCAGAATACTGGTACAGAACTCGCCCAACGGAGGAATTACATGCCGCTTTTAGCAGATTACAACAGCTTCACCGGCCGGCACTGGGAAACCGGCTCCATCGCCAATGCGCTCGCCTATCGGGGCGTGTCCGCGCCGCACACCGGCCAGCCCTATACTGAGGCCTTGTTGATGGGCGTCAGCGGCGGCGCAGTGATGGGTTACTTCAACTTCGGCTACGAAGGCCACGATCCGCACGCCCGGATTCTAACCCGCAACACCTTTGATCCCTGGGATACCCTGCTCTCCCGGCTGGGCATCGTACAAAATGTGCAGCACACTGCCAAGCCCGAGCGCGGCGTGCGAAACCTGGTGGAGGCGCTGGAGGAAGGCCACGCGCCGGTGGTCTGGGCCGACATTTTCAGCCTGCCTTACAACGCGCTGCCGCTGGACGACGGCATGTGGGCCATGTTCCCGCACGTCGTGTTCGGCTACGACGAGCCTGGCAACCTGGCCCACCTGGCCGACCGCGCTCCCCTGCCCCTCACCCTCTCGGCCGACGTGCTGCATGCCGCCCGGGCGCGGGTCAAGAAAGACAAATTCCGGGTGGTCACTTTCGACCCGCCCATCGCCGACAAGCTGGCCTCGGCCGTGCAATTGGGCATTTGCGACGCTATTAAGCTCTATACCGAGGCCCCACCGAAGGGCTCCAAAAACAACTTTGGCTTGAAGGCCTATGAGTGGTGGGCCGAGCAGTTAACCAATCCTCGAGCGCGTATGTCCTGGGAGAAGGAGTTCCCGGCCGGGCGCAAGATGCTGGCCGGGCTGACCTCGGCCTACGACGACATCATGTACTTCGGCAAACATGATGATCCGGCCGACCGGGATAGATTCGCCGACTTTCTGGACGAGGCGGCGACGATTCTCAACCGGCCGGCCCTTTCCAACGTCGCGCCGGAATTTCGTCAGTCGGCCGCTGCCTGGCGCAAGTTGTCGCTGGCCTTGCTGCCCGACGAGATCGAGCCTTTCGCCCGTTATCGAGAGCTAACCGACCGCAGCAACCAAATCTTTTTTGAGCGAGGCGCAGAAGCGACCGGCGAACGCCGCCAGATCGCCGCCCAACTGGAAGCGATTCTGGCCGAGATGGAAACCGGCTTCCCCCTCGAGGCTCAAGGGGTCCAGAGTATGCGCGAAAACATCGCTTCCCATGTCTTGGCCATCCGCGACGTCGAGGCACAGGCCGTATCCGCCTTGCAGGCGGCTATGGCCTGAATGGTTGAAGAGCGGGCAACAATAAGCGACAACTAGGCCCGACACAACTAGGACCCTGTTACCGACTAGAGAACAACCATGTCTGCAGCGGAAACTACCATCACGCCGGCCGTTCATCGCCAACCAGGCGTCGATCTATTCAACGAAACCTGGTCGCTGCTCGACAATCCGGACCGGTTGGCGGCCGAAGCGGATCTTATGATCCACGCCGCCCACGCTTCGCCCTGTCATTGGCGGCAGATCGGCGAACCGCTCAATTTCGCCCGCAGCGACTGGCAGCTCAGCCACGTCTACGCCGTGCTCAATCGGCCCGAGGCTGCCCTTTATCATGGCCTGCATTGCCTCGATATTTGCCAGGCGGAAGGTATCGGCGATTTCGATCTGGCCTTCGCTTTTGAGTCACTGGCTCGGGCATCCGCAATCGATGGTCAGCCATCCGAGGCTCGACGCTATTTTGATCTGGCTCAGGAGGCCGGTGAGCGCATCGCGGAAGAAGACGACCGACAGTACTTCTTCGCCGAGCCAATTACAAATACTATCGACGAAAGTTAGTCGCCCTTGAGGCCATGCTGGCTGCGCTTTTGAAGATCGGCAACAGGCAAAGGCGCCCGCCGAGTGGCGGGCGCCAATAGGTTATCGGCATGCGATCCGATGTTTGGCCAGTCAATATCCGGCTGGCCAATTCTGGCTATTTGCCTTACCGTCAACCGACCTCTGGCAAGTGACTCATCGCTTCGGCGATCTCTTCCTCCGGATATTCGTAATCTGTCAATTCGCCGTTGAAGTAGGCCTGGTAGGCGGCCATGTCGAAATGGCCATGGCCACAGAGATTGAAGGCGATAACCTTCTCTTCGCCCGATTCCTTGCACTTGAGTGCCTCGTCAATGGCCACCCGGATGGCATGGGCCGGTTCGGGCGCTGGCAATATGCCTTCCGCCTGGGCGAACTGGACGGCGGCTTCGAACGTCGCCAATTGATGGACGGCCCGGGCTTCCACCTCGCCAGCGTTGACCAGGGCGCTCAGGCTGGGCGACATGCCGTGATAGCGCAACCCGCCAGCGTGAATCGGCGGCGGCACGAAGTCGTGGCCCAGCGTATGCATCTTGAAGATGGGGGCCATCTGGGCCGTGTCGCCATAATCATGGGTGAATCGGCCACGGGTCAGGCTCGGGCAGGCGGCCGGCTCCACGCCGATCACGCGGGTGTTCCTGCCATTGCTCCAATTCTGCCATAGGAACGGGTAGCTGAAGCCGGCAAAGTTTGAGCCACCGCCGGTACAGCCGATCACCATGTCCGGGTATTCGCCGGCCATCTCCATCTGCTGCAATACTTCCAGACCGATGACCGTCTGGTGCATCAGCACATGATTGAGCACCGAGCCCAGGCTGTATTTCTTGGTCCCACCCGAAGTGGCCGCCATCTCCACCGCTTCTGAAATGGCGATGCCCAACGAGCCGGTGGTGTCCGGATGCTCGGCCAACACGCGGCGGCCGTATTGGGTGCGCTCCGTCGGGCTGGGAAAGACCTCGGCCCCGTACGTCTCCATGACCACTCGCCGGTACGGTTTCGTGTCGTAACTCACCCGCACCATATACACTTCCAGGTCCATTTCGAACATGTTACAGGCCATGGCCAGAGCCGAGCCCCACTGCCCAGCGCCGGTCTCGGTGGTCAGCGCCTTCACCCCTTCCTGCTTATTGTAGAAGGCCTGGGCTACGGCTGTGTTGGGCTTGTGCGAGCCAACCGGACTGACGCCTTCGTACTTGTAGTAGATATGGGCCGGTGTGTCGAGGGCTTTCTCCAACCGCCGGGCGCGATACATGGGCGTCGGCCGCCACAACTTGTAAATGTCTCGCACTGCTTGAGGGATTTCGATCCAGCGTTCGGTACTGACCTCTTGCATGATCAGACCCATGGGAAAGAGCACGCTCAAGAATTCTGGCGTCACCGGTTCTTTCGTCTGGGGGTTCAGTACTGGCGCCGGCTCCACAGGGATATCAGCATTGATGTTGTACCAGGCCTTGGGCAGCCTGGACTCGGGCAAGACGTACTTGGTGTCTTCACTCATCGTGGAATCCTCCTAAAGAATCAGCTTTCAATCTTCAGCTGACGGCTTCAATCTGCGAATGCTACCTCAATTTCACTTTCCCGGAAACTTGACGTTTCCGGGAAAGTCTACTGTCACCCAAAGTGCTTCAGTCGTCTTGGCCAGCGGGGCAAATCCAGGTTGTCGCGTAGATCGGCCGCATGCTCGCGTTCGTGGTGCAGCCAGAGATGGATCCAGCGGTAGACGGTCCACTTGCGACTCCAGGGCACGGTGAAGGGCTGGGCCAGATCGTCCTGGCTCATCTTTTCCAGTAACTGGCCCATGGCCAGCCGCGCCGCCTGAAAGTCCGACCAGACCTCGTCCCAGGGCTGGTCCTTTCGCGCGGCGGCGTGCGCTTCGTTCCAATCCTGGATCCCCCGAAAACGGATGTCCAGCGAGCGCCGGCTGGGCGGGCCGTCCAGCTTCTCCACGCCGTACCATTCCCAATCGGCCACGTGGCCCAGGACATCTTTGAGCGTCCAGACACCACACACCGGCCGGGTCTGTCGCTCGGAGGCAGAAACCAGGGCAGCGGTGGCCAGCATCTCCGACCGGCCGCTTTCCAGCGCCGCCTGCAGAACAGCTTTTGGGCCGGCGGCCGGGCGCGGCTTGGCCTGGTCGCGCCATTTGAGCAAATCTTTCGTATGGCGATCGTCGTGCCGGAAACGCCAACGAGCCCAGGTCGCCGGCGCCGTTCGCGTGCCCCACGGCAGTTTGTAACGCCGGTGAAGTTCCCTGTCCGACAGGCCGCCCAGGGCGACCAGATAGTCATCGCGGGCGATATTCAAGGCCTTGACCGCCTCATCCAGCGTCCAATCGCGCCGCTCTTCGGTCACGACCGCGTTTCGGGTCTCAAGATCCACGCTCGTGATCTCGGCCGCTCGCCCTTGCCCGACCAGTCCGGTGCGTTGGCCATAAAGCTCATCCCAGGCAGCCACGTGCGCCACTATATCCTTGGCCGTCCACGCACCCTCCGTTTCACCGTTGAACAACGGCGCGCCTTTCAATGTCTCTTCGTCCAGGGCAACCAATTGCCAGACGAACGACGATCGGGTCGCCGCCAACCTGGCCATCAAGTCCTTGCGCCAGTCGAACAACACCTCTTCGATATGGGCCGCGTGCTCACGCTCGTGCTCCAGCATGCGGCGTAGAGCCTTGCGGGCCGTCCATGGTTCGCGATTAGCACCACTTGAGATAGGCGGATGGGTCACGGCCGTCAACTGCTCATCACTGAGACTGCGGAAGCATTCCACCAACATATCGCGGGCCAGGGTCAAGAATTGCCGGCCGGGCAGCTCTCGCCAATCAGGCGCTGAAGCGTCCACTTCGGTTATTCGGCTGATATACCACAGTTCGGCCCGGCCAATGTGAGCCAAGATACGGCCGATGCTCATCGCCTCGGGGCGCGGCCGCCAGGCCAGCATCGTATTCGACAGGCCGCGCACCAGGGCCAATAGGTCCGCTCGATTGTAAGCCGCCAGGTCCAGGTAACGTTCGATTTCGTCTCGAGAAAGGGGCCGGCGATCGTGTTCGAATAAGGCTGCCCGATCATCCGGGTGGAATGGCCCGCTCCGCTCTTTCTCCTCGACCACTGCTACCTCGATCGACTGCGGCATATCCCAGGACTCACCGTGAGTTTGCAGATGTGCGAGATAGGCCTGAATCGCCGCCGGCAAACGGGCCAGGGCCCGCTCACGATCGGCTGCAGCCACAAAGCAACCCGGCAGATCGGGCACATGGGCCATGCAGGCGCCGCTATCACTGTTCTCAAGGTAAGCCTCATAAGTCGCCATCGGAAACTCCTGGAGTCAGGGACTGGGGATCAGGGATGTCGCAGAGCGACCGCTTCGCAAACGGGGATCAGACAGAGGCCGATCCCTACTCCGTGATCGCCGTTCCTATCCTTTGGTACAGGTTAAAGCGCCCGCGTTTGCCCACTTGTTCGAGCAGGTCCATACGCCGCAGGCAGTAGGTCATCTTGGTGGCCAGCGGCCGGCGTACGGCCAGGCTCTCGGCCAGGTCTCGATTGGTGAAGGGCCCATGCAGATCGGCCGGGATCAGGCGTTGATAATCGGCCGGCTGGTTGAACAAGGTCTCATCTAGCACGGCCAACAGCCGCCGGTCGGCCACGCTCCAGCCTCTACGCCGCCAGCTGCCCCGGCCGTCATCGCGCCAGACCACCTCCTCCTGGGTCAGCAGGACCAGCAGCGAGAAATTAGGATGGACGGCCGTCTCCGGCAAACGCAGTAATTCGCCGAACAATTCCTCGATCCGGCCGCGTTTGGGCGATTTTCGACGTGAAATAGGGCGATCCCGGTCGTCGACCCGGCAAATCCAGCGCTCCTTGGCGATCGGATAGACAACCTGCACCGGGTAATCGGGCAACAGGGCGGCTAATTTCGCTTTCAACGCGCTGAAGCTGCCCGTCTGGACTTCGACCAGGCGCCCATGGCCGACCACGTCGACCTCGTAGCCGTCGACCACGACCTCCAACCGGTCGGCCGGCCGGGCGCACCACTGCTTCAGGTCATGATGCAAGGACGTCTCTTGGAGCGTACCGATCATATTCGTGGTCAGAAGTATCCGGCAGGATACACAAGATTGACAGGATTACCCACTAAATGACCCGTTTCAACGGGTTTGCACTATCAGGCGGCGATTTCCCAAACCGGTCGCCAGCGACCAGCCACCAGCCACCAATTACTGGCCTCCAGTCCCTTCATAAACGATCCGGCCGTCAAAAATCGTCATCGCCACCTGGGTATTGGCGATTTCGCGGCCGGTTACACCTGCGTCGACGATGGCGAACAGGTCGTGATCCAGCACGACGATATCGGCCCGCTTGCCGGGGCTGATGCTGCCGGTTGTGTCTTGCCAGCCGGCGGCCCGGGCCGCACCCAGGGTATAACCGTAGATAGTCTGCTCGAGGCTCAGCGCTTCCGCGCCGTACCACGGACCGGCGGACATCTGCTTCGGCCGCTGACGGCATACAGCGGCATGAATACCGATGAACGGGCTAGGGTCGGCCACTGGGGCGTCGCTGCCCAGGGCCAGTAGCGCGCCGCTCTGGGCCAGGGTCTGGAAATTGTAGACATGGGCCGCGCGATCGCCCAGCACCCGCTCGGCCGTCTCCATATCGTCGATGGCGTGCACCGGCTGGACGCTGGCCGTGATGTCCATGGCCGCCAGGCGCGACGCGTCGGCTGGGTCCAGGATCTGCACGTGTTCGATCCGGTGCGGAATGGGCGGCTGGGGACCGGTCTGGGACAGCTCTTCAAAGATGTCCAGCACAACGCGGTTGGCCCGGTCGCCGATGGCGTGCACGCTAACCGGGAAGCCGGCCTCGGCCGCCCGGCGGAACTCGGCGGCCATCTGCTCCGGCGGCGTGACGCTGAGGCCAGTGTTGGTCCGGTCGCCGTCCGGGCCGGGTTCATAAGGCGCCAGCATCCAGGCCGTCTTGCTGCCCATGCTGCCGTCGGTAAATAGCTTGACATGTCCCAGCCGCAAATAATCGTCGCCGAAGCCGCTGGCCAGGCCCAGGGCTTCGATATGGTCCAGGTCGTGGGCGGCCAGGTTGCAATTCAGTCGCAGGGCCAGCCGGCCGGTGCGGTTCAGGGCCTGGTAAGCGGCCAGGGCCACGGGACCTTCATCGTGGTCCTTCATGCGTTGGTCGTGCACGGCGGTCACGCCCAAGCGGTGCAGTTCAGACATGCCGCCTTCCAGGGCCGCAGCCACGGTTTGTGAATCTGGATCCGGCATTTGCTCGGCCACCAGGTTGATGGCCAATTCCCATAACAAACCATTGGGCCGGCCGGTCGCGTCCCGGCCGATGAGCCCGCCGGCCGGATCAGGCGTGCCCTGGTCAATGCCGGCCGCGCGCAGAGCGGCGCTATTGGCCACCGCAGCATGCATGTCCACCCGCCATAGCAAAGCCGGCCGCTCTGTTCCTGTGATTTCATCCAGGTCGTCACGCGTGGGCGGTGATGGGTCAGGCCACAAGTTCTCATTCCAGCCCCAGCCGCCCACCCAGGCGGTATCCGGTGCCGAATGCATCCAGCGCCCTACGCGGGCCAGCATCTCTTCCTTGCTCGGACTGCCGGCCACGGGCGCCAAGTGCCGGGCCAGGCACCAATAGTAGAAGTGAATATGGGCATCGCACAGCCCGGGCAAAGCCAAGCGGCCGGCCAGGTCGATCACTTCCGTACGTGGCCCGGCCAGATCCAACATCTGCCTGTCATCCCCCACCCCGACGATGGAGCGGCCGGCGATGGCCACGGCCGAAACCCATGGCCGCGCGTCGTCCACGGTATATATCTTGCCGTTACGAAGAATCAGAGAAACTTCCATGCTAATCGCCGATGGTAGTCAAATGGAGCAAACACAAGGTCCAAGTTGACATAACAGATAATCGCTAGCGGCTCGGCGCTGGTAGCTGGTCGCTAACAGTCAGCGGCTATCCGCTAGTAGCCCAACACCTCGACCACGCTGCGCACCGCCTGCGCCGAGTGATCCAACTTGGCCTTCTCACTCTCGTTGAGCTCCATCTCGATGACCCGCTCGATTCCGTTTTGGCCAAGCACTGTGGGCAAGCCCAGGAACAAGTCGCTATAACCATATTCGCCCTGGGTGTAGACGGCGCAAGGCAGTACGCGTTTCTTATCCTTGAGAATCGACTCGACCATGATGGCCACACCGGCGGCCGGCGCGAAATAGCCACTGTAGCCCAGCAAGCCGACGATTTCACCGCCGCCTTTGGCTGTACGTTCGATGATGGCGGCCAGCTTTTCTTCGTCCAGCAATTCGGTGATGGGAATCCCTGCCACCGATGTGTGCCGCGGTAGGGGCACCATCGTGTCGCCATGTCCACCCAGGACGATGCCATGGACATCCTCGACGCTGACGCCCAGCTCCATGGCGATGAAGGTTTTGTAGCGAGCCGTATCCAGGGCCCCTGCCTGGCCGATGATCCGTTCCCGGGGGAAACCAGTCACGTGCTGGACCACGTGGCACATAGCATCCAGCGGGTTGCTGACCACGACGACGATGCTGTCGGGCGCATACTTCTTGATGTTGGTCGAGACGTCTTCCATCACTTTCTGGTTGATCTTGACCAACTCGTCGCGGCTGGGGAACTTGCCTGTCTCCGGGTCTTTGCGCCGCGGCACGCCGGCCGTGACCACGACGACGTCGGCGCCCTCGATGGCGCTGGCATCGCTGCTGCCGGTGACGCGCGCGTCAAAGCCGATGGCCGGACCGGCCTCATAAAGGTCCAGGGCCTTGCCGGCCGCCACCTGGCCGAAAATATCAAACAGGACGCAGTCGCCTAATTCCATGTTGGCCAGCCAGTGAGCGGCTGTAGCTCCCACGTTGCCGGCGCCGTAAAACGCTATCTTATTTCGCATGTCTTCAATACCTCCTCGAAAATGGGACGCAGATTGACAAGATTAACAGGATTCTTCGAATGTAAAACTTCTTGGCTTCAGAGTTTGTGACGACTTGAGTGTTGTTAAGGCGGGCTCACGCTCCCAGTTGACGATTTGGCTGAGCTGGTTGGTTCTCGCTCAATCGGCGGCCTGGGCTTCGGTTATGGCGACCGGTTGCTCGACCGGCAGCTCAACCTCGGTGGCCAGCACCTCTTTGAAAGCGGCGATGGCCACGGCCAACATGCCTTCGTCCGGTTCGCGGGTCGTCAGACGTTGCAGAGCCAGGTTGGGCTTGGTGATGGCTCGAATGATGGCCTTGTCCTGGTGCCGGGCCGTGAAACGGATCACCTCGTAGGCGATGCCGGCCACTACAGGCAGGAAGACAATGCGCGATAGGACCCGCACTGGGATGGACATCGGCGGCAACAGACTGAAGAACAGAATCGAGATAACGACAACTGTCAATAAAAAGGCTGTGCCGCACCTGGGATGTTGCAAGGAATGTTTGGCAACGGACTCAGGCGTCAGTTCGGCCCCGGCTTCATAGGCATTGATCGTCTTATGCTCGGCCCCATGGTAGCCATAAAGCCGCTTGATGTCGGGCAAACGGCCAATGACCCAGATGTAGCCAATGAGAAGTAGCAGGCGGAGCAGCCCCTCGATAATATTGCTGACCAGGTGGGCCCGGTCAAGTCCCAACAATTTCTCGATCTGGCCGCCCACAAAAGCTGGCAGCACGAAGAACAAAGCGACGGAGAATGACAGCGAGAGCAGGATGGTTACCCACTGGACCGGGCCTTCAAAAACGTTGCCAGCCCCTTCTTCCTTCTCCTCTTCCAGCGCCACTTCGGCCGAGAACATAAGGCTCTTGATACCCAGCCCCAGGGCATCCCACAGCAGCGTCAGGCCGCGGACAAAGGGTATTTTGGCCATGCGGCCGCCATAGATACGTGGATCAAGCGGCTCGGTGTGGATGATGATCTCATCCTTGGGGTTGCGAACAGCCACGGACAGTGACTTGGAGCCGCGCATCATGACTCCTTCGATGACCGCCTGGCCGCCGTAACTGAAGTTCGATTTCGTAAAAGATTCGGGCATGAAGCGGATTGTACAGAGCGGCCTAGATAGCGTCAAGCCACCTCATCTCCCGTCGGCGCTCGTCTACGTCCCGATTCCTATCTGTCAGCTACTCAGTTCCAGACGCAACCCTAATGGGGTAAGCACGGGACTTTCAACTTCTTCGGCGCTCGTCCGTGTCACATTTCATTCTGTTGCTTCGCCAGTTCCAATGGTCGCACATCGCGCTCCGGAACTACGGCGCACGGCTACTGGCCCCGTTTCTCGAGCACCAACAGGTGGGAAATGCCTAGGGTAGCAAGAGGCGTCTTTTCGGCCGCGTACAACCCCCGCTTCAACGTTCGCCCGAAACGCGGCCAGCGAGTTTCGATGTTGTCGTAGCCGCCGTAGATCCGTCCATGGTGAATGAGGTCGACCGGCAGCCCGTGGATCAGTGCGCGCAATCGGCCGCTGGTGTAGGCTCGTACGTGCGGCGCCAGCCGGTCGCGCAACGGGTTGGGAAGATAGTTGACCAGGGGGATGTTGCCGAACTTGTAGCGGCCGCGCCAGTAAACGCCGTGCTGCTCCACCGGGTACCAGCGATTGGGGCAGAAAATCACGATCCGGCCGCCTGGCCTGGTCACCCGAACCATCTCGCTCACCGCCAACCGATCGTCGTCCACGTGCTCGATGACCTCGTTGCTCAGGACGACGTCGAAGGTACCGTCGTTAAACGGCAGGCGCTCGCCCACGGCTTGAACCACGCCCTCCGCCCGCGGCCGAGCTTGCCGGACCCGCTCAAATTCCAATTCCAGCCCAAAACGGTGGTTGCTATACGGGCCTAGGGCCTCCAACCAGGTGCCCAATCCACAACCGTCGTCCAGGACCCGGCCAGATAGGTCAGCCCACTGTCGCACCATAGCCAATCGCCGCTCCTGCCCAGAGCGCCACACGTAACCAGGCTCGCCGCGTGTAAAGGCCTGTTCAGAGTGGCTCATAAGCTTCGATAGGCCTCACCCCTCGAGGCAACAGTCAATACCAGAACGATGAGTTCATCATCTTGAAGCGCGTAGATGATCCGCCAGACCCCTACCCGGATTTGGAACAACTCATGACCGGTCAGTTTCTTGCAGCCCGCAGAGTATGGATCGTCAGCCAGGCCGTCGATGGCAGAGCTTATCCTCAGCAGAACATCCTTCGGAAGACGGCGAAGCACCCGCTCGGCCCGGCGACTGATGAGCACCTGCCATTGCCCGGTTCCGGCCATGTTACTTATTGGCGACTAATAGGTCATCTTTGACGTCCTGCCAAGGCCGGGACGTATCTGGATCGGCTCGCCATTCGTCCAGCACCTTCTGTGCCTCCCGAGCCTGCCTCATTTCAGCCAACACTTCGTGGATGGCCAAGTAATCATCATAGGCGATGATGGCCACGGCCGGCTTGCCGTAGCGCTCCACGACAATATCTTCGCCTTTTCCGGCCGAATCGAGCACGTCCCGCCAATTGGCCCGGGCCTTGTCACTCGCCAAAGTGGTCATAGTTTCCGCTCCCATTAACGCATTTCGTATATTTCGTACGGTTCTATCGAATCTACAGTTTCGTACAGAATTGTAGCAGCCCATCTCCAGACTATCAACTAGACTGTAGCGCCACTTGCTCAAAAGTGGCGGCCAGGAGCTAACGGCTGAAAGCTGCCGGCTAACGCCTCACAGCCAGTCGCTATCCCACAATCTCATCATACTTCCGCCGCACTTCCCTAATATCCTGCCAGGTCAATGCTTTGGGACTGCCGGGATTGCGTGACGGGTTGCGCAGCAAGTAGGCCGGGTGAAAGATGGGCATCAGCCACCGGCCGTGCCAGGGATACCAGTTGCCGCGTAGCCGGGTGATGCCCGTCTCACCCAGGATGGCCTCGGTGGCCGCGTTGCCGCTCAGGAGGATGATGACCGGATCCACGAAGCGGATAATCTCCAGTACGTAGGGCTTGTAGAAAGCAATCTCGTCCGGGGTCGGCTTGCGCAGCGGTTTGCCGCCGGTCCCGGGCGGCAGGCGAAAAACGGCGTTGGTGATAAAGACATCTTGTTCGGGATCCAACTCCACCGCGCCCAAGATCTGATCCAACAACTGGCCGGAGCGGCCAACGAAGGGTTTGCCCTGGCGATCTTCCTCCGTGCCGGGCGCCTCGCCAATGATCATCAACCTGGCCTCGGGGTTGCCGCGATAAATAACCATGTTGGTTCCGGCCGAGAACAACGGATCATCTTCCATGCTCTCCATGCTTTCCACCAACTCGTCAAAATTGTCAAAGCGCAGCGGTTCTTCAAATAGGCCAAATTGCATAGGGATCTCCTTGCTGAGTAGCCTTGAGCGATTAGCTCTGAGCTTTTGGCCTCCAATGGCCAGCAGACGCCCGATTTTAGCCCAGAGTAGTGACCCGAAACAAGGCAAACCTGACGCGGTCAAGGTTATCTTCTGCTTCTGCCTGGCCAACCTGCCGCTCGAAAAGGAATGGTAACTGAGATATACTGGCCCGGCAGGGAAGCTGACCGCTGCTGTCAGCTGACGGCTGACAGATTCAACACAGGAGTTCCACATGGGTGAGTTAGCCGATAAATTGATCGGTCTTCTGGATACTGCGTACGAATATGAGAAGGCGTTTCTGGCCAGCCTCACAGAGGAAGAGCGAGAGTCCCAGGGCACGGCCGATGATTGGTCGCCGAAGGATATATTGGCCCACGTGGCCCACTGGGATGTGGAAGCGGGCAAGGAGCTGGTCGATCCGGAGCGCTGGGTACGGCGGGATTACGGCGATGACTTCAACGCCACCAATGCCCGCTACTGGGAGGTGTACAAAGAAGCGCGCTGGGAAGAGATCGAAGCGCTGGTCGAGAAAGCGCACGTGGATCTGGTGGCCGGGATCAGTGGCCTGAGCGACGAGCAACTGAGCGACACAGAGCGCTATGAATGGACCCGCGGACGACCGCTATGGCGCCGGATCGCTTCCGGGAACTTCTACCATCCCATGGCCCACCTGGGTGAGCTGTTCGCCAAGCGAGGCCAGATCGAAGAGGCCAACGCCAGGCAGGAGAAAGCGGCGGCCATACAACTGGAGCTATCCGATAGCGAGCAATGGCGGGGCACGGTGCTCTACAACCTGGGTTGCTACTATGCAGTCAGCGGTCAGAAAGACAAGGCCATGAAAAACGTGGCCGAGGGCATGGCCTTGTACGACTACCTCGTAGAATGGGCGCCCCAAGACGGCGACCTGGCTACCCTGCACGACGATCCGGAGTTTAAGGCGCTGCTCGAGTAAAAGCCAACAAGCCTCGGCGGTCGACGGCCTTCTATTCGTTAACTGCTTCATCCGGCGTCGCGATGGCCAAACCCGCACGCCAATCTTCACTCCAGATAAACGGCCGACGCCTCAAACGCATCTTCAGGAATACCCGTGAAGCGTCCGTCAGGGAAGACCGAAAACGTATACTTCTCGTTGCTATAGGTGAAGAAAGCGAAGCCCCACTCATCGCCGCCAAAGTAGCGCAGCCGGCACAGGTGAACGGGTGTGTTCCGTAGACGCTCCACCATTTGCTCCCGCGTTTCTGGGCGGTCGTCCGGCGGCCATCCTTCGGCCACGAACGGCTCCGTATAAGCATCGACGTAGCAGAATTTACCTCGAAACCGTATGTCCAGCCGTGTGTAGCGGCCGGCGTAGTTTTCGGCCGCGTATTTCTCGAGGCGTCGCTTCACTTCACCTCTTTTGTGCTCAGGAATCTTTACTCCCCCAGAGTTCGGATCGAATTGCCATCGCTTCCGTGCCATGTAACGACCTCTATCAGCAGACAACGGTTCGATCAGCCGCAGCCCAAGCAGCCGCGCACTGATTGCCTGGCCTCATTATAACACGATAGCGGGCTGTCAAAAGAGAAGCTCGATTCTCGATGTGCGTTCGGCGGACTAGGAAGACAGAGTCGGCTGCGCTGGCACATGCACCAGGAAAGCACTCTCGTCATCGATGATCGGCTCAACCAATGGAAACGGATCCGCGCCGGTTATGAGCCGCGCGCCGCGCTTGCGAGTGAAGTAGTTCCAGGCCCATTGGGTCAGCACCAGCAGCTTGTTGTCAAAGCCAATCAGGTAGCCGATGTGGATGAAGACCCAGATTAACCAGGCCAAAAATCCACTGAAGCGAGCGAAACCCAGATCGGCCACGGCCGCATTGCGGCCGATCACCGCCAGGTTACCCTTGTCCCTGTAGCGGAATGGTGGCCGCGCAGCCTCGCGCAAACGATCCAGTATCAGTCCGGCCGCATACTGGCCCTGTTGCATGGCCACCTGGGCCACGCCGGGCAGCGGCCGGCCGCCTTCGTCTTCGAAGTGCGCCATGTCGCCGATGACGAAGATGTCTGGCTGGCCGGCGATGGTCAAGTCCGGCTCGACCACCACCCGGCCGATATGGTCGGTCTGGGCGCCGGCCCGCTCGGCCAGGGCCTGGCCCAAACCCGAAGCCCGCACGCCGGCCGCCCACAGCACCGTGTGGCTGGCCAGGAGCTCGTCCCGGCCAGACTCCAGGTCTCGCAAAGCAACCTTTGTACCGGCGATGTCGACCAGGCGCATCCCAACCCGAACCGTCACGCCCAGCTTCTCCAACGATCGTTGCGCCTTCCGGGCCAGCTCGGCCGGATAGGTAGCCAGAATAGTATCGCCGGCCTCCAGCAAGATGACCTGGGCCTGGGCCGGATCGACATTCTTGAATTCGCCGCTCAAGGTGCCGTGGGCCAGTTCGCCCAGCGCGCCGGCCAACTCGACCCCGGTCGGTCCGCCGCCGACGATGACGAAATTCAGCCACGCCTGTCGCCTGGCCGGATCGGATTCCCGTTCGGCGGCCTCGAAAGCCAGCAACACCCGCCGCCGTATCTCCAAAGCATCTTCCACGGTCTTGAGCGACGGCGCAACTTCGGCCCATTCCGGCCGGTCGAAGTAATGGTATTGGGCGCCGGTAGCCACGATCAGGCTATCATAACTCAGCAGCCCGTCACGCAAGAACACCAGCTTCCTTTCGGGGTAAATATCGACCACCTCAGCCTTCAGCACCTGGACGTTCGGCGCTTTCCCCAGCGTCGCCCGCAGCGGTGAGGCGATGTCGCCGGGCGACAGGCCACCGGTCGCCACCTGATACAGCAGCGGCTGGAACAGGTGGAAATTGCGCTTGTCAATCAAAGTCACCCGCGCGGCCGTCCCGCTCAAAGCCTTGGCCGCATACAGCCCACCAAAGCCACCGCCGATAATGACTACGTGATGCCTGCTGTCTCGTTGCCCATTACCCTTCATCGTCAACACCTGCCTGATTCAATTTCATTAGTGAAATCTTTCACAAATAGAATACATTCAGGCTTGGTTTACTTCTGTAATGACGATTACGCAGAAGTGGTGAAAGGCCGGTGGTCAGTGGCCAGAAGTCAGCCGGCCGCCATGCGTCAACGCTTGCGAATGAACGCCCGCGAATGAATTCGCCGGCTGATAATGAAGCAAACTCATAAAGCGGGTTTACATAATGAGAGATATCGGTAGAGCGAAGGGCTAGAAAAAAGTTGACATAACGTCACGCGAGTCCATGCTATTGCCTTCAGTTCCCCGCTTCTCCTAATCACCCTTCCCTACTGCATCTCCCGCATCAACGCCGCCAGGGCTTCTCGTGACGGCCGAAGCTTCTCTTCCGGCAACTCCGACAGCGGTGTGTCGCCCAAATCGCTGACCTCGGCCAGGGACGGCCGGTCGGGGTTGAAGTAGATCAGCCCGGTGATGAACTCGTTCTGCTGCCGGGCGATTTCCAGACGACGCAACGCATCCAGGCGATCGGTGGGATCGAATTCCTCATCTAATTTGTTCAGGCGGATGAACGAACCATCGTGCAGCTCGACCAACCGCTGTTGGCCAGGTTCGAAGTCTTTGAGCATGATCTCGTCCAAACGAGGAACGAAGTCGCGCGGCACGTAGTCGAGATCGTGCAGCCGTTCAGCGTGGTCCTTGCCCCAACCGTAGCTCTTGGTAGCCGTATCGCGATTGTTGAAGGTCACGCAGGGGCTGATGATGTCCAGCATGGCCGTGCCCCGGTGACTAAGCGCTGCCTTGAGCAGTTCACGGACCTGTTGCGGGTCGCCGCTGAAGGCCCGGGCAACGAAGCCGCAGCCGGCGATGATGGCTTCCAGACACAGATCTTCGGGTGGGAAGGGGTTGCGGCCGGCATATTTGAGCTCCTGGCCCTCGTCGGCCGTGGCAGAGAATTGGCCCTTGGTCAGGCCGTAAACGCCGTTATTCTCGACAATATAGACCAGGCGCACGTTACGGCGCATGAGATGTTTGAACTGGCCCATGCCGATGCTGGCCGTATCGCCATCCCCGCTGACGCCGATGGCCAGCAACTTGTGGTTGCTTATCAAGGCGCCGGTGCCCACGGCCGGCATGCGGCCATGCAGCGAGTTGAAGCCATGGCTCTGGCCCAAGAAGTAAGCCGGCGATTTGCTAGAGCAGCCGATGCCGCTCAGGCGCAAGATTTCCTGCGGCCGGATGTTCAGCTCATGCACCACGGCGATGATCTGGCTCGAGATCGAGTTGTGGCCGCAGCCCTGGCACAGCGTCGTCGGCAGACCTCGGTAGTCGGCCCGGGTCAGGCCAATGGCGTTTTCACGTCTCGGTGATCGTGCGGTCATAGGAAACTCCGTAACTGGGGGTTGGGCTGGGGGTCGGGCTGCCGCTCATGGCAATCGCTCATCGCCGATGTCTAGCCGCTCATCGCTCACTGCTAACAGCTATAAGCTCACAGTTAGCAGCTTCTTCTCAATCCACTCCGCCGTCAGCGGCATGCTGTCCATATGGGCCAGGGAGACCAGGCGCGTAGCCAGTTCCGGCATTTCGGCGCTCAATATCTGGTGCATCTGCCCATCGCGATTCATTTCGACGACATAACAGCGCTCATGGGCAGCCACAAATTCCCGGACGGCATCATTGATGGGCAAGGCCCGTAGTCGCAAGAAACTGACGTTTATCCCGTGACGGGCCAGCCTGGATCGTCCCTCAACCACGGCCGGCAATGTAGAGCCGTAGGCGATCACCCCAATGCGGGCACCACCAACCGTCTCAGCCAATGGTCCAGGTACGCATTCCCGGGCCGTATCGAATTTGTGGTTCAGGCGGGCCATATTCTCCTGCCAATCTTCCGGCTTCTCGCTGTACACCGCGT
Organism: Promineifilaceae bacterium (SeqCode); assembly: GCA_041570195.1. Classification (GTDB taxonomy): domain Bacteria; phylum Chloroflexota; class Anaerolineae; order Promineifilales; family Promineifilaceae; genus UBA11865. The sequence continues at coordinate 21,259 of JBFFWQ010000038.1, read as the reverse complement.
AGGCGTTGTGCCCGGTGCCGCGATTGAAGTAACTGGCGTCGGGATTTTCATTGCCTGGTATGGTGCGATACGGAATGCCGTCGCCGTCAATATCCAGGTAGCGGGCGAAGCCCAGCTCGGCCACCTGTTCGGCGGTCAGCACCTTGCCTCGTTTCAACGGCTCGGCCGGATAATCAAAAGGCTCGCTCATCCAGGTATTCATGCCCAGGTCCAGGTCGCTCATGACGAAGACCGGCGTCTGCAGCTCCTCGGCCAGGTCAAAAGCCATATAGCCAAACTCAAAACATTCGGCGGCCGTCGCCGGAAACAGCAGCACGTTCTTGGTATCGCCATGGCCCAGGTAATAGGCGAAGAGAACGTCTCCCTGAGAGGTGCGGGTCGGCAGACCGGTACTCGGCCCCACCCGTTGCACGTCCCAGATGACCGATGGAATTTCGGCGAAGTAACCCAGGCTGACGAATTCGCCCATCAACGAGATGCCCGGGCCAGAGGTGGCGGTCATGGCCCGCACGCCGGCCCAGCCGGCGCCCATGACCATGCCGGCCGCGGCCAATTCATCTTCGGCCTGGATGACTGCATAGGAAGCCTGGCCCGTCTCCGGGTCGCGTCGCAACCGGGGCAGAAAATCGTTCAGCGCGTCGATCAGGCTGGTCGAGGGGGTGATGGGATACCAGGAAGCCAGACCCACGCCGCCAAACACCGCGCCCAGGGCGGCCGCTTCATTGCCGGTGATCAAGATCTTGCCGGCTGTCTGATCCATCGCCTCTACCCGGAAGGGGTCCTTCTTTTCGATGTTCTCGGCCGCCCAGTGATAGGCGGCCAGGACGACGCCCATATTCTGCTCGACCAGCGCCTGGCGCTGGCCGAAATGAAAAGCCAAGGCCTCCTCGACAGGGGCCGTCGGCACATCCAGTAACTGGGCCAGGGCGCCCAGGTAAACCATGTTGGCCACATAATCCTTGATCTTGCCCGTGATACCCGCCTCGCGCAGGAACCGTTGGACGGGCAGCGCGTGGTTGTACACATCGTCGCGCAAGGCTTGGCCGCGCCATTCCTCCGGGTACAGGCACAATCCACCCTCTGACAAAGCAGCCATGTCGGCGCTGGCCGTGACCTGGTTGAAGGCGACCAGCACCTCTGATGATTGCTTGCGGGCTTCAAAACCCTCGCGGCTCAGACGGATGTAGAACCAGGTCGGCTGGCCCTGGATATTGGAGGGGAAAACGTTCTTGCCGCTGACCGGTACGCCCATCTTGAAGATGGCCCGCAGCAGGGCCAGGTTAGCCGTCTGGCTGCCGGTGCCATTGACTGTGCCCACGGCGATGGAAAAATCGTTAACCATCCGTCCTGTCCTCGGATACCCTAGCTACGGCCTGGCTACCAGAAGGATGTGCATCGTTTTACAGTGGTCAGTCGGATTGATCAGGATGAATCGGACAACAACATTACTCAACAGTCCACAAATCCGATTCGCGATACAGCGCATTCAAGTCGCCAGGGCCTTTCTTGGCCTGGGCTTCGCGCACCTGGGCTGAAAGCCCATCGTTATACGTTTGGCGCTCCACGGAACGCAGCACGCCCATGGCGGTCGGTTGGCGCAGCCGGCTCATGATATAGGCCAGGTGCGTGTTTTCGGCGTGGGCGTTGTGGACCAGCAGGTCAGACTCATCGTAGCCATCGCCCAGTTCAACGATCCGCGGTTCCAGGTCATCATCGAGGATGATGCCCTTGTCGTCGTTGATGCCAAAGACCATCGGCCGGCCATGCTCCAGGAAGAGCATGTGATCGGCGCGCGTTTTGCGATCGCCGTACTGATCCCATTCGCTGGGGTTGAAGATGATGCAGTTCTGGTACACCTCGACGAAGGACGTGCCCTTGTGAGCGGCCGCGTCGGCCAGGATCTGGCCCAGGTGGCCCACGTTTGTGTCCATTGTCCGGGCCACGAAGCTTGCTTCGGCGCTCAAGGCCAGGGCCAACGGTTCGATCGGTCGCTCGATGGAGCCCATGGGCGATGACTTCGACACGTAGCCTTTGCCAGAGGTCGGCGAATACTGACCTTTGGTCAGGCCATAAACACGGTTGTTGAAGAGGATGATGTTCAGGTCCACGTTGCGGCGGCAGGCGTGCAAGATATGGTTGCCGCCAATTGACAGGGCATCGCCGTCGCCGGTGATTACCCAGACGCTCAGTTCGGAATTGCTCAAGGCCAGGCCGGTGGCCAGCGTCGGCGCCCGGCCGTGAATGCTATGGATGCCGTAGGTATTCATATAGTATGGGAAACGGCTCGAGCAGCCGATGCCCGAGATGACGACGATGTTCTCCTTGGGCACGCCCATTTCTGGCATCGCCTTCTGCATTTGGGCCAAAATGGCGTAGTCGCCGCAGCCCGGGCACCAGCGCACTTCCTGGTCAGATACAAAATCTTTGCGGGTCAGCTGCTGGACGGGCAGGCTTTCGATTTCCTTTGGTAAGCTGGTCATGATTCACTCCAGTTCGTTTTGTCGTTAAATGCCCCAGAAAGTAGAAGTTCAATTTCCCCGGCAGCTACAATTCTGGGCGCTGGCGGCGTCTGCGCCCGAAGTTTCCAGGGAAATGGGTGCCGCGCTAGTCAAGCAACTCGTTTAGCTTGGCCACGATCTCATTGATGCGGAACGGCCGGGCTTGTAGCTTCGGAAACGAAATCACCGGTCGCGCATAGCGACCTTGCAATATGAAAGCCAGTTGGCCGCCGTTCAATTCAGGCACCAGGATACGCTCGAAGCGGTCCAGCACCTGGCCCAGATTCTTCGGAAATGGATTTAAATAGCGCAAATGGGCGTGAGAAACAGACTTGCCCTGGGCCCGAACTACCTGCACGGCCGAACGAGCCGCGCCGTAAGTGCCGCCAAAAGACACCACCAGCAGGTCGCCGGACTCCGGACCATAGACGTCTTGCTCAGGGATGACCTCGGCCAGGCGAGCGACTTTCTCAGCCCGTTCCTTGACCATTTGCTCGTGGTCGTAGGGATCGTAGGAGACTTTGCCGGTGAGCGGCGCCTTGCTCAGGCCACCCATACGATGTTCCAGGCCGGCCGTGCCGGGCAAAGCCCAGGGCCGGGCCAATGTCTCGGGATCACGTTGGAAGGGCAAGAATGGCTCCTGGCCATTACCGCCGGTTCGGGGCCCGGGATGGTTGACCTCAAAGTCAGGAATTGCGTCTGGATCCGGTATGAGCCATGGTTCCGAGCTATTGGCCAGGTAACCTTCCGAAAGGTAAACCACCGGCGTCATGCCACGGATGGCCAGCCGTACCGCTTCCAGGGCCATGTCGAAGCAGTCGGAAGGGCTGCTGGGCGCCACGACCGGGATCGGGCTCTCGCCGTTGCGACCGTACATTACCTGCAGCAAGTCCGACTGTTCGGTCTTGGTGGGCAGGCCGGTGCTCGGCCCACCGCGCTGGACGTCGATGACCACCATCGGCAGCTCCAACACGATGGCCAGATTCATGGCTTCGCTCTTCAAGGCGATGCCCGGGCCGCTGGTGCCGGTAGCCGCCAGCGCGCCGCCAAAGGCCGCGCCGATGACCGAGCCCATGGCGGCGATTTCGTCTTCGGCCTGGAAAGTGCGCACGTCGAAGTTGCGCTGCCGGGCCAGGAAGTGCAATATGTCGCTGGCCGGTGTGATAGGATAGCTGCCGTAGAAGAGCGTCTTGCCGGCTTTCCTGGCCCCCGTCACTAGGCCCAGGCTCAAAGCCTCGTTACCGGTAACTTTGCGATAGAGGCCCGGCGGCAACGAAGCCGGCCGGATGCGGAAACGCTGGCGGAAGATCTCTGTATTCTCGCCGAAGTAATAGCCCATGCGCAGCGCTTTCTGATTGGCCTCGATGATGCTGGGCCGGCCGGCGAATTTCCTCTCGATCCACTGCAACGTCGTATCCAGCGGCCGGTCAAACATCCAGAAAGTGATGCCCAGGGCAAACAGATTCTGGCTGCGATCCTTTTGTTTACTGGTCAGGCCCTCGACATCCACCAGGGCATCGCGGTTCAGGCTGGTCAGTGGCACCGGATGGACGCGATATCCCTGCAAGGTATCGTCGTCCAGCGGACTGACTTCGTAGCCGGCCTTGCGCAAATTGCTTTTGGTGAATGCATCGGTATTGACGATGATTATTCCGCCAGGATCCATATCGACCACATTCTTCTTGAGGGCGGCCGGGTTCATGGCTACCAGGACGTTGGCCGCATCGCCGGGCGTCAGGATATCGTCCCGGGCGAACATGACCTGGAATCCGCTGACACCGGCCAGGGTGCCGGCCGGGGCCCGGATCTCGGCCGGAAAATCGGGGAAGGTGCTGATGTCGTTGCCCAGCACGGCCGAAGTATTGGTGAATTGGGTGCCGGTCAACTGCATACCGTCGCCTGAGTCGCCAGCGAATCGAATGACAATGGCGTCAAGTTCGCGCAATTCGTCAGTTATTTCCTTTACATCAGACATACTCTCGTTCTCCTAGAGAAATGGGACGCAACTCTGCACAGATTTAAACTATCTTGTCCTGCAATTGTCGTTCATAAATGTTGACAGGCAACCAACATAAGCAATTCCTTAGCATGCCATGTTTCAGCGCTCGGCGCGCGAAGCGGGCAGGGTGACGGTCGGCAGCAACTGGAAGTGCTCGATCAGCAATTGCCGGCCGCAATCATAATCTCCGTCGCGGATAGCCTCAACGATGCGCTCGTGATACGTCCACACGTCGAGCCAATATTGGTAATCAGCGAAACGGGTCAGCTCGGTGGCCTCGTAGGCATCCCAATAGGACTGCAGCAATCCCTGCACAAAGGGGTTGTCCAGGCGGCGAAAGATGGTCAAATGCAATTCACGGTGCTCGCCGTTGGGAATGTGAACCGGATGGCCCCGCAATTTGTCCCAGGCGTCGGCCAGCAATTGCCGTAAATAAGCCTTGTCCTCGAGCGTGAGCCGGGCCACCGCCTCGTGCCAGGTACTGGCCTCGATGGTCTGGCGCAGCTTGCTGAACTGCTCAAAAGTGGCCTCGCCGGTCGCCAGGCCGAACATCAAGCTGGTGCAGACGGCCGGGTAGAAGTTGTAGGGCTCGCGGCGGGTGCCCAGGCGCGGCCGGACGGAGACAAAGCCCATCTGGCGGGCAACCTCCAGTTGTTCGCGTAATTTGCCAACGCTGAGGTCGAGTTCAAGGCTCAAATCGGTCAGAGCCGGCAGGCGTTCCCCGGGCGCGATTTCCTGTTCAACCAGGTATTGTAGCAACTCAGAATTCAACTGCTTAACCATAATCGTCGCAATCATCCAATGAATCCAATAAATCAGATGTAAGCTTATTTTAGCAGGGATGGTGTCAGGAAGTCAAGGTGATTTAAGTACCTATCAGCAACTTTCAAGTCACCTGGCGGCCACTCGCTTATTTCGCAGCCCTGTATTCTATCTTACTGCGTTTACGGCGCCGATCTGGCATAGTGTGGCAGATGTGAACGGTCGGCCATGGTGGCCAACCAGATGGACTCCAGGAGAATTAAAATAGTGGCGATCTATGCTGAGCGAGGGCAACGGGCGTCGACGGCGACGACATACGAAGAGGCGCTGCGCAAAGGGCGTTGGCGGGCGATAAAGAGTCAGGTTCTGCGGCGCTGCAACGATCTGCTGCCCTCGCGCCGCCTGCTGGATCAGCTTAGAGAGCAAACGCCGCTTCATGTGGGCGTGGAGATGATCCCGATCGAGCGCATCGTGGGCAGCGCCGGCCGCGGCCAGGATTTTGACCTGGCCTTCTCCCCGCGTAGCCAGGCGACCAGGGAACGCTGGATACGTGTAGCCGAGGCGGTTCAAACGGGTATTCACCTGCCGCCTATCCGCGTTTTACGCGCCGGTGACGCGTATTTCGTCGAGGACGGCAACCATCGGGTGTCGGTCGCCTCGATGGCCGGGGACGAATTCATCCTGGCCGATGTTTACGAATTGTCGGCCGCCGAATTGGAGCCTAACGAATCCTGCTCACGCCTGGGCTACAGCATTTGAGCCGACTTGTAGGTCTCGTCCGAGTCGATATTGACTCCGAGAAGGGCGTTATGCTAGACTGAGTGGCGGCTACCATCGCGTAGCGGCGTACTGGTAGATGGCCCTGGCGACATCTGCTCGACTCGGGCCTTGATGGTATGTACCGGAGCGCGGTTATGTCTTCAGCTAACCATCAGCCACCAAGCCCTTCATTGCTGTTCGAGATTACGAGTGTTGTTCATCCTGCTTTCGCCTTTCTTGCGGCCGCACAACTGGATCTCTTCACCCCCTTGAAGGATGGGCCTTTAGGCGCGGAAGCGTTGGCCGCGTCCCTGGGAGTTAGCGCGCTGAAACTGAAACCACTACTGTATGCCCTGGCTGCGTCTAATTTGCTGAAGCTAGAAGGTGATGTATTCGCCAACACAGAGGTAGCGGATTATTACCTGGTGCGCACCAGCCCCCGCTATATGGGCGGCATGCATGAGTTGTTGTCATACATGTGGAAAGCGGAACTACTGACGGCCGAGACAATACGCCGTGGTAAACCGGCGGCAAAAGCTGACTACGATTCGATGGCGGAAGCCGAGCTACTGGGGGCGCTGCGCGGTCTGCATCCAGGCGCAATTGCGGCCGCGTACGCGCTGATGAAAAGGTACGATTTCTCAGCCTATAAGACGCTGGCAGACGTGGGCGGAGGCACCGGCGGCGTGACCACAACCTTGCTGGAAAAGTATTCGCATCTGGACGCGACTATCCTGGAACTGCCATCGATCGTGCCATACACACACGAGTTCGTCGCTTCATCCCAGGCAAGCGATCGCATCAAGATCGTCGCCACTGATGTCGTCCACGATCCCATTGAAGGCCTGTACGACGCCGCCATACTTCGCGCTTTTGTCCACGTACTGGGGCCGGAGGAGGCCCGCCAGGCTTTGAAGCACGTGGCCGGCGCCTTAAGGCCTGGAGGTGACATTTACATTGCAGGCGCGGTACTGGATGATTCCCGATTATCGCCGCCGGGAACCGTTGCCTTCAACTTGCTTTTCCTTAACGTCTATGATGGCGGAGAAGCCTACACAGAACAGGAACATCGGACCTGGCTGGAGGAAGCAGGATTCGAGAATATGGAGCGCGTCCTACTACCAGATGGCAACAGCTTCGTGACGGCTCAGAAGAGAGACAGCAACTAGACACTGCGCCCTCGACTACTCAATAAGACGAACTACGCGGTTCAGAGGCAGACGGCTCTTGTGGCGCTGCTCGGCCGCATATCCCACCGTCACCAATCCTTGCGGCTGCCAATCGGCCGGCAAGTCCAGCGTCTGGCGCACCACGTTCGGGCAGAACAGCGGGGCGCACATCCAGCAGGCGCCCAAACCCAGAGCGTGGGCGGCCAACAGCAGGTTTTGCCCGGCCATGGCCGTCGACTGCACGGCCATCAGCCACTCGTTCTGCTGGCGGCCCTGGTCGGGATAGTTGTCCATGTCGGCCATGGTCAGGGCGACCAGGATCAGGGCCGGAGCGACGCTGATGCGGCTGAAAGACCGGCGGACATCCTTCTCGATCACTTCCCGCGGCGCTCCATCGGCTGTCAGATCAGCCCGCAGCTTCTCACCCATGGCCCGGGCCAGTTTTTCCTTCATTGACCTTCCGGCAATGATCACAAATCGCCAAGGCTGGCGGTTGTGGGCCGACGGCGCCCAGATGGCCGCGGTCAGAAGCTGCTCCAGAATCTCTCGCGGCACAGGGTCATTACGGTAACGGCGAATAGAGCGCCGACCCGAAAAGAGCTCTAGTTGCTCAACATTCATTTCCACCGGCATTGCCATCCTGTTCATCCTATGCATCCTGTCGATGTCCCTGTTCAGTTCTGGCAGACGAATACGCCAGCCAATTTACTGACCCGGAACTCGCCGTGCTCGGCGATGTGAGCGTCTATTCTCTCTTCCAGGGCCCCGGCCACTTCTTGCCAGAGCACGCCGCTTGGCAGCAGGTCAAACAGGCGATCGCCAAAGCTGGCCAGGTAGGCGACGGCTGGTTCCGCTTCCGAGAATACCAGCGCGCTGGGCAGGTCGAAGCGTTCGACCCGCTGGAAATGTCGTTCCAGCGACCGCTGGCCGTTCTCCAGGGTAAAACTACGCCCCTCGCGCAGGCGGTCCAGTTTGCCCGCATAGCCGAATTGGGCGGCGATCCGGGAATGCATCACCCGCAGCTCGCCCATATAAAGTTCGCTGTTCGTCGCTGCCAAAAGCCGGCCACCCGGCCGCAGTACGCGCGAAAAGCCAGCGTAGGCTGGATCCTTATCCTCTACGTAATAGAGCATATGGTTCGCCAGAATGACGTCCAGAGCGTCGTCGGCCAGGGGCACGGCCGCCGCGTCCAGGTTCAGCCGTATCAGGCCCTCGCCATCCAGGTCACGCAGCATGCCCAGGTACAGGTCGGCCGCCAGGTAGAAGCCGCAGCGCTCCTTGACCGCTCGACCGTACTGCCCGTCGCCGGCGCCCACGTCTATCACCCACTCGTCGCCCCGCCACTCCAGCCGATCCAGGACCCAGTCGACGAAGTCGACTTGCGGCAGGGTGTATTTCTTGTGAGTCTCGATGCGAACCTTGAGGTTGTCCTGGCCCGCGTACTGCAGCTGGGCATAATCCCCATCTAGCGCATCCTGCCTATCATTCATCGGGCGAGGATATCATGGCCGGGGCGGTGATGCCAGATAGCACCGGTCAATGATCGCTCTGACTTACCGCCGAGTCTACTGTCCCGCCTGGTCTCCTGCCGCGGGCAATTGAGATACAATCGGGCGATAGATACCATGAATATTCGTTGCGCGAATTGCGGCCAGATGGCCTTGGAAACGGACGGCAAGTGCTGGCACTGCGACGAGCCGCTACCCGGCCGGGAACACGCGGCGCGCAAGAGGGTCAGGGTGCGCGAAAGCTGGGCCCGGGACGGCGGGCCGGCTGCCATCGCCGTTTATGGCGGGCTAACCGTGCTGGTCGTTCTGGCCGCACTGCTGGTCATGCGCTCTCTTGGTCAAAAGCCGCAGCTCCAGGTTCGCCTGGGTAATCGCACCCCGCCGGGTTGGACCTTTATCACCGGCGGCGACGGCCGCTTCACCGTCACTTTGCCTGACACCTGGACCTGGTTTGACGGCGCTATCCCGGCCGAGGCCGAAGCCCTGGAATCGCTGATACAGGGCGATAATCGCTTGCCGATGGCCACCCACCCCCTTGGCGCCGAAACTGACGATATGCAGATCCTCTTCGCGGCCGAAGGGCAGCCCGGCGATCCAGACAGTTCGTTATTCATGGTCGTCGCCGCCAGCGACCGATTGAACCTCTTGACCTATGATGAGGCGCTGGCTTTCCTTTTGAAGGACAACTCCGACCTGGGAGAGGTTCGCTTCGTCGACAACTTCGACAAGAGCCACGTCAGCATCATCGCCACCACGCCGCTGGACGACAGCTCGGAAGCCGCCATCCGATGCCGGCAACAATTCGTCCTCGGCCGGGAAGTGAGCCTGCTGGCCAGCCTGTGCGCGCCGGCGGGCGACTATGCGGCCTACGGCGACCACTTTGACGAGATAATGGCCAGCTTTCAGCACTTAGGGACGTAGGACAGGGAAACGGAGGGGGGAAGTGAGTTCCTGGGATATTATGTCAACCTAGCGCTGCCCAGGGTTACTGCGCAGCATCTTTCTCTTATTATGTAAACCTATTTCTGCGGGTTCTAGCCCTTGCCAGACGGCGAATGCATCTGTGGCTGACTGGCTGACAGCTGAACGCTGAAGGCTCTACTCCTGCCCCCAACTCCTATCTCGCACCTTTTGAAAGGCCTCAAACAATCCCGGTTTCGGCCGCCCCTGCCCATCGACGATGCCGGCATTTTCCATGGTGTCCGACCAGGCGTACCAGATAATGGCCTCCACCCAGCCGGCATGCTCGGCCGCTACAATCCGGTACAGGTCGCTCATGTAGCCGGCCACGCCGGGCAATGCTTCGTCGGGCAGCGGCTGCTTCCGGCCGGGAATGCCGACTTCGGTGATCCACAACGGAAACTCAGGCAGTTCCTCCCTGAAGGCTTCAAAAACCTCGGCCAGCGAGCCAAATCCCCAGCCGGGAAAAGGGCGGACGCGCGGCCAGCGGCCGTAGGGATGCACGCCGATGGCGTCGACCGGAAATGGGCCGTCCATCGCCTCCTGCACCTTTTTTACATAACGTACCGCATCGCGCGGGCCAGTGGACAGCCCGCCGAAGATGATTTTCGACCGCGGCGCCGCCTGGCGGACGGCCGCAGCCACTTTGTCCAGCACGACGGCAAAGGATTCCGGCCGGACATGGACCGAGACGTGGGGCGTTTTGGGGTTGTCGCCTTCATTCCAGATCTCGTAGGCCACGTTTCCGCCCAGATCGCTGTACCGGTCGGCGATCCAGCGTGCCGCGGCCGCCAGCTGGCTAGCGTACCGGCTCCAGCTGGAGCCGTTCCTCCACGGCGCGTCCGGTCCGCCCAGCGTCTGTTGATTCAAGATGATCAACGAGCCGACGCCCAGATCGGCGTATCCGCGCACCAGGGCGTCATATTCGGCGAAACTGGTCTCGATGGAGCGACGCTTGTCGGCCGCCTTGAAAGGCCAGCGCACCCAATCCAGGCCGCGCAAGACGTCGCTCTGGATGGGATTGCCAAAGGGGACGTCGGGATTGATGTTGACGCCGGTGGCCAGGCGCTTGCTGCCGGGCGCCTTGACAGACCGCCGTCGCTGCTCGACCCGGCCCTCTACCACGACGGCTCGCACCCAGAAGCGTGTACCAAAGAATTCGCCCTGGCGGTCCTGCAACTGCCACACCGAGCGATACGCTTCGCCGCTCTTCGTGGGCGCGCGCATTTGCAACGTGACGTCCACTTCCTGGCCCGGGGCGACGGTCGCCAGTCCGGTCGCATCGCCCAGCGGAATCCTGAGGCGATCGCTCACCAGTCCTGTGTCCACGTGCACGGCGTGATAGCCGGAGCCCCAGGTCGTCTCGCCCGTGTTGCGCAGCCGCCAGGTAACTTCGATCGAAGAACCGGCCGGGATGGCGTTCAGGTCTTGTTCGCTGTGGAATTTCACGAAGCCGGAATCGTCGGCGCCATCAACCGGCACTTGCCCGCCATCCTGAACGGGTCTCACATGCACAGGCGGGCGGACGGCAACAAGATCTTCTCGCGGCCGGGCGCCGCCCTGGAGAGCCAGGTAGGCCGTCAGTCTTTTGGCCGCCGGCTGGATATTGACCGGAAACGGTCCGTGATCGCCGAAGGTCCAGCAGCAGAAGCCCCAGATGTTGTCATGTTCGCCGCACAGGGTGTCGTAGCGAGCCACATCCTCCAGCATCGCCTCGGTCCCGGGAAAGCGCATGCCACCGTGCGGGCCGGCTTCGGTGATGACGATGGGTGTCGGGATGCCCTTCTGGCGCAGGTAGGCCGCTTCGCGAAACGGCCGCCCGGTATTGTCGTCGGCCGGGGCCGGGCCGGGCGCGGTCAAGTTGCCGCTGCTGGCCAGGACCACGCCGCCGTAGGCGTGCCGGCCGTATAGGTGACCGCCTTCGCCGGCGCGGCGAATGAGGGGCACGAAGTAGTTCAGCCACAGCTCCCAATTGGCCGGGCTGCCACCGGCCGGGCTACCGACCACCAGACGGTAGCCATCCCGTTCGGCCAGGTCCATCAGCCGGCCTTCGTAGACCAGCAGATTGGCCAGCGTCTGCTCGTTATCGCCGCCGATCTCGTTGGTGGGCTGGTAATAGTCGGCCGGATTAAGATCATATCGTTCACGCAGCCTGGGCCAGTAGAGCTCGGCCGCGGCCATGGCCCCGCTTTCGGTCATGTTGTCGATGCCCGGCGGCGCGTCGGGATAAACGCTCGTGTCGCGGAAAATCGTGACCGTCCGGCGGCCGCTGTTCTCACGGGCCTCCAGCAGCGCCCCGCCCTCCTCCACCGCCAATACGACGGCCGGAGCGGCCGCACTCAACGGGCCAAAGCCCCCTCGCGGACCGGGATTGACGTGAATTCCGAGTTTGGTGTACATCTACTTGACTCCCGGAAATCATAATCACTTACCGGCATTATGTCAAACAAACGACCCATGTGTCATTAGAATGGAGTCTTCGTAATGAAGAATCCCACGGTCTCATCAACCACAGACGGCATTTTCCAGAAACGCTCCAGGGATTCCTCGACTTCGCTGCGCTGCGCTCGGAATGACACATGGGAGAATGATGCCGAGGGACGAATAGCTCATTCAGTTTCGAGGCCAAGCGTTCGCTTGAGAAAGGCCTGCATGCGCTTGTAGTGGGAGCCTTTCCAGTAGATCTGTTGGCAATCGCGGCACAAACGGAACTCGTCGTAATAGCGCCGCGTATTGGCCGGCAAGCGATCGATCACGGCCGACTTGGGCACCTCGTCGGTCAGGCCATTGCAGCGCAGGCAGCGCCGGAATGGCTGCACGCGGTCGCGCAAATCGAACCGGCCGACGACTTCCAGCATCTGCAGCTCCGGGTCGGTTTCGCGCACCAGGTAGCCATGGGAAACCATTTTTCGCTTGAGCAGACCGCGGTCCTTCGTGAGCAGGATCCGCCGCTCTGACGACGAGATCATGGCTAACTCACGATCATCATAGTCGTTGCGATACAGGCTGTCGAAACCCAGCAGGCGCAAATAAGTAGCCAGCTGACCCAGGTGGCCATCCAGCACAAAGCGGGTCTCGCGTAGCGGCTCCGGTCGAAGCCGGGTGACGTGACCGATGTCCAGCGACTCAAAGACCGGGTAGACGCTGATTTGATCGCCGTCGGCGACGATGTAGGTGAAATCTACCGATCGGCCGTCGACCAGGATCAGGTCAACTTCGGAATGAGGCACGCCCAGGGACTCGATCAGGTGTTTGACCGTCACCCGGTCGTTAAAAGGTTGGGGGAAGAAAACCTGGCGCCGTTCGGCCGGCAACAGGTCGTTTAATTCGGCGTAAAATCGAAAGAAGACCCGGTGCATGTACATTGTTCGGACGGTCGCCCCGTAGCCCGGATTGTCAAACCTGTGCGGGATGCCATCCCGCGCTACATAGGGGTTGCCATCTGCCTCGCGGTTTGCTAAACGCCGCTAACTGAGCAACGATCCTGGCGCTGCCCGGCGGGTGAATCAGCCGGCCAGGCGAAAGTGGGCCTCCAGGTGCGGTAGATCGACCTCATCAATGGCCAGTTGCACCTTGCCGTCCATGGGCGTCTCGCGTCGCAAAAACAGCTGACTTTCCAGGGCTAAGTCGGGCAGCAGTACGACGCTGCGCCGGCCGCGCCGGTCGACCACGACGCCCTCGCCTGACCAATCCGGATTCTGCTGCAGGTAGACCAGCGTCCAGTGGGTACTCGAACGGCGCTCGGCCCAGCGCGCCCCGCCGGTAATGGCCTCGGCCGCGCCAACCCGCTCCATCACCGCCTGGGAGTCTAGCAGTGGTCGGTCGTTCAGGTGAGCCCGCAATTGTTGGTGGACAACCAGGTCCAGGTAGCGGCGCAAAGGGCTGGTGGCCTGGACGTATATCTCCATGCCCAGGCCGGCATGGGCGGCTGGCGTGCTGGACGCCTGGCTGGCGCGCATCGTTCGCCGCAAAGTAAACATCTCGGATAGCGTCGTGGCCGGCGGCAAGTCGTCGGACGGTTGCTCTTGGCCGGTAAAGGGAATCGGTATGTCGTGCTGCATGGCGTAACGGCCGACCGCCTCGCCGGCCATCAGCATCGCGTCACGAACGATGTCCCGGCTGCGCGATTTGGGCAGCGACCTGACGTGTACCCGGCCGTCCTCAAGCCAAATCCGCACTTCCGGCAGGGTGATGTTGATAGCGCCATTCTGTTGCCGGCGCTCCTCGAAGATCCGGGCCAGCCGGTCGAGCCCGGCCAGCAATGGCTCGTTTAAATGCTCGTCGGCTTCTTCATAGGTCATCCGGGTGACCTTGACCAGGCTAGGCGTGATCTCTACGCCCTCGATCTGGCCATAGGCGTCAATATCCAGGCCAAGAGACAGGGCCGGCGAGACCTCGGCCAGGCCCAAACCGAGCACGCGCGTCGCCTCGGCCGGCAGCATCATGACCGTGCCCTCGGGCAAGTACAGATTGGTGGCCCGCTCCCTGGCCTCCAGGTCGGCCTGACTATCCGGCGCCACCAGCGCGCCCACATCGGCGATATGGACCCATAGTCGGTGGCCGTCGAGGCTCAGGGCGTCGTCGGGGTCGCGGCTGCCGGCATCGTCGATGGCCAGGGCGGCCAGGTGCGTCAGGTCGCGCCTGGGCTCGTCGTCCAGCCGTTCGACCGTTGCCGCCGGCTCGCCCCAATCCAATCCAGCCCGTGCCGGATAGGGATTAAAAGTGCCATCGCAATAGCCCAGCTCCAACAGCACGGCATGGGCGTTCTCAGGGCTCTCAGCCTGGCCGAGAGCGGCCAGTACCCGGCTTCGTTCGCGCCGGCCATTGGCCAATTCGACGATTTCGGCCAGGTACGGCTCATCCTCGGGCAGATAGCGGCCGTCTGCCATTCGTTCCAGGAAGGCCGACCAGGCCGCTTGCTGGTCGGCCCTGGCCTGGCGGGCGGCCGTTTCGGCGGCCACGTGCCGCGCATCGTGGACGACGATCTGGTCGGGCGTTCCACCAAAGTACAGCCCATCGGCCACCAGTGACCAGACCGCCCAGGCGCTGGCCGGCGTGAACTCTCCGTAGGCCAGGTCGGCCAACTCGGCCAGGTTGGTTGTCTCGCCCTGAAGCAACTCCCATGCTGTTCTGACTTCGCCGTTCGGCTCGCCCAGGGTTGATAGGTCGGCTATCGGCCCTGGGTGAAGCAGCTGTATATCCTTGGGACGCACACTAAGGATCTGGCCGTCGAACAACTCGATTTCGATCTTCTTTTGACCGATTCTCATGACGCGGGCCGGCCGGTTTTTGTATAAGACCAGGCTCTGGGGCTGCGGCGAGTCAACGTCCATCCGGAACGCTACTCCTCCTTAGGACCAAGCAGGCTATCAGTAAACTTGTTCCAGGTTGATTCCGCCCAGGCCGCCATCTGGGTCAGGCCAAGTTCGATCTTGGCCGCCCCATAGGCGCCAGAGACGTAGCTCCAGTTAACCACGTTCCACCAGGCCGCCACATAGTCAGCCCGCCTGTTCTCGTAGTTCAGATAGTAGGCATGTTCCCACACATCCAGGCCCAGCAGCGGCGCCAGACCAGACGATATCGGATTGTCTTGATTGTAGGTGGTCGTGATTCGTAGTTGGCCCTTGTTATCCATGCACAGCCAGGCCCATCCCACCCCGAATAGCGTCGCGGCGGCGGTACTAAATTGATCCTGGAAGGTCTCAAAGGAGCCAAAGTCGGCGTCAATTGCCTCGGCCAATTGACCGGATGGAGCGCCGCCGCCAGCGGGGCGCATCGAAAGCCAGAAGGCCGAGTGGTTGGCATGGCCGCCGCCATGGTTGCGAACGGCGGTCCGTATTTCCTCCGGCACCAACCCCAGATTGGCCAGCAGGGAGATGACGCTCTTGGAGGCCAGTTCCTCGTACCCTTCCAGGGCCTTGTTCAAGTTGTTCACATACGCTTGATGATGCTTGCCATGGTGCAAAGCCATGGTCCGGGCATCGATGTGCGGTTCGAGGGCGCTCTTTTCATAGGGCAGCGCCGGTAGTTTATAGGCCATATTTCACCTCCGAATTACTCGTGTGAATGGGTATCGTTCATGGTCTTGAATCGTATCCGATAAGCGGCCGCGCCACAAGAACCGATCGGCGTCAACGGCCAGCTACCCAAGATCATGGGCCCCCACCCGCGTCAATGGCCGGCCGGCCGCTCGACGCCGTTGACGAGCGTATGCGGCCGGCTTCTCTTTTTGTTTATGTCAAGTTCACTTGCGGCTGGTCGCGTCGGTCGCCGGCCCGCCGTTCCACAGCGTTGGTTGCGGACCGGTCTGGGTCGTCGCTGACGGCGCCGGAGTGGCCGTGAAGGTCACGCCATCCACGAACAGGTTGCTTGTGTACAGGTTGTCGGTTTGGATGCGAATCTGCACGGCCACCGTTTGACCGGCCCAGGGCGAAAGGTCGGCCGAATATTTGACCCAGCCCCCGGTATCCTGGGTGACACACAAATCATAGTGGTCGGCTATCTTGTTGCCGTTGACGACGACGATGCCATGATCCCAGCCGCACTCGACGTCCTCGGAGTTTATCCAGTGCCAGTAGGTCAGGTAGGGCGAACCGGCCGGGATTGAAGCTGTTTGCTCGACATAGGCGACTTCAGCGTTGGCCCCGCCTAGCCACACGGCCCAGTTGCCATTGTGAGGTGGAATAGGCAGACCAGCGCGTTCGAGGATCAAATCGAATTTTAGGAACGAGTATTCGGTCCAGCCAGTGCTACCGGCCTCGAAGTCGCCGTTGGCTATACCGTCGGAGGAAACATCATCATCATGGATGACAACCGTGGCTGTTGAGGGCGTTGACAATGCCGCCCCCTGGGGTCTCTTCAGGTAAACGAGGAATTTCTCGGGGGTTTCCAGCTTGCCGTCGTCGAGGATAGTGATATTGACCTTTTTGCTTACCTGGCCCGGACTGAAGATCACTTTTGCGCTTTTGGCCACGTAGTCGCTGCCGGCTGCGGCCGATAGGTTGCCGGTTGTGTACTCGACGCTTACCGTCTGATTGGTAGGGCCGTTTAGACTGATCGTCAGCGAAACGTTGCCGCCGCTCTCGACCACGTTATATGTCGCCGAGCCAAAAGAGATCTCTGGCGCCACAGACGGCGTCACTACCGATGGCAGATAAACCTGGTTGCCGTAGATCACCGGGTCAATGGGGTTAATCGCGCGTTGGGCGTCGACGATGCCGGCGCCACACCTGCTGGTATTGCAGTCGCTGCCGGCCGGGAAAGCCCGGGCCGTGTTTTGCAGCGTGCTAACAATCTCGTTCGGGGTCAATGTCGGATCTCGAGCAATCATCAGCGAAACTAATCCAGCGACATGCGGCGCAGCCATGCTTGTACCCTGGTAGAAAACGTAGCTGTCGCTGGCCGGCGCGGTTGCGCCTGTATTCCAGGTAGACAGCACGCCGTTGCCAGCCTGGCTGTTCGTTTCGCCGCCCGGCGCGCTTACTTCGACGATATTGCCGAAATTGCTGTAGTAGGCCCGGTCGCCGCCGCGATCAGTGGCCGCCACGGTGATCGTATTTTCGCAGTTTGCCGGACTATAGTTCACGGCATCACTGGCGCTATTTCCGGCAGCGATGACGACCGTCGTCCCGGCGGCCTTTACGTCGGCGAAGGCCGCTTTCTCGCTGGCCATACATGGGCCCGAACCGCCAAGGCTCAAGTTGATAACGTCGGCCGGATTCTTATTGGCCGGCGCGCCGGGAACGTGGAGGCCGGCCGCCCACCGTATCCCGTCTACGATATCGGATGTTAGGCCGCCGCATTTGCCCAGCACGCGAACAGGCAGGATCTTGGTCTGCCAATTGACGCCGCTCACGCCCAGGCTGTTATTAGTGGCGGCGCCAATGGTGCCGGCCACGTGCGTGCCGTGCCAGGAACTGTTTCTGGCACTGTGGGTGAAGCCACATTCGTTGGCCGCGATCCAATCGCCGGGATCGGAGGCATCGCCGTCACGGCCGCCGCCGTCGTTGGCGGTGGTAGGGCTGGTGATGAAGTCGTAGCCGGGCGCGATTCTGCCGGCCAGGTCGGCGTGACTGAGGATGCCGGTATCGACCACAGCCACGACCGTCGACGACGAGCCGGTGGTGATGGCCCAGGCCGGCGGCAAATTGATCCCCTCGGCCGTGCCCGGGACGTGCTTATAATGCCACTGGTCGCCAAAACGCGTATCGTTTGGGTTGAGTTCGGTCACGGCGGGCGTCAGCACCGTCCCCCGTCCAATGCCCCTGACCAGATCGGGTTCGGCATAGTCGACATCGGCCAGTTCGGTCAGCCGGGCGCTGATGGCCGCCACATCGTCCGGCGATTGGTAGTCGGGCAGAGCCAGGACATGGGCGCCGCCGGACATGGGCCGCACGTAGGCCAGTTCTTCGCCGGCCGCCAGGCTCAGCTGATCCAGGACCGTTGCCTCGGCGCCTGACTGCATCGCCGAGTCGGCCGCCAGGTCGTTGAACTTGATTATGATCTGCCGGGTCGGCCGGGCGGCCGGATCTAACTGAAATGGCCCCGGCTGTTCCAGGCCGGCGTTTGCCCGGCCGCTCACGCCAACCGTCACCGCCACCATCAACAATACTAAAATAGGAATACGTCTTTGCATGAATTATCCTGATGTCCCCAACCCATTCTTGGTACAGGCGCCGACGAGACTTGCTGAATTGCCATCATTGTATTGGCGAGCGGCCGAACCGCAATGCCCTTTTAGTCAGAGTACCCTACGGCTACTAATTCTTTGATGTGACCAAGTGCCGACTCCCCGCTCGCGAAACGGCCGCCCCGGATGCCCCTGATCCCCACTGGAGCAATGGATTCCTCACAGTTCCCGCCGCTTCGCCCAGTCAGTTCCCCTCATCTCCTCCTATCCGTTCTGAACTCCAACCCAAACACCCGGAGCCTTGGCAACAGCACCCAATTTCACAGAGTACAACCCCACTTAATTAATACTGGTTCTAAAGAACTACTTTAAATTGCATACTTGGTCACAAAGTACTGATGACATGCACCCGGTCTATAAGGCATGATAAATGCATATTGTTCGCAGGCCTAACATCGTACCGAACTTGCATCGCAGCAAAAAGGAATGAGAGTAATAGTATGAATATCATCGTAATAGCAGTTGGAGCTTTCTTCGCCCTTTCCTTCTTCGTCTCGCTTGTCGTCGTCGCCGCTTGCGCTCTCTCTAGCCAGACCAGCCAGGAACTTGAATGGTCTGACTATTCAGATTCTTATGAGTCGGAAACGCAGTACGAAGACGAATACGACTATTATCACGAATCAATCCCAGCCTGATCCGCCAGCGCGCAGGAACGGCGCCCCCTCGGCCGGGCGCTGTTGGCCAAGACCACAAGCTCCGCAGCGCCGCACGCCCATACGGCGGCACCTGTCCTCGACTTCTACAACTCGTCACCCGCCACTTGCCTACCTGCGGTTGTGCGTCATTTCTGTTGATGGCCAGAGTGGGCCCAAATGCACGGGCCAGGTCATCCCAGAGAAGTGTCACCAATAGCGACGCCTACCTCCCACCTGCCCACCTGCGTATGTCTTGACACTCTCCTAAGCCCATGCTACCATGGTACCAGGTTAATAACTGAACGACTGTGAACCGGAGTAGTACTCTTCAGAGCGGGTCGGAGAGAGTTGGCCAGGATGCTGCGAAGCCAATGTCAGCGCAGAAGAGGAATGGACCGAGGAGTCGCCCGAGGCGAATGATTTGTTAGATGCTAATAGCCCGGGCCGGAGGTGCCACCGTTATCAGGGCATAGGTCTCGAACGGACTAGCGCTTTGCTAGTCGCTATCTGGACTGAATCAAGTGAGGCTGGCTCCCACGACTGACGCGCCATCACAAGCGCGTTTTTGTTTACTGGAGCAGCCTAAGCAGGGTGGCACCGCGGGAGATATGACGCTCTCGTCCCTGGAGGCCAAGCATTCGACTGGCCCTCAGAGACGAGGGCGTTTTGTGATCAGTGGACGGCGGTCGGTGGCCAGTGGTCAGAGAATGGAGTTATGGTGATGGTTAGTGTACAGAGGCAGAGACAGAGGACGGTTTATCAGCCGGATTTGGCTGAGTTTCGGGAATTGGCGGCCGGCGAGGCCAATTTGATACCGGTCTACCGGGTGTTTCCCGCCGACCTGGAAACGCCGGTAACGGTTTACATAAAGTTGATGGACAGTCTGGGACCGTCTTTCCTGCTTGAGTCGGTCGAGGGCGGTGAGCAGGTCGGCCGCTATTCATTCGTCGGCGTGGACCCGCGGGGCATGGTTTCCTTGACCGGCCGACAGGTGTCCATCAACGGCGATCCGGCTGATCACCAGGCTGAAATAGAAGAGCGGCTGCTAGACGAAGGCGAGGATATTCTGGACGTTCTCAAGGCGGAGATGAGCCGTTTCACGCCGGCCGATGTGCCCGGCTTGCCGCGCTTCAGCGGCGGCGCCGTGGGCTACCTGGGCTACGACGTGGTGCGCTTCTTTGAGAAGCTGCCGGCGACAGCCGTCTCGCCCCTGGATTTGCCCGACGCCGTCTTTTTGCTGGCCGACACCCTGGTCGTCTTTGACCACGCCCGGCATCAGCTGATCATTCTGGCCAATGCTCACCTGGATGGCGAAGAGGACGATCGGGCCCTGGCCTATATGGATGCCGTGGAGCGCATTGAGCGGGTGAGTGAACGCTTATTGCGGCCGCTGCCGGCCGTTCCTCGTCGCCTGGGGTTGGGTGACGGCAACGGCCGCGGGCCGGAATCGCTGGCCACGAATAAGCAGCAGGCGGAATTTGAGGCCATGGTCGGCCAGGCCAAGGAGTACATCGCCGCCGGCGATATCTTCCAGGTGGTGCTTAGCCAGCGTCTCAGCCGGCGCACCGACGCCCACCCTTTCGCCATTTATCGCGCCCTGCGCATGCTCAATCCGTCGCCGTACATGTTTTACTTCAATTTCGGCCGCCTGGGTTTCCAGGTGATCGGCGCTTCGCCAGAAATGCACGTGCGGCTGGAGGATGGCCTGGCCAGCGTGCGGCCTATCGCCGGCACGCGCTGGCGCGGCCAATCAGAAAGCGAAGACGCCGAATTGGCCGCCGATCTACTGGCCGACGAGAAGGAGCGCGCCGAGCACGTGATGCTGGTCGACCTGGGTCGCAACGACATCGGCCGGGTCAGCGAATATGGCTCGGTTGAGGTGCGCGACTTGATGGTCGTCGAACGCTATAGTCACGTGATGCACATCGTCAGCCACGTCGAGGGCCGGATGCGGCCGGGGCTGGACGCCTTTGACTTGATGCGGGCCACCTTCCCGGCCGGCACTGTGAGCGGCGCGCCCAAGGTGCGGGCCATGGAGATCATCGAGGAACTGGAAGGCGAGCGGCGCGGCGTTTACGCTGGCGCGGTCGGCTACTTCAGCCATGACGGCAGCATGGATACCTGCATCGCCATCCGGACCATGTTGATGCAAGGCGACACGATTTACGTCCAGGCCGGCGCCGGCATCGTCGCCGACAGCGATCCGACCAGCGAATATCAAGAATGCCTGAACAAAGCCAGCGCCCTGACCGTCGCCGTCGAACAAGCCGAACAAGGCTT
>JBFFWQ010000037.1:0-48911 GCA_041570195.1 Promineifilaceae bacterium (SeqCode) | reverse complement strand
TCAAGCCTGGATGTGAGGTAGTTGTCATCGTCGTTGCAAGCCACCTCGACGAGGTTTCCGCATGCGCCCTTGTGGACGGCGAGGACTGTATCATAGTTGCTGCTCCAGGTGCTAAACGACACGAGCCCATAAGCGTCCGACTCAAATTTGTACCAGGCCGTCCGGTAGCCACGGTTGCTGTCCGGATTACCCCACATGCAGGACAACACTGGATCACTTCCTTCGACGATATTGTTGAAGCTTCTTATATTTGGCGTGGTGCTGCCTTCGTTGATGCCGAACGGCGGCGCAACGCTGCAAATATCGGAGGCCTCCACCGCAGTGATCGCCAGCGGCCCATTCGGATCCGCCACCGGCTCTAGAGCCAGCGTTCTAATCACGCCGTCGACCGTGTGCATTGTGGCAGTTGGCGCCAGATCCTGCTTGTAGCCCTTATCAGGCGATGGTTCTTGCTCTTGGGCCGAGACTAAAGCGGCGGTAGCCAGTAAGGCGACTAACACCAGTATTACGTGACGGCGCATGAATATCTCCTTGCGGATGCCTAGGCGGACACCTAGGCTGGTGCCATGGCTAGTGCCTGGCGGCATTCTCTATTTAGCCAGCACAGATAATCGCTTGGACCGGTATATACAGCTGAATTGTACCGATTTATGGGGTGGCAGGCGAGAGAAGCCCTGGGCGCGCACGCGCACCTTGCGCGCCCAGAGGAAAACTTGGCTTTCTGACACTCTGTCAACTAATCTTTGACTCAGGCGAGTTCCAGGCTTAACTGCACCTGGCTCTCGCCTATAGTCAACGTCTCCTGGCCGCGAGCCGAGTCCATAGAACCGGCGCTCAATTCGACCGCCAGCGTTTCTTGTCGAATGTAATCGCCGAATTGAACGAAGGTCAGCGAAAGCTCATCGTCGGCCAGGTAGTAGAGGCGAATCCGGTCGTCGAGGGCCAGCCCTGCGTTCTTGCGCAAGGTGTTGATGGCCCGTACCAGGTCCCGGGCAAAGCCTTCACGAATCAAGTCAGACGTCAAGGTCGTGTCCACGGCGACGGTGACTCCCTTGTCGCTGGCCACGGCCAACCCGCCACGAGATTCCGTCTGCACTAGAACTTCTTCGCCGGAAAGCGCTACCCGTTGGCCCTCGACACTCAGAACGATCGCTTCACCGCTCTGCAGCGTTGCGGCGGCCGCGGCCTGATCAAGTTCTGACAATGCGGCCCGGATCTTTGGAAACAGCTTGCCATATTTCGGCCCGAGTTGGCGGTTGTTGGGCAAGAGCTTGTAGCTGACCAGTTCGCCCACCTCCGACACGACTTCGATTTCTTTGACGTTGATCTCCTCTTTAAGCACCTCGGCCAACTCCATCAAATCTTCCTGCTCGCGCGAGGTGCCGACGTTGATCCGGGCCCTCGAAAGAGGCTGGCGCAATTTGAAGTCGGCCGCACTGCGCGCCGAACGGCCGAGGCCGGCCACATTGATGGCCAGCCTCATCTTGTTCAACAGCTGGTGATTAAGGGTATCGTCGTCGGCCGACGGCCAGTCGTTATGGTGAATGCTTAATGGCGCGGCCGGTTCTACCTGGCGAACAAGATTCTGGTAGATGGCCTCGGCCGTGAAGGGCACGAACGGCGCCAGTAACTTGGCTAGCTGCAAGACGGCCGAGTACAGAGTTTCGTAGGCGGCCAACTTGTCGGCGTCAGCTTCGCTCTTCCAGAATCGGCGGCGCGAGCGGCGCACATACCAGTTGGACAAATCATCTAGCAGGTTTTCAAGGGCAATCGTCGCTTTATCGGCCGCGAAAGCCTCGAGGCGCCGGGTAACCTCCAAAGTTGTTTCGTCTACCCTGGCCAAGATCCATCGGTCAAGCTGATCATTGGCCTGGACTGGCGACCGGTTACGATCGGCCAACGTGACCGTATCAGTTGTCAAACTACCTGCAGGTGACCAACCGTCTAGATTGGCATAGGTGACCAGGAAGGAATAGACATTCCAGAGCGGGATCAGGAATCGGCGCCGGGTTTCCTTGCCTAGGTTGTAACCGAAGTGCAGGTTTTGCTCGGGCTTCGCCGCGGCGAAAAGCCAGCGCATGGTATCGGCACCGATCGTCTCGGCAGCTTCGTTGAATTCAATGGCATTGCCCCAGGATTTGTGCATCTCGCGTCCATCTTCGGCCATGAGTGAAGCGTAACCAAAGATGTTCTTGAAGGGCGGGCTGTTGGTCAGCGCGGTGCTTTGGGCCAGCAGGCTGTAGAACCAGTTTCGGAACTGGCCCGGAAAACTTTCGCTGATCCAGTCGGCCGGAAACCATTGCTCCCAGTATTCGCGATCTTGCCTGTAACCAAGGGTGCTATACGCTACGATTCCGGCATCCAACCACGGATTGCCGACATCGCTAATCCGCCTGGCTCTTCCGCCGCATTCGCGACAGGCGATTTTCACAGCGTCGATATGCGGTCGATGGGGCGAATGCCCGGCGAAGGATTCCCAGCCCTCAATGGCCCTTTCCTTCAACTCGTGCTCGCTGCCGACGACATGGAAATGACCGCACGCCGAATCCTCGCAGACCCAGATTGGCAGCGCCAAACCGTAGTAGCGTTTTTTACTGATCATCCAGTCGTGCATATTGCGCAGCCAATCCAGCTCGCGACGATGTCCGAATTCAGGCACCCAGTTGATCTGGTCCACCACGTCCATGATTTGATAGCGATAGCTGCCTGCCTTCTCCTCGTCGGTCACTTCTGCCCTAGGCTTGTCGTAGAGTGGGCCGGTGCTGATGAACCACTCATCGACCAGGCGATAGACCAACTCCTCACCACATCGCCAGCAATGGGGGTATCGATGGGCGTAGCGTTGCTTGCGGTAGTAGTGGCTTTTTTGCCGCAAATCAGAGAATATATCTTCGGCAACATCGTTGGCCGACCGGCCGGTCAGCCACAGGAAACCGTCCCCGTAGATGCCGTTTTCGTCCAGCGGGGCGATCACCGGCAAATCATTCTCTTTGCTCAACTCGAAGTCTTCGGCGCCGCAGCCGGGGGCGATGTGCACGATGCCAGTACCTTCGTCAGCGCCAACTTCCTGCCAGGCGATGACGCGATGTTGGTAGCCGGCTTCGTCAAATGCCTGCTCGGTCGCCGGGAGTTCGTCAAAGGGGCCGGCATAGCGCCAGCCCACCAGCGATTCACCGGGCAATTCACCCAGGACTTCATAGTCGCCGATCAAGGAGTTGCTCATCGCATCCTTGGCCAGGTAGTAGATCCAACCGTCTTCATTCTGGCGCACCTTTACATAGGTCAACTCTGGCCCGACGGCCGCGGCGACATTGCTGGTCAATGTCCATGGCGTTGTCGTCCAAACCAGCAGCGCCTCGTTTTCGGCCGGTTTGGTCAATTGGCCGCCGGTCGATTCGGATCGGGCCGTCACTGGAAATCTGAGGAAGACCGATTCATGAGTTACTTCATGGTAACCGTCGGTCACGATTTCATGCTGGCTGAGGCCGGTCCCGCAACGGGCGCACCAGGGCATCACGTCACGGCCTTTGAAGATCCAGCCGTTCTCAAAACACTTCTGCAAGAAACCCCAAATTTGGTAATTGTTTTCGTCGCTCAGAGTGAAATAGGAGCCGCCGACATGGCGCATGCCCAACTGACCGATGACTTGCTCGACGGTGCCGCTGACCGGGCCTGCTGGACCTTCAATGGTGACCACTTGTCCTGGATCCTCGTCCAAAAGATCTCTCAGGTGCAGCAATTGGGCTGGATCGTTCCAGTCCATCCAGTAGCCCAGCCTGATGGATTGCCCGGTCTGTTCTGCCGCATACTTCAGGACGCGCATCTTGCATTGCTTGACGAAATCGGCCAGGCCGTATTCCTCGATTTCACGCTTGCTGTTGAAGCCCAATTCGCGCTCTACGTTTACTTCAACCCACAGACCTTGGCAGTCAAACCCGTTCTGCCAGCGTTGATTGTAACCCTGCATCGCCTTGAAACGCTGGAACAGGTCCTTGTAAGTTCTACCCCAGGCGTGATGAACGCCCATGGGGTTGTTAGCTGTGATCGGTCCGTCGATGAAGCTCCACTGGCGGTCGCTGCGCGAGCGCAATTCGCGCAGTTTCTCAAAGGCCTGGCTCTCCTGCCAGAAGGCCAGGACATCTCTTTCCAGTTTCACGTAATCCACCTTGTTCGGTACTTCGTTAAATGTCATCGTTCACTCCACTCAATTCTTACTGTTCTCGCCGATTTATCGGCGCTGGCGCACATAGCGATCCTCGACAGCATGTGTCCCGTCTTCATCATCCAGGCGCACGGGTAATCCGTAATCGTCCAGCCATATCTTACAAATCGTTCCTCTTTGACGAATCAAGTAGGGCCGGACTGGCACAAGCTGGCCGGTCACGGTCATTTCCTCTTCATCCAGCGGATCTATCTCAACCGATGTGCTAAAAGGTGCATAAAGCCGCTGCTCATCCAGACCAATTGCCGCTGCGGAGCGCTGGCCTGGGTTACCATGAATGAAGAACGCCAAACCAACGGCCGCCGGCATAAGCAGGCCATAGCCAGGCGGCCGCTTCATCTCTTCTTGAGCCATGTCGGCTAGACCGGTCCGCCTGACGCTGAACGATTCATCCTCCACCAGGACATCGGCCTCAACAGAGCCAGCCGGGGAGAAGCGGCGTAGCTTGAGTCTCTCAGGCCGCCCGCCCGGATTCAGGAGTAGGTGAAGAAGCGTACTGTTGGCGGCGGCCGTGTCTCGCCGATCAAGGTCAATTCGCGCGACAGTGAAGCCGTCAACTGCCTGCGTTAGCCGGTAGGTTTCAAAAACGCCCGTCTCGATGCCAGCCGACAGGTAGCGTAGCCGGCCAGCGGCCAAGAGTCTTTCGTATTCTTGTTCGCGTATGATGAAGCGCATGATATGCTGCCAATCAGCGCCGGTGATGCATAAATGTCCGGCGTTAAGTCTCGTCCAATTGGATGTATAAACGTTTGTTGATTTTTCCCTTGCTCTTGTAATCAACCACGCTAATCTGGCCGACTTCACTTGTATTGGCGACATGGGTGCCGCCGTCAGCCTGGAGATCGAGGCCAACGATCTCGACCGTGCGAACTTCCTTGATCCCTGCTGGTAGCAGATTAATCTTCGTCCGTATCAGATCTGGGATCTTGAACGCTTCGTCGCGCGGCATAGTGCGCACGACAACATCGCGCGCGGCCGCTACTTCGTGGTTAACGGCTTGCTCGATTTCGGCTACCAGATCCTGGCGCATGGTCTCGAATTCGAAGTCCATGCGGCCTCTGAGCGGATCCATATTGCCGCCGGTCACCGAAGCCTTATAGTCGCGCCAAATAACGCCGCAGAGAATATGCAATGCCGTGTGCGTGCGCATGAGTTGATATCGTCTTTCCCAATTCAGCGTTGCCAATATCGTCGCGCCCTCTCCCGGTAAGGGTCCGTCGACGAAATGAACAATGTCGCCGGAAACTCGCTTCACTTTGGTCACCGGCCACGAATCGCCGCCGGCCGACAGGCGGCCGAGATCGGCCGGTTGCCCGCCGCCACCCGGGTAAAATGCCGATCTATCCAGAATTACGCCTCCATCCACTCGGCCGGCGACGGTTGCGTCAAATTGGCGGATATACGAATCGTCTAGGTATAAAACGTCAGTCATTTCGACCTCGCTCAACCAGATTTCGCCCACCGAATGACCGCAGGCTCTGGTTCGTTTCAAATAAAAGACGCCTTCATCCAACTCAGGGACGAAGGCGCATACGCTCCGCGGTACCACCCAGATTTCCGGGTTACTGCTATTGTCAGCAGATCCGACTCTCTGTCAACGACGGCCCTAATCGAGGCTATCATCGCGCTCTCGCTAACGTGAGATGAGTCCGTCCAAGCCTACTTGAATACGAGTATCCTTTCTAATCCGGTAATTCGTTAACCTTCACCAAAAGGTCGCCGGCCGAATCCAAATATGCCGGCGATACACTCGCTCGTTCGGTTGGCAGCTCCGGAGGGATTTTCGACAAGCTGTCCGTGCCCGGCTCGCACCAACTCGGGCTCGCTGATCGGACGACGCCTGCTTACTCGTCTCCATCGTCGCATTTGAATCTAATTCGCCAGCCATTATGCCAAATAGGATGGTTAAAGTCAATAAAACGCTAGACAGGGGAAAACCCATGTGTTAACCTATCTCGGCCGCACCTTAGCTTGGTTGACCCAGGGGTGGCTGGCCTGGAAACGGGCCCAGCGACCAAACTGGGTCATGCCCGAAAGGCAAGCGTCCAATCGAAGGCAACGCCGGCGCCAAGACGGAAGGCAAAAAATGGCTGACAAACCAACCATACTCTGTATCGAAGACGAAGAGGAAATGATTGAGCTCATTACGCTCATTCTGACGCGCCACAATTACAATGTCGTGGGCGCACTTGGCGGTCAAGCGGGTCTGGATGGAGTTCGTAAACTGAAGCCAGACTTGGTGCTGCTCGACTTGATGATGCCTGAGATTGACGGTTGGGAGTTGTTGCAGCGAGTGCGGGCTGACCCAAAGCTCCAACAGATTCCGGTAATCGTCGTAACCGCCAGGGCCAGTGAGATCGATCGCATATTTGGCCTGCAAGTAGCCGGCGTGGAAGGCTACATTACGAAGCCCTTCGGGCCGGAAGAACTGGTGCAAAGCGTACGGCGCGTGTTGCAGGCTCGGGGGTCCGGCGCAAAACAATCGACTTAGGTAAGAAACTTAGAGTAACTTATGGGGCAGAATGACCAGGGCTTGGCCAGCGGACGCGAACGGTACCGCGTTGTTCCTCGTGTGCTGGTATTCATTCGCCACGAAGACGATGTCTTGCTGTTAAGGGGTGCGCCTGATAAAAGGCTGTGGGCCAACAAATACAACGGCGTCGGAGGGCACGTCGAAGTTGACGAAGACGTTTTCAGCGCAGCCCGCCGGGAGGCTGCCGAAGAAACCGGTATGACCATAGATGCTCTGGATTTGACTGCGGTAGTCAATATTGACGCCGGCGATCAGGGCCTGGGCATTTTGATGTTCGTCTTTATCGGCTGGAGCAATACCCGGCAGACAAACGCCTCCAGCGAGGGGGACTTGTTTTGGTTTCCCTCTGACCAATTACCTGAGGACGAACTCGTCGAAGATCTTGAATGGCTATTGCCCCGGGTGCTAGGCAATCGCGAGGCTGGGTCGCCGCTCTATTTGCATTATAGCTATGATGCTGACGATCAACTCGTGATCAGACCAGCCGAATGAGCGAATCGGTTGCATTTTGCTGAAAAATCGACCGGTTATTTTGCTCAACAGCATTGCCGTCAGCCAGGTTTAGAATACAATAGACTGTAGCTGGCTGAATCTAGGATACGCCATTTCGGGTAACCAGGGTTGCCGTCGCAGTTAAAGATTTGCTACTGAGAATTGTGCCATGTTTTTGAAGACATCTGATCGCGCCTCAGTTACATTCGTCAGTTGAGAAACCGTTATGACAGATAGCGCGATACCCTCGGTCCTGGTCGTCGACGATGAGCCCACGGCGCGTACGATGCTGCGGCTCATACTTGTTCGGGCTGGCTTTGAGGTGCTTGAAGCCCAAGATGGGACCGAGGCGCTTGAAGAAGTGCGACGACGATTGCCCGATGTGATGCTACTTGACATAATGATGCCGGGTATTGATGGTTTTGAAGTATGCGAGATCCTCAGGGGAGACGAAGCTACGGCCGACTTGCCTATCATCATGCTTAGCGCCAGAGCAGATGCGCAAAGTGTGAGCCGAGGGCTGTCGCTCGGGGCCACCAAGTACCTGACGAAACCGGTGAGGCCAGATGACTTGACGCGCCATGTGCGCGAGGTTTTGCAGAGTGAAGACGGGGTTGCCTAGAAGCTTGCCCAGGAGTTGAATCATACATGCTTGTAAAACGACTACTTCTCGTTGTGATTTCTTTAGTTATCGGTTATGCAGCCACCTACCTGATTACCGTTCTACTTGATACGACAGTAGCGGAATTCTGGACCGGCCCCGAGCAGCCGGTGGCCATTCCCTACTTCGTGCTCGTCGGGTTCTTCATTGCCGTGGCTGTCGGCATCTGGCTTGACAAGTTCATGGGGACGGAAATCCTACCCAAGTGAGAGACATGACAGCAACTATCATCGACGGAAAAAGCATCGCAGCAGATATTCAGGAAGAAGTCCGCGTCGCCGTGGCGGACATGAAGGAAAAACATGGCTATACGCCGGGGTTGGCTACCGTACTGGTAGGCGAGAATCCTGCTTCGGCCACCTATGTGCGCATGAAGCAGAAGCGTTGTGCCGAGGTTGGCATCAACTCGTTCGGGCACACGCTTCCGGCCGATACTAGCCAGGAAGAAGTGCAATCAGTTGTGGCCGAACTGAACGCTGATCCGCGGGTCAACGGCATCTTGGTGCAATTGCCCTTGCCTGATCATATCGACGAGGAAACCATTCTCAATACGATTGACCTCGGCAAGGACGTGGATGGCTTCCATCCGGTCAATATCGGCCGATTGGCTATGAAGGGTAGAAATCCCCTGTTTATACCTTGCACACCCTACGGCGTAATCGTATTGCTTGAGCGCAGTGGCGTGCAAATGAGTGGCGCCGAGGCAGTTATCGTCGGCCGCTCCAATATTGTGGGCCTGCCCGTAGCTATGTTGTTACAAAAGGAAAACGCCACCGTTACGATTTGTCACAGCCGCACGAAAGACCTGGCCGAACATGTGCGACAGGCGGACATAGTGGTCGCAGCCATCGGTCGTCGAGAGATGATAACTGGCGACATGATCAAGCCAGGAGCGGCCGTCATTGACGTGGGCATCAACCAAAAAGAGGACCCGACCAAGAAACGCGGTTACCGGTTGGTCGGCGATGTGGAGTACGAGTCAGCTAGCCAGGTCGCCGGGGCTATTACCCCGGTGCCGGGCGGCGTAGGTCCGATGACCATCGCCATGTTACTGAAAAATACTCTCCATGCGGCTGAGATGGTGGTTGAGAGCCAATAATCACCCGCCCGCAGAGCCATCGCTGCCGCGGGTCTGAAATTAGATCGGTTGAATAGCCAGTCTGGCTTGTCTGGGCTGGCTATTTTTACTCACCGGCCTGGCGCAAATCTTCCAAGGTATTGATGTTGGCGAAGGAACGACCAACGGCGTCAAACCTGGTCACGTCCCCTCGATCAAGAAAACGCACGCTGACCTGGCCATAGAAGGCAATCAGTTTCAGTTTCCTGGATTCAAGGCAGGCAGTCACTGGTTGGAGACACGCTTTGCCATAAACGGCGTGGAGGGGTTCGGGGAATGTGGTCCAGCGGGGAACGATGACGTCGGCCGTCGCTCGCAGCGACACCATGTACTCTAATAGTTTCCGGTTTAACCAGGGCATATCGCAGGCCACAACAAGCAAATGCGGGCAGTTGGCATGAACCAACGCCGCGTGTAGACCTCCTAGCGGTCCGCTGCCTTCGTATATGTCGCCAAACAACGGCAAACCCAAGTAACTGTACTGTTCTCTGGAATTGGTGATGATGATCTGTTCGCTGCCCAGCCCGTTAACGCTGTCCAGGACATGCTCTATCATTGGTTTGCCTAGCAGGGGGACGAATGCCTTGTCGGTGCCCATGCGACTGCTCTTTCCTCCGGCCATGATGACGGTGGTGTAATTGTCCTTAGTCAATGATAACTCCGGCGATTTCAAACGCTGACCCTGTTTCCTTCAAGTGTCGAGGTTTTACAACCGAGCTCAAATCGTCACTGCTTTACATAAAGCGATAGAATACTTGATTGCTGAGGAATTGGCCTTTCTCTGTGAGGAGTAGGCGGCTGTCTGATTGTTGCAACATGCCCCATTCAATCATCTGTTCGTTGACGCCGGGGAAGGCGCTGAACAGGTGAACACCGAATTGCTCTTCAAAGTCATCGAGATTTATGCCTTCGTTCAACAAGCGCAGCTGGGTGATCACTGTGTCGGCCATCATATCTTTTCGACTAAGCAGGCGTTTTTCGGCCAGCGCGGCCGACCAGGGAAATCGCCCCGGTTCGCCCGAACGCATACGTCGTATGTATACACGTGGTTGCCTGACCACGCTGTAACGATAGCCAGCCGCATGACCGTGCGCGCCGGCGCCCAAGCCTAAATAGGCGCCGTTCCGCCAATAGATGAGGTTGTGTTGGCAAGCCAGGCCTAGCCGGGACCAATTCGATATCTCATAGTGCTGAAATCCTGCCCGCTCAAGTGTTTTGGCAGCCAACTCATATTGCTCGGCCGCCAAATCAGGATCGGGCGCTTCGATTTGGCCATTGGTCAGCCAGCGGTTCATCGGCGTGCCGGCCTCTATCGTCAGACAGTACAGGCTCAGATGGTCCGGATTTAGAGCCATTACAGCCGACAGGCTGCGCTCCCAACTGGCCAGGCTTTGCCCCGGAAGTCCATAGATTAAGTCGAGGCTTATATTTTCGAAGCCGGCCGCCCGTCCGTTATCAACTGCTTGGACGACTGTCGCAAAATCGTGCTCACGCTCGAGCAAGGCCAACTCTCCCGCGTCTGCACTTTGCACGCCGAGGCTCAGACGATTGACCCCGGCCTGCCGCACGGCCGACAGATAATCCCAGGAGAGTGTCTCGGGATTGGCCTCGATAGTGATTTCAGCTCCATTCTTCAGCACAAACGTATCTTTGATGTCGTCGATGAGTAAGCGAATCGATTCTGCCTTTAGTAATGATGGCGTTCCGCCGCCAAAGAAGACAGTCGCCGCCGGTCTTCTTGAGACACCGGCGACTTCGCGAAGTTCGCTGCGCAAGGCGTCGACGTAGGCGTCCACCAGTTCGCTAAGTGTGGAATAAGTATTGAAATCACAGTAGGCGCAGCGATGGCGGCAGAAAGGAATGTGCAGGTAGAGTCCGAGGGTCGCTTCGCCAGACATGGTCCACACCTAAATAAGAGTCTGTCGGATTGGTGCGAATGTACGGCGATGGATTGGGCAAGGGCCGTGCTGGGATAAGGCGTCGACGTGATACGATGTGCAATAACCTTTGTGCCGGGCAAAGCCATAGGCCGGAAAATGAAGATGGTGGTCGAGCATCGTGCGATCGCGCGTGACTTTGGCCAGGATTGAGGCGGCGGCGATACTCAGGCTTTTTCCGTCACCACGAATGATTGATTGCTGGGGTAGGGCGATATCCTTGAGTCTAATCCGACCGTCGATCAGCAGATAATCCGGCCGTGGGTTCAACATTCCGGTCGCTCGACTCATGGCCAGGACGGTGGCGCCAATGATCCCGAATTGATCGATCTCTTCGGCCGATGCAGCGCCGATGCCGAAAGTCAGTGACAGTTCGATGATGAGATCAAATAGCATTTCTCGTTTCCGGGGCGTCAACTTCTTGGAATCGTCCACGTCTGACAGTCGCGCCAAGCGACCAGGCTCACCCAGCGGCAAAATGACAGATGCGGCGACAACTGGTCCCGCAACAGCTCCGCGGCCGGCTTCGTCTAGTCCGGCGATGAGAAGGCTGCTTGCCTCGGCGCTGGCCAAGCTTTCCAACTCCAGAGTGGGCATCGTCAGATCAGTTGGGTTCTACACCGGCATCAGCTGATTCTGGCTTGTCATAGTACCCACGCCAGCCGTTCACTCTGATCTTCAGAACTTCTCGAAACATGTTGAAAGCATCGCTTATTGGGCTTATGCGGCTATTGGCTCGATAGTACCAGGCGATGGGTACTTCCACGATGTCGTAGCCCCTGCGCTGAGCAATGAAGAGAAGCTCGACATCAAACGCCCAGCCGTCGATGCTTTGGTAGGCCAGGACATCCAAGGCCGCATGACGTCGGAAGCACTTAAACCCACATTGTGTATCTTGAAAGCCGGGAATAGCCAGGACCTTGACAATGAAGTTGAAGACCCGGCCCATGAGATGGCGATAAGCCGGTTCGTCGTAACGCACTGCACCCTCGATTTCACGGCTGGCTATAGCAACGTCATATTCGTCAAGTTGTGGCGGCAAGAACTTGCTAACTTCGCCAATCGGCATAGAAAGATCGGCGTCGGCCATGAACAGAAACTCACCATAGGCTTCAAGCATGCCTGCTCGCACGGCTGCCCCTTTTCCTTGCCGTTTCTCATCTAGTACACGTATGAAAGCATGCTTCTCGGCGAATTGTTCGGCGATCTGCCTGGTATCGTCGCTACTGTTGTTATCGACAATGATAATCTCGAAGTTGAATGACTGAGTCTCCACGAATTCTATGATCTTGGGCAGGGTTTGTGGTAACCGTTTCCCTTCATTATAGGCCGGCACTATGAGGCTTAACAGTGGTCTTCCGTCCATTATCAACTGCGAGTCTTCTACAACGATCAGGTGCTTCCCAAGAATCAGGACCCAATCCACAATGGTCGAGCGATCATAACTGCCCTATGAAGCCTCGTCAACAGGCGTAAACAGCTCGATTAGAGAGTCATCAGACAAGCGTCGGTTCTTCTGGATTCGGCGACGTTCTGGCCAGAACCGAAACAGGCCAATGAGTCCTGCGACCTGGCCACGCAAGCGTGCCCGGGCCGCCGCGCCGCGCCAGGACTGGAGCGCTTCCCATGAGATTAGCAACTGGGCCTTTAAGATACTTCGCCAATGTTGACGCAGCAATGAGCCGGGGTAGTTTTTCCAGATCAGGTAGATGAAGTTGCGACCATCGTAATAGCTCCCAGTGACGCTGCCGCCGGTTGCCTTTAACTTGTGGTAGACGATGGCCGAGGGAACATAAAGGACCTGCCAGCCGGCCAGGTGGGCCCGCCAACCGAGATCGACATCTTCGCACGAGAAGTAGAAACGGTCATCCAAGAATCCGACTTGCTGAAGCATGCTCCTGCGATAGGCTGCGGCCGCGCCGCAGGCGCTAAAGACGTGTTCCTGGCGATCGTATTGGCCACGATCTTGTTGCCAAACGCCACGATTGCCTGGAATACCGTCGATCCGGTAGTAGTCGCCGGCCGTATGGAAATGGTCGCGCTTGTCAAACAGCAGGATCTTGCAGGCGATGCTGCCAACCTCGGCGTTTATCTCGAACGTCTCGACGATTGTCGCCAACCACGATTCGTCGACCTCTGTGTCATTGTTCAGCAGAATGATGATTTCCCCCTGTGCCGCGGCATAACCAGCATTGCAGGCGCCGGTGAATCCACGATTCTGCTCCAGCGCCAACACCCTGACTTCGGGGTAGTGCTGGCGTACGTGCGGGATGGAATCATCGGTAGAGCCATTATCAACCAGGATAACTTCCACATCACGGAATGTCTGCCTGTACACCGATGACAGACAGTCGTCCAGATGTTGGCGCCCGTTCCAATTTGGGATAATGATCGAGGCTCGCGAGGACATTTCTTTTCGGCGAGTTGGCATCTATGCTAGAGTGGCCAAGTCACAGCGCCAATAATCGCTTCAGCCAGTGGGGTGCTCGGCCAGATACTCGGCCAACGCCTCTTGCCAAGGCCGCAAGGTGATGCCAAGAATGGCGCCGGAAGTATTGAGCAGCGTGCCATAGGCTGGTGGGGTCGAGGCGCGTCGATAATCGCGGCTCAATATCGGCCGGTTGTCGACGCTTTCTAAACCGGCTAACTGTAGAATCTCCTGGGCAAAGCGCCAGCGCGAACAGGCTCCGGCATTCACAAAATGATAGATGCCATATTGCCGGGTTGGCAACAAATCGCGAATGGCCCCCGCTAGATCGTCGGCGTAGGTTGGATTGCCAATTTCATCGGCTACCACCTGTAGATGACCAGTATCGCGGGCCCGATCCAAGATCGCATGAATGAAGTTGCGCCCGGCCGGGGCATAAAGCCAGGCCGTGCGCACGATATAGAAGCGGCGCAGTATCTGGCGAACATGGGCTTCGGCCGCAGCCTTAGACCGACCGTAGGCGCTGATAGGGTCTAGAGTCATCCACTCAGTGTAGCCCGTCAGTTCCTTGCCCGCGAAAACCTCGTTGGTACTGATATGAAGCATCTCGGCCCCGCTTGACTCACAAGCGAGGGCGACATTCTGGGTGCCTAGACCATTGACCTTGTAGGCAAACGCAGGATCGCGAGCGCAACCGTCTACATCGGTGTAGGCCGCGCAATGAATCACTATTTCCGGTTCATTATCACGGATCGATTCGCCAATAGCCCGCTGGTTTGTTATGTCAACCTCTGGCAGATCGACGATAATCAAATCATGATCAGCCAGAGCCTGCTGCAAGGCCACGCCCAATTGTCCCAGACCGCCAGTGATAAGTATACGCATTCGCCGTCCTCCATTTGAGCTTGTTGGCTCAAACGAATACGCCATTATAGCCAGCCCACAGCGTTTGCACGAATGGGTGGAGGCAAACGGGACGACGCTTCGAACAACGTGCCATGATTGAAGCCCAAGGAAGACCCTGTCGCAAAGCAATCGTCCGGTACAGCATCAATTTGACAGCCAACCGCCGAACTTTGATACTTGTCAGATGCGAATAGATATTCTGACGCTGTTCCCGGAGATGTTCGAAAGCTATTTTGATGCAAGTATCCTGGCTCGGGCGCAAGAGTCTGGGCTGCTACAGATAACGTCGCATAATATCCGCGACCACGCCACGGATAAGCACAGGATCACTGACGAGCCGCCATTTGGCGGCGGCGGGGGTATGGTCCTGAAACCGGAGCCATTGTTTAGAGCTGTCGAGGATCTGGTGGGGCGAAGTGGGGGAGCTGTGTCCGCTGACTCGCCCGAACGATCGGCTGAAAACGACACACCGGCGCCTTGGCCAATCGTCTTGCTAACACCTCAAGGCAGACTATTTAGCCATAAGGTCGCCAATGAACTTGCCCAACAGCAACGGCTTACGTTGATCTGCGGCCGCTATGAAGGCGTCGATGAACGAGTTCGCCGTCACCTGGTGACCGACGAGATTTCCATAGGCGATTATGTGCTGACCGGGGGCGAGTTGGCAGCCATGGTTGTGGTCGATGCGATAGCACGGCTAATACCGGGTGTGTTGGGCGCAGAGGGAGCGGCAGCGGCCGACAGCCATGCGACTGGCCTGCTTGAGGGCCCACATTACACGCGTCCAGCCCAATTCAGAGGCTGGTCGGTTCCCGAAGTGCTGCGGTCGGGTCATGGGGCCCGTCTTCAACGCTGGAGGCGCCAACAGGCGTTACGCCGCACCTGGCAGCGGCGACCGGAGCTTCTGCTCTCGGCCGAGCTGAGCGAAGAAGACAAACAATACCTCATGGAGTTGGCGAAAGAACGAGTTTCCGAACTGACCGGGCATTAGCGCAATAGACCTGGCGATCGCCGCGTTGTCAAACCCCACATGTGGGTCATGAAGCCACATGTTCCCTACTGGTGCAGGCCAATAGTACAATCTGCCCAATTTCTTAAAACTTGGACTTTTCACCTTCACATAATCTGCTAATTGCTGTATACTTTCCCACACAGTGGTGCGAAGTGGGGTAAGGTGGATGACCAGTGGGACGCTGGTCTTGTCTTGAAGGCCCCGCTGGGCGAAACCTCTTTCGGTGAAATCATGTTCCTGGGCGAGTATACGCACACAATCGACGACAAAGGCCGCCTGACCATTCCGGCGAAATTCCGGGGTGACCTGGCGCTGGGCCTGGTTGTGACTCGTGGCTTTGACCAGAACTTGATGATCTTTCCTTTCGGCGAGTGGCAAGAAATGGCCGAGAGGGTGCTAACGCGACCCTTGGGCGATGAAGAAGTGCGGACCTTTCGCCGTCGCATCTTCTCTGGGGCAGTTGATCTGACTCCAGACAAGCAAGGACGGATCGTCGTTCCGCCATATCTGCGCGAATTCGCGGCTATCGATGGTGAAGTGATTGTCGCCGGCATGTACAACTACATTGAGGTGTGGAGTAGCGATTATTGGCAGCAAGTAAAAGAAACTATCGAGAACAACAGCGATAACGCCCGCTGGAGTGATCTGGGCATCTGATTTGTGCGGCATAGTAACTGGCTATCTAAAAGGGGCCGGCAACCGCAGAACGTCGCCCGTCGGCTAATGAAAGAGCACGTACCAGTACTTTACCAAGAAATCATATTCTATCTGCAGCCATGTCCGGGAGGCAAGTATATTGACGGCACGATCGGCGCGGGCGGACATTCGGCTGGCTTGCTTGAGGGCTCGGCGCCTGACGGAAGAGTCCTGGGGCTTGATCGCGACGTTGAGGCGATAGAGTTCAGCCGAAATCGGCTTGTCGCTGCCGGCGAACGCTTGGCATTGGTGCAAACCAGCTTCGCGGAGATGGATCAGGTGGCACGGCGGCAGGGCTTCACCGCCGTAGACGGCATCTTGATTGATTTGGGATTGTCATCTCGCCAGTTAGCATCCGCCGAACGGGGTTTTTCTTTTCGGCTAGATGGCCCACTGGACATGCGGTTTGACACAACTTCAGGCCTGACGGCGGCCGAGTTGCTGGAGACGCTAGACGAATCAGCGTTGTCCGAGATGCTCCGTCGCTATGGCGAAGTGCGCCAGAACAGAAAGGTGGCCAGGGCTATCTTGGAAGCCCGGCCTGTTGATACGACTATGCAGTTGGCCGAACTCGTAGCGCAGCTAGAAACGAAGGACCGGCGCAATAAATCTTCTGGACGCATACATCCGGCGACCAAGGTTTTTCAGGCGTTGCGCATCGCGGTCAACGAGGAGTTGGAGGCGTTACAGAAGGTTCTTCCGGCGGCAGTGGATCTCTTGCGACCGGGTGGTCGTCTAGCCGTTATTAGTTTCCATTCGTTGGAGGATCGGATGGTCAAGCAGTTCATTCGCGAAAAGAGTCGCGACTGCGTGTGTCCGCCTGAGCAGCCAATCTGCAATTGCGATACAAGGCCTGTTCTCAGGCCGGTGACGAGGAAAGTGATCAGACCGACGGACGATGAAGTAGCCAGGAATCCACGCAGTCGTAGCGCTAGACTTCGGGTTGCTGAAAGGTTAACAGAGGAAACTGAGTGAGCGCAGAGAACGTCCGCGAGAGCCGAAAGGCAAAAAAGGAGCGCAGAAAGTCGCTGTTCTGGCTGACGGAAGCCCAGGCGGCCCTGACCTGGGGTGTTCTTTTGACCATGGCTGCGCTTGTGGGGGCAATCTATCTATATCAAACAAGCCGAATCGCCACATCTGGCCGGCAAGTGCAACTGTTGCAGCAAGAGCTAGACGCAATCAAGCAAGAGAACATTGAACTTGAGCGAGACATCGCCGAGGCCCAATCCCTCGATCGTCTTCAAAGTGAAGCAGTAGCAATGGGCTTCGCCCGTTCTAACCCGTCTGATGTCGAATACCTTGTCATTCCCCACTATCCGCCGACGCCTGACATGACGTCAACGCCGGAGTCGGTCGGGCAAGCTGAGCCGGCCGAGAGCATGTTCGAAGCGCTGTGGCTAGCGATTCAAAACAGCATTGGGGATCT
Source organism: Promineifilaceae bacterium (SeqCode) (assembly GCA_041570195.1). GTDB lineage: Bacteria > Chloroflexota > Anaerolineae > Promineifilales > Promineifilaceae > UBA11865. The sequence continues at coordinate 31,481 of JBFFWQ010000037.1, read as the reverse complement.
GATTCTCGGGGAATCACCATGAATGTAAGCCAACAGCGTCGCTTATGGTTTGTCGTCGCCATCCTATTTGTATTTACGCTGGTGGTCATCTATCGGCTCGTGTCATTCCAGGTCGTACGCGAGGAGGAGTTGGCCGAATTGGGTAAGAGCATGCACTACGAAAACGTAGTCGCCCGGCCGGCAAGGGGTATCATCTACGATCGCAACCTGGCCGTACTGGCCGGCAATGGCAGTGACTACCAGGTTGGTGTATCGCCGCCCATGGTTGTCGCTCCAGAGGAGCTCGCTACCGCACTGGCGCCTATTCTCGAGGAGCGACGAGCCACCTTGTTGACCCAGATGAATTCTGAATATCCTTTTGAGCTGCTCGCCGGCCGTATATCGCCTGAAGTCGCGGCGACGATTCGCGAACTTCCCTATGACGACGTAATTCAGCTAGATCCATTGCCGAGGCGCATTTACCCGCATGACGACCTGCTGTGTCACATTCTCGGCTACACCGATTTCTCGAACACGGGCGGTAGCGGCCTCGAGGGTTACTACCAATCTGAGTTAGCAGGTGAAGCGGCCAGCGCTCTTCTCAATATCTCACCCCTCACCAAGCAGGAGGGCGTTATCGCCCGGGAAGGCGCTGACCTGGTTTTGACGGTAGATCGGACTATCCAGCATGTGGTCGAGCAACACTTGCAGCAGGCCATGAGCACTTACCAGGCCCAGAGCGGGACGATTATCGTCATGGCCCCGAAGACTGGAGCCATCCTCGCGATGGCCAATTTGCCGTGCTTCTCGCCCTACAAGTTCTTTGACGCAGAAGAAGAAATCCTGCTCAATCCATCTGTCAGCAAACAGTACGAACCGGGTTCGGTGATGAAACTGATCACCATGTCCGCAGCCCTCGACTCCGGCACGGTCACCCCACAAACGACCTACTATGATTCAGGGGTTATCGTTCTTGGAGGTCACCCATTGTACAACTGGGACAGAAGCGCACGAGGCACGGTCGACATGACCGGACTGCTGGCGAATTCGCTCAATGTCGGCGCCGCCACCATAGCTTCGTGGATGGGTCCAGACACTTTCTATAATTACTTGCAGCGCTTCAGCTTTGGCCGGCCCATGGGTATTGACCTGATGGCTGAAGTCGGAGGGCAGCTGCCGCTACCTGGCGATGAACTGTGGACGGAAACAAACTTGGGCACGAATGCCTTTGGTCAGGGTCTAGCAACCACGCCACTGCAAATGGTTGCTTCTGTGTCGGCATTGGCCAATGACGGCTACCTGATGCAACCCTACATTGTCCAGGCGATCCGAAAAGATGGACAGGTGCTGGAGCACGAGCCCACGGTCATAAGTCGACCGATTTCGGAGCAGACGGCCGACGTTGTCACGGCCATGGCCGTCAACGCCGTGAGAACGGAGGTTTTTGGCGCTCAGGTCGAGGGCTACACAGTGGCTGGGAAGACCGGCACAGCCCAGATTCCGGAAGGCGGTATCTATCATCCGAGCGACACAATCGCTTCATTCATAGGCTGGCTACCAGCGGATGATCCTGAGATCATCGTCCTGATCAAGCTGGATCGGCCAAAGGCCTCTCCCTGGGGATCTACGACTGCCGCGCCAGCATTTGCCGAGCTGGCAACAGACCTGGTTGCTCTACTAGATATCCCGCCGGATGACATACGCTTGCAACAGGAGATTGTGGCGGCTCGTGAACCATGACCGTTTTGCGGGTGGCCTGGCACCGGATATACGCCATGATGCGGGCACAGTGGCTGCCAGGGCTGAATCTGCCCGGTCAAGTTGAATAAGATGTTGGATCTAGGATTTGTTTTGGAGATGCTTACGGATTATCAGCCAACGGGTCAGGAACCGTTGGTCAGTTCCGTGGCGATAGACAGCCGAAAGGTGAAGCTCGGCAGTCTATTTATATGTTTTGTAGGCGAGCATTCGGATGGTCATGATTTCGTTCAAGAAGCGTTTGAACGTGGAGCGCTCGCTGCCCTGGTGGAGCGACCAGTACCGGACGCTGGCGCGAGCGTAGATTCGGCGCAACCCTGGTTGGAGCAATTGCCGGAAGGTGACTCATTGCCCCTGCCGATCTGTATCCAGGTCAAAAGCACGCTGGAATCGATCCAGTTGCTAGGCCGGCAGTGGCGAGCCAAGTTTCCAGAGCTGCGGAGCGTTGGCATAACCGGCAGCGTCGGAAAGACCACGACGAAGGAGTTGACTCACGCAGTTCTTTCCCGGCGATTCAATACGCTCAAGTCCGAAGGCAACTACAACAATGAAATCGGCTTGCCGTTGACACTGCTCCGGCTGCGTCCTTGGCACCAAAGAGCGGTGCTGGAGATGGGCATGTACACCAGCGGTGAAATCAGTCTACTGTGTGACTTGGCCAAACCGGACGTTGGCGTTGTTACCATCATCGGCACAGTACACATGGAGTGGCTGGGCAGCATCGAGGCAATCGCGGCCTCAAAGCGAGAATTGGTCGAAGCGCTGCCGCCGGCGCCCGAAGGCGTCGCAATTCTCAACAAGGATGACGAACGTGTCATGGAAATGGCCGACCATACGCGGGCCAGGATATTTACCTACGGCTTGGACAGCCAGGCGGACGTCTGGGCTGATAACATCTTGTCAATGGGCTTGGACGGCATTCACTTCACTTTGCACCACGGCCCGGAAAGTCTCAACGTTCAAGTGCCGTTGCTCGGTCGGCATAGTGTTCACACAGCCTTGCGGGCGTCTGCGGTTGGCCTGGTAGAAGGTTTGACTTGGGATGAAATCGTGCATGGCCTTCAGGGACTAACCTCTCAGTTGCGCCTGGTGGCGGTGAGTGGTCCGCGCAATTCAATCGTGTTGGATGACACCTACAACTCCAGCCCGGAGTCAGCTGTCGCCGCGCTCAATCTTCTGGCGGATCTCGATGGCCGCCGGGTTGCTGTGATGGGAGATATGCTGGAGCTGGGACCGGCCGAAGAGCACTCTCATCGCCTGGTCGGCCGCAGGGCGAAGAATGTGGCCGATATTCTCGTGACTGTCGGCGAGTTGGGCCGATTAATTGGCGAGGAAGCGCTCCAGGCCGGCATGCGACAAGAGTACGTCTTTATGGTGAGCGATGCCGACGAGGCAGGCTTGCTATTGGAGGAAATCATTCATACTGGCGACGTCATTCTGGTCAAAGGCTCGCGAGGCATTCGACTAGACAGGGTCGTGACGGCTCTGGGGCGAGACTAATGGCTTTTGCGTTGACCTTAGGCGGAGTTACATTCATGCTAGCAGTGATTTGGGGCGGACCGCTGATCGAAGTGATGCGGCGGCTCCAGTTGGGCAAGAAGATACGGATTGAGGGCCCGCAGACCCACTTCAGCAAAATGGGAACGCCGGCCATGGGCGGTATCCTGATTATCGGCTGGGTTGTTCTCATCACCCTGGTTGTGAGCGCGGTACAGGCCATACGTAATGTCGAGATCGCCGAAAGCGTAATTGTCCCGTTGGCTGTAATGGTATCGTATGCAGTCCTAGGCGCGATAGATGATTACCAGGGTTTTCGGCAAAGGCCAGGTACCGGCATGCTGGCCCGCTACAAAATCGTATATCAATTGGCCATCGCGCTGGCAGCGGCCGCAATACTTTTTTGGCGGGTGAATGATGCCCAAGGATTTGTGGCTGTGCCTACAGTGCCAGTCATCATTGATATTGGCATTTGGTACTTGCCAATTGCGGTTTTCATTATCACCGCAACCGCCAACGCCGTGAATTTCACGGATGGCCTGGATGGACTAGCCGGGATCATTGCCGCCACGGCCTTCGCCGCTTATGGCATAATCGCTTTTCTACAGGACCAGCAGTTCCTCGTCGCATTCAGCTTCATCGTCGTCGGCGCCTGTTTTGCCTTCCTGTGGTACAACGCCCATCCGGCTCAGATGTTTATGGGCGATGTGGGCTCGCAGGCTCTGGGTGGCGCCCTGGGCGTGGTGGCCTTGATGTCTGGACAGTGGTTGATTTTGCCGATCATTGCCCTGGTGCCTGTGGCGACGACCCTATCAGTCATGATCCAGGTGGCATCAGCTGTTCTAAGCCGGCGTTTTCTCGGGCGAGATTTGCGACCCTTCAAGATGGCGCCGCTGCACAATCATTTTGTGCTTATTGGCTGGAGCGAGACTCAGATCGTTCAGCGATGGTGGTTGGTCGGTATTCTGGGGGCGATGGTTGGTATCGCCCTGGCGCTTATTTAAGGGCGTCCAAATAATGCAGACGGAAATGCAAGATGAATTATCAGGTAAACGATTGGTTATTCTGGGTCTGGCCAGACAGGGCAAGGCTCTGGCCCGATTTGCCGTCGCCGCCAGTGCGAACGTAGTGGTATCGGATAAACGACCGGCAGATATGCTGCGGCCTGAACTCGAGGAGGTATCAGACTTGTCTATTGAAATAGTGCTCGGCGAGCATCCAATGAGTCTGCTGGATGATGCCGACGTGCTGGCAATCAGCGGCGGCGTGCCGGCCGATCTGCCGCTGGTTTCGGCTGCCTGTGATCGAGGCATCCCGATCACCAACGACTCGCACGAGTTTATGAAGCGGGTGCAGGCGACGGTTATTGGCATCACAGGATCGGCCGGCAAAACCACCACCACTTCCCTAACCGGGGCCATGGTCAGAGCCTCTGGCAAGCGAACCTGGGTTGGTGGAAACATCGGCCGCCCGCTGATCTCAGAGCTGGACCAAATTGAACGTAACGATCTCGTGATTCAAGAACTATCCAGCTTTCAGCTAGAACAGTGGACTGTGAGTCCACCAATCGCCGCGGTACTCAACATCACACACAACCACCTGGACCGGCACAAGACGATGAATGCCTACACCGAATCCAAAGCTAACATATTGCGCTATCAACGGCCAGACGACATTGCCGTGTTATCGGCCGATGATGAAGGCGCCGATAATCTGTCTAATATCGTGGCCGGGCGACTGCGCCAATTCAGCCTTGAATTGCCCGTGGAAGACGGAGCATTTGTCGGCCAAGGCAAGATCTGGCTCAGGAATTCGGGACGGGAATGGGTGATCTGTGACGTACAGGACATACCGCTTCGCGGCCGACATAACGTTCTCAATGTTTTGGCTGCCGTGGTTTTGGCCGATTCGGCCGGTATAGCGTCAGATTCGATTGCGCGCGCCATTCGTGACTTCGAGGCGGTTGATCATCGTCTCGAGTTGGTTCGAATTCTGAACGGCGTCCAGTTCTTCAACGACTCAATCGCCACCTCGCCAGAGAGGGCAATCGCCGCCATCGATTCATTCGTGGAACCCTTGATCCTGCTGGCCGGAGGGCGTGATAAGGACATGATCTGGGATGAATGGGTGAGGCGCGTAGACGAGCGCGTTAGGGTCGTGGTGCTTTTCGGAGAGCTTGCCGAAAGGATGGCCGAGTGGTTAGCTGAAAAAGCTTCGGCCGGCCAGCGCTCTCCAATGGTGACACGGGTGATGGGGCTGGCCGACGCCGTTGCCATCGCTGCGGAAATGGCCCAACCGGGAGAAGTCGTTCTATTGGCGCCCGGAGGTACAAGTTACGATTCATTTGTTGACTTTGCCGAACGCGGTGAGTCATTCAGGCGCTTAGTGAGGGCATTGCCCGAGTGACTAAAAGGGCGTGCAGCGCAAGGTGAACCCAGATGACGCAATTTGCAAACGCGAAGCGAGGTAGGTGAATGGCTAGTGTTAATGTCGTTAGAAAGAAACGAGGTCAAATGCGTGCGAACCATGTGTTCCTGGTCGATTACTGGCTGGCCCTGGCCGTCGCCGGGTTGGTTGTCATGGGAATGCTGATGGTATACAGCACCACATTTGACCTGGGCGTCCTGGCCCACGACGAAGCGACCTACTTCTTCAAACGCCAGGCAGCTGCCTTGGTGGCCGGCCTGCTGGGCATCCTATTCTTCATAAGCATCGATTACCACTGGCTGCGAAAATGGTCGGTAGTGGTGCTTTTTGGCACCCTGATCATGCTCATAGTCGTGCTGCTGATAGGCGACAAGATCTTCGGCGCGCGCCGTGGCCTCATCGAGGGCTCGGTCCAGCCGTCGGAACTGGCCAAACTGGCCGTTATCCTCTATATCACTCATTGGCTGTCGACAAAGGGCGATCGCATCAAGGACCTGACCTTGGGCCTGGTGCCATTTTCAATAATTACCGGCGCGGTTTGTGCCCTCATCGTACTTCAGCCTGATGTTGGGACGGCCGGGCTAATTGCCGTGATTTCCCTGGCCCTGTTCTTCATTGCCGGAGCGGATCTAAAGCAATTTGCAATCGCCGGCGGTCTCGGCCTTGGCATTTTCCTGGTTCTCGTTACAACGTTGCCTCACGCGGCGGCCAGGATCGAATCATTCTGGGATGCCCTGCGCGATCCCACCCAGGCCAGTTGGCAGGTCAAACAGTCCGTCGTAGCTCTAGGAACAGGGGGTTGGTTCGGCGTAGGCTTGGGAGAGAGCACGCAGAAATTTGGTCCATTGCCCGCTGCTCATACCGATGGCGTCTTCGCCATTCTGGGCGAGGAACTTGGCCTGTTTGGCAGTCTTCTCGTCATGGGCATGATAGCTATCCTGTGCTGGCGAGGGATCAGGGCCGCCCTTGGCGCTCGAGACAGTTACGGTTTTTTGTTGGCTATTGGGATTACCTTTTGGCTTGTATTTCAATCCTTGATTCATGTTGCGGTTATCACTGCCGTCGTACCGTTTACCGGCATGCCCTTGCCCTTTCTTAGCTATGGCGGTTCGTCGATGCTAATCTCGCTGCTGGGCGTCGGCATCCTGTTGAGTATTTCTCGGGACGCAGCTGTAAACGTCAAAGTGCAGCGATGGAAACCTATAAGAGAGTCACTGCGTGAAAGTATTGATCTGCGGCGGCGGAACGGGCGGACACATATTTCCGGCCCTGTCGGTCGTCAATAGCCTGAGGCGAATGGGTTTGGCGGGTGAGAACATTCTATGGATTGGAACATCCGGACAGATCGAGGAGTCGCTGGTTCCAAGGGCCAACGTGCGCCTGGAAACGATCGCCGCCGGCCCAATCGCCGGTGTACCCTGGCGAGATAAGATGGTGAATACGGCGAAAATGACCTGGAGTGTCAGAACGGCCAATCGCATCATGGCGAAATTTAAACCGGATGTCCTGTTCATGACAGGCGGTTATGTGAACGTGCCCGTAGCCTTAGCTGCCAGAGTGCGCCGTATTCCGGCGCTCATCTATCTGCCTGACATTGAACCGGGCATGGCCATCAGCCAGTTGAGCCGGCTGGCAGAGGTCGTCGCCGCCACAACAGAGTCATCCAAGGCTTTCTTTCCGGCCGGCAAAGTCGTTGTGACTGGCTACCCTATTCGAGAGCAGCTGCGCCAGGCGGTGAAGATCGATCGCGAGCAAGCGCTGAACAAGTTCGATCTGAGGCCGAGCAGAAGAACGTTGCTGGTTACGGGTGGCAGCCGAGGGGCGCGTTCCATCAATCGGGCGCTCATGGGCATCCTGCCCCGATTGTTAGACACTTATCAGGTCATTCACTTGAGCGGTACACTGGATTGGCCAGAAGTGCTGGCCAACGCCGAAACGTTAACCGATGAACAGCGAAAAACCTACCGACCTTACCCATTCTTGCACCAGCGGATGGGCGCCGCATTTCGATCGGCCGATCTGGTCCTGGCTCGAGCCGGCGCCAGCATGCTCGGCGAGTGTCCGGCATTCGGCCTGCCGGCAATCCTCGTGCCTTATCCATACGCCTGGCGCTATCAGAAGGTCAATGCCGAGTATTTGGTAGAACGCGGCGCGGCTCTCATGTTGGAAGATGAACGGTTGAATGACCAACTGTTGCCAACGTTGATGGATATGGTACGTGATTCTGACCGACTCGAACGAATGGCCGTTGCCTCGCGGAATCTTGAAATACCTGATGCCGAAGATCGCCTGGCCCGGGCAATTCAAGGTCTCGCCTTGAGAGGAACAAAATGATTAACTTGCTCTTGCTCTTCGTCATCCTCGTTATTTTCTTCGCGATGATTGGTTACTTGCGCGGCTGGCAGCGCGAGGTCATCACGATGTTTGGCCTGGTCGGCGGTATTGCCATGTTGCAACGATTTGGCTTCGAAATCGTCGACCTGCTGGGCGCAGTGCCGCCGGAAGCGGCGACACCTGAGCAACTGTTGGATGCCCGAAGAGGGCAGGTCTTTATTCAGGTAGGACTATTCGCCCTCATCGCCTTTTTCAGTTACCAGATCGTAGGCGCGATGGCTGTGCGAATTAGCCGTGGAAAGTTGGGCGAGCGGCTCCGGGCTACTCTCGAACGACGAGTCATCGGGCTTGTCGTCGGAACTGTCAATGGCTATTTGCTCGTCGGCACGTTTTGGGGCTTTTTGGAATTCGAACCAGTGCCAGAGGGTTACGCCCATTTGGCGCCGGGTGTTCCTTACCCATTTGATGCTTCGGTGGTCATTCGCCCACTCGCCGATACTGCGGCCCTGGCTTTTACCGAGTGGTTGCCGCTAGGCATCCTAAGCCCGAATTGGTGGCTTATCATCTTCTTCTTGATGTTCTTCTTTGTCATTATAGCGCTCATTTAGGTGACCAAGATTTCGGAGCAGCGAAGGTTGGACGTTCAATTGTCTGAATTACAAGACCCGAACAAGTATCGCGTATTACGCCCCGGAATGCGCATTCACTTGGTGGGCATCGGCGGCACCGGCCTGTCGGCCGTGGCTGCAGTGTTGTTGGGTCAAGGTTATGTCGTGTCTGGTTCTGATCGGCAATTGAATGAGCTAACTAACTCCCTGAAATCATCTGGAGCAACTGTATTTGAGGGACATAACGGCGATCAGGCAAAAGGCGCCGACATGCTGTTGGTATCATCGGCCATCCCGGCCACTAATCCCGAAATTCAGGCCGCCGAACAGGCCGGCATACCAATACTGAAGCGAGACGAGTTCCTAGGCTTGCTGATGGCTGATAGTTATGGCATTGCTATCGCGGGCTCGCACGGCAAGACGACTACTACCGGCATGATCGCGCAGATCATGATCGAAGGGGGTCTGGATCCTTCAGTTGTCGTCGGCGCGGTGCTACCAGCGCTTCAGAGCAATGGTCGCGCAGGGAAGAGTGAGTTCTTCGTCGTCGAGGCTGATGAATACGACTACATGTTTTTGGGACTGAGACCGACCCTGGCTATAGTCGTAAACGTGGAATACGATCATCCAGACCTGTTCCCCAGCGTAAGCGCTTATCGCCAGGCATTCACTGATTTCGTTTTGAAGATACATAATGAAGGCCTGCTCCTTGCATGTATTGACGATGAAGGGGCTGCTGCTCTTGCTGATTTTGCCACGACATTGCCTATTCGGGTTAGCACCTATGGCCTGGACAGGGGCGAGTGGCAGGCGGTTGAAGTGCGGCCGAATCAACTTGGAGGCTCCGATTTTTTGGTCCAACACGAGGGTCAAACAATGGGCTTGATCAGGCTACGTGTGCCGGGTGAGCATAACGTGCGAAATGCCCTGGCAGCCGTCGCCACGGTCTCGGAACTGGGCATCGGCTTTGATACTGTTCGTCGGGCGCTGGCATCATTTGGCGGCCTTGGGCGCCGTTTTCAATTAATCGGCGAGGTGGGGGATGTGACCATCGTTGATGATTATGCCCACCATCCTACAGAAATCCGGGCTACTCTAGACGCGGCCCGCCAGCGCTTTCCCGGACGCCGCTTGTGGGCAGTTTGGCAACCGCATACATTCAGCCGCACAAGGGCCATGTTGAGCGAGTTCGCCAGTTGCTTCGAACAGGCGGACAGAGTCGTGGCCCTGGATGTTTATCAGAGCCGCGAGAGCGATACGCTCGGCATAGACACTGCCCAGGTTGTGGCTCGAATGCAGGGTGCTCGGGCCAGCCATGTCGGCGACATAGTAGAAGCGGCTAACTACATATTTGTCAGGGTATTACCGGGTGACGTCGTTCTGACGTTGGGCGCGGGCGATGGCAACCAGGTAGGCAATATCCTTAAGCTGGAGCTTGAGCGGCAGTTGGCGCAGCAGCTTGGGCAGCGTCAGAGAGGCGAAAACGGACCAGGTCGCGCCGACTGAGATCGTCAACAAAGTGAGCGAGATAGGAATTGGAATAAGGTATGAATCTGGAAACAACGGTGCTAGAGGCGATTCAGATGAGGTTTCGTGAAGTATTTGGCGAGGCCTTCAAAATCGGTGAGCCGATGGCTCGCTACACTTCGGCAAGAGTTGGCGGGCCGGCCGAGATGTTCGTCACAGTTGTCAATGCCACTGAGTTACAGTCGGCGATCGAATTGGCTTACGCTCAAAGGGTGCCCTTCATCGTCATCGGAGGCGGTTCGAATATCCTGGTTGCCGACAAAGGTGTCAAAGGTTTGGTCGTGCACAATCGGGCGCGAGATGTTCGCTTTCGGCATACCGGTCTAGGCGTTGTCTGCACGGCCGAATCAGGAATGAATCTGTCTTCTCTAGCGCGACAGTGTATCGCCAAAGGACTTGGCGGGCTGGAATGGGCGGTAAGCGTCCCTGGTACGGTCGGCGGGGCAGTAGTCGGTAACGCCGGCGCACATGGTGGCGACATGGCCACCAACCTTCTGTCCGCAATGGTTTGGGAGCCGGGTCCCGGACCACGCATTTATAGCAATGAAGAGATGGCCTATGCCTATCGCCAAAGCGTGCTTAAGCAAGAGCATGGCGGCGAAGGCCCGCGACGGGTCGTGCTTTCGGCCGAGCTCGAACTGGAGCCGGAATCTGTCGAGGTCCTCGTAGCCAGGGCTGATGGATTTGTGGCCCGGCGCAAAGAAACCCAGCCTGGCGGGGCCAGCATGGGATCCATGTTTAAGAATCCCGAGAATTACTACGCCGGTTATCTGATAGAGGCGGCCGGCCTCAAGGGATTCCGCTGCGGCGGCGCCCGTATCTCAGAGAAGCATGCCAACTTCTTTGTGAATGACGAAGATGCTTCAGCGGAAGATGTCCGCTCGCTCATTGCCGAGGCATGGAACTCCGTGCGCGAGAAGTTCGGCGTCGAGATGGAACTTGAGGTCGAGCTGGTCGGCGATTGGCAGTTTGAAGACGACCAGGCATAGCAGTAGACCGACGAGAGACTGGACAAGGAACATGTGGTGAAGAACATGATGGGCGATTCGAACGAAAGACAGGGCAGGTCGCGGAAGATACGCATCGGCGTGATCTTTGGCGGCCGTTCTGGCGAACACGAAGTCTCGCTCATGTCCGCACGATCGGTTCGTGCGGCGCTAGATCCGGAGAAGTACGAAGTCGTGATGATTGGCATCACTAGGGGCGGCCGCTGGATTACTGGAGATGTCGCCGCCGCGCTAGAATCCGGCATGCCTGAAATGGCCCGCATGGCGGCGCTACTGCCAGACCCTGAGTCGTCCGAACTGATGGAACTGGAGATGTTCGAGTCCCAACCTTCAAGGCTTTCGTCAGTCGCCTCGCTGGACGTGGTCTTTCCGGTATTGCACGGACCCTACGGCGAAGATGGTACGGTGCAAGGGCTACTTGAACTGGCTGGAATTCCATATATTGGTGCAGGGGTAGTCGGCTCGGCCGTTGGCATGGATAAGGCGATCTTCAAGGCGGTTATGGAGGCTCATGATATACCGATCTTGCCATGGAAGCTGATATTGGCCTCTGAGTGGCGAGAAAACCCCGATGCTCTGCTAGAAGAAAGTGAGAAAAAGCTCGGGTATCCCATTTTTACCAAGCCGGCCAATCTCGGGTCAAGTGTGGGGATCAGAAAATGTGCCACTCGCTCCGAGCTGCGGGCCGGATTGGACGAAGCCGCCCGCTTTGACAGAAGGCTGATCTTGGAACAGGGTATCAGTGCTCGTGAACTTGAGGTATCGGTACTAGGTAACGACCGGCCTATCGCCAGTGTCGTAGGTGAGATCAGGCCGCTGCGGGATTTCTACGACTACGTGGCCAAATATGTCAGCGATGATTCGGATCTGATCATTCCGGCCCACATTGATAGCGAGATGGCCGAGCATATTCGAGCAGTTGCCGTACGTGCCTATAAGGCAATTGATTGCGCTGGTCTGGCCCGAGCGGACTTTCTGCTTGATAAGAACAGCGGGCAAGTCTTTATCAACGAGCTAAATACTATTCCAGGTTTTACCAGGATCTCTATGTACCCTAAATTGTGGGAAGCTTCTGGGGTGAGCTATGGTGAACTGTTGGATCGACTGGTCGATCTGGCGCTAGAGCGAAGCAAAGAAAAATCTGAGTTGGAAACATCCTTTCGGGTAGAAAACGATGGCGATTAGAAGACGTAAGCAGCCCAGACTAAGACGTGTGCAGGCAAGTGGAGCGGCAGCCCTGCCGCACGTTGTCGTCCCACCAGAGGCCAAGAAACGTAAGCGGCGCAACAGCCGCCGTTACAAGCTGCCATTAGCGACCATCAAACACATCGTGCTCTCCGCTCGATGGGCGAGCTTGTTGGTATTGGCTGTCTGCATTCTGGCCCTGGTGACTATCGCTGGTGATGCTTCTTTCTATCTCACCACCTTGCCTGTTGAGGGGGCGAACGCCTTCTCGGCGTCCGAGTTAGTCGCCGAGAGTGGGTTGGCGGGCGTACACATTTTCGCGGCCGATCCTAACGAAGCTGCAAGGCGAATAGGCGAAATGCCAGGTATTACATCAGCTTTGGTCAGTCTCGAGTGGCCGAACGTAGTCAGCATTCAGGTCACGGAATCAGAACCTATTGCCCTCTGGAAACAGAATGGCCAAACTTTTTGGATTGACGATAACGGCCGGCTCATTCCGGCCCGGGCGACTTCCAACAGACTGTTACTCATTGAATCTGAGTCAGACGAGCCTGTTGAAGAAGATAGCTTCGTAGCCAAAGAAGTGCTGGCGGGTGCTCTGCTGCTTCGCGAACTGCGATCAAATATCGATCGACTGTTTTATGAGCCAGGTAACGGACTTAGCTACCAGGACGGGCGCGGCTGGCGAGCTTACTTCGGCGGCGGTTCGAATATGGAGCAGAAACTGGCGGTTTACGAGACAATCGTCGAAGACTTAATCGAGCGGGCCGTGCACCCGGCGTATATCAGTGTGCGCAATGAAGCTAAGCCCTATTACATGACGAGCGGCGGATAGCCAGATCAGGATTGGATAAGGAAAGATATTATGGACGGCGTAGTATTTGGCATCGATATCGGTACAACCAAGGTCTGTGCATTGGTGGGCGAGATCAGGCAGGGCCAGATTCACATCATCGGTTTAGGCCAGGAGCCTGCCAGGGGTATGCGCAAAGGCATGATCGTCGACGTGGCCGAAGCGACCGTCGCCATCGCTCAGGCCGTGGCCAAGGCTGAGCAAACCTCCGGGTATGACCTATCGCGGGCGTTCGTGAGTATGGCCGGCGAGCATATTAGCTCCACCAACAGCCTGGGCGCCGTGGCAATCGGCCGCAATGGCGACGGCGTCACACACGAGGATATCGAGCGGGCGCTGGATGCAGCTCAGGCCATTTCCATCCCGCACAATCGGGAAATCGTTCACCTGGTTCCGCGTTCATTTACACTCGACGATCAAGACGAGGTGAGGAGCCCGATTGGCCTGCATGGCTATCGTCTTGAGGTAGAGGCGCACATCGTTACCGCCGCGACCCCAGCTCTGATGAACTTAAGCCAGACTATCGACAACGTCGGCATCGAGGTCGAGGAATTTGTCCTGAATTCGCTGGCCTCGGGCGAGGCGGTTCTGGAATCGGCGGAGAAGGAAATGGGCGTGGTCGTGGCCGATATTGGCGGGGGAACGACCGACGTAGCTCTGTTCTCGCAAGGCACCGTGTGGCATACGCGGGTCATCCCGGTCGGCGGATTTCACGTGACAAATGACATTGCCATTGGCTTGCGTGTACCTTATGAAGTCGCCGAAGATGTAAAGCTCAAGTACGGGGATTGCCGGCCGAGTGAAATAGATCGGGAGGTAGTATTCACCGTTGAGCCGTTTGGGGGCGAGAAGATCCAGGTTGGTCGGCAAGACCTGGCCTACGTAATCGAGGCCCGGGTTGAGGAGATCTTCCAGCTTGTTTTGCAGGATATCAAGCGCTCAGGCTATGAAGGCATGTTGCCGGCCGGCATTGTTCTGACAGGTGGTTCATCCCAGATTCGGGGCATCGGCCAGGTTGCCCAGAGGATCTTTGGCGTTCCGGCCCGGGTTGCCAAACCGAAAAAGCTTGTCGGTCTGGTTGATGCCTTGCAGGGTCCAGCATTCGCGACCAGCGTTGGCTTGCTAGAGTGGGCCGTAAGTGGACAGAGCATATACCGACCGCGCCCTCGCCAGGGCGTCTTTGGCCGGAGCATTGGCCGCATTTTTCGCGAGATCTTGCCCGGTTAGCTGGTCCGAGAAGATCTTTTATTGGTAGTGAATTGGAATTGAAATCCAGGGAATGTAACACGAGAGAGGGTGGAACATGAATAGTCGAGGTAAAGCTAACGAGTATTCCAAGGTAGCGCAGCGAATGCCGGAGGTTGAGGGATCGGCCTTAATCCGGGTCACCGGCATTGGCGGCGGGGGCAGCAACGCCGTTGATAGGATGATCGACGAAGGAATCGGTGGCGTGGAGTTCATCGCCATGAATACCGATGGGCAGGCATTGATGCGCAGCCAGGCGCCTCAGCGAATTCGTCTTGGCGATAAGGCCACCCGCGGGCTGGGCGCTGGAGGTGATCCTGAAATTGGCGAAAGAGCCGCCGAAGAGAGCCTAGATGAGCTGCATAATCTACTGCAAGGCTCGGATATGGTCTTTGTGACGGCCGGCATGGGCGGCGGTACGGGAACAGGCGCTGCGCCGACCGTGGCAAAGGTTGCCAGGGAGCAAGGCGCATTGACCATTGGCGTGGTTACGCGACCGTTCAGCTTTGAGGGAGCCCAGCGTTCGCGAGTGGCCGAATCCGGTATTGAGCAACTCAAGGAACAGGTTGACACGCTCATAGTTATTCCCAACGACAAATTGCTCGACATGGGCGACAGACGATCATCGCTGATGGAATCGTTTCGCATGGCGGACGATGTGCTGCGCCAGGGCATTCAGGGTATCAGCGAGCTGATCACTGTTCCTGGACTGATCAACCTTGACTTTGCTGATGTGAAAGCGATCATGTCTTTGGGCGGTGCCGCACTAATGGCCGTCGGCCAGGGCACAGGTGAGGATAGGGCGCGGATTGCGGCCGAGCAAGCTCTCTCAAGCCGCTTGCTTGACGTGACGATTGACGGGGCGCGTGGGATTCTATTCAATGTCACAGGCGGCACTGACCTTGGCCTGTTTGAGATCGACCAGGCAGCGGCCATTATTCGGGAGACGGCACATCCAGATGTGAATCTGATCTTCGGGGCCGTCATCGACGAGACCATGCAAGATGAGGTGCGCATCACGGTCATCGCGACCGGGTTTGAGCATTCGATGCCTCATTTCAGGCCGATGGCCCAAAGCGTGGATCGACCCAAACCCACTGGTCAGCCAGTGCGTGAAAGGAAGACGCCCGCGGCGGCAGCAGCGGCACAAAGGCCAGCTCCGCCGTCAGGTCAGAGCAATAGCAGGGCAACGTATAAGTTTGATGATCTTGAGATTCCGACATTCCTGCGCAAGAATCGGAGCTAGTCTCGCGCACTCTCTGATGCAAACACCCTCCGCTCCCGATGACGAGTGCGGACGGCTGCCCATTGAATTTGGCGGTCAATCCGCACTCGCCAATGCCCAGTACTGCCGGTCGTTTTTTTTAAGGTAAATAGGAGAAGAATCGCTTGTCTCGGCTTGAGGCCTATGCTATAATGCTTGTCCCTGGAGTACCATATGTGGGGGAGAGTGGCGACTTAAACCCTACATACAGGGTATTTCTGTCCTTTAGCTGTAGTCATCAATGGAATAGAAATCACGATGAAGTGCCCCTATTGCGAGCACGAAAAGACACGCGTCATTGACACCAGCCACGATACACGAGGCGGAATTCGCAGAAGGCGCGTGTGCGTAAACTGTAATCAACGCTTCAGTACTTACGAAAGAGCCGTTTTGGCGACACCATTACTGGTGAAGCGTGATGGTACGCGAGAGGAGTTCTCGCGCGAAAAGTTGATGGGTGGTATAAGGGTCGCCTGTGCGAAACGACCTGTGGCGGCCGTCGATATCGAACAATTGGTGGGGGAAATCGAGGCGGAACTGCAGCAGATGGGTAAATCTGAGGTGCCCAGCAGACTCGTCGGAGACAAGGTTATCAGGCGGCTCAAGGAGCTCGACGAAGTGGCCTATATCCGCTATGCCATCGTGTATCTGCGTCTGGATGACCTGGAGTCCGTGCGCGGCGAAATCGATCATTTATTGCAGGACTGAATCATTTACTCACGAGGGTCGGCTCGTCGGCTTGCGGTGGCGGCCGGGCAGCATGGCGCTCGCAGCAGGTTAGGAGAAGGAAATGTTGAAGGTTGACGAACGAACAAGCGGGGTCGCTGATAGAGTTGCTATTCAACTCTCCGAAAACAGTCGTGCGGTGTTGGAGCGGCGATACCTCAGGCGAGGACCGGAGGGCACGCCAATCGAGACGGTTGAGGAGATGTTTTATCGCGTTGCCTCGCATGTCGCCCTGGCGGAGGAAGAAACCGGCGGTGATGTGAAAAGCGCCACGACGGCATTTTACAGGCTGTTAACCGAACTGAAATTCATGCCCAATAGCCCAACATTTACAGGAGCTGGTACACCACTTGGCCAGTTGGCTGCCTGCTTCGTGCTGCCTATTAGCGACGACATGGGCCGCGATCCAGCCGGGATTTTTCAGACCCTGCGCGATGCGGCGCTCATCCAGCAAACGGGTGGAGGAAATGGCTTCGCTTTTTCCAAACTACGGCCAAAGGGTGCATTGGTCAAATCATCGGCCGGCAGGGCGACAGGTCCGATAGGTTTCCTGCGTGTTTACGATCAGGCGTTTGGCGAGATCGCGCAGGGTGGTACACGTCGGGGGGCCAACATGGCCGTGCTCAGGGTGGACCACCCTGATATTCGCGAGTTTATTCGCTGCAAAACAGACGAGAACCAAATCACCAACTTCAACATTAGTGTAGGCGTTACTGACGACTTCATGGAAGCGGTCAATAAGGATGAGGAATATGAGCTGGTTGACCCTCATAGCGGTGAGGTATGGGAAAAGGTTCGGGCGGCCGAGATATTCGAACTGATTGTGCAGCAAGCACACCACAATGGTGAACCAGGCGTCTTATTCCTGGATGCTGCCAATCGTCAAAACCCCGTTCCCCACCTATATGATCTAGAGGCGACCAATCCTTGCGGGGAACAGTGGCTGGGCCCATATGAGAATTGCTGTCTAGGTTCGTTGAATTTGGCCAGGCATGCCGGTCCTGATGGAACCGTAGACTGGGACTCATTGCGCGAGTCGATCGAATTGGCCACTCGCTTCCTGGATGATGTTGTGACGGCCAACGCCTATGTCCCGGCCGTTCCACAGTTAGCGGAAGCTGCACATAGAGCGAGACGCATAGGCCTCGGTATCATGGGCTTGGGCGACCTGATGTACCACACCGGCATCCGTTATGGCTCTGAGGAAGCGCAGGAGTTCGCCAGCCAGCTTATGGAGTTTGTCCGCTATCATAGCATGATGACCAGTATTGACTTGGCCGAGGAGCGAGGAGCGTTCCCGGCCATTAAGGGTAGCATTTACGATCCCGAAGATCTAAAGTGGCAACCGCCAAAGCCACTGACTCCACATACACGAGTGTTTGGACGGCCGTCGCTGGACTGGGACCAGGTGACCCAAGGCATTGCCAGAAATGGCATTCGCAATGCAGCCCAGACGACTGTGGCGCCAACGGGTACGATCGCGACCGTGGCCGGTTGCGAGGGTTATGGTTGTGAGCCGGTGTTCGCTCTGGCCTACGTGCGCCATGTGAACGATGCCGGCCAAGATCTAGAGCTGCAATACACCAGTCCATTATTCGAGAAGGCCCTGGTTGATGCTGGGCTAGACCCAAATGCCCGAAAGGCCATCGTCGACGAGGTTAGCAAGGTCGGTAGCTGTCAACACATCGATCTCGTTCCTGCCAGGACAAGACAAACTTTCGTTGTCGCTTCTGACATTTCGCCGGAAGAACACGTGCGCATGCAATCTGCTATACAGGCTTTTGTAGATAATAGCATTTCCAAGACCTGCAATTTCCCACGTTCGGCATCTGAGGAAGATGTTGCTAGAGCTTACAAGCTTGCCTGGGAGCGTGGTTGTAAAGGTCTCACCGTCTATGTAACCGGATCTCGCGAGAAGGTTGTGTTGGAGACACAAGCGACCAAATCCAAAAAGGAATCCAAGGCCGAGCAACCTATGTTGTGGCCCGAGTCGAAGAAACCACGCGCTGGCGTACTACGTGGTGAGACGCACCGGGTCAGTACTCCTTTGGGTCATACTTACGTTACCGTAAATGAAAATGGCAACGAGCGGCCGTTTGAGGTCTTCATTCAGACTTCGAAAGCTGGAAGCGACACGGCTGCGGTCTCGGAGGCAATCGGCCGACTCGTGAGCTATGTACTGCGCTTATCATCCCCGATTGCGCCGCGAGATCGAATGCGTGAGGTTGTCAAACAACTGAGCGGCATCGGCGGTGGTAGACCGCTTGGTTTTGGCTCAAACCGCGTGCTGTCACTCCCCGATGGCGTTGCCCAAGCGCTGGATGAGTACCTGAAGGAATCGCCGCACTCTGGCGGCAAGACCAATGGACAAGTACCTCAAAAGGTAGCGAACAAGCTTTTTGGCGACTTATGCCCCGAATGTGGTAAAGCCGCCGTGGTTAATGAGGAAGGTTGTCGCAAGTGCTATAGTTGTGGTTTTAGCGAGTGCTAAGCAGGTCAAGGTTCAAAATAGGAACCTGGGGTGCACGACGCCAAGGCCTGCGAATTGGTGACTGACTCTATTGGCTGGCATTACAGTAGTAGTGTGTGCACCCCGTGCGCAGCCATTGTGTCATCGCGAACCGCGACCCTTCCTGTAAACCAAATTCCATCAATTCCCGCCCGGCGGTTGTCGACTAGTACCCACTTATATTCTAGGAATTGACTGCCCGCCAAATTGGATCATGTGTGGCGATCTGCGGCTTAATCTTGTTCGAGAGTGCCGATCGCCGGTTTATTCTGGCTGGGCTCTGGTTCGTTGCCGGCCGGATCATCTTCTGGCAAGGTGGCCCCTTCAAGAGACAATGCGGATGAAAGTTGATCCTCACTCACTACCGTGGCAGAAAGGAAAGCCCCCCGCAGATCGGCCCCTTCAAGATTTGCGCCCGTTAGATCGGCGCCGCTGAGATTTGCCCCCCGTAAATTGGCGCCGCTCAGATCAGTCCCTTGCAAAATGCATTGCTGCAAGAAACTATTGGTCAGCCCAGCCAGTGCCAGATTCGCATTGCTTAAATCACTTCCCCTGAAGTTGGCCTGAGCTGCGCGGGCGGCTCGTAGATCGGCATTGCGTAACTTGGCCCCGGTGACGATTGCCCGAGACAAGTCAGCGCGCTCAAGATGCGCTTCGCTCAAATCTGCCGCGCGCAGGTTGGCCCCCTCGAGTTTTGTACTACGCAAGAATGCCCCGACCAACGTGCCTCGAGTCAGGATCGCCTCTCTTAGGTCGGCCCCGTCAAGATTAGCAGCATGTAACGAAGCTCCGGTGAGGTCAATGCCGCGCAGGCAAGCTTCGCGCAGAATAACCTCGTTCAGATTTGCATTGCTAAGGTTGGGTGGCGTTCGCTGTTCCCTCACTGTAGACGGGCCTGTGATCAATGCCCCGCGAAGATCTGCGCCCGTCAAATCGGCGCCTGTCAGATCAGTCTTGTCCAGCCGAGCAAGGGCCAGGTTGGCCTGGATTAGCTGGACTTGTCGCAATGCAGCATCGCTTAAATCTATGCCGCGCAGATCGGCCGCAGAGAGATTGGCCCCAGCTAATGATATGATTGGATCTGGATTCAGGATAAGCTCTGCTTCCTGGAGAAATAGCGCCAACGCCCCCTTACGCTCACCGTTCAGTCCCCAAAGTACGGTGAGAGTTTGGGCTCGGGCCAGCCGGCGGACTTCGTCGTCTCCATCTGAATCACGCAAGCCATGATCCAGGAGTAGGCGACCAATGCGATTGAAATAGGCCTGCAGACGGGCTTCTTGATAACGGCCGATCGGCGCGGCATGTGGTTCTTTGGCCAGCTTCGATGTGCGAGCAGCTTCTTGTGTCGATGGTTGCCTGGTTCTTGCCACCCACCAGGCAGCAAGAAATAACGACGCTGGAACGATTAGTAGCTCCAGCCAATCCCACAATGTTCGTGAGGCGCTCTTAACATCGCTTTGGCGCAATCCGCTCCAAGCTGGCGCTGTACTTGGCCAAATTGCCCAGATGCCAACAACAATGAGAGCAATTAGCATCACGGCCAGGATTATGGCCAGGATCGTGTGCTCCGCTGCCCAACGACCAATGCGCCCGATTTTCCCACTCATAAGACCTACCCGACTGATGATGGCCATTTCCCGGAGATTTCCTGGATGGCGCCATGCTAAGCGGTTCGGCAACCGGCATCAACAAACCCAGACTGGTAAGGCCACCTGCCTCTCGGAAGCTGGCCTCCCCGCACCGGCTTGCACGAGGTCTAATATGATATGCTAGATAGGGGGTAAGTGGGATAGAGTGGCTTGTGATTTCACCAGATTTTCACCGCTCAGCTGACATAGCGACCTGGGGCGATCAGGTCAATGCCCAATTCGCCTTTTCTGCTGAGTGTTTGGCGAAATCTGGTTAGCGCAGAACGAAACCGGCCGCGGTCTGCGTACGGCAACTGCTTCATCAAGATAGGATCAGGAAGTTCGTAAAGCAAGCCGCAAAAGGGGCATTCGCCGATATGATCCTCAGCCGGCGTTAGGACGCCAATATCACCGGGCCCCAGTCTTTCCCTCAGCTTGGCGATGACGTCACTTTGGGCCAGGTTTTCTGGCTTTTCCCCCAAATAAAACAACTGCGCGCCACAATAGCAATCCAAATGGATCATTCCGACTGATGTCATCAAATTAGTCCCCTGAACAAACAATTGATCCCAAGTCACATCTTTCGGCAACATCACGAGTGAATTGTCGCCCGACCTGGTATTAACGCTTTGGAATCTACAACGTTACATAATATATTCCATTTATGTCAATTTTGCAAGTATCTGGGGCATAAATGGATGATCAGGGAACGGCTCCTGGGTTAGGAAAGGGCCATTCGCGGAAGTCTCTCGAGCAGTCATCGGAGTCTCGCCATGGTGGATAGCGCTCAAGGGACGCGCCGACCAACGTTATTAGGGGACAGGAGATATTGCCTGGTACCTTTCCAGTGCCGTAGGCGATTGCCTCAACAACCTGTCCAGATTGATCGCGAAGGATTACTTCATCGCCAACGTTTGCCAATTGTAGAAAGGCTGCCGGATCGCCCCAATTCGGATCGTCTAGCAGATTCGGCACGGCCGGATCGCTGTTCAAAACCTCAAAGTCTGGATCAAAATCGAATCGTGACCGAAAAGCAGTCGCTGCCAAAGCAACTACGATGGTGGAATCGGAGCCAATGAAGGAGCCATTCGGAAAAAGGCGTACGTCCTCGAAATCAGATCGCCTTAGCGCGTCTCCCAAAGAGTAGCCAGATAAAGCTATTGCCGAGCCGGTTGGATTGTACAGCTCGATAAACTCGGCGTCGTCTGTGCCAGGTGGATCATAGAGAACCTCGCTGATCAACACGTGTTGGGCTCGCCCCCAGAAGTCCTTGAAAACGACAGGCAATCTGACAATATTGGGCCAATCATAAGTAAACATCTCTGCCAGTACCTCGTAGGCCTCATCGGACTGGAGCAAAAACGCCATTTCGCGGTTGCCCTTATTGGATAATTCAGTGCCATTTATGCTGCCCACAAAGACGTAGCCATTGCCGTCAATCTGGGCCAAGATCATCTTGTTGTGCAGTCCCAGGCCAGTCGGATTGGCCAGGGCGCAGCGTAGATCAAGGCCCTCGGCCGACCCAATTGCCTCAACCAAGTTGCACGTCTCGTGATTGCTGTCTGGTTGACGTTCGTCGTCGAAGTAACTATCCAATACCAGGCGGACGGTCGCCTCGCGCCTCGCAGCGCCGATCAAAGCCTCCAGGCGCGGATTGGGATCGTCGATGGAGTTGCTGTCCGACGAGCCCCAGTGTGGTTTCTCGCGCAGTTGCTCGACCAGGATTGTGTCGCCCTGACCCGCCTGGGCAAGTAGGTGCAGCAGACCAGCCGGGTCGGCAAGGCCATTTTCAGGTGACTGGACGAGCCCGTACGGAAATGTACCGCTTAACACGGTTGGCTCAGTGAATCTCACGTGATAGGAAATGCCGCCAGTCAATGTGATTGGCTTGCTGGTTGGGCCTGGAGCGCCGTAATTGTCGTCGTCAGCATTCCAGCGAAAAAGGTCTCGATGATTAAGCGGATCAAAGTCGGCTTGCCAGACCGCGCGCAATCGGCTTACGGCTGCCGGGGCATCGGTCACGACTACCACGCCACGCCTGCCCAACGTCCCATCGTTCTTGTCGTCGTTGGGCAGGCTGTCGGGACTGAGGTTTTCGGTGCTGATGACAGCTCGCTGCCCATCTATGATGAGATACTTGGCGTGCATGTATCGGTAGCGATCGTGAATCGGACTGTCACCATCTATCTCAGGGTCGTTTACCATGAACCAGCATTGGCCACCGGCCCGTTCCAATTGCTGACAGACATGCCGCTCTGCATCGTCGATTCCACCTACTGGACCGCCTTCCAGCAGCACCGTGACTTCTACACCGCGTTGAAGCGCAGCAATCAACTCATCTGCAATCGCCCCACTGCGAAAGGTAAGGCTCGCTATCTGAACTTCGGAACTGGCGCCTGCGATCTCGCTTTGAATCAGATCAAAGGCATTATCTGGAGCGATTCCAATGACAAACTCGGCGGTTTCCGTCAGCCACTGCCCGGTGTAGAATCGCTCTAGATCCCAGCCGGGATAGCGAACACGACGGCCGTTTATTGGGTCATGCTCGTACTGGGCCCAATCCTGAGCCATATCCGTATCTGGTGCCCGCGTGCCCGAGTTCTCGCCAAGGCGCCGATAAAGGATCTGGCCCTCGGCGGCAAATACGTTTTTCACTGTGTAAGGATAGACGGCCGGACCGATCCAATCTTGCTGATTGATATCCCCAGTTCCGTAGACCAAGACATCTATGAGGTCGCCTGCGTCTGAACGAAGAACAACCTCGTCGCCCCCATTGCTAAATCCTGGCCACACGCCAGTCAAGTTCGGCACGTCAGGATCTAGTCCTTCGACTTCATAGTCAGGACTCTCGCCGAAGTGTTTGCGGAACGAGGTTGCCTGATCGGCGATCCAGATTCCTTCTCCTGGAGCGAGTTTGATTCCCTCCGAAAAGACAACGACTGAAACGCCGTCACTGAAAAGCCAGCCGCCCAGATCCTGCGTGCTTCCGCCTACGTTCATCAGCCGTACCGCCTCGTCGCGATCCCATTTTTCGTAGCCATCATAGTAGAGTGCGTCAATCAGAATCGAGGGATCTGTCGGGTCAATCCTTGTGGTGAATTCGCTAATGTTGTCTTGAAGAGTGGTTTCATCGAGTGGAGTAGTGGCCTCGACGCTATTGATGATTTGCCCGGCCGAGTTGCTCTTCAGAGTCACGGTGACGTTAATAGAAAGAGTTTGGGCGGCCGCAACAGCGCCGATCTGCCATGCTAAAGTTCCCGGGGAGGGTTGAGTCAGAGGGTAGTGGCTATTGTGTCCCACATACTTGGCTGTCTCCGGTAGGGTGTCAGTCAGGATGACCCCTGTGGCAACTGCTTGGCCAGTATTAGTGACGAGCAAGGCATAATGAATTGTTTGGCCGGGAAGGGCTTGATCTGGTCCGGTCTTGTCGACAACCAGATTCGGCAACTTGGGAGCTGACCAACCAGAATTTGCCTGGCGCGGCGTGCCGTTTACCGGATCGCCGTTCGCATCAATCCCGTTACGTGTCAAGCCATCATTGCTCTCCCAGTATTGCACTTCATCCGTGGCCAAAGGGTGAGTGCGCTCCATTGAACGGAAATGCTCATCCACGGTGCCCGCCGGCCAGGACCCGCCGGCCCCATTGGCAGAATCGACGACCCCAGAGCCTGGGTCAAGCAAGTGAATCGATTCACCCTCATCCTGCAAGAGACCGGTCAAGAAGTGATCGGCTTCGATGTCGATCAAAGCATTTTCGGATCTCTCCAGCAAGAAAAAATCATGGGCCTCAATGACACCGGTCAATGATGCCAGCAGCTCGTCGTCCACAAGAGACCATCCCGCAAGATCGACGTTCGCGTCAGTCGTATTATGCAGTTCAATCCATTCGAAGGCCGCTCCGGCCGCTGTCCCACTCCAGGCCACTTCGCTGATGATGACACTGCCCGGCTGAGCCGACTGCGTAGCCAGACCGGGGACAACGCGCAGCAGAAGTAGCAGCCCCAACGCCCCGCTAAATGCACTTAATAGCCAAGCAACGCGACCAGACACCCTTAGCCCCTTTTACTCGATTTAATTATACAGCTTTTTGACTAGTGGTGGTTAAAATGGTTAGAAGGGCCAGACGAGAGGCAACACGAGCAAGACGACGATAAGAACAACAACGGTTAGGGGCAGGCCGACCTTAATATAGTCGGAGAACCGGTAACCACCCGGTCCCATGACCAGAATGTTGGCTGGATGGCTGATCGGGCTCATGAAGCTGGCTGATGCAGCGATGGCAATGGCCATCATGAAAGCGTAGGGGGAGACACCCATGTCTGTAGCCGATGCAATGGCGATTGGCGCCATCAAGACGACAACGGCTGCATTGGGCATTACCTGAGAGGCCAACACGGTCAGGACAAAGAGGCCCGCCAACACGATCAACGGTCCAGCGTCGCCGATCGCGCCGATCATACTATCCGTCAAAAAGGTTGCCGCCCCACTTGATTGAAGGGCGATGCCTAGGGGTAGCATCGCAGCGATGAGGAAGACGGCCGGCCACTCAATCGATCGGTAGGCTTCCTCCATGGTCAAACAGCCGGTTACCACCATGAGCGTTCCGCCGATAATCGCGGCAATGGCTATGGGCAGCCAGCCAAATAGCACGACTAGTAGGACGGTGACCATGATGCCGACGGCAATCGGCGCCTTCTTGAGGCGGGGCGCCTCCTGCGCCTCTTCCGTCAGAACGATGAAGTCGGGCTCGTGGCCCAGGATATTCATCTTAGTCCGATGACCGTAAACGAGCAGAGCGTCTCCGAATAGCAGCGGCATATCGCCAATATCGCCACGATAGGATTCGCCGCTCCTCCAAATAGCCAAGACGCTCAAGTCGTACTTCTCGCGAAAGCTCAATTCCTTCAGGGTTTTACCGGCCAGTGTCGTACGCGGCGACAGCACGACTTCTGACAGACCGATCTGTGAACTCTCTAATTCGCGTAAAGATTCTAGCGAGCCATCAATTTCCAGCTCCTCGAGGCCGCGTAAAGCCTGAACATTTTCCTGGCTGCCCTGGACCAGCAAGGAATCGTTGGCTTCTACTTTTTCATCCGGATCAGGCAGCGCTCTCGTCTCGGAACCACGCACGATTTGCAGAACCGTCAGCCCGAAGGATTCGCCAAGCCGGCTTTCTGACAGGGATTTGCCAACGAGCGCTGAATGTTCCGGAACGTTAACCAGAAGCAGGCGTTCGTTGAGCCTAAAGACCCGGGCTGACTCAGTCTCTAACACAATGAAAGAGGGATCCATACGTAGACGGTCGATCGACTCGGAGCGTCCCTGAACGAGCAGCGTATCTGCGGCCCTGAACTCCAGGCCAGGCAAGTTCTTCCGAATGAGTCGATCGCTGCGACGTACGGCCAAGATGTTCAGGCCGTACCGTTGGCGAAAGTCGGCCTGAACCAGGTTCTGGCCGATCAGCGGTGATTTCTTGGCCACACTCAGTTCGGCTACCTCGATGCCGGCGGCCTGGATATTCTCCACCGTCAGCGGCAAACGCTCTATGGTATCGACGCGATGCTGGCGTAGTTCTGACAATTGGCCAGGCTCGCCGACGACTATCAGTTGATCTCCACCGTGGAGTACTGCGTTGGCCCCAGGTGACAGGCGCGTCTGGCCATCATGAACGATGGCTAGTACGTGGAGATCCAATAGAGAACCCATGCGACTGTCGGCCAGTGTCATGCCGGCGAGTAGCGAATCACGCGGCACCGACAGCACCAATAATTGATCCCGAATATCATATAGTCTCTCGAGATCTTTGGTATCGGACTGGCCTGATTCGCGCACCATATCACGCGTCGGCAGCAGGTGCCGGCCGATGAGCAATACAAACAGGATTCCTGCCACGAGAATGGCAACGCCTACGGGAGCAAAATCAAACAAAGTGAAAGGTTGCAAGCCAGCTTCGCTTAACGCGTCACTGGCCAGGATGTTTGGCGGCGTTCCGATCAGTGTCGTCAATCCGCCCAGCAACGCGCCAATGGCCAGGGGTAGTAGTAACTTGGAAGGCGGTGTGCCAGTCTTCCTGGCGATCTCCATCACGACCGGCAACATGAGCGCGGCAACGCCAACATTGTTCATGAAGGCCGACAGGATTGCGGCCGTCAGCATAATCAACAGCAGCAGACGGAATTCGCCATTTCCGGCCACGCGCATTACCTGCTGGCCGATCACTTGGGCCACGCCCGTGCGCGCCAGAGCGCCGCTGAGTATAAACACAGCCCAAACGGTGACAACGGCTGGATTGCTGAAGCCCGATAGGGCTTCGGTAGGCGTGACAAGTTGCGTGATCACCAAGGCGCCCAGGACGAGTAGGGCGACGACGTCGACGCGTAGTTTGCCGTTGACGAAGAGAACTACGGCAGCGACTACTATCAGGAGAACCAGGGCTATCTCAACATTCATAAACCCCGACCGTTTGCTGGACGATCCACTTGAACTGCCACAGGCTCCATTATAGGGCGTTGGCGGACGAGGTCCAGTACACGGAGTCGTTCAGGCCAGCGCCTATCCAAGTCGAGTAAGCTAACAGAATGCGGTTAAAGCGTAGTTGAAGTGAGCAATCGACGAGCCACATCCGTTTTCCGCTCGAGGGCGCCATTCCGTCTAACAGGTCTACGGCCAAAGCGATAGGACGCCAGGCAAACTTGGCGCCCGAGCGAGACGGTTTGGTAGCTGGTTCGCTTGACGGCAAGGCTCCGACGACAAAACAGACTACCACTCTATACTGTGGCAGCAACATCCCCCTTGGTTTCTTCTACGGTAACGAATTCCGGCCTAGAATCCGATACCTTTATAGAATGTTGACTGTGCCTGTCCAGACCAGAATAACGCAGGCTAGAGCGACAATATCTAACAGGAGCAATACGGCAAGGATCAAGCGTTGTCCGGCAGTGTATTGGCTGAGAAAGCCACCACCGCTAGACGTTGACTCTTCTTCACCCTCCAGATCGTCATATACTGAACTGGCACGCGTGCTCTTTTCCCGTAGGCTGTCGAGTTCGTCGTCCATCGTAATCCTCCAAGCGACTTCTACTTATGTGAAGCTAATTACCCCAGTAGGCTACCTCTATTCCCTGTAATTGTCAACCTGGAGCGTGACGTCGCCGGCCGCCATGGCGTGCTGCCGGCCGCTATCATCGCGCACAAGAATCCGGCCCCAATCGTCGGTACCTTCGGCAATCCCGACGATCGTTCGTCCGTCGCTGGAAGTGGTTACCTGTATCCGACGACCTAAGGTGATCAGGCGACTCTGCCAATCCAGATGTGGTGACTGACCTCGATCAGCAGCCTCATATTCGCTTTCAAGTGACTTCAGAATCGAGCCAAGTAAGCTGGCCCGCTGTACGACACGTCCAGATTCAATCAGCAAGCTGGATGCCGGATAATGCGTCGATGGCAATTGCTCGGGCTCGATGTTGACGTTTATTCCAATGCCCAGAACGGCCGCATGCATACGGTCGGCGGAAAACTGACCTTCGAGCAACAAACCACCTACCTTGCACCACCGATTTCCGGCCGGCAGCACTAAATCATTGGGCCACTTAAGGCTCGCCGGCTGACCAGTGACTGACTCAATCGCTCTTACGGCCGCCAGCCCGGCGATCATGGTTAGCCAGGCAGCCCGTTCTGGTGGCCACTCCGGTCGGAATAGAAGGGAAAACAGCAGCGAAGTGCCGGCCGGCGCCAGCCAGCGGCGACCCAGGCGACCTTTGCCCCGGCTCTGATAGTCGGTCACGACCATGGAGCCGGTCGGCGCATCTTGGGCCGCAAGCTCGACCAGCAAGTCATTGGTCGAAGGCAAGGTCGGGTAGTAATGCAGCGGCCGACCCAACCAACGGGTCCCGGTCTCAACCCGGATTGATGCCGCGTATGCCGCTTCACTGGATTCGTCGTTCATCGCAGCCGATTTTAGCGCCGACCCTGAGTAGCGCAACTGTTGCGGAATGGTCAATCCGTATTATCATTGTCGCATGGCTAGGTCCAAATCGAGTCCGACCAATCGCAGCCGAAAAGGGATGCCGCAGCCGGATCCAACGTGGGACGAGCGCCTGCTCGGCCATTTGTTGCCGTGGCGTCGTGAATTGGTGGGACTGCTATTGTTTGTTGCTGCAGTGATCACCCTGCTGGCACTGTTGAATCTGACACGGACGGAGTTGCTAACATCTTGGACGAGACTCTTACGGCAAGTTGCTGGCTGGGGTGTCTATCCTATCTGCCTGATGGTGGCCGGGCTGGGCCTATATCTGATCCTGGCTCGATTCGAGGGTCTCATTCATATTTCGATCGGGCAAGTAATCGGTCTGGAGCTGGCTCTTGTGACTGCTCTCGCCCTGGTTCACCTGCTTTTTGGTCAAGGACTTGCCGGCGCGCTACTCGGTCGGGGCGGCGGCGTGATTGGTTGGGCTCTTTCGGAGCCGTTAACCTCGTTCTTGGGCCCCTTTCTCACCGGACTACTTATACTTGCCGTGACTCTGTTTAGCCTGGCCTTGATTTTGCGAGTGAAATGGTCTGATGTCATTCGCTGGTTGAATCGCGCTTCGCTACGCTTGCAATTGTGGTCGAACGAATTAGAGGTAGATATTGCACAGCGCGAGGCCTATCTTCATTCGAGGTCGAGCGAACCGAGCGAACCCCCGCCGGCCGCGACAATCGTTCTTGGCGAGGCAGATCTCGAACCGGAGCCGGCCGGAGATCAATTGGTGATCATCGAGGATTCGGCGG
This sequence comes from Promineifilaceae bacterium (SeqCode), assembly GCA_041570195.1. Classification (GTDB taxonomy): domain Bacteria; phylum Chloroflexota; class Anaerolineae; order Promineifilales; family Promineifilaceae; genus UBA11865. The sequence goes on along the minus strand of JBFFWQ010000037.1, from coordinate 2,165 downwards.
CCGGCACAGCGCCCAAGTTGCACAGGCGCAACCCGAGTCTGCCGCCAATAACGGTGCTCGAAGAGGGGGGTGTCCAGGCGCTGGCGCCGGAAGAGATCGATCTGAAGAAACAGATAATTGAACAGACACTGCTAGACTTTGGCCTGCCGGCGACTGTGACTGAAGTGCGGCGCGGCCCGGCTGTAACTCAGTTTGGTGTGACGCCGGGCTATATTGAAAGACCAGGACCGGATGGCGCGCCAAAACAATATAAGGTCCGAGTGAATCAAATAGCTGGTCTGCGACAAGACCTGGCTCTTGCGCTTGCCGTGCCAAGATTACGTATCGAGGCGCCTGTACCTGGGCGAGGCATCGTCGGCGTCGAGGTGCCAAACGCTGAGACCAGCGTCGTCCGATTGAGACCTATCATTGAATCGGAATCCTTTTACCGGCTAAATTCGCCATTGGCTGTGGGTTTGGGCCGGGACGTCGCCGGTGCACCGGTGGCGACTGATTTGGGCAGGCTGCCCCACCTTCTCATCGCCGGAACAACCGGCTCCGGCAAGTCTGTGTGCCTCAATGCGTTGATCACTTGCCTGGCTCTCAATAATACGCCTGAGCAACTGCGGATGGTGATGATCGATCCAAAGAAGGTGGAGCTGATTCGTTTCAATGGCATGCCCCATCTTCTGGGCCGGGTCGAAGTTGAGCCGGAGCGTGTGGTTGGCGTTCTGCGCTGGCTTACTTCTGAGATGGACAGGCGATACGAATTGTTTGCCGCCGCTGGCGCCAAGCAGTTGCAAGATTACAATCGCCGGCTGGCCGCCGGCCGCCGTGGTCGTTCGGCGCAGTCGGCCGCCGGACCGCGGTCGCTACCCTATTTCGCCGTATTCATCGACGAGTTGGCCGATTTGATGGCCACCTTCCCAGGCGACGTAGAAAGCACACTGTGCCGGCTAGCGCAGATGGCCCGGGCAACTGGTATACATCTGGTTGTCGCCACCCAGCGGCCGTCTACGGATGTCATCACCGGTCTGATTAAGGCCAATTTTCCGGCCCGCGCCTCTTTCGCCGTGGCCTCAGGTACAGATTCGCGAGTAATACTGGATGCAGTTGGCGCCGAGCACTTAATGGGCAAAGGCGATATGTTGTATTTGCCGCCTGATGCCAGCGCGCCATTGCGCGTCCAGGGTAGTTTCGTTGGCGATCGGGAAATAGAAGCAGTGGTCAGTCATTGGCAGGCGGTAACGCCTCCGCCTGTGTCTGATACCGAAGCCAAGCCGGCAACCGAGCAGACGAGTGAGACAAGCAGTTCCCAGGAAGCGCCGTGGGAGCGGTTGATCGTCCGCCAGGCCTTCGTCAGCGATCGTGATGAAATGTTGGAGGAGGCGATCGCCTTGGCCAAAAAGAGTGACAAGATCTCGACGTCACTCATTCAGCGCCGGCTAAGGATTGGCTATCCACGCGCGGCGAGGCTGATGGAGGCCTTGTACGAAATGGGGTTGGTCGAGGATCCCAAAGAGGGCGGCCGTACGCGACGAACGTACGTCGGCGAAGATGACGATCCTTTGGATGACCTGCTTACCTGAGTAGAGGTTCAATGGTTTTGGTTACGCGGCCGGTACTGCAAGGCCTCGGCCAGGAACGCCGGTTGAATGGCCGATTCTTCACTCAGATCAGCAATGGTCCGGGCCACTTTTAAGACCCGATGGAAAGCTCTGGCGCTGAGGCCTAGCTGGGCCATGGCGCTCTTCATCAACTGTCGGCTTGTGTCATCCATCGGGCAGAATTCGCGAACTTCGCTGGCGCCCATGTCCGCGTTGCAAAACAGGCCAGTATTGGCGAAACGCTGCCCCTGAAGCTGGCGGGCATTTTCGACTCGCTGGCGAACCTTTTCGGACGGCTCTCCCCGCCGTTCGGCGGCCAGTTTCTCAAACTCAACCCGGGGCACCTCGACGTGGATGTCGATGCGGTCCATCATCGGGCCGGAAATGCGCTTCTGATAACGGGTGACCATGGCATTGGAGCAGGAACAGGCATGGGTTGGGTCGCCATAGTAGCCGCAAGGACAGGGGTTCTGGGCGGCGATCAGCATGAAATTGGCCGGATAAGTCACCGTACCAGAGGCACGGGAAATGGCTACCTCGCGTGGATTGCCCTCAAGCGGTTGGCGCAATACTTCTAGC
>JBFFWQ010000036.1:0-49339 GCA_041570195.1 Promineifilaceae bacterium (SeqCode) | reverse complement strand
TGGGGTGACTGCCAATTTTGCTGTGCCTTTTCGCTCCCGCGATCAGCGTCAAGGCACGTCCCATAGAACGCAAAAAGCTCCCCTGTTGGCGGAGAGCTTCTTGTCTCATAGCATCTTGCTATAGGATACGGGAGCGACGGGGGTCGAACCCGCGATCTCCGGCTTGACAGGCCGGCGTGTTAACCACTACACCACGCCCCCTACTGCTGCATAATGTTACCAAAGCTCGTTCTAGGCGTCAATATATTCTGAGTGGGTGTGGGGTGAGCGGGTGATGGGGTCAAATACTCGCTCATTCGATAGCCACCAGCGGGCGAATCTGTTCAAGCTTGGCCGGGCCGATGCCGGAGACGTTTTCCACGTCGTCGACGGTCGCAAAAGGTCCGTTGGCCTGGCGATAGTCGATGATCTTTTGGGCAGTTGCAGGGCCGATGCCCGGCAGTTGGTCGAGTTCTTCCAGCGTCGCCGTATTCAAGTTGATCAGTACCCCACTGGGCGCATCAGACCGATTCTCAGCAGGCGGCGCCCTTTCAACCAGCGGCGGAGCCGAATCAAGCTCATCGAGGGCCGGAACGTGGATATGCATGCCGTCTGCCAGCGGCAGCGCCAGGTTTATCACGTCGGCCGCCGCATCTCCGGTCATCCCGCCGGCCGCATCTATCGCATCACGCAGTATTGCTCCGGCCGGCACTTCGTACACATCTGGATCGTGCACTTCACCGCTGAGATGGACGCGTAATGGCGATGGGGTCGGGCTAGGGGTCGCCACCGGAGCGGGCAGCGGCGTGTCGGTTGGACTGGCCGGCGTGATGTATATCGGGGCCGGCCGGTTCCGGCCGCTAAAGATCACAACTAGCGCGCCAATCGCGATGCCGAGGAATAAGGCTACCACCAGCCAGGGCCACTGTTGCTTCGACATAGTGCTCACCGACGTCTTGCCCTACTCTCCCCGGCTTCGGGGACCATGACTAGCCCTTGATCACCGCTACCGGCACAATGCGGGCAACCTTTTTGGCGATGCCCGCGCCATGAACCACGTCTACCACCCGATCCACATCCTTGTAGGCTTGGGGCGCCTCTTCGGCCAGGCCTGGCATGCTACCGGCACGAACGTGAATCCCGGCCTGCTCCAGTTCATCCCGTAGATCACCGCCCCAGACGCTTTGTTTTGCCTTGCGGCGGCTCATGGTCCGACCGGCGCCATGACAGGTTGAGCCAAAGGTCTGGGCCATGGCGCCTTCGGTGCCCAACAACACCCAACTGGCCGTACCCATCGATCCGGGCACCAGGACCGGCTGGCCGATATCGCGATAAATGTCAGGCAGAACCGGCGACCCGGGTCCAAAGGCGCGGGTTGCGCCCTTACGATGTACACAGACTTCCATCGGTTGCCCGTCGACCTCATGTTCTTCGATCTTAGCCATATTGTGGGCGATGTCGTAAATTTGATAGAGGTGTGTGTTTTCCACTTTGCCGGTCAAGGTCTGCTCAAAACTGCGGCGAATGTGGTGGACCAGCACCTGGCGATTGGCGAAGGCGTAATTGGCCGCCGCCTTCATCGCCGCCAGATAATCTTGACCTTCCGGGCTGTTCAGCGGGGCACAGACTAGTTCGCGATCGGGCAACTTAATGCCATAACGGCCGACAACTTGCTGAAATCGCTTAACATAATCTGAACATACTTGGTGGCCAAAGCCGCGCGATCCGCAGTGGATTTGGACCACGATCCGGCCGGGCGACAAGCCCATACGATCCGCGGCCGCAGTATCAAAGACCTGATCCACCACGTCGACCTCGATGAAATGGTTGCCGGCCCCCAGGGTGCCTACTTGCTTCGCGCCGCGCTTCTTGGCCCGCGGGCTCACTTTGGTCGAATCGGCGCCTTCGATACAACCGCCTTCCTCGGTACGTACCAGGTCATTTGGCTGCGCAAAGCCGCGGTCTAGCGCCCAGCGAGCGCCCCGTTCTAACAATCGATCCAACTCGCCTTGGCGTAGCTTTATGTTGCCGCCCTTGCCCACGCCACTCGGACAATTAGCATATAGCGCCGAGGCCACCTCGTCCAGGTGCGGCTCAATTTCCGGCAGGTCCAGATGTGTACCCAGCAGGCGCACGCCGCAATTGATATCGTAACCTACTCCGCCCGGCGAGATGACGCCCTCCGGTAGTTGGGTAGCGATCACCCCGCCAATGGGAAAGCCATAGCCTTGGTGGATATCGGGCATGGCCAGCGCATATTTCACCGCGCCAGGCAACGTGGCCGTATTCACGAGTTGGCTTAGACTCTTGTCTTCCTTGATCGCCTCTAATAGCTCGGCGTCAGCATAAAAGCGAGCCGGAACGCGCATATCCTCGCGGAATGACTTCGGCACTTCATACAGATAAGCGCTCAATCGTTTGAAGTCGGCACTGGTAACCATTGGCGATCCTCCCTTACACGTCGAAGACTACGGTTACCGTTAATCCCGTCTCGGTCTTCCGAATGACCAGGTCATTGTAGGTAACAGCCTTGATATGTTTCTCCAACTCTGGCGCCCGGCCGCCTCGGATATAGGCCTCTAGATGATTGGGGCTGACGTTGGAGAGTCGAAACTCACGGAATACCAACCCCTCTTCTTCGGCCATATAGGCCAGTTCGCCGAGCCAGTCGACCAACAGCGTCTCGGCGTCAAACGCATCTAGCTCCAGGTCGCGTTCCACTTCCAGAGGCACGCTATAAAGATCGGATACCAGCAGCGCCGACATACCCATGGCGGCATTCATCAACAGGCCGGCGAGGTCGCTCCCATAGACACGAAGAGCCCAGTCGGCCGTATGGTCGACGATTTCAAAACCACCGGACGATTCGGAAAGAGCTGATGGCTCGCTCAACATTCGCACCTCGCATCAGCGGACCTTTCGGTCACTGGCATTGCACACACAGATGACAGCTGGTCGGCTTCTCGACCACGGCAATTGCTGGATCAGATATCCTGGGCCAGTTTTGACCGCGTCGGTCCGTCAGCGCCTGATCGGCGAGAAGGAGATTATCTCTGTGTATTGTAGCATGGCTGGCGACGCGTCTCAATTTACGGTATCTTTGAACTATCAGCTCATCGTATCTTCCGAACGAGGCGTTCAATGTCAAAACAAGAACCAAAGTCAAAGCCAGCACCAAAGCCCAAACGGGTCACAATCGAGTTACCGAAGGATGTCAAGGGTGTTTATGCTAATGCGGCGCTTATTAGCCATTCGCCGGCCGAGATCGTCCTGGATTTCGCCCAGGTGTTGCCGCGAACGCCTAAGGGCGCCGTGATGAGCCGCATAATCATGTCGCCCATGCATGCCAAGCTGTTGCAGCTTGCCCTGGCCCAAAACCTTACCAATTATGAGCGCCAATTTGGTGAGATCCGGCTGCCGCAACAAAAGACGCTGGCCGACCAATTATTTAACTTTCAACCGCCGGATGGACAGAGCGGTGACGATGATTCAGACGAGGAGAAGTAGTGGACCGAAATCATCTAGATAATATCGCCGAAGAGATTCGTGATCAATTTGAGATCGTCAACAAGGCCCGTGACAATGCGTACCAACAGTCGCGGGCCTTGACCAGTCTTTGCGCCCGATCGATCCGGGCAATTCACCGAGAAGAGTGGCAGTTGGCCAGCCGTCTTCTGGCCGAGGCCAAGGAGGCGGCCGAGCGCCTGGTGGAAGGCGTAGAGCCTTTCCCAAACTTATATCACGCCGGCTACACCCAGGACGCATTGAAGGAGTTTGTGGAAGCGAATCTCACATTATCGCTGGTGCGAAACAGGCCACTAGCAAGTCCCGATGAATTAAGCGTGGAGCAAAACACCTGGCTTAACGGTCTTGCCGAGGCGGCGACCGAGCTGCGACGGCGCATCCTGGACATCATACGCCACGGTCACAGCCAGGAAGCCGAGCGGCTGCTAGAGGAAATGGACGAAATCTATTCGGTGCTGGTCACTTTCGACTTCAACGACTCCATCACCGGCGGCCTCCGACGGCGGACCGATACGGTCCGTGCTGTTTTGGAGCGCACCCGAGGCGATGTGACCACCAGCCTGCGTCAGGCCGAGCTAGAAACGGCCCTGCAAGCACTCGAAGCCAGAGTCGCAGAGTATAAGAGTGACTGAAGCCGCCTGCTTCGTCACCGCCTGAAGGTGAAGGTCAGAAGGCCCAGCCCCAGTCCGGCGATTACTCCAGATAAAGTCCACAGTGGAATTTGGCCCACAAGCCACTCTATTTGCAAGGCGGTGAATTCGGGTCCATGCCCGTGCAAGCCAGTCTTGATGGCCATCAGAGTCAGAGCCAACAGACCACAAGCTAAACCCATGAATGCCCCTAGCGCCCCGGCAAAGAGCAGCCACTGACCCAGGGAAAGCTCGCGCCCACCGATGAGTCGTTGGGTCAGGTAGCCAGCGGCAAGCACCGCCACACCCACCGCCAGCGCGATGACTTGGGCGACGGCGCCTTCCAGACTTAACCAAACAACCGCGTAGAGGCCCACGATTATGGTCAGCCACTTCAGTCCGCGAAACTTTGAGGGAACTTCCATCGGCCGGATTATAGCAGATGGCAATCGAAGCAAGATCATCACTTCGGCGCTACGTGGGGTTGATTACAGATAGTGCCAGGGGATCAATCTATCCTCGACGTTGCCCGATAGTTATGCGTCTGGCATAATAAGCATCGGGATCCAACAAAACTATTTCAGACGAAAGGAGTTTGGTTACAATGTCAAACGACAGCATCAAAGATGCTCTAAGAATGATGCCCTATGGTTTTTATGCCGTCACTTCACGCTATGGCGATGATTTCAATGTGATGGTGGCCAATTGGATTACCCAGGTATCGTTTGATCCGCGCCTGGTGGCAATCGGGCTGCAAAAGACGAGTTACACGCATGGGATTATCGAGCAGGGCGGCGTTTTCGCCATCAATTTATTCAGGGCCGAGGATCAAGAAGCGTTGATGCCCTTCACAAAAGGCAGGTCGAAGAACCCGGATAAGATGAAAGACGCCAATTACTCAATATCGGCCGAATTGGGCTGTCCAGTACTGAGCGGCGCGGCAGCATACATAGAATTCAGGGTCTCGCACGTCGTCGACATCGGTGGCGGCCATGACATCGTTGTCGGCGCGCCGGTTGGCGCAGAAGTCATCAAGCCGGCCAAGGCAGATGAAGTATTGACATTGGCTCATCTCGGCTGGAGCTACGCTGGCTGAGTCCTGTCTAACCTGATCCGCGAATTTCCCCAGAAACTAATGCTGACACTGACTCTGGGAGCACGTTGGCAGATCCCGGGGAACTGCCTACCCTATTCAATGCTCGAAGTGAACGCTGGAACTGGCAGCTCAAGACTCAGCTAATCTGCCGGCCGTGGATAACTATCCGCTCACGCAGTGGCGCCTGGTCATTTCTGGCTACGCCGGTGGCTCAAGCAATATGGCCGTCGACGAAGCCATCTTGGAGGCCGTGGCTGCCGGAGAGAGTCCCCCGACCCTGCGATTCTATGGCTGGCGTCCGGCCTGTCTCTCGCTAGGCTACCGTCAACCTTCGACGGTGGTCGATACGGATCGCTGTACTGCAGCCGGCTGGGACGTCGTGCGCAGACCTACCGGCGGCCGGGCCATCCTGCATGTCGACGAGTTGACTTACAGCGTCATCGCGCCGGCCTGCGAACCACGGGTAAAGGGCAGCATTCTGGAGAGTTACCGCCGCCTGTCGGAAGCTTTGACCGCCGGCCTGACGATGCTCGGGCTAACGTCCTTTGAGGCGCTGCCAGATCCTGGGATAACCACGCCGGCCGGGCCGGCCTGTTTTGATGGGCCGGCGAACTACGAAATCACCCATGCAGGGCGCAAGCTGGTTGGCAGCGCCCAGGTGCGCAAGAAGAATGTCGTGCTGCAGCACGGAACTTTGCCCTTGATAGGCGATGTCGGCCGGGTTGCCCAAGCCCTTCAGTTTGAATCGCATCAGGAACAAGAGCAGATGGCGATCAATCTGCGCCGGCAGGCGACGACGCTGGCTAACGCGCTTGGACGGGATGTGACCTTCGAAGATGCGGCTGTTTCGCTAGCCGCGGGGTTTTCCCAGACTTTGCGCCTCGACCTGGTTGAGGGCCACCTGTCGGCCTTTGAGATGGGACGGGCAGGCGAGCTTAGATCACAAAAATACGCGACCGAGTCTTGGGCGCAGCGTCGTTAGACATGGGTGTTATGAGCCGAAAGTATGGGCCTTGGCTCTAGGAAGTCGGCGACGGGGTGACGATGATAGTCGGGACCGGAGTGACTGCATGACCCTTAGGTATTTCCGGAACAAAGGGCGTCAACTGGGGCATCGCTCCCTCGACAAATTCGATCTCTTGAAAGCCCAGTTCTGTTAGCAGACCGCGCAACACATTCTGCGCTTCCTCATTGGCCATATCAAGGATTCCACTGCTCAGAGCGGTTTCCTCCATGCGCGCATCAGCTTCTTGGCGAATGAGCGTCTCCAAATCGGAATCACCTTTGGTAAGCAAGCCGATATCCCGATCGGCCACGTAGGATCGTTCGTTATCCAGATCGGTAACAAACAACTCGGCCGCGGGAAGCCGGACGACCACCTTGGTCGGGCTGACCACCTGGAGATCTTCCGTTCGCATCTTGGACAGATCAACGCCGGCAATGACGTCGCCATAAGCCACGAAAAGCAAACTTTCGCCAAATAGGCCGAAAAGAGATTCTTGATTCCGTTCTATCTGCAAAATGTCCTGGAACGAATAAGATGCCGTTTCCAGTCGCGCCAGACTATTGATCTCCTCGATGATCATGACCGGGTTAGGCAATATGACCGGCGTCGCATCGACGACCAGTTGCCGCACCAGTTCACCTACTGGATCGGAGACGGCGCGTACGCCGCGAGCAGTGGAAACACCCACTACCACGGCCACGGCCGCGGCCACCATCGCCACAACAAGGAAGGCGATCAGAAATATAAAGGCGATATTTCGCAAGGTATCAGGGCGTTTTGCTTCAGCTGTTTCACTCATACTCTCTATTCTTGATTACTGTCCAAGCAACCTACAAGGTCGCAAATCTATATGCGTGTTAACCTTTACGAGACATGGGCCAGATTCGTTTCAACCGAAGCCTGTTCTCACAATAGCCAGTCGACATGACGGCGTGATATTATAAACCCTGGATCCCAATGCTGGTTATGGGCGCTAATACTGCTTTCATTTGACTTAAATCGAGCAGAACAGGTTAACTTATGCATGTGGCAACTTGTGTCATCACACTACAACTGTACGGTTCAGATTCGTTGAAGGCCAAGCGGCGCATCTTGAAGTCGATCTTGACCCGCTTGCCTCGACAGTTCAATGTGGCCGTTGCCGAAATCGACTGCCAAGATACTTGGCGGACATCGGTCATCTGCCTGGTGACAGTAGGCAACGACCGCGGATATCTGCATGGCCTGTTAGAGAAAGCGGTTGCCTGGATCGAGGATAGCCGGCCGGACGCGGTCATCGAAAGATACACTATCGAATATCGGTGAGTACGTCAGCTTGTACCCAGAGCTGAACTAAGTGATCTCATCCCTATAGCGTTAGTGAAGATTGGCTGCGGGTAGGGATATATTGGCTCTTGGTTGATGATGAGCGTCAAACGCTGGCTTGATTTACGACTCTGGTCCGGTATAGAATATGAGTCGAAGCATGCTAATTTCAGCGACGGGCTCATGCCGTTCGCTATGTGAAGGCGAAACGCTTTCAACAGAATCGAGGAGAGATCACAATGTCGACCCTATTTGCCAGCGGCGAACCCGACACCAGCAGCGTACCTACCGAAGCCAGCGACGAAGAGCGAATGCGCAAGCTAGTCGAAGTGCTCAGCGCCTACATTGAGTACTACCATGGCGGGGCGGTCGAAATGGTCACTTATGAAGACGATCGCCTGACCGTTCGAATGTCCGGCGCTTGTGAAGGCTGTAGTCTCGCCCCGGTAACGTTACATGGTTGGGTCGAGGGAACCGTCAAACAGTTCTTCCCCGATTTACAGGAGGTTGTAGCCGTCTAGCCTGCGACGGTTCTGCTAGATTCCACGGCCAGCTTTAACTCAATTCGTGGCGGTCAAGCGCTAGGGCGCACTGGCGAACATACACTTGAGGTAAGCGCCTTCCGGGAAACCGATCGGATGGTCGGCCGGGTGGCCGGTTCGGGCCAATTCCACCAGCGGCCGGCCGACCTCTTTGGCAGCCTGCTTAACCAGGACGAAGAAAGTTTCGCCGTCGACCCGGCTGGAGCAGGAGCACAAAAGCAGCAACCCATGGGGACGCAGAAGCGGCAGGGCAAGTTGTGTCAATCGCCGGTAGGCGCCCTTGGCCCGGCCGATCTCATCGCTACTCCTGGCAAATGAGGGTGGATCGACGATGATGGCGTCGAAATGACGCCCTTCATCGGCTAGCATTTGCATGACGGCAAAGGCATCTCCGGCTATGGCCTCATGGCGCGTTGACGGAATCGCCCATTGGTCCTTGTTTAGCAGCAAGTTGCGCTCAGCGGCAGCCAGGGCCACCTCGCTGGCGTCGACGTTGGTCAGTTGATCAGCCCCGCCGCGGGCCGCATAAACGGCAAAGGCGCCTGTATAGGCGAACACATTCAACACCCGGCGCAGGCTGCCGTCCTGGTTGATATGTTTTTCGAGCCGCAACCGGTTGTCGCGTTGGTCAAGAAAGAAACCGGTCTTCTGACCGCGAACGAGATCAGCTTCAAAGGCCAGGCCATTCTCCTGGAAAATCACTGGCCCCACATTTGCCGGGCCGAATAACGTTTGTCCATCGCTCAGTCCATGGAGGCTTGTGGGCGAGGTATGCATCCTGCGACGCAGGCGCAAAACCAGGCGCTCAGAAGGCATCAGCTCCAGTACTATGGGCAATATCTGCCCTAAACGAGGGGTCCAGGCGGCCGTATCCAATCGTACTGCACAATCGTCATGATAGCGATCGATCACTAGTCCCGGCAAGCCGTCGTTCTCGCCGTGCAGGAGACGATAGCCGGTGGTATTCGATTCAAATAGGTCGCGCCTGAGGTTGAAGGCGGCCGAGAGCCGGTCCCGAAACCAGCCGTCGTTTATCGTCGCCGGCCGGCCGTGATGAAGTACCCGAACCCGGATTGGCGAGTCGGGATCGTAGAGCCCCACCGCCAGGAAACGGTCCCGATGATCAAAGATAACCGCCAGGTCACCCACCTGCCCCTCGTGGCTTTGGCGGCGTATGGAGTTGTTGAACAGCCAGGGATGGCCACGCCGAAGCGCTCTTTCAGCGGCGGGCTTCACCTGCATGGCGATTCTTCTATCAGCCGGAGGCGCTATGTGGGCCAGGGATTCCATGACATAGCGATTCTAACCCAAGCCGCTTCAAGCGCTAACTACGCCTTTAAGTTTGCAGCCTGACCATATTGCGTTTCGATTTGCGGTATGACAGGGAAGGCAATCGTCTCAGTGCCAGCCACAACAGCAAACCTGGGACCAGGTTTAGATTGTCTCGGCTTGGACCTGAATCTCCGTAATCGGATCCGCCTTGGCGAAATCACAGACCGCCTGGATGTAGAATTGCTCGGCGAAGTCGCGTCCGCGCCGCTGGTCAGCGGATTGGGCAGTAATACAACGGCCGTCCTTGGCGGCATGTTGGCCGCCAACGCGATCACCGGCAGCCCATTAGGCCAGAACAAAGTGCTGGAATTAGCCGCCGGCTTGGAGGATCACCCAGCCAACGTGTCGCCAGCGCTCTCTGGAGGGCTGACCATTACAGTGGCAACAGGGAGCGGCTTGGCCGGCGAGCGTGTGCACGTGCCCGATTTGCGCGTCGTGGTCGCCTTACCGGATCATGACTTGCCCTCGGTCAAGGCCTGGAAGGCGTTTCCGCGGCAAGTATCCTTGCCGATGCAGTCATCAACCTCCGACGGGTCGGCTTGGTGTTTCGAGCGTCGGAGGGCGGTAACTACGATCGGCTGGCAAATCCTCCGTCGTCCAGTTGACTACCGACGCCGGCGGCAGAAACCATCGACGCGCCTGGTCTACGTTTGCAGCATCTTCCGGTGATGCCAGGGCAGACTATCAGAAACTATCGACTTGTTGCGAGCGATGGCCCCAGGTTCGCCAGTCCTGTCCAACTCTGCTAAACTTGTTTCTCGGTTCTGCCGCATTTAGACCGAACACTTGTGCCGGCAACCAGGACGCTTGCCGGGCACACTGCACAGGATTGTCCAGGCGAACGAACGCGACTCGTATGATCACAAGATTTGCCCCATGTCCGGCTTTTCGCCGGCGCCTCGACAGGCTATCGCGTAGCATCATCTGACAAGAATCAGTCAGCCTATCGTGTATTCGGTCAAGGCCAATTGGTTGAGGGTGGGACGCGCATTTTTCCAAGTGAGATATATGAACAAGACGAAACTATACCCGGGCCGAGGTATGGCTATGACACAATGCCTGGTAGCCAACGCCGACCCGTTGTGTTGAAGGAGAGCTTTATGGACACGAATACATTGCCTGGTACTCTGCGCCGACCCGTTGTGGCGAAGGAGAGCTTAATGGACAAAGATACATTGCTGGAATGGTACCGGCAGATGGTACTGATCCGCCGATTCGAGCAGCGGAGCGCCGAGATGTACCAACAGGGCAAGATCGGCGGATTTCTTCATTTATACATTGGCCAGGAGGCCGTGGCGGTCGGCTCTATTGCGGCACGAAAGAAAGGCGATCATGTCATCACGGCTTACCGAGATCATGGTCACGCAATCGCCGTGGGTTCGCAAACCGGCGCGATCATGGCCGAGATGCTCGGCAAGGCTACTGGCGTGAGCAAGGGCAAAGGCGGTTCCATGCATCTGGTTAACGTCGAAGAGGGTTTTTGGGGCGGCTATGCCGTGGTCGGCGGCCATTTGCCTCTGGCGGCCGGCATCGCTCTGGCCGAGCAATATAAAGGGACTGACAATGTCGTGCTTTGCTATTTCGGCGATGGCTCGACAAATATCGGCTACTTTCACGAGGCCCTGAACCTGGCTGGCGTGTGGCAGCTGCCGGTAATTTGGATCGCCGAGAATAACCAATACGGCATGGGCACGGCGGTCAGTCGCGCCTCGGCCGTGCCGCGGATGGTCGACAAGGCAGCCGCCTACGGGATGGAAGGCACTTCAGTGGATGGCATGAATGTCATTGACGTCTATGAGGCGACCGCGGCGGCAATAGAAGCTGCGCGGGCCGGCAAGGGGCCTCAATTCCTGGAAATGCTTACATATCGCTATGAAGGGCATAGCATGGGCGACCCGTTGCGCTACCGGACCAAGGATGAGGTCGAGAAGTGGCGCGAGGACGACGCCATCGGCATCCTGGAGCGCCGCTTGCTGTCCAACAAAGTAGCGACGCAAGACGAGCTGGAAGCCATCGACGTAAGTGTCGATCAAGAGGTTGAAAACGCGGTGAAATTTGCCGAAGAATCGCCCCTGCCGGCGCCAGAAGAACTGTTCACCGATATCTTCGTGGAGGCATAAGATGGCCCGCATTACAATGAGACAAGCAATAACTGATGCCCTGCGAGAGGAGATGTTGCGTGACGAAAACGTCTTCATCATGGGTGAAGAAGTAGGGGTCTGGGGCGGCACCTACGCCGTGACCCGCGGATTTCACGACGAATTCGGAGAAAGACGGGTGCGTGATACACCCATCGCCGAAATGGTCATCGGCGGCGCGGCGGCCGGCGCAGCAATGAATGGTCTCCGGCCGGTTGCCGAATTTATGACTATCAACTTCGCATTCCTGGCCCTGGATGCCATCGTTAACCATGCGGCCAAGGTGCACTACATGTTTGGCGGCAACATAAGGTGCCCGGTTGTGTTTCGCGCGCCTGGCGGCGGCGGCCGGCAACTGGGCGCTACTCACAGCCACACACCAGACGTCATATTCGCCCATTTCCCCGGCCTCAAGGTCGTGTCGCCCGGCACGCCTTATGATGCCAAAGGCCTGCTTAAATCAGCCATTCGCAGCGATGATCCGGTCCTGTTTATCGAACACGCCACCCTGTATCAAATCCGAGGCGAGGTACCGGAAGACGAAGATTACACCGTGCCTATCGGGGTATCCGATGTAAAACGTGAAGGATCAGATGTAACCATAGTGGGCTATGCTCAAGGTCTTCAGATAGCGCTCGAAGCGGCCGACAAGCTGGCCAAAGAGGGCATAATGGCCGAGGTGGTTGACCTGCGTTCCCTGCGGCCGCTGGACATGGGACCTGTTTTAGAATCCTTTAAGAAGACCTTTAAAGCTGTCGTGGTAGAAGAAGGTTACGGTACCTATGGCATTAGCGCTGAAATTGCCGCTCGGCTGCAGGAACAGGGATTCGACTACCTAGATGCGCCGATTAAACGCGTTGCCCAGTTAGAGGCTCCCCTGCCCTACTCCAGAGACCTGGAGCAGATGGCGTTGATCAATGCCGACCGGGTGATTGATGCGGTCAAGGAGACAATCTAATGGCAGAATTCATTGTCATGCCTAAACTTGGCTTCGACATGCGAGAAGGTGTACTGGTTGGTTGGAACCGGGGTGTCGGCGACCAAATTGAGAAGGGAGAAGTGATCGCCGAGATTGAATCGGACAAGGCGACCTTGGAGTTGGAAGCCCAGGCCGGCGGCACATTGCTCAAGCTGCTGGCTGGCGAGGGCGATGTCGTACCGATTGGCGGCAATCTGGCCATTGTCGGCGATGAGGGCGAAGACATCTCCAGCTTGGACATCGCCAGCAACGGCGAATCGGCCGCTGAAGAACAACTCGAAGAAGAAGTAGCAGAGACGGTAATGCCTGCCGCGGCCGGGCAACCTGTGGCTGCCGCCGAAAGTGGGGAATTCCCGGCTGGTATCAAAGCCACGCCAGTGGCTCGCCGTATCGCCCTGGAAAAAGGCATCGATCTCCGGCAGGTGAACGGCAGCGGCCCCGGTGGACGCATCCGCAAAGCCGACGTGGAGAATTATCGGCCTGGTGCGCCAATCCTGACGCCGGCAACGACAACGCCGGCCCGTGTCGGTGCCGGGTCGGAAGAGGTGCCTAGCAGCCGGTTGCGCCAGGCCATCGGCCGTCGCATGGTCGAGAGCAAGACCACCGTACCTCACTTCTACGTGACAACAGATATAAACATGGCCCCGGCCCTGGCTCTACGCAAGGA
Source organism: Promineifilaceae bacterium (SeqCode) (assembly GCA_041570195.1). Classification (GTDB taxonomy): domain Bacteria; phylum Chloroflexota; class Anaerolineae; order Promineifilales; family Promineifilaceae; genus UBA11865. The sequence goes on along the minus strand of JBFFWQ010000036.1, from coordinate 36,141 downwards.
AGTCAACCGGCTGTTGCCGGACGAGCAGAAAGTGACGGTCAACGACATGATCGTCAAAGCAGCTGCCCTGGCTTTGCGCAGTTATCCAAATCTCAACGCCAACTTCGCCGGCGACAAGATCATCCGCCATGGGCGCATCAACGTTGGCTCGGCTGTGGCCGTCGAAGGTGGTCTGTTAACCGTAGTTCAGAAGGATACGGACATTAGTCCGCTGGCCCAGATTGCGGCCGACCATAAAGAGATGATCACTCGCGCTCGTGAAGGTAGGAACCGACCGGCCGACTTTGAGGGCGGCACGTTCACAGTGAGCAACCTAGGTGCCTTTGAGGTCGATCACTTCATTGCCATCATCAATCCGCCAGAAGCGGCGATACTGGCCGTCGGCACGGCCAGCCAACAGCCGGTAGTTGTTGACGGCGAATTGACCATTGGCGTGCGAATGAAGGCCACAGTTTCGGCCGACCATCGAGTGACCGATGGCGCCGAAGCGGCCCAATTCATGCAGAAGCTCAAGTCTATCGTGGAGGAACCTCTGCAGCTGCTGCTCTAGATCAGGCTCCGTTTTTCACGACAATTCGTCGACGCTTGCCTGCATGGTCACGCGAGTGGGCGTCATTTCCTACTGGCAAGGCTCGTGTTTCTGGTCTAACAGTTGTATAATGTGTTTCCATAAAGTCAACCTGTTGGCTTTCTTCATTTTGATCGCAAGTTGGATTTATACAATAACGAATAGGGTAGTAGTATGCAGACTATATTGGTTATTGACGACGACGAACTGGTTTCGCGGACGTTGCAGCGTGCCTTGAAGTTGTATGATTACCAGGTCATGGTAGCCAACAGCGGCACGGAAGGACTCCATCTCGCCCGCCGGCACCGGCCGGACCTGCTCGTATTGGACGTCATCATGCCCGGTACTGATGGTTATCAGGTTTGCCGGCAGGTTCGAGGCGATCCGATGCTTAAGGATGTGCCGATCCTTTTCCTCACGGCAAAATCCAAGGACGAGGACAAGATCGAAGGTTTTCGCGCCGGCGGCGACGATTATCTGGCCAAGCCGTTCAACATGCAAGAGCTTCAGTTGCGCATCAGGGCCATATTGCGCCGAACGTATGGTGGGCAAGCAGACGGGGCAACAGATCAAATCGCCATTGGTGGTGTTGTGCTCGATACGCGCACTTTCAAGGTAACGACGCCTGTCGGAACCAGGCTGTTGACCAACGTCCAGTTTGACCTGCTTTATCACCTCATGAGCAACGCTGGGGAAGTCTTCACCAGTCAGCAGTTGCTGCAGGATGTATGGGACTATCCACGCGATACGGGCAGTCCTGAGCTTGTTCGAGCTCACATCAAGAATCTGCGCGACAAAATCGAGCCAGAGCCACGGCGGCCGGCTTACATTCGCACGATTCAAGGCCACGGCTACACTTTCGCGCCCTAGATGACCTTCACCACCCGGCAAATTCCACTGATTGAAACGCCGCCTGCTACGTCTCCGGTTCGGGTCCTGGTGGTCGACGACGAGCCAAATATCGCCGCCTCGCTGGCAGAGCTGCTTTCAAGAACAGATGGCTACGATGTTACTATCGCCAGCGGTGGCCGCGAAGCAATGTCCATCCTGGAGCAAGAATCGGCCGACCCGACCCGAACCATAGACCTGGTGCTGCTTGACGTTCGCATGCCGCTGATGAGCGGACCGGAGGTGCTTGCCCGGTTGCGCAGCCATCCCGACCTAAGATTCACCCGGGTGATCATGCTCACTGCCGCTGCGGGCAACGACGAGAAAGTAGAGGCATTGTCCTCGGGCGCCGATGACTATATCACCAAGCCATATAATCCATTGGAGCTGCTGGCCAGGGTCAAGACCATATTACGCACTCAACAGCTCGAGAAACAGCTCCAGCGACAAAGCCAGCAATTGCTTACCCTGAACCAACTTAGTCGAGCGGTGACGACAAAGCTGACTACCCCCGACATTCTGGCTCTGGCAACCGAGGGCGTAGACGCCGTCATCGGCGTAGAAGTCGCCGCGGTCTTTATGATCAATGGCGAACGGTCGTTACTAAGCTGCCGGCAATTGCACGCCAGTGGAGGAACGACCATAGGTGCCTTGAACCCGGTGCCGGTCGGTGAGGGCCTCATTGGCCAGGTGTTTCAAGAAGGCAAAAGCTTGTGCCTCAATGAACCAGCATCCCATTCTGGTTTTCGTTCCGACCTCGATGCGCCGGCAGGTCGTGAGCTCCGTTCAATCATGATTGCTCCCCTACGCGTGCGTGGTCAGGCAGTAGGCGTAGTTGGCGCCTTCAATAAGCATGAAGGATCATTTACCGATATTGACCGCGGCTTATTCACCTCGTTGGTCAGTTCGGTCAGCCGGGCGGTAGAAGTGGCCTGGCTATTCCAAAGCGTCAGGCAGCGCCAAACGGAGTTGCTGCAAAGTCGAAACGAGTTGCAGGCCATCATTGATGGCATACTTCATCCAATCTATACCATTGATGAATCATGGCAGGTCGTCGCCGTCAACGATACCAAACGGGCAAGCATGGACGTCGGCGAAAGCCCATTGATCGGTCGCTACTGTTACGAAACCTTCTACGGCCGCGACGAGCCTTGCCAACACTGTCGGGTCGATAAGACCTTGAGCGATAAAGAGGCTCAGAGCTGGTCGGCAAAATGGCAAGGCGCTGACCATCGCCCACGCGAATGGGACGTCAACGCCTACCCAATTCCGGGCGGCGCCGCCGGCGCACCACGGGCGGTAGTTGTCTGGCAAGATAGGACCGAAGAGCGGCGCCTGGAAAGCTCGTTAATGCAGGCAGCCAAGTTGGCGGCCATTGGCCAGTTGGCGGCCGGCGTCGCTCATGAGATCAATAACCCGTTGACAGCCATCAACGCCAATGCACAGATGCTGCAGATGACGACTCCCAGCGATCATGAGAACTATGAGTCCGTCGATCTGATCGCCCGCGCTGGGGACCGGGCAGCCAAGGTTGTCCGGGGATTACTGGATTTCGCTCGCCAGGCGGAGTACTCCTTTGAGCCGGCCGATATTAACGAGTCGATCGCCCAAGCGCTTGACCTGGTCACCTACCAGTTCACGAGCGCTAAAATAGACGTGACCATCCAACTAGCCCATGATCTACCACAGATCAGCGCCAGTTGGGAGCATCTGCAGAGCGTTTGGCTCAACCTACTCATCAATGCCCGCGATGCCCTTATGCCGGTGTCACGAGAACGAGAATTGACGATCTCGACCGCACCAGATCCTAGGGGTGACGGGATCATCGTCTCCGTTGCCGATACCGGCCGAGGCATGTCCCAAGCTGAGTTGGCCCACATCTTCGAGCCCTTCTATACGACAAAGGCGCCCGGTAAAGGTACTGGTCTTGGCCTGGCTACCTGCCAACAGATCATCAGTCAGCACGGCGGCGAAATCGAAGTCCGCAGCCAGCCTGGTGAAGGGACGACCTTCGTCGTTCATCTGCCTCGAAGCGCCGAAGACGACACCGCCGATTAAGCTTCACCTCTATCTTTGCGTCCATTGCCATTGGACCTGCTAAGCCCGCCTATTTGCTTCCCATCCTTTGAGGAATAAGCAGGCATCCGTCAGCAGAAAGAGTCACCAGCGCTGCTGATGTGCTAGGACTGAACGTGGAGATCCTAGAATTCGATCAGGCAACTCGGACGGCCGACGATGCTGCAACCGGTACGCCAAACGCCGTAGTTGCTAGCACGCCAAAGTATCTCATCGAGGCCAGCGGCAGCGGCGCGGTTGACAATCGACAGGAATAGAACACGCCAGCGCTTTGGTAGGGCCTGGCAACGGACGCTATAATCAGTTCATGAGTTTCGAGCCTCCAGACAACATCAAGGAGATTTTGGCCAATCTGCCCTCGCGGCCGGGCGTCTACGTGCACAAGGACAAGGAAGGCCGGGTTCTCTACGTCGGCAAGGCAGTCAACCTACGCAGCCGCGTCCGCTCCTATTTCCAGAAAAACGTCGATTCCTTTAAGACTCGCCGCCTGAGAGAGCAGGTTGCTGACATCGAGATCATCACCACTGATTCGGATCTAGAGGCGCTCCTTTTAGAAATGACGCTGATCAAGAAGCATAAGCCCCATTTCAACGTGCGCCTCAAGGATGATAAACGCTATCCCTACATTAAGGTCCATTGGGCAATGGCCTTTCCCAAAGTAACGGTGACCCGGCGCATGATCAGGGATGGTTCAAGGTACTTCGGGCCATATACGTCCGTCTGGGCCGTTCATCAAACTTTGGACCTTCTGCGCAAGATCTTCCCCTATCTGACCTGTGACCGCGACATATCCGGCAAGGATGATCGGGCCTGTCTATATTACGATATCCGCTTGTGCAACGCTCCGTGCATAGGCAAGGTTGGCCAAGCCCAGTACCGAGAAATGATCCAGAATCTCATGGATTTTCTGAACGGGCGTTCAGATGCAATCATTCGAAACATCGAAAGCGAGATGCAAGGAGCGGCTGACGATCTCGACTTCGAGCTGGCGGCCGTTTATCGGGATCAACTGAGGGCCATTGACCGGGTCGTAGCCAAGCAGAAGGTTATCAGCGCGGCCAACACCGATCAGGATGTCGTCGCCTTCGCCCGTGAACAGGGCGATGCATGTGTCCAGGTCTTCTTCATTCGCCATGGCAAACTAATAGGGCGAGAGTACTTCTTGCTCGAAGGCACCGAAGGCGAGGCCGACGAAGAGGTTCTGAGCGAGTTTCTTACCCAATTCTATGACGAGGCTGCGCACATACCACGAGAAGTGCTGCTGCCGCACGAGGTGGAAGAGGCGCAAGTGATCGAGCAGTGGCTGAAGGAAAAACGCAGCACCAAAGTCACTATCCAGGTGCCTCGACGGGGCAAGAAGAAGGAATTAGTGCAAATGGCAGCCAATAACGCCGCCGACACGCTCGCGACTTTGCGTCAGCAATGGGCGGCCGACCGCTCCAAGCATGTTCAAGCCATGGAAGAACTGCGGGAAGCGCTTAAGTTAGATCGCCCTCCGGCACGCATCGAATGCTATGACATCAGTCACACTCAGGGCAGGCAGACAGTCGGATCCATGGTTGTTTTCGTCCAGGGAGCGCCCCGCAAAAGCGATTATCGCCGTTTCAACGTACAAACGGTGGGCAATGACGACTACGGAGCCATGAAGGAAGTGCTGACTAGGCGCATGCAACGCTACGCGGATACTATCGCCGGAGAGTTGCATGATGCAAGCCAGATCGGCCGCATGCGCAAAGATACAGCCTGGGCCATTTTGCCAGACTTGTTGCTAGTAGACGGCGGCAAAGGACAACTCAACAGCGCCATGGAGGTGTTGCGAAGCTTTGAACTGGAGGATGAAGTGCCGCTGGCCGCGCTGGCCAAACAAGAGGAAGAACTCTTCACTCCCGGCCGTGCTCGATCAGTCCATCTGCCAGAGCGATCCGAAGGGCTCTATCTGGTTCAGCGGGCGCGTGACGAAGCCCACCGATTCGCCAACGAAGGGCACCGCAAGCGCCGGGCCAAGGTCGGCGTAGCTTCACTGCTGGACGACGTCCCCGGCATCGGACCTCAACGGCGAAAGGTACTACTTGACCGATTTGGTTCGCTAGAGGGGATACGCAAGGCCACCGTCGAAGAGGTCGCCTCCGTACCCGGCATCCCATACCCTGTTGCACAATCCGTCAAAGCCCGCTTCGACTAAAAAACGATCAAAGCCCGGGCCACCTCGCCGTCAAGCATGGCCTTATAGGCGTCGTTGATTTCATCCAAGGCAAAGCGCCGCGTTACCAGGCCGTCCAAATCTAGCTTTCCGGAACGATACATATCGATCAAGAGCGGGAAATCGCGCCTGGTATTGACACTGCCATAGTAGCTGCCACGCACCGTCTTCTCCTGCCTGGCGATGAACGCCCCCGAAAGATTCGTCGGTTCCTTCACCGAAGACAAGCCGACCAAGACGAGCGTGCCACCCGGCCGGATAATGCGCAAACCTTCCTGCTGTACGCCCGGGCTTCCCACCGCCTCAAACGCGTAATCAGCCCCACGACCGCCGGTTAAATCAAGTATCCTGGCCCGCGCATCCTCGCCGGCCCGAACTACATCGGTAGCGCCAAATCGGGATGCAAGCTCAAGCTTCGATTCCAACATATCAACGCCAATAATAGTCTGGGCACCAGCCAGCAAGGCACCCTGAATCACATTCAAACCGACGCCGCCGCAACCGAAAACGACCACGCTGCTGCCAGGAGTGACTTCGGCCGTGTACAGTACCGCGCCGACGCCGGTCGCTACCGCACAACCGACAAGCGCCGCCACTTCGAAAGAAACATCAGATCGGATCGGCACACAACTCTCTTGGGCTACCACCGCACGCTCAGCGAAGGCAGCCAGACCACAAAAATGATAAACCGGCTTCCCGTCACGGCTAAGCCTGGTGCTACCGTCTGGCAATGTTCCGGCCCAGATCGGCGCAAGGTAAGTCCCGCACAAGTTCCCTTGACCTCGCAGACAGTAGAAACATTGCCCGCAATCCGGCGCCCAACTCAAGATGACGTGATCGCCAGGACCAACACGGTTCACTCCCTCCCCAACAGCTTCCACGACGCCTGCACCCTCATGACCAGCCACCACCGGCATGGGGTGTTTCGTAGTACCGGTCACCAAATGCCAGTCACTATGGCAGACCCCACTGGCGCCCAGTCGCACCAATACCTCACCCTCTCTTGGGCCACTGAGACGTAGCTCCTCAACCGAAAACGGCTCACCAACCGAATCAAGAACAGCAGCTTTCACTTTCATACCTTCGTCTCCTCTGATTCACAACCAGTTTAACATGACAACATCCTCCTTCGCCACCAAACTGACAAAGGCCGGCCCCTCGAAAACCAGTCAGACGAAACATCAGGTCGAATAGCAAATCGACCCGGCAAAAAGACCGCAGAACTACTACATCAAGAACCAAGATCCTGCCAATCGATACAGTGCCAAATCACGCCAATCAAAACCTCAGTAGGATTTGACAAATTAGAACGCATGTGCTATTCTTTCGATATTAGGAATTAGAACATTTGTTTTACACAATAGATCAGTTATGGTGGCTTGAAACATTGATTCACGCTATTGAAGATGCATCAGACGCTAGTTTGACTTCGGCCAGATGCAGGTTTCAAAGTACCAAGGAGCGTTCCAATGAGAGACAGTCAATCGATACGAAGGGTGAAGGGCCCGCACTTTAACGGGTTTGGCTTGAGTGCGATTCGTGTCCCGCGTCACTTTCTGCTCGGGCTGCTGCTGATCTTCGCCCTGCTGGCTTTCGAGGCCTTCAACTTCGATACAACGCGATATGCTCTAGATAATCTATTGGGAGACGTCAGGTTCGCCGGCATTGCCTGGGCGACCATTCTGGCTATTGCGTTCTGCGCCATAGACTTCGCCGGTCTAGGCAGGTTGTTTACTCCCGAGCGAGGAGTGGACGAACCGAAGGAAGTATGGTACTTGACCGGTGCGTGGCTGCTGGGCGCCACAATGAATGCGGTGATGACTTGGTGGGCAGTGTCAACGGTCCTACTTAGTCATGAGCTCGGCAATGAGGTTCTGAGCCGCGAGCAACTGTTACACATCGTCCCTGTATTCGTGGCCATACTTGTCTGGCTGACGCGAATACTGTTCATCGGAGCGGTGACTATCGCCGGTGAAAGATTGCTTCATGGTACCGACTATACCTCGCGCAACACCATCGAGGCGAGTCCCCAGCACAAGGGGCACACTACCGGGAAGCATCCAGCGTATGCGTCGGCTGCCGGCAAGACGGCAGCCAGAAATCCAAGTACCGTCGAGCTTGGGGCCGCAGAGGCCACGTCAACGCGTCGTGCCTATAGGCAGACTACCAGGCCAGATGGCCGCCCTCCGCGACCTGGCACCGTGCGGCGGAATCAAGTGCCTCTCGGAACCATGCGTGCGAGCGGCCAAAACAAGCGGTAGTTGAAATCAAGAGCCGCACTCGGACACTCTGCACGGCTGAATAGGATTCTCACATGTTAGCGTCAGGACGGTATTCACATCTGAACAGAACCGTGGGTCATAGGCAGCCTGGCGGGCCGAATTTGTATGCTCGCAGGGGAGGCGGTTCGACGCCGGCCGTAAGCATACACGTCCAGACAGTACTTTTCATGATGGTGGCGGTACTCGTTGGTGGTGGTCTATTCACGATTGTGCCCAGACTTTCGGCGGCTTCTAACGGCCGGGTGACCGCTGTCAGTGATGCTAGGATCGAAGCTGAAGAGGCAATTGGGCCAACGGACATCGAGGCGCCAGAGACCAAGATCGTCGCTCCAGTCGTTCCGGTTGAAAACGGGATTTCGCCCGTGTTCACGCCGGAGGTTCAGCACTGGGCACCCAAGATAGTTGAGTGGTCAGCGCAGCACAGTCTCGATCCCGATATTGTTGCCACTATCATGCAGATAGAGTCATGTGGTGATCCAGGCGCTACCTCGCATGCGGGCGCTCAGGGTCTATTTCAGGTCATGCCTTTTCATTTCGATCCTGGTGAGGATATGTTGGATCCGGACACAAATGCCAGGAGAGGAATGGCTTTTTACAATCGTCAACTGGAATACACTGGGAACGATGTATACCTTTCATTTGCCGGTTACAATGGTGGCTATGCAGCTTCTGGGACCAGTTATTCGTATTGGGCAAATGAAACCCAGCGTTACTTCAACTGGGCCAAGGGCATTTACGACGAAGCCAAGGCTGGCATGCTTGAGAGTCCCACTTTGCGGCAATGGTTGGCGGCCGGCGGAGGCGGGGGATGTCAGCGAGCAGCCCAGCGCCTCGGTATATAGTCTCTTCTTCTCCTCCCTCCGGGCGCCCGGCCGAGTTGGCCGGGCGTCTTTTCTTATTCGGCGGTTGAGTTATTGGTTTGACGTCCTGGTTTTGGGCGAGATATACTTTTCATGTGGGTCGTCGCCGGCTCACCTTTTCGTGGTCCCGTTATACGTTTGCAACAGGAGGTAATTGATGGCTGTTTCCGTAAGTTGGCATGGGCACGCGACGTTGTCGCTCGATATTGATGGGGCTAGGGTTCTGGTCGATCCGTTCTTTGACGATTGCCCCTCTGCCAAGACCAAGTCCTCGCAGATTGATGCGGACTATATTTTGATAACGCACGGCCATGGTGATCACGTTGGCGACTGTATGCAAATTGCTGGTCGCACGAAGGCATTGGTGATATCGAACTTTGAGATCTGCAGTTGGGTATCTGCGCAGGGCCATGAGAATGTGCATGCGCAGCATATCGGTGGTTCGTTTCTTCACCCCTTTGGTCGCGTCAAACTAACAGTTGCCTTTCATGGTTCGGCTCTGCCTGACGGTAGCTATGGCGGAATGCCCGCCGGATTTCTGCTGGAGGCGGGTGGCAAGCGGGTGTACATTGCCGGCGATACGGCTCTGTTCTCCGATATGCAGTTGATTGGACGGGATGGACTGGACCTGGCCATCATACCTATCGGCGACAATTTCACTATGGGCCCTGATGATGCATTGCAAGCGGTCAAATTCTTGAACCCCGCGCTGGTAATTCCTTATCACTTCAATACGTGGCCGCCGATTGTGCAGGACGTCGGTGCTTGGGCGGATCGTGTCCGCGCCGAGACGGAAAGCCAGGTGGTTGTTCTGGAAGTTGACGAGAGTTATCAGCTCTAGCCTGGCTTTGGTTCTCGCCGCTTTACGTTTGTTGGGGTCTTTAGGATGCTTATTTGGCCGAGGGTAAAGCGGTTCAGACTTGTTTTAGGGCGTCTGTCATTTCTGTCGTCGTTGATTCTCCTATTGCTGTTGGTCGCCTGTAGCCCTGCTGGAGGCATTGGCAATGCCGATTCGTTGGACCCGGCATTGGACACGCCGGCTGTGTCCTCTTCTACTGTAGTCCCGGCTGTCGGTTCGGAAGATTTGCTTGAGTCGACTGAGATGCCGCCTGCGGTCACGGTTTCTGATACGGTGGAGGATCGGCCTGTTAGTTGGATGATTGGGGACTTTGACCAGATGTTGGTCGCGCTGGGCAGCTATCAGAATGACGTGAGCGTCAGCTTCGAAGGCCAGGACGCGGGCGGCTTGCCTGTTGCTTTTCTTTGGCGGAGCTTAAGCACCTTTGCTCTTGATGGACCTGGCTATGTGCTCGAATTGTCGGCTACGGGCGACGAGCAACCAGATGGCGTCCAGTCGATGTCGCTGGTTCGAACAGCCGAGCGAAGTTATTTGCATTTGCCTGGTATCGGCTGCGTTAGTGGTATGGCTGATGATTTCGCCGATGATATGGCATTGCCACTGAATCCTGCCGATCTATTGAACGGGCTTTCGGCCAGCGAATTGGTATCCAAAGGCGCGGTGGTTAACGGCTTGGTGACCACGGAGTTTAGCTTTGACCAAGAGGCGCTGGACTGGTCTGCAGCAGGTCCCTGGTTGGTCGAGGGCGTAGCCTACGTGGCAGAAGATTCCGGCTTGCTTACGCGTAGCGAGATGACGATTGTTGGCCAGGGCGACCTGATGGGTGACGGCCGGGTTTTGGACGGCTTGTACGAGGTGAGGGTTGACGTTCAGGATCTTGACGATAGCCTGACCGTCGGTGTGCCTGAGGAGTGTTTACAGGCTCATCGCTACCCGGTGACCGAAGACGCCTTCGATCTGTCGGCCATCGACGACCTGTTGGCCTTTAGCAGTCTGATGCCGCTGGCGAAGGTAGTCGAATACTACCTGGCCGAAATGCCGATCGCTGGCTGGCAACTGCTGACCGAGCCAGACGTCATTGAGGATCTGGCATTCTTGACTTTCGAGAGAGACGGCGAGCAGTTGACAATCACTATCGAATACGACACCGCGTCGGATGGCGTTAGCGTCTTGATCTCTCCATAGCTAATCGTCTGGTCCGGCAATTACCTCCGGTGAGAACATGCTGATCTGGCCGTTGGCACCAATGGCAGCCAGGCTGATGGCATAGTCGCTATCTGGATCCAGGTCGGTATAGGCCACATTGCCGGCATCTGCCGTCGACACATATCTGAACGGCGGGTATTCTTGGGAGCCAAGCGGTCGGAAGGAGATCGCGTAACCGGTCGCCTGAAGATCGCGTGGCCAGGTCAAGATAAAGCCGCCCTGATTTGCCATCGCGACAACTGTCGGCGCCAGAGGAGGGGAAGGCCCACCGGCTAAATTGGCCGCGGCCGCCAGATTAAGTTGGGCGACCTGGCGTAAATAGTTGAAGTCGAGCCTGTCCCAGGTGTCATTCGAGCCATGCTGGACGCTTCGATCCTCCTCAGACTCGGTCAAACGTATGCCAGGAATGCCAGCATTGATGAACTCGCGATGGTCGCTGAATCGCCCTTCACGATCCAGGCTATCGATCAAATTGACGCCAAAATCAGGAGTGTAAATCCGGCCGATTAGCTGCAGGAAACGGGCCAATTGGCGCGATCTGGTCGTGTCCGGGCCGGGCGAGAAGATCCTGATCGACTGGGGAATGCCTGGCCGGCCGCCGACGATGTCGTTGTCGATGGCCGCATCCAACGTGCGGCCTTCTATCATCTCATTCTGCACGAAATGCCGGCTGCCGAAGGTGCCTTGTTCCTCAGCGGCGAAGGCAACGAAGATGATCGTCTGATTCCAGGAACGGCTGCTAAGCAGTCGGGCCAACTCAAGCAAGACGGCTACCCCCGATGCATTATCGTCCGCGCCCGGCGCCAGGCTTCGGCCGTCATTGGGATCGACGGTCCGCGAGTCATAATGGGCCATCAAGACTATCGCCCCTTCATGATCGCCGATACCTGGCAGTGTTGCCACGACGTTTCGTTGATTTGTAGCCAGGCCGTCGATATTTGCCACAAAGTCATCGTAGCCAACCTGGAGCGCGCCGCTATTAACTCGCAAGAATTCGTCGTGTATCCAACGCCGGGCAGCGCCAACGCCTATATCATCAGACTGGGTTTCACTGAACGTATTGCGAGTGCCGAAGTTCTCCAGTGTCCGCACGTAGGACATCAGTTGCTGTTCTGACACGCCATTCAGGAGCGCCTGTATATCCGGATCGACGCCCGCTGTCACAGAGCTAAGCGGATTGGTAACCAAAGGTAGATCTGAGAAGTCTGCTGCCGCCTGAGGCGCTGGCGGCGGCGTGGGAACAACCGGATTCGCGGCTGGTGACAGCAAGGAACAGGCTGATGTCGTCAGCATAACCAGAAGGAAACTAACGGTTAGCAAACGACGTACAGAACTCAAGGTGGCCACGATTCTCACGCTGCGTCGATCATTTCCTGGACAAAGCAAGAGGCACAGGGAAGCAGGCTATGGCCCGGCCCTGTGCCTCTTTGGGGTCAATTGCTTGCCGCTTTATCGGCGATTAGGATTCGTCCCTGTCGCCGCCCATCGTACCCAGGAATGGCTGCAGCATCTCCAACGGAACCGGGAAGATCACGGTCGTGTTGTTTTCGACGCCGATGTCCAGCAGGGTCTGCAAGTAACGCAAAGTAATGGCCGTTGGATCCTGGGCCATGCGATTCGCCGCTTCCGAAAGCTGGTTGGAGGCTTGCAATTCACCCTCGGCCCGAATAATCCGCGCCCGACGCTCCCGTTCAGCCTCAGCTTGCCGGGCCATGGCCCGAACCATGGTCGTATCCAATTCGACGTCTTTGATCTCGACGATCGTCACCTTCACGCCCCATGGCTCTGTAGCTTCGTCGATGATCTGTTGAAGGCGATCGTTTATTCGCTCGCGCTCCTGCAAGAGTTGATCGATCTCTGACTGACCGATCACGTTTCGTAGACTTGTTTGACCGATTTGCCAGGTTGCCCGCTGATAGTCTTCAATCTGGATCACGGCCGCAACAGGATCGATGACCCGAAAATAGATAACCGCATTGACTCGGACTGTCACGTTATCCGACGTGATCGCGTCTTGAGACGGCACGTCCAATGTGATAGTGCGTAAGTCAACCTTGAACATGCGGTCGATAAACGGAATGATTAAAAAGAGGCCCGGACCCTTGGGCCCTTGCACCCGGCCAAGGCGGAAAATAACACCCCGTTCATATTCAGGCACGATCTTTATCGCGGCGACCAAAATGACTACCAAGCCGACACCAATGACGCAAAGTAAAGGCAGTAGAATGTCCATTAGATCCTCGTTGTATCTGCAAGGCGGCCGGCGGCCGCGAAGCCATCAGCAAAACCGAAAAGCGGTGAATGGTATTATATATTGAATCCATAACCGAGACATGTGACCACAGTCCGCTGGCAGCCAATCAACTAGAGAGGCAAGAATATCAACGTCACGCCGCAGAAAGCGACAATAGTTCCCGTAACGCCTCTACGGCTGACCCGCTCACCATACAGAAAATAACCGAGCGGAATGAGTATCACCGGTGGAAGAGCCATTAGTGTGGCTGCAATGCCCACCGGCGCCAATTGTACGGCCATCATTGAAAACCATATGCCAAGGAACGGCCCAGCGATACTGCCGGCGATCATGGCCTTAAGCGCCGGGCGATTACGCCATTTTCCGAAAGTGTAACGGATCTCGCGCCGAAAAGCAGCCAACAGCCACAAGATTACCAGCGCTACCAAGAGTCGTATGGAGGTAGCCGAAATCGATGGAAAGTCCCCTTCGAGGGCGAATTTTGCGGCGATCAAGTTCGCCGCCTGGCCTAAGGCGCCGAGAAACGCGAAAAACAGGCCCAGTGAGTAATTCTTGTTTTCAACTACTGCCTGTTCGGTACGTCGCTCGGTAACCACCCAGGCAATGCCCGACACCGTGACCACGATGCCGATTAGCTCAATGCCGGCCAAATGCTCGGCCAAGAAAACCCGGGCCATCGCCGCGCTGAGAATGGGTACCGCGGACATCATGAGCATTGACAGCCGCGGACCGACCAACACATAGGCCCGGAACAAGAAAGTGTCCCCCAGTACAAGGCCTAGAATACTGGACAGAGCCAGCCAGCCCCAACGGTATGACTCGGCTCCAAATGGAAATATCGTGCCGACCAGGATCAGGTGAGTGATGGAGATGAATAGCATGGCAAACAGCAAGCGGCTGCGATTGACCACGCCTGAGCCCACCAACCGGCCGCTATAACTGAAAAAGACGGCTGTCAGCGACCAACAGAAAGCAGTAGCCAGTGCAGCGAGCTGGCCAAGCAGAATCACTCGATTATTCCTTCGAACGCACCTGGTTGTTCAGCCCGTCGGCTCCTGAGCAACATGCTTACGCCAATTTAAAGGATAGTGATCAGCGGAAATCAGTTCCAGGCTGTTATGGTCGGGATCGCGGAAGTAGAGCGAGCGGCTGCCTAGCGACCAGGCTTGCTCGTGTTCGATGACTACGCCATTACTTTCCAGCCGCTCACGCCAGGCGTCGATTTCACCGGCCAGCACTGCCAGGGCCACGTGCCCCTCGCCGGCAGCGCCGCGACTCGGAATAGCACTCCGGCGCCGCCGAATGCCTTCGGCGTTGAACAGGATAAGCGTCGAATCGCGGCCGGTCTGCAAGAAACGGGCTTCGTCAAAGGCGGCCGTCAAGGGTAAGTCAAGCACCGTTGCATAGAATTGGGTCGCCCGATCCAAATCGCTCACGTACAGCATCGCTTCGGCAATGCCTTGTATTGTAGTCATTAAGGGTCCCCTATCAGCCGAGCCCGTATCTGCCTGATATGCTCAGGTCCTGTCCGGCAACAGCCGCCGATGACGCTGGCCCCGGACGTTCGCCACTCCCAGCAGCCTTGGGCAAAATCACCAGCGTCCGTTCGACCAGACCAGCGTTTCGACTTGGCATCATACAACTCGCCGGAATTGGGATAGAGAACCAGGGGCTTATCGGTCACCGCCCGGGCCTCAGCCAGCAAACCAGGAACGTGAACAGGCGACGTGCAATTGATACCAACGGCGGCGGCCTGATCAATACCGTCAAGAAAGGACAGGCAATCGGCCAGGCGACTGCCATCGCCTATACGCTGCGCATCCTTGCAGCTGAACGAGAACCAGGCGTAGCGCCCGCGCGTCTCCAGTAACAGCTGCGCCAGTGCCCGGCATTCGGCAAAAGATGGGATTGTTTCGCAGGCCAGAATATCGGCATCCGTCGCCGCCAGCAGTTGCCACCGCCGGCGGTGAAACTCCTTCAGCCCAGCCTGATCCAAGTCATATAAACCAGTGTATTCGGACCCATCAGCCAAATAAGCGCCGTATGGCCCGATGCTAGCGGCGACAATAGGCTTGTGTCGTGAAACTCGATTTGCCGGTTCTCGCCAGAACGAATCACGGGCATCGAGGGCCAATGCGACAGACGAACGCAGCAACTCCTCAGCCTCTGCTTCGCGCAGGCCACGCTTTGTGAAACCCGGGATGGTTCCTTGATAGCTGGCCGTGATGATGCAATCGGCGCCGGCCGACAAGTAATCGCCGTGAAGCTGGCGAATGGCTTCAGGATCCTCCAGCAGCACGCGAGCCGACCAGAGCTCGTCGTCGAGGTCATAGCCACGTGATTCCAACTCAGTCGCCAGCCCGCCGTCCAAGA
The DNA here is from genome assembly GCA_041570195.1 of Promineifilaceae bacterium (SeqCode). Lineage (GTDB taxonomy): Bacteria > Chloroflexota > Anaerolineae > Promineifilales > Promineifilaceae > UBA11865. The sequence goes on along the minus strand of JBFFWQ010000036.1, from coordinate 20,575 downwards.
TCATCACGCCTTGTTCATCCAGGAAGAGCGTCAGTGGGCTGTGATCATTCATCTTATTGCGCTCGTCAGGCCACCGGCGTTACTTGGGAAGGTTGCTTAGGAAATAGCGCCGCCAGCAACACTGCCGCTTCGTCTCGTTCCGAGAAGCAGTCGGGCCGAATATGACCGATTTCCTCCAGCGAACGATAACCGAAAATCAATTGCAGGAAGGACAAATCGGGGAAAAATGCGTCTCCGTCATGAAAATGGGCTGGCCGGTAAGCGGCCACGTTAACTAGTTGACCGCCATCGAATTGCAGAGCCAATTGGCTCTGATAGAAATTCAGACGAAGTGTGCCACTGTGGCCTGCCATCGCGCTCGTTGATAGCCGGGACTCGAGCACCGGCCGGATCCGCATTAGGAAAGCCGCCAAATCCGGCACCCTTAAGTACCAGGCATAGGGTCGTATGGTCCTACCTAGCTCACGTTTCAACGCTTCATAGGCCAGATGAACGGTCCCCAACCTGAAATATAACCCGCTGATGGAGAAAGGACCCTTGTCCGCCTCATCGCCCAACCGGGCCTTGAGCCAACGCGCGACGAAGAGAGCAACCTCTCGCATCGCGAAATCCTGGCCGACTACTAATTCTCGGACGATGTCGAGCCGGCCGCGTCCAGACAGATTGACATAACCAGCCACCGATCCATCCTGTCCAAGGATCAAAAACAAGCGACGCACGTTACCCGAATCTTCACGATCTAACTCATAGCGCCAGATGTCGACATCGCGCTGGCACGACACGAGGTTTCGCGAACACTCGGCCTCGTAGAGTTTTGCCAGCTCAGGGATATCATCGACCGTCGCCCGCCGTAAACTGTAAGGCTCTTGTTGATCGGCCGGCAGCGCCGGGATACTGGCCAACTCCAGCCGGCGCCCACCGCCGAGTTCCAGCGCCATCTCGTAGCCGAATTGGCGATAGAACCACGGGATGCCAGTGATGGCCTGAACCAGCTGACCACGTTCGGCGCTTCGGGCGTGGATCTGGTCCATTTGGGCGCGCACTAGGCCCCGCTGACGATAGTCGGGATCTGTGGCGATCAATTCCGGGCAGCCGCAACCAAAAGGCTGTCCATCATAACGCCAGAGTTGAGAAATCAGCACGGCCGCCGAAACAACGCGATTCTCTGCATTCCTATCGACAACAACGGTGAAGTCGCCCGCATTTGTCGTCGGATGGCTGCCGTTCATCAGCTCCCGCGTCCATGCTTTCAACCAAACGTCAGGCACACCATCCGGGTTGTCACTGTGCATTCGGAAGTTGAACTGGGCCAGCGATTCGATGTCATCAACCGTCGCCCAGCGCATTACCAGGCCATCGCGCAAAGACCTGGGAACGGCCGCCGTCTTGCTTGTCATGCTTTCCTGTCTATGTATGGTTGGATATGCACTGGACAGCCCGGCGCAAGCGTTTCACGCCGGAGAGCGAGCCAAGTGCCCGCCCTCGTTCAATCACGTCAGCTCTGCATTAGCAGCCTGCACTAGCTGCTACTCAACGGCATTGGCAGTGACTGAGTTCATGACATCGCCGGACCGAATAACGTCGACAACGTCCTGTCCTTCGATAACCTTGCCAAATACTGTATGCTTGCCATTCAGGTGAGGTTGCGGTGAATGGGTAATGAAAAACTGGCTGCCATTGGTGCCTGGGCCGGCGTTAGCCATTGAAATGACGCCCGTCTCATGCTTCAACGGATTCCCGGCGAACTCATCACCAAAACGATAGCCCGGGCCACCGCGTCCGCTGCCGGTAGGGTCGCCGCCCTGAATCATGAAGTCAGAGATTACGCGGTGGAAGACGACGCCGTCGTAGAAACCCTCGGACGCCAGGAAGACAAAGTTGTTCACGGTCTGCGGTGCATATTGTGGGTAGAGTTCAAGCACGATGGTACCGCGGTTGGTTTCCATGTCAACTCGATATTCTTTATTCTCGTCAATTTGCATCTCAGGTGGACTATTCCACTGCTTTGCTGACATATTCTCTCCTTTATGTATTGGACGCGGATATCCGCGGCTATAAACAGAACCAATGGTTGGGAATGCCTCGTCGCTTCTCTCGGGTAAGGAAGGCGCTCCTCCCTTCTGCCGTCAACGAATAGGGATTATAGCACTTCTTCAGATGGCGAGTACTTCGTCTCACGAACGCCTGCGAAAAGCAGAGATCATTTGGCGACCGCCATGTCCGGCGATATTGGCCTTAATCAGGAATCGAGTCCGAACCCTTCGAGGCGGTGCAAGTCAATCAACTCGGCCGGCATCAGGCGCCGTCCGGTATCGGCTCTTTCAATAACCTTGAGTAGCCAGCGCTCCGCGAGATCAGATTCACTAAGAAGTTCTTTAGCGCCAGCCCGGTCTACCCAGCGACACTCAGTGTGTTCGTGACTGAGCCTGATTTTAGACAGGTTTGGGCTTGAACAGCAGTAGACGATGCCTAGGAGTTCATTCTCCGGTCGCTCAGGGCCACGATAGAAATGAGTCGTGCCAATAACGAACATGGGCTGAGCCTCGATGTTCAATTCTTCACGCACCTCGCGATGAAGCGCATCTTCGAATCCCTCGCCCTGATCAACTCGGCCTGTGACGCATTCCCAGGCGCCGGCAGCATAGTCCTTTTCCGGCGAACGTTTGAGCAGCAAATACTTGTCTTCGACTTCGTCTACGATTAAGGCGCCAATACCGGCTGAGAACGTTCCAATCATTACAGCTTTGCATCCTCATGCGAAGATAGAACTAGGCCTAAGGCAACGAACGGGCCAGAGCGACCAGCAACATCCAGTTCGAATACATGAGCCGGGCCGGCCTTGCTAAACAAGCGCTTCTGGCGCCGATCTTTGTCGTCGGCCACGAAATAGACTTGCTTGAAGGTCCACTGATTATTGAACCAGGCGATGAGCAACTGCAGCAGGCGCCAATCCAGATCTTCGCTTAGGCGCGACTGTCGCACCCAGAAGCGGACGCTCGCCTGCCGGTCGTCTACGGCAACTGGAATTAACTCGGCCGGATTAGGCGAGCCAATCAACTCGTTCAGCCGGTTGACATATACGCAACCCAGGCACTCACTTCCCGTCAAATCCCTCATCGTATAAATAAAAGCGAGCCCAGATTCGTGCTCGTGTTCGTGCATCGCCAAGTCGGCAAGGTTGCATTCTAGGGTGAAATCGTCGGTCGGCCAGTCGCCACCGCCCCAACGGCGAAGCAGAACCGCGCTTTCTATGACCGCTTCGTAATCTAGCTCTACGTCCGTTCTTCGCAACGGCCGTAACAGGAAGTCGGTTGTCGCCAGTTCGTCTTGGTCCGGCACGCTATCTGGGTATATCTTCATGATAGGTTCGCCTTTGCTGGGTTACTCAAAGGTGATTATAGTTGAAGCGATGGACTTCACCAGTAGCTACAAAGGTGCGTTGAGCCAGGTTCGTGTCCGTTGGCCTACTTACCTGTTCTTCTTTGGCGGCGGAAGTTTGCTTCTGATCGGCTTGTCGGCGCTAAGCCTGGTCCAGGAATGGTATTCATTCGTCATCCTGGCTCTTGCCGGGCTCCTGGTGCTGCTGTACTTCCTGGTTGCCTCTCTTTGGGCCTACCATGCTTTGTATGATAACACAAACATCCGCGACACATTGTTCGACATTGGCGAGCTGAATCCGCAGGTCACCGTAGTGGATGTCAACCTCGGGCTGCGAAGTTTCCCGGCTGCACTGAGTCGCCGTCTGACAACCGGCAAGGTGATCGCCATTGACGTTTACAATCCACAGTTGGCCCCTGGCCGGCCTTTAGCTCGAGCCCATGGTCAGGCCGAACGCCCTACGCCGGATCCGCGTCTGTCTTGGCGTGACGGCAGCATAAGCATTCTGCCTCTGCCAGACAACAGCGTGCAGACAGTAACGCTCGTGCAAACGGTCAACGAATTATGGCAAGAAGGCGATCGTCTGCGGTTACTTAGAGAGGCAAATCGCATACTGATGCCTGGCGGCTGCCTGCTGGTGGCCGAGCGGGCACGAACACCGTTCAATACCGTGATTTCAGGTCCGGCTGGACTGCGCTTGAGGCCATCATCCTATTGGCTTGAACTCCTGCAGCAGAGTGATTTTAAAGTAAGCGCCAGTAGAAGTTTGCGTGACCTTATCCTGTGCATCCGCGTCGACAAGCGCTTCCCCGACGAGATAACACCTTTGCCGGTAGACCGCTAATTGCGTAACAATCAGCCGCCGGGCGGACAATCATAATCAAGACCCTTGTCCAACCCAGCTGTCGCTTCATTCGCTCCAGGCTGATTCTGAGGAAGACATGAAACGAGTGCGTACATTCCTGAACATGATACGCTTTGAGCATACGGTCTTCGCTCTGCCGTTTGCCTACATGGGCATGGTGTTGGCCTGGGGAGTTTGGGCCAACGCCGATTGGTGGGACTTCTTCTGGATAACCGTTGCCATGGCGGCCGCCCGCACAGCGGCCATGGCCTTTAATCGTTATATCGACCGCTTCATCGACCAGGACAATCCGCGCACGGCTGGGCGCCCAATACAGACAGGAACCATCAATGCCGTAACCGTCTTACTTTGGGCCGTCGCGTCGCTGGTAATTCTGGGCATCGCCGCCTGGATGCTGAATCCTTTAACCTTTCTGCTGTTCCCTGGAGCCGTTATCTTACTGGTCGGCTATTCGTACACGAAACGCTTCACCTGGCTATGTCATTATATTCTTGGCTTCACCGATGGCCTGGCGCCAGCCGGCGCCTGGGTAGCGGTGCGCGGCTCGCTCTTCACGGTCGAGGACTTGCCGGCCTGGCTACTGTTGGGCGCCGTGACCTTCTGGATAGGTGGTTTTGACGTGCTGTATGCCTGCCAGGATGTACAATTTGATCGAGAGACTGGTTTGCATTCCATTCCGGCTCGCTTCGGCATCTCAGCCGCTCTGCGAGTTGCCGGCGCCAGTCACATCTTGACAGTAATCCTCATGATGGTTGTCGGGCTTGTCACCGGGCTGGGCTGGCCATACTGGTTGGGCCTGATCGTCATGGCCATCTTGCTCATCTACGAACATTCGCTCGTGCACCCAGACGATTTGAGTAAGTTGGATATCGCCTTCTTCAACGTCAACGGCTATATCAGCGTGACCATGTTTCTGGCCACCTTGATAGCCGTCCTGATCACTGCTTGAAAGTCCATTCCTTTATCTCAGAAGTTGAGTTACCTCGTTGCCGTTCTACAAACCAATCGATCAGTTGACGAGCAATACTGATCTTGGGTGGAACAGGCGGCATTTTGTCGACCGAATACCAACCTGCCTCGGCCATCTCTTCTTCCTCGAGAACGATTTCACCTCCGGCATGGTGACAGGTGAAGGCAATCATCAGCGAATTAGGGAAGGGCCAGGGTTGGCTGCCGAAGTAACGAATATCCTTGACCTCGATGCCGACTTCCTCCCGGATCTCGCGGGCCACGGCCGTCTCCAACGTCTCACCTGGTTCGACAAACCCGGCCAAAACGCTGAATAGGCCTTGGGGATGGCGGTGGGATCGCGCCAATAGCAGTTTATCTTTGCGCTGCACAAGCACGATGATGGCCGGGGTAATTCGCGGATAACTCAACAAGCCGCACTGTGGGCATTCCTTGGCTCGCTCGCTGGCCTTATCCACCGTTTCAACGCCACACCGGCCGCAGAATTGGTGCGTTCGATCCCAATCGACAATTTGGACTGCCGCGCCGGCCAGCAAAAAAAGCGCCTCGGGGAGCCGGCCATACAGGTGACGCAAACCTTGAAAGCGCCAATCAGGGGAAGGCTGCGCCTTCTCGTCCAACTCTACTGAATAACAATGGCGACCATCCAAGCGGCCGAGATACTGGCGGCGCACGATCGGCAACCCCATCTCATTGAAGTCCCCCAGCAGCGGCAAGGTCGTATCATTCTCGGCCGCCTTCACCAACAGCCGGTTACCTCGAAAGGCAAACCACCAGGCGGGTTGGTCGCTGTTGACCGGCGCGGCTACGGCCGGCTCATAGCTCGGTCCCATCGTTATGGGTAGACCGTGGGAACGCTTGTCACCGTTCCGCCCGGATAGCCTTCGACCGTCGCAGTCGGCGAGGCAGTCGCCGTGGGCGGGCCGACGTAGGGGTCTCTCGTCGGCGTGGGCGTCCGTGTCGGACCGGATCCTAGGGTAGCGGTCGGCGTTGGCGTGGTTGTACCAGCCTGCGGGGTTGACGTGGTCGTGCCGGGCAGCGGCGTCGGGGTAGGCGTTGGTGTAAACTCCGGGGTCGCCTGGCCTGTTGCGGTGGCCGTCGGAATCGAAGTTGCCGTCGGCACACCTCCCTCCGGCGTCGCCGTCGGCGGTGATGGCGTCTGGCCAGTAGGCGTCATCGTAGGCACGCCGCCTGGCGTTCCAGTGCCGGCCGAAGTCGAAGGCTCTGTAGGCACGAGCGGGCTACCTGGCGTTCCCAGTGCCCCAGTTGAAAAACCAACGCTGCCTGCTGGCTGCCCAACGTAAACAAATGGATTGGGCTGAACGATTTGAATCACTTCCAAGAACCACTCGCTTCCGTCTGGCGCTCCTTTGCCACAACCAAGAGGTCCTTCATACAGGCGGAAGAAGCCGTCAACCGTCATGGGCAGGTCGTTCCTCGACAAGCTGATGATCCTTTCAAAGCCAATCGCGTCCAGGCGCAGCTCCTCGGCAATCAGGGCCCATTCCACGGCCGGTCCGCTTTTGGGCAAACATTCTGGCGGCGGCAGCTTCAGAAGCGATGCGCTGACCCGAATGAGTCGATCTTCAAACGCCTCGGGATCGGCCTGCAACTCCGAAAAAGTCACTAGTTGCGGCTGAGCAGCTAGTAGCAACTCCTCTGCTCCATCCGAGCGTAGCGGTTTCAGTTGTCCAACTCGCTCTGTACAAGCGACGAAGGCAGGCAGCAAAAGGAAAACGAGATATAAATAGCGACGCATTAAAATTCCATTCATCTACTTTGACGGTCGATCAATGAATACCAGTCAGCACGCCTCGGAAACCGGGCCCCGCGATGATAGATCCACCACTCAATAAGCAAGACAATCAGGGCTAGCAAGGCCAGCCAAGGCCACAACTCGCGCTGGCCGACGCTGCCGTCATCGGGCGCTTCTAGCGAACTAGATCCTAATCGCACTGATTCGGCCGGCGCAATCGTAGACTCGGCCGCGCTCATCATATTCACGGCGAAACGGCCTACCAGTCGTTCATCCGATTGGTCTCGAGCCAGAACTTCGTAAACGCCAAGCTGATCCGTTTCCTGGAAGATCATCGCCGGCTCATTGACATCTTGAATCCACAAGGTCTGGTCCGGTTTACGTACGATGATCGTCGCGGCGCTCGCGTCTGGTCCAATTCGCACCGGCTCGCCCGGCGCATAGCCATCGCCGCTCAGCAGAGCGCTGCCAGGGCTAAGCCAATTCACAATGTTAGCCATTAAGACAGGAAATGCAATTTGCAGCGGAAGATCAGATTCCTGCAGCCGGAATGTCATGACGGCCATGCGGCGGCCGCCTTGTTCTCCCGCCAGAAGAAGGGGGCCACCCTCGGCCGATACCAACGGCCTGGCCCAAGTCACGTCAACTTCGCTTGCGGTGCGCACGTTCACGCTACTCCAATCGACGAAGCGCAAAATCGGGCTGTCCTCGACTCTAATGACTTCAGTATCGGAAAAGACGCCGCTGAAAGTGAGCAACGGAACATCGTCGCCAGACTGGCCAGCGGCGAAGCCTTGCGGATTGACCAGAAGCAAATCGGCATCCGGTAGCTCAGCCGGCAACAACGATGTATCGAAGACATACAGGTCGAAAGGTTCTTGCCCACCGACCAACGAGAATTGACCAGGATCGACCTTGAACAGTTCCATACCGGGCAACACGGAGAGAGCCGTCTCTAGAAAACGGTTGCCCTCGGAAACGAGCAGTACACGTCTCGAGGCTCCACCGGCATGGATAGCCCAGGCCTCGTCGTCGGCCGCGAGATGGTCATTTTCAGGCTCAGAGAGACGGGCGCTGACGACAGTCGTGCGTTCTGGCAGGTCCCAGTTGAGGTTGGTGCTTTCGCCTCCAGGCACCTCGATTCGCCGCGCATCAAACAGTTCACCGTCTAGCGAGAGGTCCAGCAAGGCCCGCTGCGGCCGTGGGCCATAGTTTGTCACCGCCGCAAATAGCTGTGGCCCGGCCGGGCCATCCCGGGTCGCCAAGGCCGAGATCGCCAGATTCTCCGTGCTTGCGCCCACCGGCACATAAATCGTCTCTGCCGGTAATGCCGGCACATTGGACGGCAACCCACCGTCCGAGACGAGAACGATGCGACCATCTTCAAATCCCTGGACGGCGCCGGCCGCCAGGGCCAAGGCCGCTGGCCAATCTGCCGTTTCTGGACGAGCCGTTGCGACTTCAAGTGCCTGGCGCAACAACGGCCTATCATCGCTGCCGGCTACCAGCACCCTGGGCGCACCGCCAACCAGGATGATGGTCATCAGCGCATCACCATCCAGATTACTGATCAGTTGCTCTACCTCACGCTGGGCAAGGGCAAATCGATTGGTATCGTCTTCTCGAGCGAGCATTGACGCGGAACCGTCGAGCAACACGACAACGCTGCCCCGCGTCACGGTCGGCACCGGCAGAAACGGCCGGGCCAGGGCGAAGACTAGCAAGGTGAGAATCAGTAGTTGGACGAGCAGGAGTAAGTTGCGGCGCAGGCGTTGCCAGGGCGCATTGGCTTCGCGATCCCGGAGCAGGCGAAGCCATAACATGGTGCTACTGACTGGCAATTCTCGCCTGCGCAGCCGTAGCATGTAAAGCAGGATGATGGGCAGCGCCAACAGGCCCAAGAGCAATGAGAGCGGTGCGATCAGCGACATTTGTTAATCGAGGTTCTCCTGGCTGGTGCGTGTCGCGAGCATGACCGGCGCCTAGCGCAACACACCCTGGGATCGCATGGTTTGCATGACTAGTTTCTGCCATGCCAGATCGGTCGTCACCGGAATGTAATGAATGCCACGTCCATTACAATAGGCGGCAGTGTCCGCTTGCCAGGTTAGAAGGCGTTCCCTATAACGGTCGGCTGTGACACTGTCCAGCGTAACCTCTGCATCATCGCCCGTCTCAACGTCGACTAATCTGACGTCCCCAGATAACGACGGCCGGACTTCGTCTGGACTAAGCACATGGATCAGACCAACCTCATAGCCTCGGGCTAACAGCGCTGCGAAGCCATCCTTGTAACCTGAAGGCGAGAACAAGTCACTGATCACGATCAGCAGACCCGGGCGAAGCGCGCGCAGACCATAATACCTTAGCGAGTGATTCAGATCGGTCACGCCCTGGGCGGGCATAGCACTCAGTACTTGCAGCAGGCGCACCGTATTACTTCTGCTCCGGTACGGTCCCCAGATTTGCTCCTGGCCTGCGCCAAGGGCAGCGATGCGAACTTGGTCACCAGTGGCCAGGCCGATAACTGCTAGCGCGGCGATCAACCGTCGAGCATAGTCATACTTGTTCAAAGGATCATGCCCGCCCGGCCAATCCATGCTACGGCTGCTATCAAGCAAAAGGTGAACGGCCAAGTCCTCCTCTTCTTCCAGGAGTTTGATAAACGGCCGTTCCAGACGCGCGTAAACATTCCAGTCCAGCCGCCGCAAATCGTCACCCCGCGCATAATCGCGGTAATCAGCAAATTCCACAGAGGACCCCCGCTTGCGGCTACGCCGATCGCCCTTCATCAAGCCGGCTCGGACGCGGTCCGCGACCAGTGTCAGATGCTCTAACTGGCGCAAAGTTTGCTCGTCAAAGAGCTGGTTGTTTTCGACCACTTCCGTCATTGTCGTGATTGGGCAACAGATTCTTTTGGAGGTCGCGCCGGGGATTGCTTTGGAGTCAACGTTCGGCCATTTGCAGCCGGGCTACCAGCAACACCTGGAACAGGCGTACAATCAACCCCGCTTTCAGCGTTCCGTCAACTTCGTCGCCGGCGATTGGTCCGAACAGCTGATCGACAAGTTGACGGCGCCGGCCGGGAGACAGCTCTGGCTGCAGATTGGCCGACAAGCTCCAATATTCTCGGGCTAAATACCAGGCTGCAGCATTGTAATTCGCCCGCATCTCTTGCTCCCAGGCCCTCACATATTGCCGGGCAGCCAACACCATCATACCCTCGCTAATGGCGCCTACGACGAAGCGCCGCCACCACTCTTCGCTGTCCTCCTCATCCATCAAGTTCTGAATGGCTACCCCGGCCACCGCCACCATGTCTAGGATCGAGGCGAAATGACTGTACTCGCGGGCAGTCGAGCTGGCCACCAGTTCGTTCAGAAAGTGATAAAAGGCATCCAAAACAGCCAGGGGTTGAGAATCGTCGTCCATGCCAGATTCCAGCAAGTCGGCCCGCAATTGCCATAACGAATCCGGTGACGGTCGCGCCAGCACACCCATCAAACTTGGGTAGGTTATCATCATAGAGTTTCTCTATTGCCTAGGCAGCTAGCTGCCTAGGCACCGAATCAAGCAAATCGGCGATCACATCGTCAGTTAAGACCCCTTCCGCCTGACCCTCGAAGTTCAGCAACAGCCGGTGGCGAAGCGCGGCCGGGGCAACCGCGACCACGTCGTCAAAACTGACATTATAACGCCCATCCAAAAGGGCCCGGATCTTGGCGCCCAATACCATCGCCTGACCGCCGCGTGGGCTGGCGCCATAACGCACATATTTCTTGACTATGCCGGCCGGCGTGTCCCCTGGGTGAGAAGCTACGATCAAGCGACTGACATAGTCGCCGACATGGGACGGTACGGGTACCGCCCTGGCCAGTTGCTGCATGGCTAACAAACGGTGACCTTCGCAAACAACATTCGTCGCCGGCGTCTCTTTGCTGGTTGTTCGAGCCAGGATCTCGCCCAACTCGCCGGCAGAGGGAAAGGGTACGTCAACCTTGAAAACAAAGCGATCCAATTGGGCTTCAGGCAGCGGGTATGTGCCTTCCATCTCCAACGGATTCTGGGTTGCCAGCACGAAAAACGGTTTGGGCAGCGGGTAAGTCCGATTGGCGACGGTTACCGTTTGCTCCTGCATAGCTTCAAGCATGGCCGATTGCGTTTTTGGCGTGGCCCGGTTGATCTCGTCGGCTAGAATGAGATTGGCAAACACAGGACCCGGCTGGAAGCGGAAGGTCCGTTGACCTTCGGCACTTTCTTCCATAACGTCGGTTCCCGTGATGTCGGCCGGCATGAGATCCGGAGTGAACTGGATGCGACTAAAACGAAGATCGAGAACCTGGCCCAGCGTTCTGATAAGCATAGTCTTGCCAAGGCCGGGCACGCCTTCTAGCAATACATGACCGCCGCTAAGGATGCCGATCAATACATGGCGGATCACTTTGGCCTGTCCCACGATTACCCGGCCGACTTGAGCCTCAATCTGTACCGCCGTCTGGCGGAACTCCTCCGTCGAAAGCTCCGTCCCCTTAGCTTCCAACTCAGCCACTACCTCTACATCCATAGGTTGCTCCAATTGACCATTCTGCCTCTTGCTCCCAATAATCGAACTAGGGCTCCAATAATGAGAAGTAATCGCGGACGAAACCTTTCAGGCCAAGGGGAACGTAGTCGCTTTCCAATGCCTCGATGGCTGCGTTGCGATAATCGCCAAATACCTGATCATAGGGCACCAGGCTTTGTTCGTCCGAGAACTCGGTTGGCCTTTCATTCAAGAGCGCGCCGCAGTCCTCGGGGTTGGCGATGCACTCGGCCGGCAACTCTATCTCTACGCCTGCTTCCGCGCTCAGATCGGCATAGTCGGGCACATAGACGCTTTCCGCGTGTCCACCGCCCGGACCCGGTCCACCAGCGCCTTGCCCTTCTTCGGTGAAAGCGCCCTGGCCCTGGGCGCTGCCTTGCCCGCCATCCCGCCCTTGACTGCCTTGACCTTGCCCCGAACTTTCGCCGGTCGCTGATTGTCCTTCGGCAGTTGCAGCTTCATTGACCGAGGCACCGGCCGAAGCGACTTGCTCGCGGGAGGTCTGCAGTTGCTCGGCGGCAGACTGGGCCTGGGCCGCGGCCGCCTGCTCCACAGCTCTTTGCTGCATCGCTGCCGCAGCCTCTCGCAGCGCCTGTTGGGCCGCTTCAACCTCGCCGCTTTGCAATGCCTGGGTTGCCTCGGCCAATTCGCCGGCAAGGGCGGGATTCACTCCCTGGAGGGCGGCCGCCGCCTGGGCCAGATCCTGAGCCAAATGGCTGCTTTCGCCGGCCGATAATCCCGCCAGACGATCGGCCAGCTGGTTTAGCGCCGAACTGGCCTGGGCCAGGTCACCGTCAGCCAGAGCCTGGCTCAAGGCCTGTGTCGCAAGATTCTGTGCCAAAGATTGACCGGCCGCATCCAGAGCGCGAGTTAAGCTTTCGGCATCATTTGACTCGGACAGTTCGCGCAGCTCAGCTTCGGTCTGGGAAAGGACGGCTACAGCCTCCTCGCGGGCAAGCTCACCGGTATTCAGCTCTTGCAGCGCGCTCTCAATTGGCGCCAGAAGTTCCTGCCGGTCGGCGTCAGCCAGGGATGATTCCTCCTGAATATGCTGTTCGAGGGCTTGCAGCGCCGTCACCTGATCGGCGATAGATTCGGCCACGGCTTGCTGCTCAACCAGCACGGCCGAGAACGAATTGGGTAATGTGATAGCCAAAAACAATAATAATCCGGCCAGCAAAATCATCGCCAGATCGGGCCAATGGGGGCGCAAAGGTATTCGCTGCTGCACGTCGACCTCGGCCGCCACCCGAGTCGCGTCGGCCAATTGTTCCGTGGCAAGCGATGGTAGAGTCGGCAAACGGCCAGCATGAATCTCGACAGATGTACTAACGCGCTCCTGCAGTCTCAAGTGACTGTCGAAAAACCTGGCTCGATCTAGCAAAGATCGTTTGCGGAACAACAATGCCAATAGGCTGATTATGAAACCGAGTAGGGCCATTCCAAGTGTGATGAGGGCCACTTCGCGGTTATGGAAAACAGGGCGAAAACGTGACAACGCGGCAATGACGGCCGCAGCCACCAGGCCGGCCAGCATACCGCGGGGCAACCAAATTAGAGCCTCCGACCAAAAGCGACGACGTTCCCACTGGTCAAGCCAATGCGTCAATTCGTCAAAGGGGGAGAGGTCGTTCATCGGACGTTACTTTGTTGGCACACGCCGGACCCGTCTGATGCAGCCCCAATACAAAAGCAAGGTCAGAAGGACATAGAAGAGGATGTAAACAGTCCAGGGTGAAAAGAGGGTAACTGTATGACCGTCAATAGCTTGGCTGAAGAAGAACAGTGCGTCCTCCTCAAGCAAGATCACTTCGCTAATGATAAGGGTCGCGGGCAGATTCGTCGCCGCCACCACCAGGCCAGCATAAATGAGCAAAGCCTGTGCTAACCAGCCCGGCGATGGCCCGGCGAAAAAGAGCGGTCCAATGACAGAGGCTGCGATGCCCACGATCAACGGCACACCGAAAGTCATCAGCATAGCCCCCGCAAAGGTCGCGATGGTAGCGGTGAGGGTTGATCGCATCAGGCTGGAGAAGTACAGGCCAATCAGGGCGAAGGCGACGGCCGACAAGGCAATTAGGAGCTGTGAGAGAACTACTTCGGTTGGCGAAACCCCGCCCAGAAGGAAGGCGATACTTTGTAAGGGGACCGAAACCAAGATTAACAGGAATACGTAACTCAAGGCAGACAGCAGTTTGCCGTTGACGATTGCCCGAGCCGGAAGGAGTGTCGTTCGTAACAGGTCGTAAGTTCTGCGCTCCTTTTCACCGCTTATCGCTCCGGAGGTGAAAGCCGGCCCGACAAACAAAACCAGGAACATCTCGACCGCCAGCACGGCGCCGAACACGGCCTTGCCCGCCTGGCGACCACTAGGCCCAAAACTATTGCGGGCCGCCGCCGCATAGACAAGATAGACGAAAAAGATGAAAAGGCTCATCAACAAGAGGTAAACTGTCAGGACGACAAACGCACGCCGGCCGCGCATTCGGCTCCTCAGTTCTTTGACCGCGACAGGATTGTTGAATAGAGTCCTTGCAGCCGGATATTCAGCGGGTGATTCGGTCGTCGCGTCGCTCATTGTTAACTCACGATGCCCCGAGTAACTTGCATGAAGACATCTTCCAGGTTGCCACTTTCCTCGCCGAAAGAGATGATCTCGAAACCCTGGCCAATCAGTCCGGCCAGCAGTGTGCTCAATTCGCCGTCTTCACCACTGAACTCGAATCGCAGGGCACCGGCTGGCAAGTCCGCTTCCGGCGCGGACGCCACGCCCATGACCTGATCATAACCCAGCAAATATGCCTGAACGGCAAGTGGATCGGAAAGCGTCTGGAGCTGAACAAGGCGATGGGATCTCAACTGGCGCTTCATATCGGCCATACTGCCGTAGGCGACCAGCCTTCCTGCCTCAAGAATGGCGATGTTGGTACAGACGTCGGCCACCTCGGATAGGATGTGTGAGGAAAAGAAGATGGTCTTGCCCATGTGCTTCAGTTCACGTAGCAGCTCGCGCATTTCGATCCTGGCTCGCGGATCCAGCCCACTCGCCGGTTCATCCAGAATGAGGACCTGCGGATCATGAGCGAGCGTTCGGGCCAGACAAAGACGCTGCTTCATTCCGCGGCTCAAACTATCCACGTATGCATCTCGCTTATGATTCAGGTCGACCAGGGCCAGCAGGTCGCCGATCATTCCGGCTCTGTTGGCCAGCGGGATATTGTAACAAGCGGCGAAGAAATCCAGATACTCCCAGACCATCATATCTTCGTAGACGCCGAAAAAATCTGGCATATAGCCGATCGTCTGTCGCACACGATGCGGATCGGTCGTTACAGAGTGGCCGGCCACCCAGGCTCGACCCATCGTCGGCCTTAGCAAAGTGGTGAGTATGCGCATGGTCGTGGTTTTGCCGGCCCCATTTGGTCCGATAAAACCGACGACCGCGCCCTCTTCAACCTCCAGGCTCAGGTCGCTCAAGGCTGTCACCTGGCCATATTGTTTGCCTAATCTCTGAATCTCGATAATGCTGCTCATCGACCTGTCATTTAGACCTTTGGCACGCTGGAATCTGAAAGAGAATTCCGGGGTCTGACCTTCTACAATTTCCCTATTCTAGCCGTCCACTCATCTCGGGGTACACCTGCCCAATTTCAATGCCCTCTGGCCCATCGTTCTGCAGACGCAAACGAACCGCGTTGCCCGAACCCACGTAGAGCAATGGATCTTCAATCGCTATTCGACCCCAGGCCGGATCGCCGGCCGTTTGCCATGTTTCTTGCTCCCAGTTCCACAATTGAACCCGGGGCAAACGTTGACCCGAACTTCCCTCCGGAGCCTGTAGTACAAGCGTCAGATCGCCGATGGACATCGACCGAAATTCGGGCCAGGGCGTAAACTCATACTCGATCCATCCCGGCGGGAGATACAGATCACTGACTCTGAAATCATAGACGCCATTCTGGTCTAGGACGCGCCAGTCGAGCAATGGTCGCGGCAAGACCATCTCCTGGCTACCGGTGATTTCCTGGCTCGTCGGCATTTCCAGAAAATACAGTGTTGTGGCCGAGCTGATGAATTCTGCGTCAATCAATCCCAGGTCCAACTGGGGCTGCTGAGTCCAGGCCACCAGGGTCGCGGTACCCGGCTGATAGCTTCGGTCGCCAAGCCCATATTCTGGCGCCAAAGATTGCAGCAACTGCCAGCGCGGATACAGTTCGCGATCATTGTAGTAGTTGGTGGAACCTAGAATCGTATCCATATTTGAAATCAGCGGCGACACGGCCGGCGCCGGGGGCAGGTAGCTGCCAGTTATGATTGGACCGCCGGGCGAAGGCTGTACCGCCGTCAATCGCTCCGATTGGCTTACCCGGCTTCCTGGCGCCAGGTCGCCCAAAGGAATGGCGGTTGAACCCACCAGAATCGTAGCATTTTCCAGGGTAGCCGGCCCGTTATTTTGAACGTCAATATCCATCACGACATTGCTGGCCTCGGTTCTCAGCCGCACAGCTCCAGTTACGCTCGGGCCGGGCTGATAGCTATCGGCAACCAACGTCTCCACACCGCCGATATCCACGCGAATATCGGACACTGTCACTTCCCCGGCTCGCTCGACGGCGCCTATGTTCCCCGGTCCGGTCAGGGCGCCAAAGCTTTGCTCAAAAGGCCGGGGAATTGCTTCCGGCGGCAGCGCCAGATCGTACGTCGCCCGGCTCGGCGAGTATAGACCGATGAGCGTTTGCACCCGAAATTGGTCACTGCCCGCCCGGCCGAAGGCGATCGACATCTGGTTGATGATGGTATCGTTACCCTTCAGCTGGAAGCCCACCAGATAAGCCGTCACGGTGAACAAGAGCACCAGGCTAGGGATCGTGACCCAGGCCAGCTCACGGCGACCAAGGCGGCGCAGTACAAGATAGTTCAGAGGCCCTACGACCAAGACGTAGATAAGCAGGAAGAGGAAAAGGCCCACGGCGGACGGCAAGGCAACGGCCGGCAGGCTGGTCACTGCGCTAGAAGCCGCATAGCTATTGCGAACGCCGATGGCCCAATCGGGCGGAAGTTGGGCAAAATCGGCGACCTCAGACCACAGGGCCGGGCTGCCATCCCAATCAAGCAACGGCGCCAATGATGGATCCAGGGCCAGGAAGAATACCGAGCCGCGGCCGTGTTCTCTGCGGGCTAACAGAGGGGAACCACCATGAAGGAACAGCACCTCTCCAGTAGACAAGCCGCTGTTGGTTAGGAGGTAGGGACCGGGATCGCGAAACGCGAGACCGCTTAGCTCACGTAAGACCGGTATATCATCCAGCAATTGAGTCCCAGCGATATTTACCGGCATCAAGTCGACCAGACCGGCCGTCGTCTCTTGCCATGCTGGCCCGCCGGTGACGACAAGTAGCCCGCCAGCGTCTAGCCATGCCTCAAGTGCCTGGCTTTGTTCAACCGTCAACTGTCCACTATCCGCGCCATGGATGACGATCACGTCCAGCGCGTTCCACGCGGCCGCGGTGTCAGGCAAGTCGGCTGGTCCCAGGTAGGCCACGGCCGCCTCACTGCGCCCGCCGGTAACATCTTCCAGGTATTCCAGCCGGCCAGGATCCTCGGTGACCACACCGTATAGCAATGAATCGGTCGCCAGTCGTGAAAGCGTATTGGTCAATGTAGATGCCACCGTACGACCGGCGTCGTCGATCAGTTCGACGGTTAGCGCCGTCGCGAAGGAGGGTACAAAAACGTAGAGCGTCTGGCGCTTGTTCGATTGCATCGGCAGAGAAATCGGACTGCGATAGATGACTTCTCCGCTGCCGCCCCCGCCGCCCAATACGATCTCCAGATGACCCTGGACGCCCGGGCCATTGTTAGCAACTTCAACTTGGACCGGCGTCCAGAATTCGCCCTTATAGTAACTGTCGTAGCCGGCCCGGGCGCTTATCTCAACCGACTCCGTCCCGGAACCCTGTGCCAAGACCGGCCAGACAGTAGAGAAACAGGCTAACAGCAGCAGAAGCAACGTTAGTGCTTTGGCGATCCTTAAGCAGCTTCCAGAACCAACCCTGGCCTTGGTTGAGGGAGGATTGTTCGCGCCTATTATCTCAGGTGAGTGATCGGCAAATGTCGCTGCCATAATCCTTTGTGAATCTAGCCAGCCCAGAAGCTTGTCCGATTATACACGACCGCCAAAACGCCGGATAGCCATTAGTGTCCTACCTTAGAGGGCGATAATAGACGGCGTCAGATTTGTAAGAAGCATATTTGAAAAGCATCCGGGCAATTGACTGGCATATCGTTGTATGCAAGAATGACGTCCAATGATGGCGGCAAGGGCCCTCCTTGCATGACACAGAAGTTGAGAGGAACTTTATGCTTACGCTAAACCCGTTGTTCATTCTATTACCGGCCGGTGTTGTTAGCATGGCCCTGTTCGGATATGCTAAAATGCTGGTGCATAGACGCAAGGTCGAACAGTTGAAGCCGAAGCCGGTCCCCGTGACTTCGAAAGAACAAATCGAGTCGAAGGATCTAATGAGCTAACATGTTCTTTAACCCCATATGGCTGCTTTTTGCACTGCCGGGTCTGATCTTGGGCTTGTGGGCCCGCTCGCGTGTAAAGGGAGCTTTTGACAAATATAGTAAGGTTCGCACCGCCCGGGGCGTGACCGGGGCGCAGGTGGCCAGAATGCTACTTGATTCGAAAGGGCTGCACGATGTCCAGATCGAAGTGAGCAAAGGCAGGCTCAGCGATCACTACGATCCGCGCAGCAAGGTATTGCGCCTGAGTCCTGAAGTCTATAACACGCCCAGCGTAGCGGCGGCCGGTGTAGCTGCCCATGAAATGGGGCACGCTGTACAGCATGCCGGCGGCTACTTTCCGCTGCAAATCCGCAGCGCCATCGTGCCGGCGGCTCAATTCGGCAGCACTTTGGCCCCCTGGCTGTTTATCATCGGATTTCTCTTCCGGTTCACGGCCTTGGCCTGGGTGGGCCTAGTCTTGTTTGGCCTGGCCGTCGTCTTCACCCTGATTACGCTGCCGGTGGAGTTTGACGCCTCCCGGCGCGCCAAGAAGCTATTGGCCGGGAACGGTATCCTGATTGGTGATGAAATGAAGGGCGTCGACAAAGTGCTGGATGCCGCCGCCTTGACCTATGTGGCGGCCGCGGTGGCTGCTGTTGGCCAGTTCCTTTATTATCTGCTTCTTCTTGGCGGCGGACGGCGTCGGTGAGGTATAAGTAGGTAGTAGGCAAGACGTCGCAGGCAGCAAGCTGCAAATTACAAGTAGAAAGTAAGGCCTGCTGGGTTGATTGCCCGGCAGGCCTTTTTTGCTTCAGCTGCCTGAATTCTCCAGCAGGTACCAGTGACTTGAATAGGCGCCAAGATTGATGACTACCGGCCATTCGGTGATAAGGATCCGGTTGTCGCCGGCCAACAGATCGACCAGCGCCTGGCCCTGATATTGAGCCAGATCCAGGGCCAACGACTGCTGTTGATAACTCAGGTTGTACAGGCACAAAAGTTGCTCGTCGCCTTGAGCAGAATCGACGACTCGCCAGTAGGCCAGGATTGCCGGATCATTGACGTTTATCACGCCCATGCTTCCCTGGCGCAGAGCTGCCTGCTGGCGACGGGCCTGTAAAAGGAATCGAGTCGCCCACAGATGAGATTCAGGGTCGTCTTCTTGAGCCGCCACATTGACCACCTGGTAGCCATAGACCTCGTCGCTGTTGACCGGGAAGTAAGTGCTTTCTGCATCGGAGAATCCGCCGTTTTTGGCGTCACTCCACTGCATCGGCGTACGGCAGCCGTGTCGATCGGGCAGCTGGATATTGTCGCCCATGCCGATCTCATCACCGTAGTAAATGATTGGCGTTCCAGGCAACGACAGTAGCAGGGCGTTCATCAAGAGCCAGCGACGCTTGTCGCCGTCCAGTAAGGGGCTCAGCCGGCGGCGGATCCCCAGATTCTGACGCATCCTGGGCTCCGGCGCGTACTGTTCCCACATCCACTGCCGTTCTTCCGGCGTGACCATCTCCAGGGTCAATTCGTCGTGATTGCGCAAGAACGTCAGCCATTGGGCGCCGGCCGGAATGGCCGGGGTGCGGGCCAGAATGTCCAGAATCGAGCTCTTGTCAGCTCGCTTCAGAGCCATGTACAGACGAGGCATGATTGGGAAATGGAAACACATGTGGAACTCGTCGCCATCGCCGAAATAGGCCCGCACGTCTTCGGGCCACTGATTGGCCTCGGCAATGATCACCCGGCCGGGATACTCCTGGTCCAGTATCCGGCGCACCTTTTTCAGGAAGGCATGGGTTTCGGGTAAGTTCTCGCAGTTCGTACCTTCTCGCTCGTAAAGGTAAGGGACGGCATCCGCTCGAAACCCGTCGACGCCCAGATCGAGCCAGAAGCGCATGATCTTGAGCATTTCCTCGTGAACGGCCGGATTGTCGTAGTTCAAGTCCGGCTGGCTGCTATAAAAGCGATGCCAGTAGTATTTGCCCGCCTGCTCATCATAGCTCCAGTTCGATTCCTCATAATCCAGGAAGATGATCCGGGCGCCGGCATATTCCTTTCCAGTTTCGCTCCAGACGTAGTAGTCGTGATAGGGCGAATCCGGCCCTTTGCGTGCTTCCTGAAACCAGCGATGCTGGTCCGAAGTATGGTTCATGACCAGATCGGTCACAACGCGAAGGCCTCTATCATGGGCAGCATCCAGGAACGCTTTGAAGTCGTCCAAGGTGCCGTAATCCGGATGGATGCTCATGTAGTCGGCGATGTCGTAGCCGTCGTCCTTCAGCGGCGAGGGATACATGGGCAGAATCCAGATGCAGTCGACGCCCAATGTTTGAATGTAATCCAGCTTGGATATCACGCCTCGAAAATCACCATGCCCATCGCCGTCGCCATCGTTGAAGGCGCGAATGTAGAGTTCGTAGAATACCGCCTCTTGATACCAATTATCCACGTTTTTGCCTCATAGAACCGCAACAGGCCGCCGGCTATGGCCGCATGTTGTACATGAACCAGACGG
>JBFFWQ010000035.1:0-49469 GCA_041570195.1 Promineifilaceae bacterium (SeqCode) | reverse complement strand
GATGGCGCCCTGGTGGGCTCGCCCGCCTACCTATCGCCGGAACAGGTGCTGGGCCAGGCCGTCTCGCCCCAGAGCGATGTATACAGCCTGGGCGTGGTGCTATATGAGATGTTAACCGGCGAACATCCCTTCCGTGAAACGCCAGTAACGGGGCTTCTCTACAAACACACCAGCGAGCCACTGCCCTCCACCCTTGACAAGAATCCGGAGTTGCCCGCGGCCATGGACGACATCATCCAGCAGGCCACGGCCAAGACGGAAGCCGGGCGCTACCCGGATGCGCGAGCGCTGGCCCTGGCCTTGCAGGAAGCGGCCTATGGGACGACGATCCCGGTGGCAATCGAGGTTGGCGAACTGGTCAACCCATACAAGGGCCTGCGCCCCTTCGAGGAAGCGGACGCGACCGACTTCTTCGGTCGCCAGGCGTTGGTCGAGCAGTTACTGGCCCGCATGAAGCAGTCTGACGGGACAGCCCGCTTCTTGGCCGTGGTCGGCCCCAGCGGCAGCGGCAAGTCGTCGGTGGTCAAGGCCGGCCTGCTGCCGGCCCTGCGCCAGGGGGCTTTGCCGGGCTCGGAGCAGTGGTTCGTGGTCCAGTTGACGCCAGGCGAACGGCCGCTGGACGAGTTAGAGATCGGCCTGTTGCGGGTGGCCGCCCGCCAGCCGGCCGGTTTAAACGAGCAGTTGCGGCGCGATGCCCACGGCCTGGTCCGGGCCGCCCGGCTGGTGTTGCCGGACGACGAGGCCAACCTGTTGCTGGTCGTCGACCAATTTGAGGAGCTGTTTGCCGCCGGCGGCGACCCGGCCGAGCGGGAGCACTTCCTGCACCTGCTGGCCACCGCGGCCGCTGAAACCAACAGCCCGGTGCGGGTGCTCATCACCCTGCGGGCCGACTTCTACGACCGGCCGCTGCTGCACCCCGACTTCGGCCGGCTGGTCAAAGAGTCGACCGAGGTGGTCCTGCCCCTGACCACGGCCGAACTGGCCGAGGCCATCACTGCCCCGGCCAAGCGGGCCGGCACTGAACTGGAGGAGGGCCTGGCTGCAGCCATCGTGGCCGACGTAGCCGAAGAGGCCGGGGCGCTGCCCATGTTCCAGTATGCCCTGACGGAGCTCTTCGCCCGGCGCGACGGCCGCCTGCTGACCAAGCAGGCCTATGGGGCCATCGGAGGGGTTTCCGGGGCCCTGGCCCGGCGGGCTGAGGAGGTCTATTCCGAGCTAGACGGCGTCGCCCAAGAGGTGGCCCGGCAGCTATTCCTACGGTTAGTCACCCTGGGCGAAGGGGTGGAGGACACCCGCCGCCGGGTGCGGCGCTCCGAATTGGAAGCCATTGAGACGGACAGCGACCATGAGAGTGCGGCGGTGGCCGCGGTCTTAGACACCTTCGGCCAGGCCCGGCTGCTGACCTTCGACCGGGATCCCAGTACCCGCGAGCCGACCGTCGAAGTAGCCCACGAGGCCCTGTTGCGGGAATGGCCCCGCTTGCAGGAGTGGCTGAACGAGAGCCGGACTGACGTCCGCCTGCAGCGCCTGCTGGCCGGCGGGGCGACCGAATGGCTGGCAGCTGGGCAGGACAGCGGCTTGCTACTGCGGGGCACGCGGCTGGACCAGTTCGGCGCCTGGAAGGAAGAGACCAGCCTGAGCCTGACGGCCGCCGAGGGCGATTATCTGACCGCCAGCCTGGCCGCCCGTGATGCGCGCCTGGCCGGGGAAGAGGCCCGGCGGCAGCGGGAGTTGGAGACGGCCCGGCAACTAGCAGAGACGGAAAAGGCCCGGGCGGAAGAGCAGAGCCAGGCGGCGGCAACGCTGCGCCGTAGGGCGCTGTACCTGGCTGCCGTCCTGGTGGTGGCCGTCGTGTTCGCCATAACCGCCGGGGTTTTTGGGCAGCAGTCACAGCGCAACGCCAACATCGCCGCTACCAGTGAGGCGGAGGCCATCGCCAACGCCGCGTTGGCCGCCCAGGCGGCCGATGCCGAGGCGACCGCGGCCGCTGAAGCCCAGGCACAACAAGCCATTGCCGACGAGCAGCGGGCCGTGGCCGAAGCGGAGAGCTTTCGGGCCGACGAGCAGCGCGACGCGGCCCTGGCCGCCCAGGCCACGTCGGACGCGGAAAGCCAGCGAGCTGAGCAAGCTCGCCGGGAAGCTGAAGAACTGGCCCAGCTCTCCTTCGCCAGGGAACTGGCGGCCGCGGCCATCGCCAATCTGGAGGTGGACCCGGAGCGCAGCGCCCTGCTGGCCTTGCACTCCCTCGACGTAACCCACACCCTGGAGGCGGAGGAAACCCTGCACGCGGCCGTGCCCCGCCTGCGCACCTTGCGTGTGCTGGCCGGCCATGAGTCGAATATCTGGGATGCTGCCTACAGCCCCGATGGGTCGCTCTTGGTGACTGCCAGCGAGGACGGCAAAGCCCGGGTCTGGGATACCGAAACGGGCGAACGACTGTTAGGCTTCACCGGGCACGGAGATTCGATCCGCAGTGTCGTCTTCAGCCCGGATGGGGCCTTCGTCGTAACCGCTAGCTGGGACGGCACGGCCAAGATATGGGATCCGCTCACCGGCGAGGAGTTGTTCACTCTCACCGGGCACCAGGACAATCCCAATCTCTTCAGGCCCGGCACTCCGAACTTCGTCATAGGCTTGGCAATTAGCCCCGACGGCCAGACCTTGGCCACAGGGGCCTCCGACCAGATGATCATCCTGTGGGACACGGCCACGGGCGAGGAGATCCGGACCTACTCCTTCCCTGAAAAAGGGGCGCTCATCAATTGGCTCAGATTCACGCCCGATGGACAGCGGCTGGTTACCATGGCCGCGACCGGCAACACCGACACCGACCAGATCTTTGTCTTCGACGTGGCCACTGGAGACGAGGTCCTGACCCTGGAAGCGGTTTCCCACTTTGATTTGAGCGCCGACGGGGCCATGCTTCTGACGGGACATATCAATAACACCGCATTGGGGGTAGGGCTCTGGGATCTGGAAACAGGAACGGAGTTGGCCCGTCATTATCTCGGCGATTGGACGGGACTCACATTCAGCCCAGACGGCTCTTGGTTTGTCACCGGGTCCAAGGACGGAGCGGCACACTTGTGGGAGACGGCCACCGGCCGGCTAATACTAACCCTGCGTGGCCACCAACGTGCGGTCAACCTCGCCCGCTTCAACCCTGACGGCAGCGGCCTGGTTACCCTCAGCAATGACGGAACGGCCCGGCTCTGGGACATTGGCCCCAGCCACGAAGCTTTGACCTTGCGGCCCTTTGCCATTGACGACGCAGCTGCCGAAGCCGTGACGTCCATCGTCTTCAGTCCTGATGGGGCGATGCTGGCTGCCGGCAGTTTTTCTGGCCATTTGTCACTGTGGGACACCAGCAGCGGTGAGCGGCTGCGCCAGTACGCCGGCCACGACTCGTCGGTCTGGGCCCTGGCTTTCAGCCCGGATGGCTCGCGCCTGGCCAGTTGCGGCTACGGTGGAGGCGGGCTCAAGGTGTGGGAAACGAGCAGCGGCGAACTGCTGCTGCAACTGGAAGCGCCCCTATGCAATCAGCTGGCCTACAGCCCGGACGGGGCGACCATCAGCACGGTCAGCAACGAGGAGGACGGGCAGGCCATTGTCTGGGACGCAGCGGCCGGCGACATCGTTCACAGGTTGCCGCAAGGCGGAGTGGCCAATACCCTCTCCATTAGCACTGATGGTCGCTTCCTGGCAACGTCAACTGTGGGCATCTGGGTCCCGGCACTCCTTCATATCTGGGATCTGGCTACAGGCGAGCTGGCGACAACAATTGAAATCGAAGACGGCTGGGTCAATTTCATCGCCTTCTCCGCTGATGGCTCGCGGATATTCTCGGCCCGCGGCGAGGGCACCGTGATGAGTTGGGATGTCCAAACGGGAGAACTCGTCTGGCAGATCAGGGCCCACCTGGGCTGTGCCTCGGCGGCCACGCCCAGTCCCGATGGGCGGGCCGTCGCCACTAGCTCCGCGGACAACAACGTTCGCCTGTGGGACCCGGAGACCGGCGACCCCTTGCTGACACTCCAGGGGCACACCAATTGGCCCACGGAGGCCGTCTTCTCGCCCGACGGCACGCGCCTGGCCACAGGCGGCATGGATGGTACGGTGCGTTTTTGGGTGGTGCCGGTGGACGAGCTGGCCGAGCTGGCCCGTAGCCGCCTGACCCGGGAACTGACGGAAGAGGAGTGTCAAACCTTCCTGCACCTGGAGGCCTGCCCTTGAACTGGCTCCCGGAAGACGATCCAGGCCAAAGATAGAGCGGTCACAATCGTCTTCGGCGGGCTGGCCAGGCAGTGGGATGTGGCGACAGGCCAGGGGCCGGTCACTTTTTACGGCGCAAGCGGCCGGGTGCTTGGTGCTGCCCTAAGCCCCATGCGAGGGGTATTTGCACCTGCCGGCATGCCCATGAGGTCGCCATGAACAAACGGCCGATGTTCGGTGGCAGCCACCGATTATTCGCTTTGCACCACGGTTATGATGACGTTACCCTTTTTGTGTCCTTTTTCGACATACCTGTGGGCTTCGACGATCTCTTCCATCGGATAGCGCCTATCGATGACCGTTTTTAGCTTTCCGGCCTCAATCAGATCTTTGAGGTAGATCAGATCTTCGCGCTTTACATCGCAATCATCGGACGAAGAATCGACGTTAAGATAGATTCCTGATTGCTTCAGAGACTTTTTGGCGCGTGAAGACGGTAGCTTGTCCACCGCGTCAAAGATCACATCATAGGTCTCGCCGCTTTGGGTAAAGTCTTCTTGGGTGTAATCGACGACATTGTCCGCGCCTAAAGCGCGCACCATTTCCAGATTCGTCGTACTGCAAACGCCGGTTACCTCGGCACCGTAGTACTTGGCGAGCTGGACGGCAAATGTGCCGACACTTCCCGAAGCGCCGTAAATCAGGACCTTTTGTCCCTGCTGGATATCCGCCATGCTAAGAACGCACCATGCTGTAATTCCCCCACCGGTCACTGGGGCGGCTTGCTCAAAGGTCATGTTGGCCGGCTTGATGGCCACCAAGCCTTCTTTTGTCCCTGACCCCGCTTCCGGCAGACATATGTATTCAGCGTAAGCGCCTAAACTAAAACCGGCAAAGGCAAAGACCTGATCGCCCTTCTTGAACAGTTTTACCTCTTGGCCTACTTCTTCAACTTCGCCGGCCAGCTCCATGCCCAGTATCGGGTTCTTTGGTTTTCGAATACCTAGAAATAATCGCGCGGGTAGCCATTGCCAGGTGGGGACGTTGAAGCTTCGTATTCTCACGTCCCCGACATGAACTGTTGTGGCGAACACTTTGATGCGTACTTCATTCTCCATGGGCGTTGGCTTGTTTACCTCTTGGAGTTGAAGCACTTCTGGCGGTCCGTATTTTGTGCACACAATCGCTTTCATGACTACTCTCGCATGATCGAAAATGGTTGTTGACGCCTTGTCAGGCGCCGTTGTCGTGTCCTACGGTGATGACGAGATTGCCCGCTTTGGCCCCTGTTTCCACATATCGGTGAGCCTCGACGATCTGCTCCAAGGGGTAAGTCCTGTCAATGACCGTCTTTAGCGTCCCGGCTTCGACAAGCTCCCTGAGATAAACCAGATCTTCGACCGTGCCGCTTGCCGTTTGCATGACCACTTTCCTGCCGCTGGTCATTCTGGTCCAGGGCCCGCGGATCATCTGTCTCCTTACGGGGTTGGCCAAGAGATAGACGCCATTCGGCGTTATGGATTTTTTGCTCCGGGAGAATGATACCGTACCTACCACGTCAAAGATAACATCGTAGACCTCACCGCTCTGGGTGAAATCTTCTTGGGTGTAGTCAAAGACCCGGTCGGCGCCGATGGCGCGCAGCATGTCCAATTTCGCCGTGCTATCCACGGCCGCTACCTCAGCCCCAAAGTGCTTGGCCAACTGCACCCCAAACGTGCCGATGCTTCCCCCCGCCCCATTGATCAGGATCTTTTGCCCGCGCTGGAGATTTCCTAGTCTGAGGAAATGCAATGCGTCCCGGCCGCCAAAAGGGACGGTGGCCGCCTCCTCGTAGGTCATATTAGAGGGCATGATCGCCACCCCTCCTTCCATCTCGCCTGGGTCTTCGGGCAGACAGATGTATTGGGCGTTGGTGCCAAAATTCAGGCCGGCCGCTCCATAGACCTTGTCGCCTTCCTTGAACCGTTTCACGTCCTTGCCTACCGCTTCAACTTCTCCGGCAAGTTCAGTCCCCATGATGGAGTTCTCTCTTGGTTTGAGCAAGCCTCGCCACAGCCGCATCGGCAGGCTGAGGTAGAACGGGAATTTGAGATCGCGCACCTCGGCGTCGCCGGCCGTTACGGTCGTCGCGTGAATTTTGATCAGCAGTTCATTGTCCTTGGGAGCCGGTTTTTCTACCTCTCGTAATTCAAGGAGCTCAGGTGGTCCGTATTTTGTCCATATGACTGCTTTCATTTATCTCCTCCAGAATAGCCTTCAGCTTTTCAGCCGTCAGCTTTGTGATTTCGAGCGGTTGGCGATTTTCATACATGGCGATGCAGATGGGTCGCACGCGAACTCCTCATGGTTGGCCTCGATTTAAGCGTCGCCCTGCAGCAGCTTCTCCGCCATTTTCATAGGGTCACCGATCAAGCGCTTGCAGTACAAAGAACTGAATGATCATCAGGATCAATGGTAATGCAATTGCGGTGAGCGCAATTCGAGCGGTATCCGAACTCCATGGCCATGTATCGATGTCGCTAATCCTCTTGCGCTGAATGTCAAGGCTAGAAACCGTCCCGACGAGTCTTTCGGTCGCAGCGTAATCGGCCTCATGAATAGATTGATTGAACGACGAAAAGACCGTTTCGAAATGCCGATCGATTTCGTGAAGGGCCTTCTCCTTCTCCGTCTGAATGAGTTTGTGAGCGCCCCATAGCGGCCAGACGAATACCAAAACGGCAGCGAGGGTGAAGGCCACGACGTATCCAAAGAGCAGCGGATCAGCTAATAATTCGGGGTTGATGATCATCCATAGGTAGACAAAAACCAAGAAGCCGAATGCCGTTAAGGCCGTGAGCCTCGAGAAAGCTTGTAGCGGCCTTAAGTGAAATAGATTAACGCGAATGTGCCTGGCGTTGATCGCATTGACTAAGCGGAGTTGCCTGATGGTGTGATAAAGAAACACGCCAACTATGAAAGCGGAGCCTTTGTCAACCAGGTGGAAAACGACTCCGAAAACGGGCAGTTGCTCAAGGGCCGCGTATCGGATCGGCGCGGTCGACACCAGGGGACTCAGGATTGTAAGGGCCGTCACAGCCACACCTGCGAGCAGCGGAGCAAGAAAAGGCATGTTCGATAGCCTGAATGCGTAGTCGTCGAATTCTGGCCCGGTCATATCAAGCACCGGTCTCATGGAACTCAGGGAAGTCAGGGCCAGATTGTCAAGCAGGTGAATCAATGCCAGGAGAAAGGGGATCGCCAGTCCGTTGAAGACGATAATCGGCAGGAGTTCCTCAGCCTGCAAGCCGCTGTCCAGCCAGAGAAAAAGCAGCTGCACCAGTATCAGCGCGATACCGAACACAGCATAGAAGATCCACGGCCGTACCGGTAGACCCTCAACCCGCTTGCCAAAACGATCGATCCAGCTGGGCTTGTAGACTCCCTTTTCGCTATTTGGTGTCATGCCCTTAACCCTTTGTATGCCCCATGAAGTCTTTACCAGCTAGGCTTCAGTTATCCTGAACCATAGTGATGACTACGTTTCCTTTCTTGTGCCCTTTTTCGACATACCGGTGGGCCTCGACGGCTTTTTCCAACGGATAGCATCTATCAACGACCGGCCGTATCTCTCCGGCTTCAAGCAGATCCTTGAGGAAAAGCAGATCTTCAGTTCTCTCGCTCGTCGAAGAACTGGCAGAGAGAAAGAGGCCATTCTCCTTGAGCGCTTTTTTACCTTGGGATGACGAAATCTTGCGTACGGCGTCAAAGATAACGTCATAGGTCTCGTCGCTTCCGCTTAAGGTAAAGTCCTCTTTTGTGTAATCAATGACCTTGGCGGCGCCCAGAGATTCTACCATTTCCAAATTTGTGGTACTGCATACGCCGGTAACCTCTGCCCCGAAGCACCTTGCCAGCTGCACCGCATAGGTACCTACACTTCCAGAAGCGCCATAGATCAAAACGCTCTGCCCACTCTGGATGTTTGCATCCTTGAGAATATATAAAGCCGTCATTCCGCCAATAGGGACGGCGGCCGCTTGCTCATAGGTGATGTTGGCCGGTTTGATAGCCAGCACCCCCTTCGACCGTGTTTCGGGCAAACATACATACTCGGCATAAGAACCAAAACGTGACCCGCTGGTGGTGCCAAAGACTTGGTCACCTTTCTTGAATAGACTTACATCTTCCCCAACCGCTTCAATTTCCCCGGCGAGCTCGTGGCCTGGTATTTCCTTTCTTGGCATTCCAAAAAGAGCGAACAGGGTAGTGAGCGGAAATTTGAGCTTTCGCAGGAACACGTCCCCTATTGTCACTGTGGCGGCATGGATTTTCACCAATACTTCATCGGGTTTCGGTACCGGTTTTTCCACTTCCTTGAGCTGAAGAACCTCCGGTGGTCCGGATTTCGTTTGTACAATCGCTTTCATGCGGGTTCCTTCGGGAATAGACGGGATTTACAGGATGGCCACCCTATCCTGTCTGGACCCAGTTCCAAGCATACCAGACGGTCAGCCCATTAAACACAAGCCCAACGGCGATCAGGAATTTGTCATAGGTAGAAGGGTATGTGGGCAAACCAACCAGGTTGAACAAAAAAAGGACTATAGCCGCGACGATAGTCACCCAACGAATCGCCGGATATTTCACCGTCAGGGACAGGAAGATCATCACAATAGGGACGAGCATCAAGAGCGCGGCCACCATCCACATTAATCAAGTTCCTTGCATGCCTCCGCTTTCGCCCGCTTTGAAGTCGCTGCTGAATATGCACAGCACATCGCCCAAGAGATAAGTTAGCATCAGGCAGACCCACAATGCAGAGAAGATTATCGGAGTATCGACCATGATTCTATTGCCTCCCTCATGAATAGCCTTCAGCTTTCAGCTGTCAGCCTTCAGTTTTCTTGCCCTCAGTTCTTAGCGATTCTCCTACATCGTAATGACTACTTCTCCACGGGCGTGCCCTTCTCCGAGGTAGCGGAACGCTTCAGAGACCTCGCTTAGCGGGTAGCGCCTGTCGATAACAGGGGCGACCTTGTTCTCTTGATCACTGGGGTTTGGCAGTGATCACCTCACCGCTATCAACGTCGAAATAGTGCCGGTCTACCTGCATTGGGTCATGGCCAAACATCACCAGTTCCCAAGCAGTCTCTCCGTCATGACCTTGTTGGCTATGAATATCGCTGGGTGGCTCAAACCAGTACACAGAATCTCCAGGCTCAAGAACGCGGTCATATTCCACTGCCAATGCCGCCTGATGCGGATCGCTGGCATCGTCCAGCCGTTTCCAATGAATATAACGGTCTTTGCCCGCAAGGACATAGGCCACTCCCCATGAACCATGGTCATGGACCGGCGTTGGTTGTTCGGGCGGAAATCTGCCGTAAACCAGAGTAATCCCCTCCGGGCCTTCGCTCGCCAGCACACTGGCAGCAGCCCCACTCCTGTGAAGCTCTTGCAGGCTGGTAGCCTCTCCCAAGCCCGGAGTCGACGCCAGTTTGCGCAACGCTTTCTGGATAGCCTGCATAGCCTTCTCAGAGACGCCGTGTCGATCGATGGCCTGGCGCGCTTCTGTAACACTTCTTTCTATCGCATCCTCTATCAATTGGTCGACCATCTTCTCTCCTCCGAATCAGCGCAAGCTAAATCCATTACCCTACAAGAGCAGCTCGCTACTGTCGAACTTCTTATTATCCTGCAGGAATAGGGGCCAGGTTGTAAGCCCTGATTGAGTTGCTCGATCAGGCGCGGCCGGGGGACGAGGTTCGACCGCAAGGGTGGGATATACAGTTTCGTACGCAGCAGCGTTTGCAGGAGCCCTTCTGTCACCCAGCCATTATAGGGCAATTTGCTGGAAACGGTGCCCTAGGCACAACCTAAACTCTTCCAGCGAGCGGTTAGACACCGCCTCAGCCTAATAGCTCATATCCTCGACAGAAAATCAAGCACATTCCGATTGAACTCCTCAACCTTCTCCATGCTTAGCATGTGTGCGGCGCCTGGTATTGTGACTTTTCTGCAATCAATCAATTCCCTTTCGAGAATTTCGGCCAGATTCAGTTTCTCTTCCAAGTCAAGTTCACCGATCATTGCTAGAACGGGAACCCCGACCTCGCCAAGGCGCCCTAAAGCAGGCGGGTCTAGACCGATTTCTTCTGTTTCGTCAGGTATGTCTTTCTTGAAAATGGCCAACTGCATTTCTCGCACCCGATCCCTGACATCTGAGTTTACTTGCTCTTTCGTCCTATGGGGTCCGTCTACCCACAGCTTCAGATTCAGTTGCGTTGCTTCTTCATAATCGCCGCTTTCAAGCGCCAAATCCTCTTGCTCCCAAAAGTGCTTGATCCGTTCAGAAGGTTTTGTCCCACTCACGCTTGGTGCTACTAAAACCAAAGCCTTGGCATAACTCGGATAAGCCAACGTGAAGTCAAGAGCAATCAATCCTCCGAATGAATTTCCCAACAGATAGGCTTCTTCGACTTTCAGGGAATCCATCAATCCGCGGACATCTTCATAGTTTGAAAACGACCCTGGAGGCATACTTGACCGGCCGAAGCCTCGAAGGTCAAAACGGATGACTCTATAGGCCCTCGAGAATATCTCAAACTGATCGTCCCACATTCGGCTGTCTGCGATACCCGCGTGCAGCAGAATCAAAGGATGACCTCTTCCCTTCTCTTCATAGTAGAGGTGCGCACCGTTGACCTCCACCATTCCCGATATCAAGCTAGAGGATCTGTGCATTGATCTATCCGCTTTCAGGGGCATAGACAAGCACACGCGTCGAAACGAATGTGCTTGCCTACTTACGCGTTTTCTTCCGGGCAACAGGGCCCGGTGATCTTTAGAACGTTTAGGCCGTGGTCGGCGCCTTCTCCACCATCGGCGGCTCGCCAGTCCAGGTGCGCCAGGCCAGCGTCCACAATGCAGAGACGAATGCCTCAATGGCGCCCTGCAACAGCAACAGCAGCGGCCACAGGCAGCAGCAAAGGAGCGCGAACAGGCCCGGCAGGAACAGGAGCAGACCCAGGACGATGAAGATAGCGATCTGAAGCAGGATCAGGATGATCGCCTGGCCGATGTTCTCCATGAGCACATTCGCGCCGCGACGATAAGCGTCGATGACGCCCTGATCTTCCAGCATACAGGCCCGTTCGGCGAAGTTCCTGAGGATCATAAGCGCCAGCATGATGGGCACGAAGATACAGGCCAGAATCGCGAAAACGGAGCCCAGACCGGCTAGCCCGGCCGTGTCGGTGAATTCTTCGCCAAACAGGGCGAAGATGCCGCCATAGGCGGCAAAGCCCAGCAAGCCGACGACGAACATGATCAAGGCTGGGATTGCCGGCAACAGGCTGATTCCGAGCAGGGTCCAGAGTTTCTCCCAACCGGCGCCCCAGGCCAGGCGGAAACTGGATTTTTCGCCAGCTTCAATGCTGTTTACGCTGGCGATCAGGCCGCCGCGGGCGACGGTCGAGATGACCCAAAGCACAATCCCTATGAATAGAGCTATGCAGATCAGGACGATAACTACGCCGATGGCGAAGGTGGCGATCTCATCTCCGAATTCGGAGAACTGTCCCGGATCACCGAATCCTATGTCGTCGCTGCCACCACCGCCGCCACCGCCGCTGCCGCCGAAGAAGCCACTTCCTATGGCGGCCAAAATACCCACTACCATGAGAAACTTGTTCTGCCAGACAATAGATGCAGAACGATTGATTATCTTGCCGTACTCCATATCAACCCTCCTAATGGGTGTCCCCTATGGTCTTATCATCAAGCTGTAACAGCAGATTCATCCCCTTCTGTTGATATCATACTTTACGTATATTCCCGGCGCTAGTTGCTCGTATTTCATCAGGCAACAAATCGCTTCCTACCCTTGCGCCCTCCCTAGACTAATCAGTCGCACTCGACCCATTGGACCGAAATCAAGGGCAGGCCAAAGGAATAGAGGCGGCGCAGCAAGCCATGTAGAGCGGCCTGGTCCACTATGCCAGTCAGGGTGGTGACCGGCAGTCCGTCAGCTGAGCTTTTTGTCGTGACGGTCATCCGGCCGTCCCACTCCCTCCAACTCTCGTCAAGGTGCCCCGGCACCTTAATCTGGTAGGTCGCCGGCCGGTCCAAGGTAAGTTCGCGTTTGATTTCAGTCATCATTGAACCCCTCACACGCCTAGGAACCTGGCTCAACGTCGGTAACGAGAACCACCTTGCCGGCGTACCGGCCGCGTTCGAGCAGCTCGTGAGCACGAGCGGCCTCGGTCAATGGAAAGCGCTCTGCCACCACCGGCTTGATCTGGCCCGCTGCCAGCAAGTCGAGGAGCTTCGTCAGCGTTTCACGGTACCATTCATTGTGCGTCCGAGTAAAGTTTCCGAGATCCGGGGTCAAAGGCGCCTGCTTGCCATTCGGTATGAGCTTGAGCAGAAAGACCATTAGCATGGTGAGGGGAATGACCCGCAGCCCCGCCTTCTTCTCCGCAGCCATACCAAACCATACCAGCCGCCCGCCTTTGCGCAGGACTTGATGCGAACGCCAGATGTGCCTTGCGCCGCCGACGGGGTCGAATACAACATCCACGCCATCGCCGGTAAGAGTACGGATGCGCTCAACGAAGTCCTGATTGCGGTAGTCGATCGGCGTGGCTCCAAGACCGGACACGACTTCGTGGTTGTGCTTGGACGCCGTGCCGTACATCTCCAGGCCGGCCAGTTTGCCAAGCTCGAGCAAAGCGGTTCCCACGCCGCCGGCCGCACCGTGGACCAGGATGCGCTCGCCGCTCCGCACATTGGCGCTTCGGTGCATGACGACGTGGGCGGTGATGTAATTCGCCACCAGGCAGACGGCTTCGGCCGGATCCAGGCCCGAGGGGACGGGCACCAAATCAATGGCGGGCAGGCAGATGAACTCCGCATAGCCACCACCGACGCCATGACAGAAGGTCGCACCGGCAACCCTCTGCCCCAGTTCGATGGTTGACACCCCCTCGCCCAACATGTCTACCAGGCCAACGATGTCCTCGCCCTGGGTGAATGGCACGGGTGGAGTCCCCGGTAGCGATCCTGAGCGCCGGAGCATGAGATCATAGGCGGAGACTCCGGCGGCCAGGACCTTCACCCGGACCTCGCCGGCTTGAGGTTCGGGCAGGTCCTCTTCTACTATTTGCAACACGTCCGGCCCGCCATGCCGCGTCACGACAACGCGATGATTCTTCTTTGAGCTTACTATCTCTCTAGTTACCATCGGTCATTTCTCCCTATCATGATTCTGTGTCTAGATTACTCTCGACACCCCAGGTATTTTCCGGAGCAAGTAGGCGACGACGAAGCAGGTTGGGAGCACGACCAGCGCTGCCAGGCCGAATTTTGGTACAGATCCCAGATCGATCTCCCTCAGCGCATAGGCGAGAAAGACGATGATGGGGATATGGATGATGTAAACCGCATAGCTCTGCTGGGCCAGGAAAGCACCGAATCTGCTCTCGCCGTTGAAAAAGCGGCGGAAGAAGGTGATGGCGGCCAGGCACATGCCGACGGCAAAGAAGGAATCCCACAGGGTATAGGCGGCCGACTGCCAATGACCGTCGCCCATGGCGTTGCCCATGGCCTCGGTTAGCTCTAGCGAGAACAACTGGCCGCTGAAGGCGAGCGTGAACAACAAGATCGTCGCCAATACAGCCGACACAAAGCCCACGACGCCCATGGAACCGGGCAGCGTTCGAAACCAATCGCGACGGTAGGCGACGATGCCTACGGCGAAGAAGCTGAGGTACTGGGGCAGGTAAGCCAGGGTTGGGAAGTCTCCTACAGACTCGCCTATGGGGACGATATTCCGGAACAGGTAACTCACCAGCGCCAAAGCCAGAACGAAGAGGCCGACACCCAGATAGGTGGGCGGTGAAGACTCACTCGCCGAGGATTCCGGCCGGTTCCTGGTCAGCCAGCGCCAGGCAGCGTAAGCAAAGCTGAAGATGAGCAAGAGCGCCACGAACCACATCGGTCCGAGACCAGTGATGTCGGGATACAGTTGCCAGAAGCTATCCCAGGTTAGCGGTTCGGTGATCCCGGTCAGAGCGGCCGGCATCAGGAACCAGCCGAGGAATGAGATCGGTCCGAGCACGAAGTAGAAGATAAGGATCGGGATGCCGAGGCGAATCAGCCGTTCCTTTAGCCAGGAACCTGACCCCTTCCGATCGTATGATCCGGGCGTGAAGTAGCCGGCCAACAAGAAGAAGGCCCCCATGAACCAGCCCTGATTGACCAGGGCGAATACCAGTAAGTTCCGGAAGGCTACGGGGTCGGTAAGCGGCGGTTCTACGTAGTAGTAGCCCTGGACGCTGGCCCCATAGACGAGGGCCACGTGGTGGAGTACGACGAGAACAACTAGAGCAGCACGCAGGTGATCGGCGAAGAACAAGCGCGAGGTTTTCGCGGTTGCGGCCTGAACTGGGGCTTTCTCCGTGGTTTGCATAGTGATTTGAGCCATCTTGTTCACCTCTAGAAATAGGACACGGATCTACACAGATCTCACGGATTTTTACTATCTTGCCCGGTGCTTTTCGATCATTGGCGCGAGCCTTAGCTTGGCAAGATACAGAACTGTTACTCCTTTAGCGGAATTCGGTTCTCTTGAAGAGCTGTATTCCGACGACGAGGACGACCAGGCTGATGGCGGCCAGGATCAGCAGGTTTTGCCAGATGACTGGCCTGGTGACGCTGCCTTCATGGAAGATCACCATCAGCGAATCGGTGACGTAGTAATTAGGCGTGAACCTGGCAATCATACGAGTCGTATCGTCGAATACGGCCAGGAACGATCCGAACATCATCATGGGCAGGATGAAGATCATCGCCAGCCCGCTGGCCGCGCCAGTGCTCTTAGCCACGGCGGCCGTTATTAGCCCGAATCCCATCGCCGTAACCGCCAGCAAGGCAATGAACAAGATGGCCAACAATAGGCCAACCACGCCGCCCTGGGGTTCAAAACCCAGGAGGCGGGCCACCAGCAAGACGATCAAGGCCTGGGCTGTGGCGATGACCATGTTGGCAACAGTAAGGCTGCCTAGGTATTCCGTCGCCGAAACCGGCGTGGCTTCGACCCGCTTCAGCAAGCCTATCTGCCGGTAGTCGACAAGCGCCAGGGCGATCATCATGCCCATATAAATGACCGCATAGCCGATAACGCCCGGCAGCAGGTATTCGAAATGATTCATCCCGGGCACGGGATAGTAGTCATTGGACACGCCGCCCAAAGCCAGGTAAAAGATCACGGTAAGCCCGACCGGCATGATCAACAGCACGGCCAGGGTCATGATGTCCCGGTATACTTTCTTCAATTCAACGCCAACCAATGCGCCTACTCTTTGCATAACCATTTCAACTTCCCTCCGCGATCCGGCGGCCGGTGATATTCAAGAAGACCGATTCCAGATCTTTCGATTCATGTTGGGCCATCAACTCTTCAGGCGTACCGAGGCCGATGAGCTCACCGTAATCGATGATCCCCACCCGGTCGCTCAGCGCCTGCGCTTCTTCGATGTAATGGGTCGTGAGGATGACGGTCTTGCCTCGATCCTTGAACGAGCCGATGTATTCCCAGGTCCTGCGGCGGGCGCGGGCATCCATGCCCACCGTCGGTTCATCCAGGAATACGATTTCCGGGTCGCTGATCAGGGCGATCATCAGGTTCAACTGGCGCATCATCCCGCCGCTGTAGCCGCCAGCTCTCCGCTTGGCAGCCTCGGCGAAGTCAGCCTGGTTGACCAGATCAGCCGCCCGCTGTTCCAGCACCTTCTTGTCCATGCCGTGCAGGTTGCCAAACAGCTTGAGGTTTTCCATCCCGGTCAGGAACTTAAATACGGCCGCTTCTTGCGGGCAGACACCGATGAGTTCCTTGACTTTTCGCGGCTCTTTGCCGACGTCATATCCGGCGATATGGGCTGATCCGGCCGTGGGCGCCAACAGGCCAGCGAGCATGCTGATCGTCGTCGTCTTCCCGGCACCGTTCGGTCCCAGGAAGCCAAACATTTCGCCCTTGCGGATTTCGAGATTCAGACCGTTAACGGCCGTGACATCGTCGAATTGCTTCACCAAACCATCGATGACTATGACATTTTCTTTTTTTGGGGCTTGTTCTGTTCTTCCATTGCCCGCGTAGCTCTCCTTCACCACACCCTGTGTAGTGGTGTCTTGAGCTTCCTCAGACGGTCGCTCCCGCTGGCGTTCTTGTGAAACTTGCATCATATCCCTCCGATTATCCCGACGACAGGCTGTTCAAGAAGCCCAAAGTTGGGAAGACAGTTATCACTTACACTATAAAGATAGGCGACGGGTGGTATTAGTGTCATACCCCGAAAGTGTTA
This sequence comes from Promineifilaceae bacterium (SeqCode), assembly GCA_041570195.1. Lineage (GTDB taxonomy): Bacteria > Chloroflexota > Anaerolineae > Promineifilales > Promineifilaceae > UBA11865. The sequence goes on along the minus strand of JBFFWQ010000035.1, from coordinate 32,910 downwards.
TTCGGCGGGGTTACTTGCGAACGGGCAACTACTCTCGCATAAGTGGGGGAACAAGAAAAGCGGATCACTGACTGCTAACCCGCCGGGCATGGAGATTCTCTATAGGTTGGATGGAGGCTTGAACCGACGAACGATCAGGCCTGAATCAACAAACGATCAGGTTGAAGGTAGGATTCCCAGATCCCTTGCCCTGGCAACCGCCTGGGTTCGGCTGTGGCTATCCAGTTTGCCGTAGATATTGCGGGAGTGGACCTTGACCGTGTTGGGCGAGAGATACAATCGATGGGCGATTTCTCGATTGGTGAGCCCTTCGGCGATGAGTGTTAATACCTCGAGTTCGCGCTCGCTCAAAGGTTCAACCAAAGGCTGAGGGCTTGTCCTGAGCGGCGCCGAAGGGGTGAAGAGCCTGTCCTGAGCAGAGTCGAAGGGATGAAGTTCAGGTCCTGACACAGTTTCCCCGCCAAAGGCAACGAACAGTTTGTCGATATAGCCCTTCTTCCCATCCTTTGCCTTCATCTGCCTTAACAACGTTTCGATCGGCCGGCCTTCGTCGACAAATATACGGATGAAGCCTTCCGGCTCGCCGAGGTCAAGGGCCTCCTCCAGCGCAGACATCGCCCGATCCGTCTCGCCTCCAGCTTGATAGGCCAAGGCCTGGAGTATCTTAATCTCGATCACTTTCGAAGTTCGGCCCCCCGCTTCGGCTACCTTTAGCAGGTGCTGCAGAAGGCCGGCCGATTCCTCAGGCCGCCCCAGAACGATGAGTAAACGGGCCAGGACCAAATAGTCAAATAACTGGAAGAATCCGATTTCTTGTTGCGGTGGGGGCTGTGCACCAGCGTCGAGCCCGTGCTCTTTCGCCCAGCGGGATGCAGCTTCCGGCTTATTCTGCGCCAGCCATAGTCGCGCCTGCCAAGCCGCCATCTGATTCGCTATCCAAGGAGGCGGATGGGTTTCTTGGGCACGATTTTCCATTTTCTGGATGGTTTCCTCGGCGTCAACGAGATCTCCCCTAGAAATCAAGATCCTTATCAAACACATGAAGCTCCAGCCGAAAAATTGCCAATCGCCGCTGTGCTCGGTCAATCTGAAACCTTCCTTCGCTCGATCCATAGCTCCGTCCAGATCGTTTAGTTCGGCCAGCGTCTCGCCCCATAGCGCCAGCAGCCAGCCAACTATTCTCAATTGCGGCAGCCCGAACTCGACGGCCGCTTGCTGTTGTCGCCGGCAAATCTCGATTGTTCGGTGGAGTTGGCCCTGTTCCCTCAAGGTTATGGCCAGTTCCAGATTGGCTAGCATGAGAAAATAAGTGTCCCCGGCCGCTTCGCACGCTTTCAAGGCTTCAAATCGAGCCTCGTAGGCAGCCAACATGTCGCCTTTGAAGCCGTGCGCATTGCCCAAAGTGAGCGCCGTGACACCGCGCCAAGTCAGATCCTCCTTGGGCAAATATTCAAGCGCCCGGCCTGCATGCCGAATAATCCCGGGCACATCTCCCTGGTAAGAACACATAAGCGCTCTGGTGGCGGCCGTCCTGCCTCGCAGCTTCATTTTTTCGGAATGCGTGAGTGGGAGTGGAATTTGTTTCTGCGGCCTGCTTTCAGTGGGGCCATCAGCCCCGGGCTCAAGTGCTTGTTCAGCACTTTGCAGCGTCTTTTCAGCCGCATCCAACCGACCGCTGTTGCACTGATACCTGGCTTGCATGATAGCGATGTGTGGTCTGGAGATTATCATTTCCTCGGGCAAACCAGCCAGCCAGCCTCGCAATTTCCTGTGTTCACCTCGCCTCCAAGTAGCATCACTGTGCTCTTCGATCAGCTGGGCCGCCCGCTTGAAATCCTTGGCCCGCAGCGCGTGTTCTATGGTCTGATCGACGAAGCCGTTCTGTTCGTACCACTGGCTGGCACGGCGGTGCAACATTGACGGCAGATCCGGTTGTCGTTGGCGCAACCGCTGCTGTAACAAGTCGGAAAAGAGATGATGGTAACGATACCAACTCCGTTCCTCATCCAGGGGAATGATGAACAGGTTACCGCGCTCCAACGATTCTAAAGTCTCCTGCCCATCGCTCAGGCCTGTAAGAGCATCGCACAAGGGACCGGTCATCCGATCGAGAAAGGCCGTCTGTAGTAAAAAGCTCTGGATCCTTTGTGACTGCTGTTCCAGAACTTCTTCGACCAGGTAGTCCAATACAAAATGATGGCTGCCGGTGAATGATTTGATGAAACCGGTGGCATCTCTTTGTCCTTGCATGGAGATCTGCCCCCGTAGTGCAAGTCCTTGCAAAGCAAGGGCTGCCAATTGTAGGCCGGCAACCCAACCTTCGGTGCGGGTTTCCAACGTAGCGATGTCTCCGGCCGATAATTCCAGGTCCATTTCCTGGTTTAGAAACATGGCAGCTTCGGAGGACGAAAAACGTAAGTCGGCCGCCCGCAGTTCGGTTAACTGGCCGCGGGCACGCAGACGGGCCAAGGGCAACTGCGGATCCTCTCGGGTGCCAATGACCAGATGCATTTGTGGCGACAGGTGATCGAGCAAGAAGGCGAGAGCGTCGTCAACGTCCGTCGAAGCACCGACGGGGGGCGCTGTTATAACGTGGTAGTCGTCGAGGACGAGGATGATTCTGCCGGGGATGGTCGTCATATCGTTAATCAGGGAGGTCAGGACATCCTCGGCCAGAGGTGGCTGATGAGATTGGAGCATGCTCAGCGCTCCCTCCCCTATCAAGTTGTCCATCCCTTCGGCCCGGTTTAGCGCTGTGATCAAATAAGTCAGGAAGCGCACCGGGTCGTTGTCGCCTTCATCCAGGGAGAGCCAGGCTGGCTGTGAACGGGTGTAAGGGCGAGCGGGTGTAGGGGCGACAGAATCTGCCTGGGTTAATCCGAAAAGCCATTCGGCAACCAGTGTGGTTTTGCCAAAGCCGGCCGGGGCGGAGATGAGGGTGAGTTTGTGACCCTGTTGCAGTCCCTGATTGAGCCGTTCGATCAAATGCGGCCGGGGGACGAGGTTCGGCCGTAATGGGGGGACAAACAGCTTCGTGTGCAGCAGTGTCTCAGGCATACATGCATTATAAGGGAAATCCAGATTATAGAGGGTATCCTTTCCGCCTAGCAATTTCCAGACAATAATGCCCAGTATTACTATTAGCTTTTATCGCTTTGTACCACAATTATGACGACATTTCCCTTTTTGTGCCCTTTTTCGACGTACGTATGCGCCTCGGCAATTTGCTCCATCGAATAGCTTCTGTCCATGACTGACTTGAGCTTTCCCTCCTCAGCAAGCTCTTTTAGGAAGAGCAGATCCTTGGCTTTTTCGCTAGATGACCTCATACCTGGCGCTGTCATCGCTGCCTTTTTGCTTCCGAACCGTGATGTCCACAGCATTTGAAGAAGATTCCCCGGCGCAGGGCCGGTAAAGATGTAGACCCCTCCTGGCTTTAGTGCATCTTTACACCTTGAAAATGAACTTTTGGCTACCGCGTCAAAGATGATGTCATAGGTCTGGCCGGTTTTAGTAAAATCTTCCTTTGTGTAATCAATAACCTTATCAGCTCCCAGAGATTTCACCATTTCCAAATTTGTGGTACTACATACCCCGGTGACTTCCGTTCCAAAGAACTTGGCAAGCTGCACCCCAAAAGTACCTACCGATCCAGATGCGCCATTGACAAGGACTTTCTGCCCGCTCTGAATATTCCCCGCATTTCTAAGGAAGTTTGATGCTCCGAATGCACCATCACAGACGGCAGCGGCTTCACCATAGGTCATATTGGCCGGCTTTATGGCCAGCGGCCCATCTTCAGACAGACATATGTACTCGGCATGAGCACCATATTGAGTACCGGTAGCTGCAAAAACCTGGTCACCTTCCTTGTATCGTTTCACATCTTTGCCAACGGTTTCAATTTCTCCGGCTAACTCAGTCCCAGGGATAGGTTTTTTTGGCCTGGTGAGACCATCGAAAAATCTTATAACAAATGGTTCACCCTTTCGCCTCATAGGGTCCGTTGCGTTTACTGTCGCCGCGTATATTTTTATAAGTACCTCATCCTCCTTAGGACGAGGTTTTTCTACCTCCTTAACCTGAAGAACATCCAGTGGACCGTATTTTGTTTGTACAATCGCTCTCATGACTTTCCCTCCATCACTAATTTGCCTTCACCGTCTACTGTCACTTACTCAGGCCCAATTCCACTCATCCACAGCTGCTCTCGCGCTGCATACAGCCCCACGCAGTATGCAGCTAGGACACCATCTATCGCCAATATGGTCAACGCGGTTGCCGCAGGATCCAGGTCTTGCAAGATGGGAGGATTGATCACGAAAGCGATTATTACGACCCGCGGAAACCACCAGATCAGCAGGCGGAGCAATACCCTTAGACGCGTGTCTTCCCAGTAGATAATCTGAAATGGTATGTCGGCCACCATGCCAAGCAAGGCAAAAGGAAACCAATAGGCAAACGTGGGAATTATCTGGCTGATTTCCTCCGGTTGGCCGCTGAAATGATAGTAAAGTGCATAAGCTAATGCGCCAAGAATAACTACGACTACCATGAGACAGCCGCCAGCCACCAGACCGGCCGTGACGCGCGGCAGTCTTTGCATCCATTGGGGTAAACGCTCAGACAAAGACGAACCCGTTTCCGGTTGCTTCCTGGCCCTTCTTGGATCGGCAAATGCCCAATTCTCCGCGTAGCTCATGGGGAAGGCATAGAAGCTAAGAATGAGGAGACTGCTAAGAATGAAACCGACGTCCATGATTGATCCTCTGTCGACTCCGAGCGATTTTCCGGGCGTGCAAACCTCGATCAGCCACCCACCTCGCTCACTCGCGGATTCGGAGTATTGGTTCAGACCTGCTGGGTCCTCGCCAATACTCCTGCTCGCGATAGCGCTTTGAATGCGAGCGCTTAACTGGTCGCACCGTGGCTCGGCGCCAACATGTCCGGCTCTTCGGCCGCTACGCTTTCGCTGCTGCGCAACAAGACGATGCCCAGCCATATGAACCACACGATCTGACCCAGTGCAAAAATATAGATGAAGTATTCGGCGAGAGCTGGGACGACTGAGACGATGCCGGCCACGCCAATCGCCAGGCCAAGGTAGTTCAGCGCCTTGGGAAACTCGCCTGCCCGCAAAGCTGCCCAACTTATCAGTAGAACCCAAATGCCGCCTAGAACCTCATTACTGCCGCCTAATCCCTCAAACACAGAGTCAATCGCCAACCAGACCGTCGCAGCTAGAGTCGAGTCTGTATCATAGAGATCGACGACATTGCCCATGCCGACGTTATGGATCATGCCGGCAACAATGATCACGGCGGCCCAGATAAGCCCGATGACGGTCGCCGTCTGCGCCAATGCAGGTGAGCCAGCCTTCAGCCGCTCGTAGAGCGCTAGCGCGAGGACAATCATAAAGACGCCCCACACCACATAGATAATTAGGTACATTATGTACAAGAAGGCCAGGTTGTCTCCCATCAAAGCCACCCTCTGGACAGGGTCGACAACACTGGAAACGTCCACTACTAAGAGAAAACCCACCATACCCACGACGTATGCTGCACCCGCGTACAGTGCGGCAATGCCGCCCATCTTCTGTAAATTCTTCATCATTTACCTCCTTATTTTGAACGATATTGATAACTTTTACTCTTTGACAGCTGAAAGCTGAAGGCGGACCGCCTTCAGCAATCTGCCTGGCCGGGTTCAATGCGATTGACCGAGAGCAATGGCAATCCTAAATCGCGCACTTTTTTTAGCAAGCCGTGTAACGCGGCCTGGTCGACCACCGGGCCGGTCAAAAGGGTATCGCCATCCTCTTCTAGCGTGATGGCCAGGCCCTCAAACCAACCGGCCCACCGGTCGGCGAGGTGCCCCTTTAAACGGATTTCGTAAAGCGCAGGCTCGTTATGATTGCCAATCAATGCCTGAGCCGCCGTCTGTGTTTCGCTCATTTTGTGCCTTGTTCGTCTTCCTCAAATGGATGAATCTCCACGCCGTTGTTTTCGTTCATTCTTCAACCTAAGGATACAAATCAATGTGGTGAGGTGTCATCACAACATGTGGTGATTGATGTGGTGATTTATTAACCGGGCTGGTGGGAGGGGAAACAAAAAGCCCTGGCAGGTTCATCGAACCAACTGCCAGGACCAGGACTGCCGTGGACGTACTCGTTACAACGTGTTGGTTATAACAGATAGAGTTCCTCGGCCCGACGGACGGCCGCCCGCCGGTTATTCACACCCAGCTTACTATAGATGTTTTTGGTGTGGGTACGCATGGTGTTCAGGGACACCATGAGTTCGCGGGCGATTTCCGGGCCGGTCAATTCGGTTCCGAGCAATTTAAGCACTTCGAGTTCCCGTTCACTCAGTGGTTCGATCAGAGGCTGGGGAATGGTTTCTTTGTCTTCAAGTTCCTGAAAGGCAGCCCGTATCCGACTGATATAGTTCGGGGCGACACCCTGTTTCGCGGCCTCTTGCAGTAATGCTTCCATGATCGAGCCTTCTTCGAGGAAGATTCGGACGTAGCCTTCAGGCTCGGCCAGGGTTAGGGCACGCTCCAGGGCATCGAGAGCTCGGGGGGTGTCGCCTGACACATGGTGAGCTAGTGCAAGCACTATCAGGACCTCGATAACGCTGCCCATTCGGCCACCTTCTTCGGCCGCTTTCAGGAGGCGCTCCAGTAGTCCCATTGCGTCGTGGATAGAGTGCTCTACCCGGTCGCTCTTGTACTGGGCCATAAGCACTCTGGCCAGGGTGGCGTGCTCGAACTCGCGCAGGTAACTAAGTTCATCGTCCACGGACAGGCCCCGTTCGCGCGCCCACTCTATGGCTTCAGGCAACCGACCCTGGGCGACCCACAAACGCGTCTTCAAGGCCACTATGGGTCGCACGTCGGGGATGGGGTTCTTATAGTCCAGAGTCCGTTTTGCCTCGTCGAGCAGAGCGAGAGCGCTATCCAAGTCTCCCTGGGCCTCTTTTATTCGTGCTTGAGCCCGGCACCAGCGATATTGGTATACCTCGCTTTGATCACCCAACTCTTCGCTTCTCAGCATGTACTGCCTGGCGACATCCAGGTCGCCCAACTCACGGTACAGTTCGCTCAATCCTAGATACAAGTACGCCGTGCCTTGAAGTTCGGGCTCTCCTTGATCGGCCGCCAGCTGTAGCGATCGCTCATAGGTACTTATCGCCTCGCGGAGGCGGCCCTGGGTCAGCCTGATGTCGGCCAGGATAAAGGTGAAACTGATGGCGTAAAGGATATTGCCGGCCAGCTGAAAATCGGCCATGGCATCGACGAAGGATTGGTGAGCCTCGTCCAGGTCTCCGTTGGCCCAGTAGGCGAGCCCGAGGAGCACAGCCACTCTTCCGCGCTCTTGATGGTCCCCCTCGGGCAAGAGGTCGAGCGCCCGTCGCGCGTATTTCACGGTGCCGGCCGCATCGCCGAGCGTCTGGGCATAGTAGAGGCGGGCAGAGGCTATTGACGCCGGAAGGGATCCAAATTGTTCTTCGTCCACGACGACCATCCCGGCCGGCCGGACTTTCGGCAGCTCATCCCTATCATCTATCGTGTCCAGCCAGCGCTCGGCGTCTCGCAGACGTTGTTCGCCGGCCTCCAACTGGCCGATATTCAGTAGCGCCCAGGCATAGCCAACGCAAAGCACCGGCCTGGCGCGGACCAACTCGTCGGGCAGCGCCTTCACCCAGCCAAGCCAGGCGTCAGATTGGAAACTCCAGTCCATTGCCGGCCAAGCCAGCTCGACCAGGCCAGCCGCCCGTTCGAAACCCCCGGCGGCCAGCGCGTGGCGTATCGCATCGGCCGGCGAACCATCTTGCTCGTACCATTCGCTTGCCCGCTCATGCAGAGTAGGCACTTGATCAGGCAACTCCTCCATCAAGCGCACTCCCAGAACATCGGCGAAGAGATGGTGATAGCGATACCATTGGCGTTTATCGTCGAGCAGAATGACGAACAGGTTGCCACGCTCCAGGGCCTCAAGCGTCCCTTTGCCATCTTGCTGCCCGGTGACCGCCTCACAAAGCGGTCCACTCAGCCGGTCGAGAATGGAGGTTTGCAGTAAGAAGTCCCGGACATGTTCGGGCTGGCGCTGCAGAACCTCTCCGACCAGGTAATCGAGAACAAAATGGTGGCTGCCGGTGAAAGCCTGGATAAAAGCGGACGTGTCGTCCCGTCCTTGCATGGAAAGTCCTTGCAACGCAAGGGCAGCCATTTGCAGGCCGGCAATCCAGCCTTCGGTGCGGGTTTCCAGTGCGGCGATCTCTTCGGCCGAGAGATTCAGGCCCATCGCCCGATTAAGAAATCCGGCCGCTTCGTCAGGAGTAAAACGAAGATCGGCGGCCCGCAGCTCGGTCAATTGGCCCCGGACGCGTAACCGGGCCAAGGGTAAATTGGGGTCCTCTCGGGTGGCGACGACCAGATGCATTTGTGGCGGCAGATGCTCAAGCAGAAATGCCAGGGCTCGGTCAACGCTAGTCAACGCTCCGCCGGATGTTGACGCGTCGATCGGCCTGGAGTCTATGAGATGGTAGTCGTCGAGGACGAGGGTGAAATCTTCCGGGAAGGCGGCGATATCATTGAGTAAGGCCGTCAGGATCGCTTCGGTTGGCGGCAGCTGAGGGGATTGGAGCATGGCCAGTGCCCCTTCCCCAATGGTTAATTCAATACTCTGCAAAGCAGCGACGAGGTAAGCCAAGAAGCGGGTGAGATCGTCGTCTCCTTCGTCCAGGGAAAGCCAGGCTATGGGTGATCGGGTGGGAGGATGAAGGGGTGTGGGGGTGAGCGAATGAGTGGGTGAAGGGGTGATTGAAACCCGTTTGGGTAATTTAGATAGCCACTCGGTGACCAGTGTAGTCTTGCCAAAGCCGGCCGGGGCGGAGATGAGGCTTAATCTATGCCCAAGCTGTAGACCTTGATTGAGACGTTCGATGAGGCGCGGCCGGGCGACCAGATTCGGCCGTAGTGGGGGGATATACAGTTTCGTCTTCAGCAGCGCTTCAGGCACCCAGACATTATAAGGGAAATCCTAGTACAGGGTGAACAACTTTCCCGGAAACTCACTATCATCTTGATCGGATCCACGAACTTGGAAGTTTCCGAGCCAATGGCAAAGCCTAACAGGACAACAGGAAACAGTGATTTGAAATCTGGTTTTTCGCGGGAGATGCGCCCTATTGGGCGTTTGGGCAACCGGCCGAATAGGCCGGCCGGATCTGCCACCATTCGTTGCAGGAGCGCGGATCCTGGAAAGCGCCCGTATCGGAGATGGCTACCACGATCTGCCCTTCGACGACCGTGCCCAATGGATGACCGGCCGGCAAGTTGGGCAACTTATAGCTGTACCTCGGCCCGACGTACTTGTAGCGCGGGCCGCTAGGGTCGTCGTGGCGCTGGTAGAGGGCCAATAGATTGGGGTCGGTGCAGATGTGGTCGACAAAGACCGTGTAGCCGGCCGAGCCCGAACTGTCCTCCCGGGTGTAGCGTAAAGTGACCGAGTCTTCGTCGGCGAAGAGGATCAACACTTCCATGCCGCCCCCGATATTGTAGCCGGACGTAGGTACATAGATCGTTTCGCCCGAATTCACTTCCAGGCCCAGCGCAGTGACTTTGGGCTGGCTGATGGGCGAGCCGCGCCGGCCGGGATCGGGCGATGGCGCCCAAAGCCAGTCGGCGACCCGATAGAAGCTGGTCAGCGCAGGCACGCGCGCCGGTCTAAACAGGGTGGCGAACTGAGGCGGCTGGTTGGGATCGTCGGAGCCGTAATTGACTAGTTGGCGCTGCAAGTTGCCGTCGGCGTTGGGCGTATAGCCGCGCAGGGCCAGGTTCTTATCGGCATGGTTCCAGGCCAGACGCACGGGGTTGTCCTGGTCGTATTGGTAAGCCAAGCCGGCCGCATAGTTGTTGCTGGACGCCTTTGGGCAGGATGGCGCCCGGCTGACCAATGGCAAATAGAGGCGTGGGGTCAACTCGTTCTGCCCGACCGCGGCCGCCTTTGGGCCGGCATGAATGACGCACACGCTCAGCGTCAGAATGCCTAACAAGGTCATAGCCACCAGGGCCGGCCGCTTTTGTATTCTTCGCCGCATCACAATAAGAGTCGCTCAAAGTCCCGGATTGGCCGCGTACCTTAATCGAGGTCTCACCATCAGGGCATGACGGTTACCTGATCCAGCACGACGTAACCGGCCGACGGGCTATCATGCGCCGGCAATAACCCGCCAGGTGTGTCAAAACCGGTTATAAGATCGTATGTCCCCGGTTGAGCAGTGTCCGGAACGACTATTGCTCGTCGCTCGATCAGGCAGTCGCCTTCTTCCCAGGGAATGATCACCGTTCCACCATAACGCAGCGGTCCGTCGTGCCCGCTAATCTGAACGCCGGGCCCCTGCAAGTGGGTAAACAGGTGGTGGTAGTCTGGGGGTGGACCGCTGCGGCAGACTTCTAGCTGCAAGCCCAGCATTTCGCCCGGCCGTAACAACGTTTGGCTTACCGCAAACCGGGGTACAACAAAACTGTCGCCGAATTGGTGCCCAGCCTGTCGCCAGGTCCACTCTTGAGCCGGCATATTTGCATAGCGTACCAGTTCATAATCGCCTAGCCATTGACTACCAACTCGGAAAAGATGCTCGTTAAGCCACCACTCTAGATCCTTGCCGGAGAATGCCGGATCAATATGCACCCGATCCATCACCAGCGCTATCTGCTGGCCAAGGGTCTGTTCGAGGATTGGGTCGAACCCCTCGCTCTGATCAGGCGAATACCAGTGGTGAATGAAATCCCCTTTGAGGAAACCCAGGTAGTAGAAAATATGGTATTCGTTGGACATGGTGATCAGGGTGTAGGGCTCCGCGTCTCCGGCAGGCGCCCACTCCGCCAGTCCTCTACCCTGCTCGGCCGGCAAGCCAGGGTAGCCGGATGTCGCGCCGGGGCCCAACAGGATCAGAACTAGCAGGGCAAAGGCCGGGGGAAGGAGCAAAAGGGCAGCGGGCCACTCTTTACGCCTGACCAGCCACCAGGCCAAACAAGCCGCCAACACAGCCACGATCAGCCCAAGAGCCAGCCATGGGGAAAAAGCCGGCTCAGTCTGTCGCAGTGGATGGAACCACAACAAGTCGACGATATCCATTCCCCAGGCGCGTAGCTGGGCCAACGGCGGCGAGAGAAGGATGTTTGCTGGTTGCAGGCCGGCATTGTCTTCAGGGTTGGGGCCAGTTTCAAACAACGGCTCGTAGCCCGACCACCAGTCGGCTGTCACAACGCCTAGCTGAATGACCAGGCTAACGGCCAGAACGCCCAGGTAGCAAGCCCGCAGCCAGCGCTGTTTGGTCGCATCCCACAAAGGGGCGATGGCCAGCATTATCAGTGGCACGGCCGGGACCAGGAACCTGGGTCCCCAGGACTGGCCACCGTACCAGCTCCCATAGCTACTGTAAGCCACGGCCGTGGTCATCACGGGCAAGGCGATGGCCAGCGTAACAGCTCGATGCTGACGCCACATCAAGACCAGGCCAGGAATGGTCAGGATCACGGCCGGCATATAGAAAATCAACCCTTTACCCGGGCTCAAGAGCTGGCCATAAGTGCGCTGCAAGCCGGTTGCCAAGGACCATTGCGAAAGCGCCCCCAGGTCCCAGGCTGAACCGTAGCGCCAAGTAAAGATCGCTTGAAACATCAAGACGATGGTTACAGAAACGATTGCCAAAATAGCGGCCATCCGGCCGAGACGTTTGCGATCGCCCAGCTGCGCCAACGCCGCCAGGAAGATGAACGGTAATGCGGTAATGGCAGCGACCTTGACCGTTAGTGTCAGCAGCAGAATGGCAGCCCCGATTGCAGCCCAAATGGCTCGACCCCGGTAGCGCCACAATATCAGGCCATATAGACCAAGGCTCCAACCCAGGCCGACAAGGGGTTCACGATATAAGCTGCGGCTATAGGGCCAGGCCAGGGTCGTCAATCCATAGGCCAGGGCGCTCAGGACCGATCCCCTGTGAGAATAGCCCAACGTTCGCGCCACAGCATAGATAACCGCTCCAGTAGCAGCCGTCAGCAGCGGATTAAGCAACATGACTACCTGGATGTTGTTGAAGCGGCCGGCTTGCTGGCCCAGCCAATAGAATGGCGCGGCCAATAATGCGTAACCAGCCTCAATCTCGCCGACTGTATTGTGATGTGCGCTGAAGGTCAGTTGGGGCGTAGCCAGATTGCCCTGCTGGACAAGGCTTTCGGCGCGGGCATAAATGGCCAGTTCGTCAATCGAGGTAAAACGACCGTTGAAAGTCAGCAGGTAGAGGACCAGCAGCAGGCCAAATACGGCCAGGGCGCCGGTTAGTATATCCTTACGCTCGCTTCGTTGCGCCTCACCGTTCATTACGCGTCATCGATCGAGGGGTTGTCCAGGCGCCATCTGGTCAGATCGGGCGATGTCCTGCACGGCGGCCAGAATCGCCCCTGGCGTCGGCCGATCGCGCGTCGTCTTGCCCACATAGGCCCAGGCGATGCGCCCATCCTGGCCGACGACGAAGGTAGATGGATAGGGGATGGCCCGGCCCTTGGGATCGTCGAAGTTGAAAATCCCCCATTGATGGATGACTCCCTGATCGCCGTCGGCCAAAATCGGAAAGGGCAAATCTCGGCGCTCACGCAGCGTCTGGTTGGTTGCGACATCTTGAGGCGCTATCGTCCAAAGATCGGCGCCTGCGGCCACTATTTGTTCGTACACCGTAGCCAACTGAACCAGTTGGCGCTGGCACCAGGGTCACCAATCGCCCCTGTAGAAGACGACGACCAGCGGCTGTTTCTTCAAGCTGGCCGACAGTGTATAAGGATTGCCATTCGTATTCAGAAGACTGAAGTCGGCCGCCGGGCTACCGATTTCAAGGGGCCGTTGTTCCTCTTGACTCAAAGCTGCATCCCTAAATACCTCTTTGCCTAACGGAGAAGTTCAGGCTGGTATAATAGCGGCATCTGTAAGACCAGCCAACGAAGCTCATGCCAAAGTAACATTAATTATGAGGCAGCGTATTTCGGGCCGGCAATATTCCGCAGAAACAAATCGTTAGGCGACACGCCAAGGATAACATACCATGACACCGCTCGACATGATCCGCACCATGTTTGAATATAATGATGCCTTGAACCGGCGCTTGTGGGACAGCATCATGACCTTGAGCGACGAGCAGTTCGTCCAGGAAGTGGGCTATTCCCGCGGCTCGGTGAGGGATCAGGCCATTCACCTGGCATCGGCCGAAGGGGGTTGGATGCGCGGCCTGCAAGGGGACGCAAATGCCCGGCAATACAGGCTCGATCCGGCCGACCACCCCACCCCGGCCGCTGGCCGCGCTGCCTGGGAAAAGACGGCCGGGGAGCTGCTAGCTTACGTATCCGGCCTGTCGCAGATCGAGCTGGAAGAAACCCCGCCGGGTTTACCAGTGCCTCGGTGGCAAGCCCTGCTGCACCTGGCCAATCACGGCACCGATCACCGGTCCCAGATGCTGCGAATCTTAGCCGACTTCGGCGCGCCGACTTTTGAGCAGGATCTGCTTTTCCATGTGTGGCGGAGATGAAGCGGCTAGCTTTGAGCGGTTGGCTGGGTGCCTGTGACCGTGTCCTGATAACTCGCAACTATCGCCTAAGAATAGAAACTAAAAACTCGAAGTTCATCGCTATAAGCTATCCCCGCCTTCATCGTTTTCTTACACTCCTAGGTTAGAATTCATCCAGGATGCGAGTTCTAGTTGTCGAGGACGAGCCGGGCATCGCCAACTTCGTGGGCCAGGGTCTAAGTGAGGCAGGGTATGCGGTCGACCTGGCCCGGGACGGCCGGGAAGGGCTGGATTACGCGTTGGCGGCCGATTACGACGTGTTGATCCTGGACATCCTGCTGCCCAGGATGAGCGGGCTGGCGCTGCTGCGCGAATTGCGGGATCGGGGGAATAAGACGCCGGCCCTGATGCTGACCGCCCGGGACACGGTGGATAACAGGGTGGAAGGATTGGATGCCGGGGCGGACGATTACCTGGTGAAGCCCTTTGCCTTCCCCGAGCTGTTGGCCCGGGTGAGGGCCTTGCTGCGCCGGCCACCGTTGCAGACGGGAACGACGCTGCAAGTGGGCGATCTGCAAATGGACACGGCTGAGAGGAAAGTACGGCGGGGTGAGCGGGTTGTCGAACTCAGTCCCCGCGAATACGCCGTGCTGGAATATCTGATGCGCCATCCCAACCAGGTGCTGACCCGGGCCCAGATCGCCGAACACGTCTGGAACTTCGACTTCTACAGCGAATCGAACGTAGTCGACGTCTATATCGGCTACTTGCGGCGCAAGATTGACCAGGGTCACAGTATCTCGCTCATTCAAACGGTGCGTGGTGTTGGTTACCGGATAGAAGCGGCCTGCTGAAGCAGACATGTCCTCGTGGTTGCGACGGTTCCAGCTTCCCCTACGTCAACGATTAACCTTGTGGTATACGCTCTCGTTGGGCCTCATTTTGCTGCTATTCGCCGCCTTTTTGTATGTCCAGGTCCGGCGCAGCTTAATCGACCAGGTGGACGCCGCGCTACGACTGGCGGCCGCCCAGGCGCTCATCAGCCTGGGCGAAGAGGATGGCCAGTTGGCTTTTCACGTGGAGCGCAATCCAGAAGCGGTGCAAAGGCTCAATGACGATTTCGTCATTTACCTGCGCAATCCGGCCGGCGTGGTACTGAGCAAGCTGAGCAACGACGACAATTTGCCGCTTTTCCCGCCTGAGATAGGCGCCAATACCAAAGAAATTGAAGGCGAGACATGGCGAGTCTATGGCCAGGATGTGATCGCTGGCGATCAGAACGGGCTGTTGCAGGTAGGCCAAGAGCTCGATCCGGTGGTCGCCACACTGGCCAGTCTGCAAGCACAATTGCTGCTGGGTTTGCTACTGGCTTTGCTGCTGGCCGGAGTGGGCGGCTTTTTCCTGGCTGGCCGGGCCTTACGCCCCATTGACCGGATCACCCAGATCGCCCAGGCAATTTCGGCCAGCGACCTGGGGCAGCGCATCCATTATCAGGGCCCAACCGATGAAGTGGGGCGGCTGGCTCAAACCTTCGATACGATGCTCGATCGTCTTCAGGCGGCCTTTGATCGCGAGCGGCGTTTCACGGGCGATGCGGCCCACGAATTGCGCACACCTTTGACAGCCCTGAAAGGACGGATCGGCGTCACCTTGAGCCGGCCGCGCCAACCGGTCGCTTATGAAGAGACCTTGGGGGAAATGGAGGGCCAGGTGGACCGGCTCATTCGCCTGAGCAATGACTTGCTGTTCATGGCCAGGTTGGACCAGGGGCAGTTCCGGCCGCAATTAGAAGAGATAAAGCTGACCGATCTCGTCGGGGCGGTCCTGGACCAGGTGCGACCCTCGGCCGAAGCCAAAGACATTACGCTGGTAGAGGATATTCCGCCTGACCTGACCATCCAGGGCGATCTAGATTTACTCCTGCGCCTCTTCTTGAACCTGCTGGACAACGCCGTCAAATATACGCCAGAAGGCGGCCAGGTTACCATTCAGGGTCAGCAAAGCGCAGGTGACGTCCAGATCTCCATCGCCGATACCGGACCGGGCATCGCGGCCGAGCATCTGCCCCATCTCTTTGAACGCTTCTACCGCGTGGAGGAAGATCGGGCGCGGGCGGGATCGGCCGGTGGGCAGTCGGGCGCCGGGCTGGGACTGGCCATCGCCTACGAAATCGCCCGCGCTCACGAGGGTACATTGACGGCAACGAGCGAAGTCGGTCAGGGAACTGCTTTTTTGCTGCAATTGCCGCGCAGCCAAGTTTCGGCTCCTTAATCGTTCCGATGTAATAACCGGAAAAGGATGGAGATCATGCGTGTTATTCAGGCTTTGTCGGCAACTGACGTGAGGATAAAAAGATCATTGCTCCTGGTTCTGGGCTTCATCATAGGCCTGCTGGGGGTCGCCTGCGGCGGTGGATCTTCCGCGGCCGTGGCGCGAGGTGATCTACCCGGCTCGGAGGAGTTTGGCCTGACCAAGCAGGAACTGGTCAGCAGTATTGAAGCGGTCGAGCAGAATATCGCCTCTTGCATGAGCGAGGCCGGGTTTGAATATATCGCCGCCGATTACAACACGGTCCGTAAGGGAATGACGTCCGACAAGAATCTGCCGGGCATGAGTGAAGAACGGTTCATCAGGGAATACGGGTACGGCATTTCGACCTTTTACACCGGCCAGGCACCGCAGCTGGCGACCGGCTACTCTCCGGCCCAGGTTGGCCTGGGCGAACGGAATATAGCTATCTTCGAAAGCCTGTCGCCGGCCGATCAGGTGGCTTATAACCATAATCTCTTCGGCGAGAACAGCGATGCAACCTTGGCCGTGGCTCTCGAGATCGAGGACCTTTCACGTACCGGCGGTTGCACCCGGACGGCCATTGAGCAGGCGTTCGATCCGGAACAGTTACTGGCGACCTATTACAATCCCAAAGACGCGCTCATCGAAGAGGACCCGCGCATGATCGAGGCTATCGCCAAGTATGCAGAGTGCATCCATGAGGCCGGTTTTGACTACAACCATGAGAAGGAGATCGAGGCCGATTTACGGAACCGGCTGGCGACCATTACCGGCGGGGCGCCCATTGAATCGTTATCGGCCGACGCCCGGGCGGCCCTGACGGAACTGCAGGCCTATGAGCGGGCGCTGGCCGTTGAATCGCTGCGCTGTGAAGAAAAGTATCTGGAGCCGGCCGAGGACAAGGTTGAGCGGGAGCTGTATTCCGGCCGGCAACAATAAAGAATGGGACACGGATTGGCACGGATTTTATGGATTAGGCAAAGCATGCAGAGGGCAGTTTTTTTGATGGGTCTCAAGAAGCAGTTTCCAGCGAAATCGAGGGTATATCGAACTGGAGTTCATTTTCCCGAAGACTCGGAACGCATTCTACTTATGAGGATTAGGACGTATTTTCCGGGCAAATAGGGGCATTTATGGATAAAAGACGTCTTTTGATGCTGGTGTTGGTGTTAGCGCTGGTCATCGTGGCGGCGGCTGGGAGTTGGTATCTTGGGTCACAGATCCAATCGCCGGCCGAAGCGGCGGCTCGAACCGCACCCCCCACCCCGTCGCCGATCCTGGTGCCGGTTGAGGAGCGGCTTCTGACCTCTGACATCGTGTCCCGGGGCACGGCCCGCTTTGGCCAACCGCAAAGCATCGCCCTGGCCCCATCGGCCTTGAAGCCGGAAACAGGCATCATCACCAGCTTATCCACGCCTGGCAGCCAGATCGAGGAAGGTGACGTGCTGTTCACCGCTTCGGGCCGGCCGGTTTTCGTTTTCCAGGGCCAGACGCCGGCTTATCGCGATCTGATGCCCGGCCGCTCCGGCCCTGACGTGCAACAACTGGAGGAGAGCCTGGCCCGCCTGGGGCTTGACCCGGGGCCGGTTGACGGCCGCTACGATGAAGCGACCAGCGC
This sequence comes from Promineifilaceae bacterium (SeqCode), assembly GCA_041570195.1. GTDB lineage: Bacteria > Chloroflexota > Anaerolineae > Promineifilales > Promineifilaceae > UBA11865. The sequence continues at coordinate 15,432 of JBFFWQ010000035.1, read as the reverse complement.
GGCCGTAGCCGATTGGTACGGCGCGTCGGGCTTTGAAGCTCTGGAAGCGACGGCGGCTCAGGTGGAGCAGATCCGCGCCCTTTCCAGGGAGCTGGAATTGGCCCAAAACGAGCAGATAGCGGCCGACGAAGCGGTCTCGGCCGCGCCCCTGACCATAAACGCCGCGCAGGCCGAAGCCGAGGCAGCTGGCCTGGCCGCGGTGGACGCGGTAAATGCGGCCTTGACCGATCAACAGCGCGAATCGGCCCAAGCTGCGGCAACCGCGGCCCAATTGGCCGGCGAAGTGGCCGTCCAGGCCGCCCTGGATGGACAAGCGGCAGCCGCGAGAGAAGCGCAACTGGCGGCCGACTTGGTGGCCCAGATCACGCATGACCTGGAGAGCGCCCTGCGTGACGGTGCGGTGAAATTCCCACTGGACGAGATCGTTTTTCTGCCTGACTTGCCTGTCCGGGTGCAGGGGCTAAATGCTGCCGTCGGCGACGCGGCCAGCGGCCCGGTGATGGTGGTGACCAATAACCAGTTGGCCATTGACGCCTCGGTACCGCTGGACGAAGCGCCGCTGGTGAAGCCCGGTCAAGCGGTGGCCATTGACGAGCCCGATCTGGGCCTGGCGGCGACCGGCACAGTGTCCAGGGTAGCCGCGACGCCGGGCACGGAGGGGGTAGATGGTTTCCATATCTACTTCGAGGTGCTGGTCGACGAGACGCCGCTGTCGCTGGATGGTTTTTCGCTGCGGCTCACGATCCCGGTGGAATCGACCGGTGGAGAGGTGCTGACCGTGCCTATCAGCGCGCTGTCCCTGTCGGCCGACGGCCGGTCGCGGGTGCAGGTAGACGGGGTTGGCGGGCTTGAGTATGTGGTCGTCGAACCGGGCCTGTCGGCCGGCGGCTATGTGGAAGTGACGCCCATCGACGGCCGGTTGGAGCCAGGCCAGCTGGTCGTGATCGGTTTCGAAAATCCGTAATGAGCCTGTTTGATCGGGAATTGCTGGTCCTCGACTTGCGGCAGATCGGCCGGCGGTTTGGCCAGGAGCCGATGGTGGAGGCGTTGATCGACGTCGATTTGCGGCTGGAACCGGGCGAATGGCTGGCCATCACCGGCCCGTCGGGCGCCGGCAAGTCGACGCTGCTGAATATCATCGGCTGCCTGGATCGGCCGACGTCGGGCAAATACTTCTTTGAAGGCATCGATACAGGCACCTTGAGCGACGAGGAACGGGCCGGGCTACGCAGCCGGCGCTTTGGCTTCGTTTTTCAGGCTTTTCATTTGCTGCCGCACCGGACGCTGCTGGAGAACGTGATGCTGGCCGAGGTCTATCGCAAAGGCGACCACCGCGGCCGGCGAGAACGGGCCCTGGCGGCCATCGGACGAGTTGGGTTGAGCCACCGGTCACACTTCTTGCCCACGAAGCTTTCCGGCGGGGAGAGACAGCGGGTGGCTATCGCCCGGGCGCTGGTCGGCCAGCCCAGTCTGCTGCTATGCGACGAGCCGACGGGCAACCTGGATTCGAAAGCGGGGGCCGATCTGCTGGACCTGTTTGACGAGTTAAACCAGGGCGGGCTTTCGCTGGTGGTGGTGACCCACGACGAGGAAGTGGCCGGCCGGGCCGGGCGGCGGGTACAGATCGTCGACGGCCACTTGTCGGCCGAAACGTCTGAAGAGAGGCCGCAGGAAGCGCCGACTGCGCCAGAGTTCCCTGAAGAGGAACCGGTCGTGGCCCGGTCAGGCATCACAGCCCGGGATCTCTTTGAGGAGGCGCTGGCCGGCTTGTTCGCCCGGCCGGGGCGGCTGGCCTTGACCATCCTGGGCATCGTCATTGGGTTGGCGGCGCTGGTGGCCACTATCGGGCTGTCGCGCACGGCCAGCAATCGCATCATCAGCAACTTCGACGAGTTGTCGGCGACGGAGATCTATATCTCGGGCAGGGCCGGGCCGTCGGGCGCTATTGAGCCGGGGGTTTTGCCCTGGGACGCGCCGGAGCGGCTGCGGCGCTTGAATGGCGTGGTGGCGGCCGGCACGTTGAGTGAACTGGACGTGGGTGAGGCGCTGGTGAGCGCCTCGCCGGTGACGGACCCGCAAAGCCAAACGGCGTTTAACTTGTCGGTGCAGGCCGCCTCGCCGGGGCTTTTTGAGGCCGTGCGGGCCGAGTTAGCCAACGGCCGGCTGCCTGATTTGGGTCATTCAAGGCGTAGGGACCGGGTGGCGGTGCTGGGGCCGAATGCGGCCGAGCGGTTACGTATTGCCGGGGTCGAAGGCCTACCGGCCATCGCGATAGGCGACCAATTTTATCTGGTGATCGGCATCTTGAGCGACGTCGGCCGGCAGCCGGATTTGTTGGGGGCGGTGATCATCCCCGAAGGGACGGCCCGGCATGATTTTGGATTGATTGGGCCGGGCCAGGTCATCGTCGAGACGCAGATCGGGGCGGCTTCGCTCATCGCCCAACAGGCAGGGCTGGCGCTGCGGCCAGATGATCCTGGCATGCTGAAGGTGGAGTTTCCGCCGGAGCCGCAACGGGTGCGCGACGCGGTGCAGAGCGACCTGAATGTGCTGTTGCTGCTGCTGGGCAGCCTGTCGCTTATCGTCGGGGCCATCGGCATCGGCAATATCACCCTGGTGTCGGTCATGGAGCGGACGGGCGAGATCGGGCTACGGCGGGCCATCGGCGCCACCAAGGGCCATATCGCGGCCCAGTTTCTGCTGGAGAGTTCGTCGATGGGGGTGATCGGCGGCATTTTGGGGGCCAGTTTGGGCATATTGATCGTGGTCGTCGTCTCGGCCGCGCAGGTGTGGACGCCGGTGCTGGATCCGTGGGTTCCGTTCGTAGCGCCGCTGATCGGCGGGGCTATCGGGTTGTTATCAGGCACGTACCCGGCGCTGCGGGCGGCGAATCTGGAGCCGGTAGAGGCCATAAGAATTGGCAGCTAACGCTTAACGTCTCGCTTGGTCCATTTTCATCTGTAGCACCTGCACATGGTCCGAATTGAGGAAGGACTTCCGCAGCACCTGGTCGCTTAGTCTTGCTGCCACCCCATCTATGATTGACAGGGCAGTTCTATCTGAGTCTTAGGCCGCCTCCGGCCGCCCTTGCACCTGAAACAGATGCATACGAAAGAACCTTGTCGAGTTCTCCGCGAATGAGCGATAGTTCACCATAGCTGTGGAAGAGATGTTGCAAATAGCGCCAGAGCATATAGCGAGCTTCTGGCGAGGGATTGCGCGCTACTACCCGTAGATTGACCGAGTGGGTAACACCATCATCATGATAATGCAGGCTATCTTCTATGCCGTTGTCCTGGCGCGAAAGATTCTCATTTTCCCGGAAACTTGCGTGCTCGTGGACCTTCTCAGGTCAGCAGCAAGTTTCCGGGAGGATTGCTCACGCTTTTAGGGAATGGACTGGTAGTAGTTATCAACCACGCTGTTGGCGGCGAATAGGCCTTGTTCGCCGGCTTCGGACATCATTTGCTGAAAGCCCTCGTCCATGTTTAGCTTGGCCCCAAGTTCCAGCGCCTCGTTCATCGTTTCATACATGTTGACCCAATGAACTTGGTTGACCTTCCCACCTACATTCTGCTGAATCCCAACATTGGTCCCGTATTTCTCGTTGATGTAGGCGGCGACCTTCAGCGCCCACTCGACGGCCATCGGAGCCTTGCCATCGTGAATATCTGCGGTTCGTACAAAGGTTATCATGGTTTTCCTCCTCGGAAATTGGCCGTCAGGTTTTCGCTGTTAGCTCTGAGCTGTGAGCTTTGAGCTTTGAGCCGTGAGCTGGCGGCGGGCCAGTATGGAAGCTGGATATGCAAGGTTTTCGGCAGATGTGAATAAAGATGGTGTTCTGTGCCGCTGCGATGGGCGCTACGATAGATTCATCATACCCGAGATACTGATGTAGGTCAATCAGATACCCGCAGTTTCCCTTCTTGACGCCAACTTCTGTCGTCAGGGCGCTAATCGCCGTTCAGCACTGTGTCGAGATGATCTTGAAATCCTGCCGGTGGGGTGATTGCCCAGCGGCGCCAGAGTGGGGGGTGCGCCACCGCGCAGGAAGGTGCCTTGTCCCTCGCCACAAGAGTATTCGAATTCGACGGTACGGCCGTCTGCCAGGCGGAAGTTCAACCAGTAGAGGGGAATGCACGCCAGCTGCGGACCCGGGCCCATAGGCCTGTCCAGCGCGTCCACGATCTCGATCAGCGCAGCCTCGTCGTCGATGGTCAGAAGATGGCTGTAAGGTTCATCGGCCGGTTCGAGATTGAGGGCCAGGATATCCAGGGCTACCGTCCGGCGCAGATCGGCCGCCTGAACCAAGTTAAGACGGTTGGTCTCACTCCATGTTCCGGGCCCGGCTGGCAATCACCACTAAAATAGCCCCCTTCATCGCACTCGGATCCATCTAAAAAGCGGCAAAAGACGTGGACTCCCCCACCCTCATCTGGTTCCGTTCTTCCAAGAAGTGCCTGCCGGTTTATGCTATGGTCTTATTTTGGTGGGCACCAGAAGAATGAGACCGCCCTAGAGTAACACCTACCCTAGAAGCGGCCCTTGAGAATCCCAATGATTAGCCCTGAGCTAACTCTGCTCAAAGGTAATGCTCTGTAAGAAGCGGTCGCTCAACTCCTGGTTTTCCAGGCCAGCAAAATGGGTGATAGAGATCGTGAACATCTTGCCCCCATGGATAAAGAGGTAATCGTCTCTCGGTTCAGATTCATTGATCGCCGGGAAACGGAGCTTGATAGCCGCCTCCCCGGCAATGACGAGTTCTTCGACCTGCCCGATGGTCGTCTCACCAATGGACTCAAGGAAATCGCGATGGCCCTCGGCCAGGGACTGCATGAAGTTGGCTGCTTCCACCGCGTCAATGTCGTAGTGTACGATCATGAACTGGAATTGGGGTTTACCATCGACCTCTGGTCCAATGAAGGCTGCTCGTTGGCTGGGGTCCAGGCTCACGACCTCGGCCGCCCCTGGAAACATCAGCGAGTAGCCCAATTGCTCGTTGGTGTAGGTTTGCCAACCCCGGTCGTCTTCGCCGGCCATGCTACTGTCGCTCTCCCTTTCCACCTCAATAATCGCCAAGCTGCTAGCGATCATGTCGGCTTCATTTTGCAATGTCTGCGACAATTCGACGCTATCATAATCCGGATCAAAATCATCCATCCGCAAGGCAAATTCCAAGCCGCCAGCCGAAAGAGTTGGGGATCCAGGTTGGCCATACATCACGACTTTGTCCTTGCCTTCGTAGACAATCACGTAACGTTCCACATCCTGGTCCAGCATTTGGGCCGTGCCCCGAACTTCGAACTCGCCGCCGGGTGCGCCACTGCCGCCAATAGCAGCCTCTTCTCCGATCCGGCGGTAGCCTATGACCAGCTTGACCGTTCCCTGTCTGAGCTGAACCGAGCGGGAACCCGGGCCAACAAATGCCGCGTCAGTTACTTCTTCAACCGTCCATGTTGAGGGGTAGTGAAGGGTGAAACCATAATCCAAATTCGTGTAAGAAAGCAATTCGCCGAAGGGTCCAGCCTGGTTCAACCCAACCTCAAAAGAGGCCAGGATCATCTCCGCTTCGGCCATGATTTCATCGGTAATGGTCAGTGTTTGGTAGTCAGTATCGGGATCATCGAGGACGATGGTGAACTCCATGGCGCCAGATTGCACCACCGCACCAGGTTCGCCACCGTAGGTCACGGCAATCAAGAGATCTTCGTAATTGACCCCGTACCTGGCCAGGATCTGGTCAAGGAACTGAGCTGTTCCTTCCAGGGCGACGACATCGGTACCGCCCATCCCGGTCCGGCCCCAGATGTCGGCCGTATCGCCGGGCATCCGGTAGCCGACGCGCAGAACGACCGGTCCGTTACGAAAAACAAAGGCGTTGGCCTCTTCTTCCATTGCCCAACTGGTTGGGTAGCTGAACGAGATACCCGTTTCGTTGTTGCTGTAACCAACGGTTTCTAGCGGTTCTGGGCCAACTTCCGTTGAGGTTTCGGTCAGGAAGCGGAAGCTGTCTTCCATCTCCTGGTCGTAGACAACAGAGTAATTGACATCGGCCGGGAAATAGTAGGATTGCCCCCTGTCCCAGGCGACGACTTTGTTGCCCGCGGGGAAGTACTTGAGGACTGTAGCGAAGTTCAGCGGGCACTGGCTTTCGGCCAAGTCCTTTCCATCGCCCTGGATTCTGACATCAACAACGCCGTCCTGCAGCGAGGGCAACTGTTCACCTAGGCTGCAGCCGGGGAAATAACGTTCTTTGATGAAGCTATCCAGTTCGGCGTCATTGTGAATGTCCTCGACAACCAGCTGCCAATACGGCTCTTTGAAGGCATCGGGTTCCTGCAACAGCTCTAGGGAATTTGTGACAAGGTTGCACTCGTCATAGTAAGCTTTGCCACCGACCTGCCTTTCCCCAGCCAATTCGTAATAATGCTCGGCGGCGATGTATACGTCATTGGCATCCTCAAAGATCCTTACCGGGACAGGCGCCAATTCAGGTCGGAACGATCCCTGGTCTTCGTTCCAGGTGCAAGAACCACGAAACGTCACCATTTTCTTAGGGAATCTGATAGAAAAGCCCCGCCGGTAGTCGGTGAACTGATTCCAGGTCTCATCCAGTTCCGTGATTTCTGAGACCCCGGTCAAAGGTTGGGTTTCCTCAACGACGTCGTCTGCCTCGGCCGGGCTGGGGATTGCCTCGGCCGTAGTCACTGGGGTCGGCTGGGAGACCTCCGGCATGGACCCGGTAGCCTCTGCCCCTGATGCACCCGGTGCAGTATCAATCTGCAAAGTTCCACAAGCGCTGGTCAAAAGGGCAACTGACAGGAATAGCACTACTGCTATCCCGTTGTAGATTCTGCTATTCATTGGTAACTCCCTTACTAATAACGAGGTTTGCGGCTCCTCTTTTATACTTGTTGGAACAAAGTATACAGGGCTCCTATGGCAAGAGGATGGCGAAGTTGTAACACCTTTGTTGCATCATGTTACTATCTTGCAACATAGACTTTATTGTGGAGATCATGGCGTTACCAGTTCCAGCCGGTTCACGTTGATGCGTGTTCCGGTCAGTTGTTGGGCTTTGTTGTCAAGGTTGCCCCAGATACGGACCGTGGCCCCGCTGTCCGCCACGCTATCCAGTTCGTTTTGGATAGAGGCGTTCCCGCCGCCAATGCCGTAGAGGGCAACCACCTCGCCCTCAAGCATAAAATACAGCAGCGTCTTTTGACTACCGGGTTGAATAGGTAAGCGGCCGATGGTGCCTGACCAGCCTTCAACTTTGTCTGGGCCGTAATAAGGACCGCCATCATCGGCCGATAGCTGCTCTACCAGCAGTTGGCAGGAACCATAATCGGCAACGCCGCAGGTCAAGTTACCCCAAAATGTGGCCTTGACGTCCGTATCTCGCAGGCGGGCGATCTCGGCTTCAACGGCCGGATCTGCTCCGACCAGCCCCACGGCCGGGCCGAACTTGGGCCAGATATCCAGATGCCAGGGCTTCAGGTAGTCAAAACCCGCGGCAGCCCCAGGCACGTTGTGGATAGAGCCATACCAGGCCACTGCCGGAACGCTTTCTCTGTCTCCCTGGTCAACCGTGGAAGTCACGGCCACGCCCCCATTGAGCGTGGCCGCTGGCTCCAGCTTTGTGCCACGTTCTTCCAGGCTAATATCCAGCGTTCCACAAGCTGTGATGAGCGCTGAAGCGAACGATAGCAGGCCAAACACCAGGAGCTCCCAGAGCGTTGTGAGCCCTTTGCGATCTCTCATGCTCTAGCAGGATGCCACAGATAGCAGCGCCTGTAAAGTGACAGATGTCAGGCGTATTCATACCAGCTATCACGATCTGGTGATCACGGCGGGACAGGGCCGCCAGAAATCGCCAGCCGGCCATTATCGCCATTTTCTAAAACTCTAAAACATCGTATTTAACCCTCAGGAATACCGGCAACTTCTTTCCGGCCGCGATGCAGGCCCATCATCTACGCTTTGCGTACGCTTTGCATCACTTGGCGGGCAATACCCGCCACAGCCGGCGCTGCCCGGGGCGCGGCCGGCCGGGCGGATAGTAGACATCATGGGTCTGATTCCGATTGTAGGCCCGGCCCGCTTCTTGCCCGCTGGAATGGAAAAGACGGTCAACCGTGTCCCGAGCATCGACTCGGTACGGATCGTTCCCCTGCGCCCTCGAATTCACAAGGTCTATCTGGCGGTTGATCTTCTTTAACCGGCCCTTTGGGCATGAAGCGTGGGGGCCCTGGTAACTGTTGGGCATGCGCCAGGCCACATAGCGGCCGCCGGCCGGGCCTTGCCTGCCCTCGCTATCGACAAACAGGAATGTCGCCCGGCCATGCCGCCAGGCGCGTTCCTGTAGATTCTTTTGACTGAGTCGTTCGCCAACGGCCATGTTGGCCTGGCTGTGGACGCCGGCTCGTCGCTCGTAGAGGCGTTGGGTACGGGCTGGCACGTGGGTGATCTTCTCCAGCGTCGCCCGGCTAATGGGTCCTCCGGCTTTCTCCTTTTCATTTGCGGCCCGGCCGCTGTGGAAGCTGGCGTAGAAGTGAGCCCGTACCTGGCCGACGCCGCCGAGTAGGACTGACAAGGGCAAGGCTACCGGCCGGCCGCGCAGCCGCTCAACGTCCAAGGCAGTTGCGACCCGGGCGGCCGATCGCAGCCACAGTCGCTCTTTGTCTCGCTGCCAGAAGAGGCCTTGCCCCTGGTGCAGCAGGGACCGCAGTTGACGGCGGCCGCAGACGCGCAGATCTGACTCTTTGTCGCAAAGTCTCTGCTGTACCTGGTCCACATAGAGCCAGCCCCGGCCGTCCGTATCTAGGTAACGTAATAGCAACCAGATGCGTCCTGAAGCCGCCATCTCCTGCCTTAGCATGCCCAAGGCGATGTCGGGGTGAAGGGGAGTGCTGGGGGGCGAAGGATGAACGGTGGCAGGCTGGAGGCTAGAGGCTGGAGGCTGGAATTTGGTGATTGAAAGTTGGTGGTTGGTGGCTGACAGCTGAAGGCTGACAGTTGAAGGCTGACAGCAAACCGCTAACGGCTCATCGCTAACCGCTAACGGCTCATCGCTAACCGCTAACGGCTCATCGCTAACCGCTAACGGCTCATCGCTAACCGCTAACGGCTCATCGCTAACCGCTAACGGCTCACGGCTATCAGCTAACAGCTCTCCGCTAGCCGCTAAGAGCTCGTAGCTTCTCTTCACCTCTTCTAAACGTCGCTGGGCGGCTAAAAGCGCCGGCGACGGCCCGTCGGGGCGGCCGTTCATAGCGTGATGGCACGGCAAATCTTTGGCCCAACAGAACGCCTGACTTGAGGGCGATCCTGTTGACGCCGAGGATTGCCTGTGCTATCCTCCTTGTAGGTTGGTTAGAAGCCACATGGGGACACAAAATCCCCCTCCCCACTCAAGGGGCTCGACGACAAAAGGTGCTGCAACACCTTCTGAGAGAGATGTGGCTTTATTCGATTACAGCAAAGGCTAAGTAGCTTGTCCGGCGGCTTAGCCTTTTTTGCTGCCGGCTAACCGATTTGGCTGCCGGCCGGCGCCTGCTAACGTTCGCTAACAACCGCCGGCCGATCGCCCAATTGGCCACTGCCTACTGATCTCTTTCCACTGATCCCTGGCCACTGTTTCACCGGTTGACAGCGATCCAGGCCTGTGATATTGTTAGGCCCATAATCGCACCGGGGACACAAATCCCCCCTCCCCATCTAAGGGGCGCGAAGCTGAGAAGACGACAGCCGGAAGATCGTGGGCGCGATTTACGACGGCGATGTCGTTCTCGGCGAGATATGCGATTCAGGTCACTTAAGCAAAGAAGGTCAACTTCCGAACAAGTTCGGCGTTGGCTTTTTTGCTTTTTTGGGCCAAAGATGTTCTCCAGAAACACCTTTAGCGAAAGCCGGGCGCCTTGGGCTGCCCGCCAGCCGCTGGCAGTGTGCCTGCTAGCGGCTGGCCGATGGCCCAATGACTGGGGTGCCTATCGGCGATGACTCTCTGAAGCGTCGACTCACGCCTGAGGCGCCGGCCGGCGGCCGGTTGGCGCACTAGAGCACGATTCAGGATGTCAATGGGGGCTAGGGAAAGGAGTTCATCAGCGGGCCAAGCGCCGCCTGGCCTTGGCTGAAAGCCGTGGCAATACCCGCGGGTAGTACTAGTTTGCCAGGCAGGATACTTGACGAAACCAGCGCATTGGTGATAAATTACATAACATATCAACAGATGCGGATGGTTCCTTTAATCCCATCGCCCAGACCCTTGTCTTGATTCTTGCCCAGAGTTGACAAGGGTCTCTTTTTTGTTGTTTAGGTGCATGACCCAGACCCTGGGAGCCTTAACGCGGGTCTGCCAGGGTCTGGGTTTTCTTAAATCGACCAGCGGATCAGGTCCGCGTCCACTTCTTGCAGGTCCATGAGCCGGATGCCGGCCGGTCGCCAGCGGCGGCGGCGGCCGAAGTCCTCGACTAACTGGGCGGCCTTGGCCCGGGCTTGCTCGGTCCAGCCGCCGGCTGAAAAAGCGACGTAGTAAACTGACCAGGCGCCGCCGCCGGCCGGCACAATGTGGGTCGTCTTTTTGGCTAATTCTTCGACGGCCGCCAGATCCTGCGGCTCATCTAACCAGTAGGTATCACCCAGGATCAGGCTCTTGTGTTGACTGCTTAACCCGGCAACGTTGACGGTGTAATTCTTGGCCCACTCGCTGCCCACGTCTTCTAGCGGAACTGGGATTCGATCGTGCGCGCTGGCCAATAATAACCATTCCCGGCATAGTTCTTGCCAGGTATTGCGGTTGATGAAAGGCGGCAATTCCTCCTGGATGATCTCCAGCATCTGCTGCGTTTGGCCGAGGGCCAGCTTAGATTGATAGGCCGACATGAAGCGGTAGAAGAAGCGCAGATAGGGATCGGTCACGAAATAACGGCCGCGGCGGGAATCGGTGCCCATTTGAGTGACCGGCACCTCGCGGACGACGAAGCCGGTATCGCGCAGGACGCTAAGATAAAAAGAGGCTTTGCCGCTGGTCAAGCCGGTGCGGTCGGAAATCTCGCTGATGGCTTGCTGGCCATCGGCGATGGCGCGCATGATGCCCACGTAGTTGTGCAGATCGGTGATGAAATCCTGGAGCAGGATGCGCGATTCATCGACCATCCAGGCATGGGCGGGCAGAATATTGCGGCGCAAGTTCTCCATGATCGGCAAGCTGGGATCCAGGCGCTCCCAGTAAGCGGGCACCCCACCCCACATGGCATAAAGGTTGACTCGTTCCACGGCGTTGTAGTCCGGGAAATATTCTTTAGTGGTGCCGTAAGGCAGGGGCGGCAGTTGCATCTGGGCCGTAGCCCGGCCGTGCAAGGGCGCCTCGTAATCCAGCAAATGCTTGCGCATCAGGCCCATCTGCGAGCCGGCCAGGGCCAGGAGCAAATTAGTGTCACTGAGCCAGCGATCCCAAGCCTTTTGTAGAATGCCGACAAAATCGGGGTTGACGTCGATGAGGTAGGTCACCTCGTCGATAAACAAAGCGATCCGCCGCTTCTGGGCGTGTAGAGCCAGCTGGCGAAAGGCCAATTCCCAACTGGCAAAAGTGAAATCGGCCGGTATCTCAGCTTCCGGGTCGATGAAGCTCATCAACGCCTGAGAAAAAGAGCGCAGTTGCGTCAGGGCGGAAGCCGGTTCGGCGACCCAATACAGCCCTTCCTTGTCCTGGCGCTGCAACCAGTGAGTTAACAAACGGGTCTTGCCAACTCTTCGCCGGCCGTATAGAATAAGCAGCCTGGCTTTTTGTGAAGCCCACAAATTGTCCAGAACTTCCAATTCACGGCTTCGGGCCACGAACGTCGCTTTAAACACCCAACTCCTCTTACTCTAGTTGAAACTAGTCTAGTTTCGAATATACTAACCCCGTTTCGGCCGTTTGTCAAGAATATTTAAGGTATTGGGCACTGCCCACTGGGAGCTTTCCATAACCACCGGCCGCTAGAACTGGGCCCTATCCTGTTCATGTTGATTCAATTCAAAACCGGCCGGCCACTCCGTCCTCTCGTCGACGCGCACTAGCGCCAAATTGGCCCCGGCGAGCTCGGCGTCAGCCAGGAGCGCGCCGCGTAAATCGGCCCCCTCCAGGTTGGCGCCCATCAAGTTGGCTTTAAGTAGGACGCTCTTCCTTAGATCGGCGCCGCGCAGATCAGCTCCAATCAGACTAGCTTCGTGCAGGTAGGCCAATTCGAGGTTGGCGCCTGGCAGACGGGCCCAGCCCAATTCAGCCTTTGTTAGCCGGGCTCGCTGCAAGGTGCAGTCGCTCAGGTCCGCCCCTAGCAAATCGGCGCCATACAAATTCACTTGAGTCAGGTCCAGCCCTGACAGGTCGACGCCGGATAGCTTGACCTGTCGGCCGGCGGTGGCGATGATCTGGATCACTTCTTTGCGTGTTAATTCAGCCATGGGAACACCTTTTTTTGGGACTGGGGATCGGGGATCGGTCTCGCAAAAGCTTGCCGGTCCCTAGTCCCTGATCGCCGATCCCAAAACAAAAAGCCGGGCCTTCGCCAGGTGGGTAATCTTAATGATTAAGCCCTACCTGGCTTCGGCCCGGCCAGCAACTAAGCGAGGAACGGTCGATATTCGGATGTCTGTATTCAGCATAAACAATAGCACATATGTTCTTATTTGTCAAGTATGGATCCGCACCGTAGGGTAACCACCCGCTTTACGTCATGACTCGGTCGCTCATTTCGGTTAGCGTTGCGGTGTTGGTTGCTTTTGAAGGAGTCGCTTACGTTCTTCCTAAAACGATCTACCGCCTACCCGTTTCTGGGTCTTCTATTGGTAACGGTATTACTGGCGGCCTGTACGGCGCCGCCGGGCGAGCCGCCATCACCAAAGGCCTCGATCATGACCCGGCCAACTTCAACCGCTGCCCTGCAGGCCACCGACCCGGCCGATTGGGCCGGGATTCAGAACGATCTGGTCGTCCTCTATTGGTATGCGGGTGATCTGTGGCGGGCAACGGCCGACGGTTTGTCGCGCGAGCAGCTGGCTCAGGACAAGTTGTTCGACGACTGGTTCCCGACCGAAGTGATAGACCCCTGGTGGATCGGCGGTCCCCGACCCCAACCCTATGTCTCGCCGGACGGCCGTTGGTTGGCCGCGCCAGTGGATGGTCAGCAGGCGGTCATAGTCGACTTAAGCGGCGTCGAGCCGCCGCGCTGGCTGCCGGCGGTAGCGCACAGCTACTCCTGGTCGCCTGATTCGCGGTACATCGCCTACGGCCTGAATAAGATCGACATTTATGACGTGATGGCTGGGGAAATGCTGGAAGGGCTGAAAAGAGGACCGGGCGACCTAGAAGATATCGTCTGGTCGGCCGATAGCCTGGAGCTCGCCTATGCTTGTTGCTTCCGCCCGGATGAAGGGCAGCCTGGGCGGGAGATAGGCGGCATTCGGCGCCATAGTTTGGTTACCGACGAGAGTGAAAACGCCGGCGAGACCTGGCGGGGCCTGGGCTCGGGGACCCCAGGTCTGTGTTGGTCAGGCGGCCGGCCGGTTCCGGCCGATGAAACGACCAGCAGGGACCACTGTTCGCCAAGGGACCTGGTTCCGAGGGCCGATTCCCCCGATGGTACCTGGCGGGCTGAATTGACGGACTATTCACCCGAGGAGGGCGGTTTTCGACAAGTTACGGTGACCGAGGCGGCTGATGAAGTGGAGAGGCTCCGGTTAGACCTGCCCGGCCAGGATCCACCGCTCGACCTGAGGCGCATCTTCTGGACCCCCGACGGTGAGGCGCTGCTGCTGGGCAGCGATAGGCCGGGCACGGCTATCTATCGGCTGACTCTCGACAAGGATCCTTACGAGCAGTCGTTTGGCGACGGAAGTGAACTGGAGAGCATCTTGAGCGATGGCGTGCTAGTTGGCGTGATCCCCCAATGGTCTCTCCCCCCGGCCAGGCAATGAGGCGTCCTCCCTCAGATGACGATCTCAGGGCCAACTCGGCGTCGGCGTAGACCATGTCGTCGGTTGTGGCGATCACGTACACCAGCGGCCGGCCAGACGTGTCGCTGGTGCGGGCGAAGGACCGATCTTTCATGCTGGTTGCCCTTGGTCGTTTCGAAGAGAGGGAGGGCGCCGTGCTTCGCGACCGCTTAGTGTGATTGGCGGGCGGGAGCGAAGAAGACTCGCTGGCGCCAGAAGATGAGGCCGCTGCCCAGCAGGGCGATGGCCAGGCTAAGGTCCAGGGTGGCCACGCCGATCAGGGATCGGTAGTGCCCTTCGGCCAGCCTGGACATCGTCGACCCGAACAAGATCATGACGGTCAGCATCAGGAAGAAGCGCGGCCGGAAGAATTGCCAGAGCTGAGGTTGTTCGAGCGCGTCGATGCGCGCCAGATTCTTGTGGCAGAAGCGACTGAAAAGGAATCTGGCCTTCAGTAGACCAAAAAACAGGCCGACCGCGACGAAGACCCATAACCAGTTCTGGCCCGGCCGCAGCGAGCCGGCTTCTTGCAGCAGCGAGGCAGCTTTGAGAAGCAAGACTATCCCGCCAATGTGCCAGACGATGGCAGCCAGAATATAAAGGGTGCGACGAGAAACGTTAAGCATCGGCAGCGTATGGTCGTTCGTAAAGACCAGAAGTTTAGATCAGGACGGCGGCCAGGGCAAGTTACAAGGCGTCTTGCCAGAGGTCAGCGCCTCGGCACGCAGACGATCGTAGATCTCGGCCGTGGGCCGTTCGTAGACCACGCTGCCTGAATCGGCGATTAACCCAACTCCAACGGCCCGCCGGTATCGTCGCCGTCGAACCACTTGATTTCGACTTCCAGGCTGTGCTGGATGCCTTTGCGTTTTTTGTCTTCGTCCTCTACCTGGATCTCCAGGACCAGGTTCGACGGCAACTCCAGAGTGATCTCCTCTTGGCCTTGGCGCAGGACGACCTGGCCGGCGCCGACTTTTTCGGCCAATTGGTACAGGAAAGCGCTCACTTCGGCGCGGGAACGCTTTTCCTGACTTTTGAATAGGCGGATTTCTTTAGCCATGTGGTTGCTCCTTGATAATAAGTTTTCAGACTTCAGTGGCGGGCGATGATGAATGGGAGAGTGAAGCCCGGCCCGCCGAAGAAACGAATGCGCCATTGGCGAATTGACCAGCGCCAACCACGTTTGGGCTGGCGGATCTCGAAAGTGAGACCGGCCGTGGTCAGGGCCTGCTTGAGTTCCGCCAGCGGCAATTGCCGGCCGCGGCGTAAGGACTGGCCCTCGGTCGGGGGCAGCGCGGTGAAGTCGCCGACCAGCACCGGCGTGTCCATGATGATCAGCGCTCCACCCGACCGCAACAGTTGGGCGGCCGATCGCAGGCACTTCTTGAGGTCGACGGCGTAGTGCAGGCTGGCATTGAAGATCAACAAATCGATCTGGCCCGGTTGCAGCGGCGG
>JBFFWQ010000034.1:0-49767 GCA_041570195.1 Promineifilaceae bacterium (SeqCode) | reverse complement strand
TTCCCGTCGCTTCGCTTAAGTTCCCGTCGCTTCGCTTAAGTTCCTACTGGTCCCCGATTCCCGGCCCCCGTTCCCTCAATCGTCAAGAACCTCACCACCGCCTCCGTATACGCTTCCGGATAGAACAGATAGGTATGGTGGCCGCCGGCCGCGAAAACGTGCGTCGACGCCTGGGGATAGCGTTCTTGCAGGATTTCCAACTTTGGATAGGAAGAAGTGTCGTCTTCGGAAGTCAACAGTAGCATGCGGCCAGGCCAGGTCGCGACTACTTTCGGTTTGAAAGCGAAGTCCCGCCGGGTGTCCAGGCCCAACTTCATGAAGCTCACGAACATCTCTTTGCTTAACCTGGCGGCTTGTTCCTGGTAATAAGCGCTATGGAAGGCGACCCAGCCGCTATCGGCCGGCGGTTGGCCGCTGGTCTGGCGCACGACGATCCGGCGGAGGATGGATATCGGTAGAAAACGGGCCAGGCTAAGCAGGCGCCGGCCCTGGCGGGCCCCTTTTTCGTCGTAGATGATCGGTCCGCAATGGGACAGTATCGCGTTGGCCACGGTCTTTGGCCGCTCCTGCAGCAGATATTGGACGAGGCCGCCACCGGCCGACAGGCCGACAAAAGTGGCTGCGTCAAAACCCTCGCTTTCGAGCATCTCTTCCAACAGCCAGCTGACCTGGTCCAGGTCAAATAAGCCTTGCAGGGCATAGGCGTCCGTTACCAGTATCCGGTAACGATCGGCGAGGGCGTCCACCTGGTAAAACCACATGTCGGCTGGTAGAAAGGCGCCGGGCAAAAAGACCAGTGCTTCTTCGCCCCGGCCGGTGGCGATATAGCGCCACGTCTTGCGGTTGGCCTTGATTTCCTTATAACGATGGCGCTCCCGAAAATCTAACAACTGAGCCTTTTGCTCCGTAGGCACCCCGGCGTACAATTCCTCGAAACTCTGTCTGGCCATCATATCCCTCCACAATAGTTTACCAGAAAGTACTGAAATCTATCTGCAGTTGCGGTTGAAGAAGGGGCCGACACGGCCGTCTGACTGGTCTGGTTGTCCAATGACGGCCCGCAAGGCGGCTCCTTCCGCGACCACCGGCCTATTGAGTGGTAGCGGATCCTGTATAATGATGGCAATGGTTTTGGAGCAATAAAACGGGATCAAGCCTACGGTGCCAACGGCGATTCAAAGAAGTCGGGGTCTGTTATACAAATTAGCAGTTATCGGCCGCTATCTGCTGATGATCTTGCTGGCGTTGATCTTCGCCCTGCCAATCATCTATATGCTGGTTTCATCATTGAAACCCGTCTGGCAGATACTGCAAGATTCCTCGTCAATACGCGCTTTTTTGCCGGTCGGCGATATCTCGTTCACTAACTATGAAGAGGCGTTCAGGTTTACGCCGATTCTCCGCTTTCTGTTTAACTCGGTAGTGGTTAGTTCGCTCACGGTGATAAGCGGTCTCATTGTGAACTCTCTGGCGGCTTTTGCCCTCTCCCGTGTCAGGTGGAAAGGGCGGCTGGTACTGCTATCGTTAATTGTCGCCGCGATCATCATACCGTTCGAGGCGATTGCCATCCCCCTGCTGTTGATCGTCAACAACCTGCCCTGGATCGACGCCTCTGGCATCATTGTAGGCTGGCTCGACTCCTATCAGGTGCAAATCATCCCTTTCATCGCCGACGCCTTTTCGATCTTCTTGTTTTACCAATTCTTTAAAAGGCTGCCGGATGAATTATTCGACGCGGCACGCATTGACGGCGCCAGTTGGTTTCAGATCTTTCTGCGAGTGGTCGTCCCGTTATCAGGCCCTGTTTACGCAACGGTTGCCATCCTGCGCTTCCTGGCCATGTGGAATCAATATCTGTGGCCGGCCCTGGTGATCCAGACCGACGAGTTTCGCACGCTCATGATAGGCTTTGGCTATTTTGGCGGCCGGGACGGGGCCAGCATGGCCTATCTGACAATCGCCACCATTCCTGTCCTGATACTCTTTTTTCTTTTCCAGCGCTCCTTCGTCAACAGCATGAGCGCATCAAGTTCAAGTCTCGAGAACTGACAGCTGAAAGCTGACGGCTAACTGTTTTGCCCCCCGCTCCAAACCCCGTGTACAATAGCTGGGTGCCCGCCCAGCGACCTGACGACCCTGCCTTAATAGAGCGCATTGCCCGCCATGATGAGGCGGCCTTAAGCGAACTCTACGACCGCTACAGCCGGCTGGTGTACAGCGTGGCCTATCGGGTCGTCGGCGACCACGGTGCGGCCGAGGAGATCACCCTGGACGTCTTCAGTCGCGTCTGGGAAAAAGCCGGCGCCTACCAGCCTGAACGGGCCAAAGTGCTGACCTGGATCAGCCGCATGACCCGCAACCGGGCCATTGATATCTTGCGCCGCGAAGAGGTCCGGCCGCTGAAACACAGCATCGGCTGGGCCGACGCGCCCTCAGAGCCGGTGGCGACCGGGCAGGATCCGGAACAGGCGGTCGGCCTGGCGTTGGAAATGGAACGTGTCCGGGTGGTGATGGCCGGCCTGCCGCCAGAGCAACAAGAAACGCTGGCCCTGGCATACTTCAAAGGCTACACGCACAGCGAAATTGCCCAGGTTCTCGACTTGCCGTTGGGTACGGTCAAGGGCCGCATCCGGGCTGGCATGCAGAAGCTGCGCCGGGCGCTTACCGATGACTGAAATCGCTTACCGATGACTGACATCGCCTACCGATGACTGACATCGCTTACCGATGACTGACATCGCTTACCGATGACTGACATCGCCTACCGATGACTGACATCGCCTACCGATGACTGACATCGCCTACCGATGACTGACATCGCTTACTGGCGAGTGATGTCGCTGAGCGAGGAGTAATATAATCGGCCGGCGCACGTCCATCAGCCCGGACGGTACGTATATGATCACTAGTAATTCTATTTTATTGAGAAGAGACGATGCGTGACGCGGATCATGATCAATTCCTAGACCTCATCCCCGCCTATGCGCTCAATAGCTTAGACGCCGATGATGCGCAGGCGGTGAGCCGGCACCTGGCCGGGTGCGAAGCCTGCCAGGCGGAGCTGGCTGCCTATGAAGAGGTGGTCGGCGTCTTGCCGCTGGCCACGGCGGAGGCCGCGCCACCGGCCACTCTGAAAGGCCGGCTCATGGAACGGATCCAGGCCCAACCGGCCGCCGAACGGGCCGATCAGGCAACGAAACTGCCCTGGTGGCAACAGACGGCCAATAGCATGCGACATTGGTTGGCCGGACCACGCTGGCGGCCGGCGCTGCTGCTGGCCGTCCTGATCCTGGCTATTGGCAACATTTACTTCTGGCGCGAGGCCACCCAGCCCAGCCCAACTGCCTGGCGGCGCATCTTCCTCCAGGGCACCGAGGTGGCCCCGGAGGCCAGCGGCGTCATCTATATCAGCGCTGACGGCCAGAATGGGGCGATCATCGTCGACAAGATGCCCCTGCTAGACGAAGGGCAGCAATACCAGCTATGGCTCATCGCCGATGGCCAGCGGACCAGCGGTGCGGTCTTTTCCGTGCCGACTGACGGTTACCAGACCGTGTTGGTTGAGTCGCTGCGGCCGCTGCGGGAGTATGGCGCGTTTGGTATCACTATCGAACCGGCCGGCGGCAGTCCCGGCCCCACCGGCGACCGCGTCATGGGCTCCGACTCTTAGGCCCGCAGCCACCATCAGCCTATAGCCGCCGGCTTTTGAAAAAGCACACCATTAATTCCCGCGATGTTCATTGGAGCTTTTCAAAATGTTGAAACCGTTAACCAGTGAACAAAATCAATGGGTCGAGACCACCATAGGTAATATGACCCTGGAACAGCAGGTGGGGCAACTATTGTGCCCGGTGATTCCCCATTTCCAGACAGACGATTGGCTTAGATTACTGCAACAAGTACCTTTGGGCGCGCTATTTATCCGCAGTATGCCCGGCGCCGCTATCCGGGAGATGCTGACAACGATTCAAGATAGCTCGCCTGTGCCTTTATTGGTGGCCGGAGATCTGGAACATGGCGCCTCGGCCGTCGCCGACGAGAGCACTATCTTTCCCTGGCCCATGGCTGCCGGGGCCGCCGATAACCTGGATCTGATTAGCGAAATGGGTCGAGCCACCGCCGCTGAAGCCCGCTACTGCGGTCTACATTGGAACTTTGGCCCAGTGGTGGATCTGAACCTCAACTTCAATAATCCCATCACCAATATCCGATCGATGAGCGATGATCCGGATCGCATTGTTCGTTTGTCTGTGCCGCTCATAAAGAGCTTGCAGGCCGGTGACCATTTAGCCGCCACCGCCAAACACTTTCCTGGTGATGGCGTAGACGATCGCGATCATCACATCGCTGGATCGGTGAACAGCCTGCCCATGGCTCAATGGAAGGAAACGTACGGCCGGGTTTTCCAGGCGGCTATAGATGCAGGTGTCATGAGCATCATGCCGGGCCATATTTCTCTGCCTGACTACCAGGGTTATCGTCAGAATCCTGACGATGCGCCCCCGGCTACCCTCAGCCGAGATCTGCTCATCAAGTTGTTAAGGGAAGAGATGGGCTTCGACGGCCTGATTGTCTCCGATGCTTCTTCAATGAACGGTCTCACAACGCGTGTACCAACAGCGGAGCGAGCGGCCCGTAGCATCGCCGCCGGCATAGATATGTACCTGTTTCCCGACTCTTTACAGGAATTCAACTATCTTCTGGCGAGCCTGGAAGAGGGCATTCTTTCGGCCGAACGTGTGCGCGATGCCGCTCGGCGCGTGCTCGAATTGAAAGCCCGCCTCCACCTGCCTGAAGATCCATTCGGGCCGCCGCCGTCAGAGACAGACAAAACTACGTTCCGCCAGGCAGCCCAGGAAATGGCTGATAGGAGCGTAACCATCTTGCGCAGTGACGGACGGCCGCCCCTCGCGCTGCAAACCGGAGCCAGGGTTCTCACCGTCTCGGTTGGCGAGATCAACCAGATGCGCGGCGTCGAAGATCTGGATGTGTTTGACGACGAGTTGCGGGAGCGCGGGTTCAGCGTCAACCACCTTTTGAACCCTAACAACGGGGAACTGCGTGCAGAGGTGGCCGAACACGACGCTGTATTCATCAACGTCTACACCATACCGTTTGCCGTCTTCGGCACCGTGCGTACCGTCATCGGCCACTTCAATTCCTGGAACTGGCGCTCTATCTTTGTGGATTGTCCCCATGTTGTTTATACGGCTTTCGGCAGCCCGTATTTGCTCTACGAGATGCCACATGTCCCTAACCTGATTGCCACATATGGGGCCACTGACGTGCAGCAGAAAGCGGCCGTGAAAGTCTGGCTGGGCGAGATTAAGCCCTCAGGAACCTGCCCAGTGAGCTTGCCTAAAACGACGATTAGACCTTTCGTCGAATGAGTGCGCCGTGACGGCGGCTATAATTTGGCACGCCAGGTATGAATTGGGGGGTTCAATTGACACAGTTGACCAGGGCGCTGATTGGTAACGGGTGTACCCGCTGTTCGCCTCTCAATCCAGATGCAACCGCGAGCGCTGGAAGTAGACCATCGCCGTCACGAGTAACGCCGCAGCGGCAACCGCCAGGGGTGCCAGACCAACCAGCGGCATCTGTTCTAGATTCATGTTGGCTAACAATACCTTCGGCTTCCATTCAGGCCGGGTAGTTCCAATCACTAGCGTCGTTTTGCCAAAGCCTGCCGGGGCGGAGATGAGGGTGAATTTCTGACCAGGCTGTGGCCGCTGATTTAGCCGTTTGATAAGGTTGGGGCGGGACATCAGGTTTGGCCGGAGAGGTGGGATATAGAGTTTCGTCTGCAGCAGCGATTCAGGCACATAGCCATCATAAGGGAAGTCAAAGCAAAAGGTGCTTTCGGCAAAGGACCACAACTCATCGCCAGATATCTTCCCCGAGTGGACCATGGCGTGCTGAACGAGGAATAGTTGAATCGCTTCCTGGTGTTGGTCAGGATTATTCAACGCTTCGTGAAGCTGGCTTTGCTGCTCATTCCAAGCCTTTGGTCGAGGTGGTGCCATACTATTCTCCTTCAGAGAATAGCCTTCAGCTTTCAGCCGTCAGCTTCGCTTAGTTCCCGCTGCTGCCCTTATAAAGAAGCCTGGCTTTTTGAACATGCTTAGAACCGAACCATAGTTAGCGAAAAGCCAGGCTTCTCACTAGCGGTTTCTCAATTCCTCCCTCTCACGCGCTCTGGGCCGCCTTCCTAGCCGCCATCTTGCGCGGCGAGTAGTAAACGCCCATGATGGCGAAGCTGGCCGCGCTGGCCAGGCCGATCAACCCTCCGCCGTACCAGATGGCTTTAGGGCCGATATTGTCGTTGAGCAGGCCGCCCAGAAGCGGCGCTATGCCCCGGCCAGCGCCCTGGGATAGGGAGAAGAAACTCATGTAGCGGCCGCGTTTGTCGATGGGTGCCAGGTTAGCCACGAAGGTGGTCGAAGTGGGCATGATCATCAACTCGCCGACAGTGATCACCACGAAGCTGAGCCAGAAACTCCAGAAGCCTTGCCCGGCGGCGATGCTGCCCACGCCCAGGGCGTAGATCAAGGTGCCAATGGCCATGACCGGCAGCGGCAGGTAGCGCTTGGTAAGCCTGGTCACTGCCACCTGGAAGAGTACGACCATCAGGGCGTTGGTGGTGGGGATGAATCCGTACTGGCTTTCAGGCATGCCATAGTTTTGCTTGGCGTAAACGGCCAGCAGCGCCCACAACATCACCGAACAGATCTTGAACAAGGTGAAGGATGAGACGAAGGCCAGAAATTGGCGGTCCTTGACGACCTCGCCGTAACCGGCCGAACGGGGCTTCTCCGTCCCCAGGGCCAGGTCTGCTTCTTCCCGGGGTACTGTTTCCCGGGCGAAGAGGGCGATCAGTATGGCGAAAAAGAGCAAGGTCAGGGCAGCGATGGTGAAGCTGGCATCATAGGACGTGGCGGCCACGAAGCCGCCGATGGCCGGGCCGATGGCGATGCCCAGGTTGTCGGCCGTGCGCATCAGGGCGAAGGCGTCGGCCCGCTGTTCGGGCGTCACCAGGTCGGTGACCATGGCACTGGTGCCCACTTTGTACATCGGGTGGAAGAGGCCGCGCATGGCCATGAGCAAGGCAAAAAAGAGGTAGGTTTCGGCCCCGCGAAACAGCAGGTAGGTGAGGCCGTTGCCGGTCAGGCTGAGGACCATCACCCATTTGCGGCCGAACCGGTCGGTGATCGGTCCGGCGGCGAAGGAGGCCAGCAGGCCGACCAGGCCGTTGAGCGTGATCAGGCTGGCCACTTCGGTAAGCGGCAATTCTAATTGCTCGCTGACGTAGATGGTCAGGAAAGGGAAGACCATGCTGCTGCCGATGGTGCCGATGAGCAACCCGCCCAGGATGAGCCAGAATTGTGGGCTGTACTTATGCTGGGGGGCGAATAGTTGTTTGATCATGGCCGCAGCGTTCCGGATCCCGAGCACCGCCTACGATCTTAGCCCAGGTGAAGAGCCCCGTCATCTATTATCGGCGGCTTACCCACCGATGGATGGATCACCCACCGACAGGTTCGCTAAGAAATCATGCGCATGCTCTTGACAAAGGGAATGCATTATGTACTAATAATCACCAGACCCGCCACGCGTTCCATGATGTCTGTTAGGCGGGCAAAACCTTCATTGCAGCAGGCACCGAAATAGAATCAGAAACGATCTGTTTTGATCTGTGCAATCTGTGTCCCGAATCTTTTGAGGAGGAACGAAATGGACGATGCGAAGGCAGTAAAGCAAGAGTACCAACAACAGCTAATGCGCAAGCCTAATGTGGTTGGCGTCGGCGTGGGCTACAAGATCGTAGGCGGCGAGACCACTGACATACCGTGCATCATCGTCTTTGTGGAGCAGAAGGTCTCGGCCCAGAGCCTATCGGCCGAGGAAATGGTCCCGGCCGATATCCAGGGAGTAGCGACCGATGTCATCGAATCGGGCCCCATATACGCCCACCAATCAAACACGGACAAGTACCGCCCGGCGCCGGGTGGCGTGAGCATCGGCCATTACCAGATCACGGCCGGCACCCTGGGCGTCGTCGCGCGCGACAAAAGCACGGGCGAACGACTGATCCTCAGTAACAATCACGTGCTGGCTAACTCCAACGACGCCAATCCGGGCGATCCGATCCTGCAACCGGGCAGCGCCGATGGCGGCACGGTGACGGACGATCAGATCGGCACGCTGGTACGCTTCCAGCCGATAGTCTTCGGGGGCACACCCCAGCCTCCTGGCTGTAACCTGGCCATCACTTACGCTGCCATCGGCAACTTCATCGCCCGAACGCTCGGCTCGGACCACCGGGTGAACGCCTACCGGCCGCAGCAAGAAGTCAATCTTGTGGATGCCGCGGTGGCCCGGCCGCTTGCCGATCAGGATGTTATGGACGAGATTTTGGAGGTAGGTGCTATCACGGGCACGGTCGAAGCGACTCCCGGCATGCCGGTTCGCAAGAGCGGCCGGACGACGGCGCTGACAACCGGCACAGTAACGGCCATCGATACCACGGTGACAGTTGGCTACGGCGCCGGCCGGACGGCCGTGTTCGAGCAGCAAATCGTCTCCGGGGCCATGTCCCAGCCCGGCGACTCAGGCTCGCTGGTTGTCGACGGCGGATCGCAACGGGCCGTCGGCCTGCTGTTTGCCGGGTCCGATACAACGACGATCTATAGCCCCATCGGATTCGTCGAGGATCTACTAAACGTCTCTGTCGGCAGTTAGGCCAAGTAGGTCGATTTTGCAAAATCTACGACTCTTGTGAAAGGTTGTGTGCAGCGATTTTGAGGTCAGATGGCCCTTCAGCTGCGGTTACTTGCGCAATCACGTCCTTAATCGCTGGTGATTACGCTGGATGATCTGTAACAGTCTCTGAACCTGGATGGAATGAAAGGCCGTATGACCTTCGCCGGGGATCACTTCCAAAGTTGAGTCGCCTCCCATGGACGCGATCCGGTCGTGAAACAGTTTGGATTTTTCGCGCCAGCGGCCATCCAGTTCGCCGACAAGGAAGTTGACCGGCATATTGATCAGGGTGTCCAGTCGTTTTTCGTCGGCCGGTTTAGGCCAGCCGGGCAGCACGGTCAGGGAGTGAAAACGTTCCGGGTTAAGGGTTGCGACGCGGAAGGCGCTGATGCCGCCATTGCTGACGCCAAACAAGTAGAACTTGCCGCCGGCCAGATTCACCTGGTCCTCAATATGATCCATTATTTGGGGCAGATAGCGCTCGGAGCCTCTGAAGAAGAGATTTCCGTCCGGCGCAACCGGGCTACAGACTACCCATCCCTTTTCTTGGAAAGTAGGTAACCACGATGTGTAGACCATAACCAAGTCTCGGGTTTGCTCCCCGGGAGGGAGAGCCAACAATGTTGGATAGGTTTCGCCAGTTTTGAAATCCTTTGGAACAGAGAACAGGTATTGCAGTTGCTTCCCTCTTGAAGTTAAAACAGTGTTGAAGGTGAAGTGGTTATTCATATTTGCCTCAGAATTGATCGTGGAGTTTCGCCCGGTCGAAGGGCAACCGGGCCAGGTTGTCGCTTACGGTTGAAATAGGATTGCGATGTCTCGTTCAGGGTCTCAAGGGATAAAGGAGAGAATTCGCTGCTGCCGTCAAATTGACGCCGCAAAATAAACTAAGGATGATTTGGGCTAATCGTACTCTCCCTATTCCGAAACATGGATATCCTTATTTGGCCTCAGCTGAGGTGATGGGAGCGCGTCAACCGGCCGACATTACCTTGCAGGCTAAATTGCCGCGTCTAGCATGGTAGCTGCAGTCGAAGAAGCCACGGTCTGGGCCAGTAACTCCCGGTAATAGATGTAGTTCTCGTAGGAGATTTCGGCCCGGATGCGACCGTCGGCCAGGGGTACGTAGCCGCCGGTGGCCAGCAGAGGCGGGACTTTTTCCTCTATCTCGCGCCGGATCGTCACCTTGTCGCCGCGCAGGGCGTCGGTGTCGATGCCGGCGATCAAGCGCAGATCGGAGCCGTACTCGCGGCGTAGCGCGCGGTAGTCCAGGGCATCGGAACCGACTTCGCAGGCCCAGAGGCAATTGAAGCCCCACTTCAGAAAACTGGGCAGCAGCAGACGCTCGTTGGCATAGGTGCGGGCGATGATCGTCTCGACCTCATGACGGCGCAGTACGTCGAGGATGGGCTCGTAGCTGCGAAGGGCGAATTCCTCGTACATTTTGGGCGAGATCAGCGGCCCATTATTGTCGGCGATGGGTTCGCTGAAGATGGCCGCGTCGACGGTCACTCCGGCCAGGATGCGCTCCAATAACTGGGCAGTGAAAATGCCCTGCATGTCCAGGAGTTCATGGACAAAGGCCGGGTCGTCTTTGACCAGGTAAATGATGTCTTCGAAGCGCCGCCAATCGCCGACGCCCAGGGTCTGAAAGAAACCACTGTGGACGCGGATCAGTAGGGGATAGTCCCGCCCCTGCCACTTTTGGATGATGTCGGGCCAGCCCGAAGGCAAGCGCTGGTCATCCAGCGGGTCCAGGCGCTGGCGCAGAAGATCCAGGCCGGCCGATGACGTGGGCCACTCTTTGGGGTACGGCCGGGGCTCGACTTCCAGCGCGATCTCGTGTCGCCGGTCGATGTGGACTAGATCGGAGGGCGAGGCGCCGGCCGGCATACCCTGTTGTCCCCAGGCACGAAGGACGTCGTCACGGATGCCTTCTTCGAAAAGCGGCGGCCGGTCGGGTTGGCCAAAGGCCATGGTCTCTTGGAAGCGGTGTAGACTGTTCATGTTGAGGCAATTGGGACGCAGATTGCCTGAGCATAGCTCAGGGGCGCGGATTTTCGTGGATTAGGGGAAGATCTATTCATGATTGCGGTCCTTGCCGCATGCTAGCTGCCCCCTACACTTGCATTTGTTACTCAATCCGAAAGCGCCAGACGCCTAAAATGAAGAACACGGCCGCATAGCCGAAGAGAACGAGGGCCGGCAGCCAGATCGCCTCCAGACCTCGGCCGCGGATGATGACGTCCTGCATGCCGGTAATGACCCAGGCCAGGGGCGTCAGGCGGGCGATTTGCCCGAAAGCTTCTGGCATGACCTCTAAGGGTACCCAGGCGCCGCCAAAGCCTGACAAGATGAACATTGGGATCAGCGAGTAGACGATTACCTGCTCCTCGGATTTGGCCAGAGCGCCGATGAGCAGCCCCAAGGCGGCGACCATCAGGGATGCGGTGGCGATCAGCAATAGCGTCGCCAAAGGTTGGCTCAGATAGTCCAGATCCAGGAACAATTGGCCAAAAATCACCAGGACGAATAGCTGAACGAAGATCATAGCCACCATGGCCAGGTAGTGGCCCAAGAGGATCTCGCCACGACTGAGATCAGTGGTCAACATGCGTTTCATCGAGCCGCTCTTGCGTTCCAGAACCAGGATGGTCACCGCGCCCAACAAGCCGAAGACAGCGAATTGAGCCATCATACCCGGCGATGATTGGGCGAAAGCGTTTTCTTCGGCCGGGTTTTCTTCAAAGAAGGCTTTTTGGGTGTCGAAGGCGACTGGTGGATTTTCCCAGGCAGCGACGCCCTGGGCCAGCTGGTCTTCATAATAGCTTTGCCGGGCACCATCGTCGGCGAAGCCTACTTGTTCATCATAGATCTGGCTACTCAGGCTGGCGGCCCTGACGGCGCTGGATAGTCGGGTCGCCGCGCTCTGGACCTCGCCCTGGACGGCGCTGCCGGCGCTGCTGCCGGGGTCGGTGACCAGGACGAGACGCGGCGTTTGGCCGGCCAGTAACTCTGAACTGTAACCGGCGGGCACGACGATGGTCGCGGCCAGATCGCCGTCAGCCACTAGCTCCTCCAATTCGGCCGCGCCGGTTGCTGCTTCTTCGTCGATGCGGATGACCTGTGACGACGCCAACAAAGCGGCCAACTGGGGACTCAACCGGCCTTGATCCTGGTCGAGCAGGCCGACCGGCAGGCGCGGATCGCCCTCCTCAATGCCGCCCCGGCCACCAAAGGCGAAACCGAACATCACGGTGAAGCCGATGGGCATAGCCAGCAGAAAGATGGCCGCCCGCCAGTCGCGCACGAGCTGGCGTATGTCCTTGAGGGCTAGGTCAATTACTCGCATAGAATAGTTCCTTAGCAATTAGCTGAGAGCTTCTAGCAGTTAGCTGTGAGCCGTTAGCCGTCAGCTATCAGTTACGCAAAGCGCTTCTGCAGCCGGCGTTGGCCGATGAAGCCCAGCACCAGGGTCCAGGCCAACAAGCCGGCAAAAACCGGCACTATATCGACGATGGTTCCGCCGTCCATGCTGATGGTCAGGCCACGCATGGCCCAGCCTTGAGGAACCAGGAGCGATACGATTTGCAACGATTCGGGCTGGTTGGGCACGCCGGCGGTGAAGACGGGTACGAGCCCGAGCATGCCGGTCACCGTTAGCACGCCGCCAAAGATGATGCCACCCTGGCGCGTGTTTTGCATAAGCGAGGTCAGGAAGAGGCCGGTTGCCGCGGACACGAGAATGATGCCAGCCACCGCCATGAGCACGGTCGGTAGTTCGCCCCAAAAAACGTTGAAGAGCAAGGCGCCAAAAACCATTAGGACCGTCATTTGAATGATCACGGTGACCACGCCGGCCAGGGTCTTGCCGCCCAGGATCGAGCCGTGCGAGGTGGGCGTGGTGAAGAGGCGGGCCAAGGTACCGCGCTCCTCTTCGGTCAGGATGGTCTGGACGGCGGCGGCGGCCGTGTAAAAGACGAAGAAGACCATCATACCGCCCAAAATCACGCCAATTATGTCGGTGACAATGCTGCCCGACGATTCGGTTCCGGGTGGGAGTTGAATCTCCAGCAACTCTGGCGGCTGCCCGTCTTCACTGCCCTGGCCGCCGCTCTGAGCGGAAGTGACCTGGCCCACCAGATCGCTTATCAGGGCCTGATCGGGGACGATGCCGGATTGGAGCAAACCATTGATGGCCACGCCGATGGCAATGGTGCCGGCCGAGACATTGTCCAAGAGCTGGCGCACGATGCTTTCGACGATAGCCGGTCCCAAGGGTAACGTTGGGTCCTGGTAGAATAACACATCGGCGGTCTCGCCTGGCTGGATCATGGCTGCGGTGAAGTTGGCCGGAATGAAGATGGCCACGCCGGCCTGCTGGTTGTCGACGGCCGCCCGGGCGGCGCGTTCGTCGACCTCGTCGGAGACGGTCATAAAATCGGCAAATACTTCAGACTTCAGGATCATGCTGAGTACATCACCGAAAGAATCTGCCTCGCCGAAACCTGCTTCCGCTCCCTGGGGCATGTCCAGTCCGAGGTCGGCGAAGGCGCCCGATCCGGCCGGCATCTGGCCTTCGTCCAGATTGACGATGACCACCGTCGTTCTGGGCAACGCGAAACTTTCGTCGTCGCCGCCGATACCGCCGAACATCAGCACGAACAAGCCGGTGACCAGGATGGGGATGACAAAAGCAAAGATATAGACCATGTAGCTGCGGCTAGACTGCACCAGATCTTTAAGCGTGACGTCGAGGAGTTTCATGGCACTTTCTCCGCCGATTAGTCTCTCAGAGCGCGGCCGGTCAGGTGCAGGAAGACGGTTTCCAGGTTCGGTTCCTGAATCTTGACTGAGGTTATCCGCACGCCAGCGTTATTCGCCGCCTCGAACACCTGGGGCAACACCAAGTTGCTGTCGTCCACCAACAAGCAGGCTGAGCCATCTTCGGCCGAGACCTGGGACACGCCTTCCAGGCCGCGCCAGGCATCGATCACCAAGCCGGCTTCTTCGCTGAGCTCCAGGTCGATTCGATCTTGCTCGCCTACAATCTGCACCAACTCGTCATGGGAACCCTTGGCGATAACCTGGCCCTGGTCCATGATGGCGATGTGGTTGGACAGCTCCTGAGCTTCTTCCATGTAGTGGGTGGTGTATAAGACCGACCCACCCTGATGGTTGAAGGCGATGACGCCGTCGAGAATGTGGCGGCGGCTCTGCGGGTCAATGCCTACGGTCGGCTCGTCCATGATGATGACGTCGGGCGTGTGCAGCAGGGCTACGCCGATATTCACCCGGCGCTTCATGCCGCCGGAGAACTTGCCGACTCGCCCTTTTTGCCGGTCGGCCAAGCCGATCAGCTCCAGCACCTCGTCGACCTTTTTGTGCAATTCGGCGCCACGCAGGCCGTACATCTTGCCCCAGAAGACCAGGTTCTCGCGAGCGGAAAGATCCTCGTAGAGGGCGATTTCCTGGGGCACGACGCCGATTGAGGCCTTCACCCCGGATGGATTTCCCAGAATTGAGTGCCCCATCACAAAGGCGTCGCCGCTATCTGGCTCGAGCAGACAGGAGAGCATGGAGATAGTCGTGCTCTTGCCTGCCCCGTTTGGCCCCAGTAGGCTGAATATCTCGCCACGCTCGATGTCAAAGGAGACGTCGTCTACGGCCTTGATGTCGCCGAAGTACCTTTTTAGCCCTTCGACACGAACAGCCGGTGCATCATCCATAGGAACCCTCCTCTTGAAATAGCGGTTAGCTGCCTGCGGCTAAGCCTTTAGCTATTCTCGATCATTATCGGCGAGCGTTTGCTCGTGTCAAGCTCTTCAAAAACAGCCTTCGACTTTCAGCAATGAGTCAAGATAATTCTAGCACATTGTGCCATTGGCAATAAGGTCTTCTTTCTCGTTTTGCTGGTCGATAATTCGCGATTTGGAAAATTACTCCGAAGACTTCGCATAATGACTAACAACAAAATCAAAACCAACAAAACAAAAAACTATAGGGGAAATACTGAATGGCACGGTTAAGGAACGCACTACAGCGAAGCAAATTACGCTCTACAAGCCGGTAGGCGTTGGCGTGCAGGACGCAGTCGCCGCTCAGCTGGACACGGATGTCGCCAGGGAGCGCGGCGCAGGGGCTGAGATTGCCTTCCTTATAATGAATCAGGTTAGCGGTGGAGCATAGTTAGACGGCATGTATCTGAGTGTTATAATCGCGCTTGTGATGCCAGTCATCTCCGAGCAGCGTTTAGAATAGGTGATAATGCACAAGTTCAGGAGGCACAGAACTCTCTGGGGCGGACTCATAACGCTTGGTCTTGTCCTGTTGTTAATCGGTCTCTTCATTCTATTGAGAGAGGGTCAACAAACGTTACCGGCCGCCATCAGCAAGGGAAGTAGGCTACTAGAAGATACTGCACCGTGGGAAGCGGCCGTCGATCAGGCAAGAGCCCGCGAGTTGGCATTGGCGGATGAGGGCGTTGAATCCATGTTGTCGGGCAAGGATTTCGGCTTTCTGGTCGCTCTACCGCTGACCAGCACAGAATCACAACGCTGGTCCGACGGTGGGTGTGCGGATAGCGTTTGCGCGTGGGTCAGCTTCTACGACTATTCAGACGGTGGGACCGTCGATGCCCTTGTCAATCTAGATACGGGCCAGGTAGTTGAAAGCGCGGTTCATCGTGACGCCCGGCCGGGAGCCAGCCCACAGGTTGTGCCTCGAGCGCTGGCTATCGCTGCGGCTGACCCGCGCGTGACTGAGGTGCTGGGCGATGTACGAAAGGCTGAACCCATCATGGGACCCATGTCCGCATGGCTGATGGATGACGATTGCCGCGAAGATTGGTGCGTGGACCTTACCTTTGCCGCCCCTGATGGCAGTGGCCGTACTTTCCACATATTCGTCAATATGGAGCGAGAAGAGGTTGCCCGGGTCTTCTACTCGCGATCGCGAGCCATGAGGGATGTTGCGCTGCCGCCCGCCCAGGAGCGTACCTGGGATGACGGTTGCCACGAGGCGTACGGCTGGAACGTCTGCTGGGAGATGACCGCCCACGACGGCGTCGAATTCCGCGATGCCACCTATAACGGCGATTTCATCTTCTCCGACATTAAGATCGGCCAGGTAGAAGTCTTTTATCCAAGCTGGCCCGGCGGCTATCGGGATGAGGTCGGTTATGCGGCCTCGGTGGAGCCAGCGGACGGCACCCATGTCACCGATCTGGGTGATGGTTTTGAGGTCCGCCAACTCTTCACCGAATTTCTGACCTGGCCCAATTGTGTTTGCTGCTATCGCTATGAGCAGATCCTCCGCTTCTATGCTGACGGTACCCTGGGCCTGCATTTCATCTCCCACGGCCCCGGCTGTGATGATCCCATGATTTACCGGACCTTCTGGCGCATCGACCTGGACCTTGATGGCCTGAAGAATGAAGAATTGTTGGTCTGGGAAGACGGCCAGTGGGTTGAGGCCGAGACGGAACTGAGTTTTCCCTTGTTCGAAAATGTCTCGCCCGATGGCGAGGTCTTAATCACCGGCGCAGGCGAATACCGTTACAGATGGCTTCCGCTGAAGACGGATCCGTTTGGCGATGATGACGGCCTGATGTTTTTGCTCCAGTGGAATGAAGACGAGGGCGAGAGTGAGATTGTGGCCGGTCCGCCTGACTCCTTCTGGCCACCTGGACAGTGGCTAACTGACGAGACACTAACCGATGAAAACATCGTCATCTGGTACATTCCCATTCTAAACGGTAAGAAGGGTGATCCATGGTGGTGCGCGCCTGAACCCGCACCTGACTTTTCTCCTTGCGCTGCCGAGTTGCGCATCGAACCCATCGTCGAAGTGGCACCTACGCCGACGGCCTCGGCCGAGTTGACCGGCACCCTAGAAGCGACAGCCACAACACCAGCGCTGGTAGAGCCTACGCCAACGGTGGAACCGACGAGAGTTCCGGCGACTTCCCCAGCGGTAGAGCTGACTCCGGGGCCAACCGTAACGCCCCGGCTAATCGCCGGCGACACCGCAGTGGAGATCGTCCGAATCAGCGGCTGCGACAATTGTCACCTGATAGGCGACCTGGGCGAGGCTGGCAAAGTTGGGCCAGATCTGTCATCCATCGGCGTCTTGGCTTCCCAACGGGTGCCAGGAGAGTCTGCTACCGAATTCCTGCGCAATTCCATCGTCGATCCTGAAGCGCACTTGGCTCCTGATTGTCCTAACGGTCCATGCCTGGCGGGCATCATGCCCGGCGACTACGCTAAGCGTTTGACGGACGAGCAAATCGACACGCTGGTAGACTTTCTGCTTGAACAGAAAGCGCCCCTCGCCTCAGCCAGTGAAACCGGCGAGGATGAGGCTGCTTCAGAGGGGATATCACCAGTGGTAATTATCCTGGCAATTGCTCTCGGCATCGTCCTTGTGGTGGCTTTGGCGCTCGTTTACCTCATATTGCCCAGTAACAGTGACGAATCGTTAGGCAGTTGAGCAGGGCGTTTTGCGGGATTCCTCGCCCAAGCTGATGCTGACTGCGCGGATGCGCAGTCCGGGTTCGCAGCCAACTTCAATTTGAGATCAAGTAAGGAAGCGCCTGATCATGCCGGCGAATGCCTCGCTCTCGGCGTCTCCAGTCACTATCCCGATCCGCTCAGGTGAGTCAACTCCCAGTCCCAGTTCTACCGCTCGCGCGATCTGCTCCTGCTCAAAGATCTTACCCTGGCTAACTTGCGGCGTGGTGCCGAATAGGCGCAAGATGGCCACACCCACGGCATCTATGGCCACCGGATCATTTCCAGCAATCACCACCGATGGGTGGGCCAGCTTTCCAGCTGCCGGCCCGCCATCCAAGAAAGCATCGACGGCGTCCATGACGATGAGCGAAGGCGTATAGGCCGTGTTAATCTCGGCGATCATATGCCTCTGGTAAGTGGAACCGTGCAGTTCGGACATGAAGTTGTGGCTACCCGGGCTAACGGATCGGGCGACAAAGCCTACCGAGTTCTTCAATGCCATCGTGAAGTGACCGCCGTAACCGTGCGTCTTGAGATTGCAGGTCTGCACCACGCATTCGCTGTCGAGCAGAACTCTCGGTACAGCAAATCCCGTCGACCAGTGGAAATCGCCCGATTGTTGTGTGACCCACGCTTTCTCATCTAGTTCATCGAAGAACAGGGTATCAAAACCCAGCTCGTCGGCAAGGCTAAACACGCCTGTTTGCTTTAATACAGCTCGCGTGTCGCCCATGCCACTGCGTTCGCCGACGGTAATCGAACGAGCTCCCATATCATTCATTTCGGTGACCAGCGATCGCAAGATGTCTGGGTGGGTGGATGCAGGCGCTGCTTCTGCACTGTTATAGTTTGGCTTTAGCAGCACGCGATTGCCGCGAATAGGATTCAGGCCTAACAGTTCTATCGCCCGTCGCACACCTGCGGCCCGATCCGTTGTTTTGACCAGCGCGATCCTGGCAACAAACGCGTCAGTAGTGGGCGAGGCGTCAGGGGAAGCAGTTGGGGCGCCTTCCGCTGGCTGCAGCGGCGGTTGGGTTGGATCGGCGGCCGAAGTCGCCGTTGGCCGTGGCGGCTGAGTCGGATAGGGCGTGTTCGAGGCCTTTGTCGGATCTGTCGTCGTCATCCGCCCATCGCCGGTCGCCGTCGGATCGGCATCCGGTGCACAGCTATTGATAAGCGGCGCCAGCACGATGGCCCCTCCAGCCAAGGCAAATTGACGACAAAATTCTCGTCGCCTCATCAATGACACTCCTTGGATGGGTCGCAGCGTTGGGGAATCACCTTGCTAGAGTAAGCCTACACGTCTCATTACGCTAGTGTGTTTTGTCATTCTTTGATCCCTGACAATGCTCATGGATCGCCGGCTTATGGGCCTACTGCGGCGTTTTGTGCTCCAACTCCTCTAGCGTATTAGGCCAATCGTCGCGCAGAAGGCGTGAAAGCGCGCGATCTTTCAGGATCCGGCCGTCGGTCTGGCAACCCGGGCAGTAGTTGGCTTCGTTCTCAGCGTAGACGATGCGCTGAACCGGCGCGCCGCAGACGGGGCAAGGCTCTCTATACTTGCCATGAACGGCCATTTCCGGCCGGAAGGCGGTCACTTTCTCTGGGAATCCCTCGCCCACTTCCGCGCGGAAGCGCTCAGTATATTCGTGAATCACCTCAAGCACAGCGCTATGCAACTCGTTTATCTTGTCGTCGCTCAAGCTCCCCGTCAGTTTGAAGGGCGAAAGCCGAGCGCGGTGCAGTATCTCGTCTGAATAGGCATTGCCAATGCCATCCACGATCGAAGGATCGGTCAGAGCCCGTTTGAGGGTACGGTTTTCCCGGCGCAGCGCCTGGCCAAAGATCTGGGATGTGATGTCAAGAGGATTAACCCCGCCCCGATCAAAGGCAGCAAGTCCAGCTTCTCCGGCTACCAGGTGCAAGGATGCGCGGCGCTTGGAGCCAGCCTCGGTGAAGAGCAATGTTCCCTTTGGGAAGTAGAAAGCGGCCAGACCCAGCTTCTTGGGCAGCTTTGCCCCGGCCGGACGCCATTTGAGCCGGCCAGCGATCATGAGATGCATCACGGCGAAGAGATCATCCTCGAAAGCCAGGACGATGCGCTTGCCGATCCGGCTAACATCCTGGAGCGAACGGCCGGCGAAGTCAGCCGGTTTGGGTTCGTATGTTCTTAAGACGAAGGGGCTGCCGATACGAATGGATTCCAGGCGCTGTCCCTGTGCCAGCGTCTGCAGGCGCTCGACGTAGACGGCAATATCCGGAAGTTCTGGCATACTAATCCAGCTTTACCCATTCGCATGCTGGCGGCTGATGATCGGGTTCTCCGATGAGGTTTCCGGCGGCGGGATCCGGCATCTAATGACTGGTCATTTAGCGATCAACGGCTCAAGTAATGGTCGATGGCCTGCTTCAGTTCGGCCGGCTTGAAGCCCCATGGGCCTAATCCGCCAGCGTAAGCCACCCGGCCATCCCGGTCGACCAGGTACAGGCGGGTCGGAAGGGCTGCATAGGTCTTGCTCACCGCATCGTCCAGCTCATCCACGTAGGTGTCGATGCCATATTGCAGGGCTTGTTCGCAGCGGCTGGCGACCGCCCGGCGCTCTTCTATTGTCTGGGGATCATAGACGTCTAGCGCCGCCTGCGGAGAATAGATCCTCATCAGCCTGGCTTGTAAGCCTTCACCGAACCACCAGCCATCCACCGGGTGGGCTTCGCGGATGTAAATCGACAAGAATTGGACCTGGTCGTGAAAGTCACGGTACAGGTCGCGGAGACTCACGGTCCCCTTCACATAGGGCGGTCAGGTGAAGCTGCCGAAGACCAGGGCCACCGGCTTGTGGTCCTGGAAATCAGACAAGCGCACGCTGTGTTGACCGTCGACATCGCGCAGCTCAAAATCCGGGGCAGGATCACCCTGCTTTGGAGCCCTGGCATCGTATTGCTTCTGCCAGGCCTGGGTCAGCTTTCGATAATGGTTTGTCTTACGAAACGTTTCCAGCATACACAAAATGGTAGTCGTTTTTCAGTTGAAATGCACGATTTACCTGAAATTCTTACAGGTGACTTACCACTGGTATGCTGGCGGCCGAAAGTGGGGCGCGATTGCGCTGGTATTGTGTTGGGCGGCGAGCTCGACGTCTTCGGCGTAGCCCCAGTCGATCAATTCCACTCCTGAAGGGCAGGCCATGAGAGCTTCGCGCAAGTTGGCTTGATGGGCTTCGAAGGCGGCCACGGCCGCGCGGGCTTCAGGGGACCAGGTCCCGGAGAGATGGGAGATGATAGCCCCGGCTCCGAGCCAATCTTCCAGGGCTGGTCTGAGCGACTTGTCGGGCCACTTCTCGCCGGCCGGCACGATGCCCACGGACTCATACCCGTCGCAGGCCTCCGCGACAGCGGCCGCATTGCGCAGGCAACCGCAGAGAACCTGGGCGTTCTGAGCAGCCAGGAGGGTGAGGGTGGAGCCATTAGGCGAGGGCAAAACGACCCGGTCGACATGGGGCGCGGTGGCGAAGGCGGCTGGCGACAGGGAAAAGGGGCCTTGTCCTCTATGCCGGGCCAGTATTGCGCCATGTTCTTGAGCGAAGGTTTCAGCTTCTTCCCATGGGCCGCTGTAAGGATATACGGTGATGGATCGGCCGGCGGCGATGTCAACGCAGGTGGAGAAGGACAACACGTCGACGATGACGGTTACACCACACGATTCGGACAGCTGCCTGGCGCCCTGGGGACCCCATTCGCAAAGAACTCGCCGCATAGCGCAAATGATTGTGGCGCGTCCCGCAAGATATGGCAAATCAGCTCGACCATGCCTTAATCCGTGATGACGGATGATGTTTGACGAACCAGCTTAAGCGCCTTCTCAATCATTCCACGGCCGGATTCAGCCAGGGTTGATCTGCGGCCGGGGTTGGGGTCCGGCCGTAGAAGAAATCGTCCATCTTGAGCGCCGCCTCGCGAAAGAGGGCTGACTGCTTGATGCCGGTCCGCACGGCGTTGTGCAGGAAGTTGTCGGGGTGCGAGTAAGGGCAGACCTTCATGCAGAGAGCGCAGTCGGTGCCAACGGTGCACCAATAAGTGAAACACGATTCAGAGTTGATCTGCCAGCGTTTGACGCCGTCGATCTCCTGTCGCTCTTCAAAGGAAATGGCTTTGCTGGGACAGGCGTCGGCGCACTTCAAGCAACGCTGGCAGAAGTCGATCATGGTCAAGTCGCGGACTCGCTCGTCAGCTACCAGGGGGATATCGGCCGTCACCACGGCCAGACGCACCCGTGGGCCCAGCTTTGGGGTCATCAAGAGGCCCATGCGGCCGATCTCGCCCAGGCCGGCGTCGCGGGCCACCAGCGGGCAGACCACCCGGTAACTGCCGTCGATGTGGGCCCGGGCCGAGTAGCCTAGCTCGCGGATGAACTCGGCGATCTGGACGGCGATAGCCCCGGAATTCAGGTATTGCTGGGCCGACTCCATGGCCGTGGGCCCGTGGGGCGCCCGATCCACCATACCTTTGTCCATCTCGACCGTCAGGGCCAGGGCGAAGCGGTGGTTCAATTCTACCGGCTCGCCGTAGCGATCTCCCCGGCCGACAGTGCTGTAGAGGTGATGCGGTTTCAACTCGGCGATGCCGACGTTCAGCGCGCCCAGCTTCCTGGCCCATTGTTTGAGAAAAACGGCCATTTTAGCCGGATCAACCGCTTCTTGCTCCTCGGTTTCAACTTCCCCATCCAGCAGGGCGTGAAAGGCGGCCACGGTTTTGAAACTGGCCTCGGCCGCCGAAGCGGTGAAGGGATCGTAGTACAGCGCGCCTTTGCCCATGAGTCCCGGCCGTTTTCTGAAGTTGTCGTCCAGGGGTTTCTTGTCGGGATGGCGTTGGTAATAGGCTTGGAAGCGCTCGGAGCCTGGCTGGAGGAGCATGCGCGAGAACATGATATCGCGCTCGTCGATGCGGCCGGCCGGGATATCGTCCTCGTTTGGCAGCCGGTTGCCGACAGGCAACAACAAGATGACCAACCCGGTTATGGTGAGCAGCAGCAAGATGCCGCCGGCGGGCGTCTGGGTGGCCAGGCCGATAGCGCCGGCGGCCGCGTACAGGGCCAGCAGGGCGATAGCCACGACAAAAGCCCGGCGGGCGGCTCGCGGCTCGTTCTCCCGGATCGAGACGGCGGCAAAATAAAGCATGAAAGCGGCCATGGCCACGCCGGTTACTATGGTCGCCAGATTGATAGCCAAACTGTTCACTGTTCACTCGCCCCTGATCACTCTTCACTATCCAACCGTTGGAACCAGCGGGGAGAATCGGCCGCCTGGCCGCTTTGCCAGAGCTGGTAGGTGAGCTGCATGTGGCCCAGGTGCAGGGCTGTGTGCTCGATGACATGCAGGATGCTCCAACGCACGGAGACGGTTCGGCCCCAGGCTTCTCGAAAGGTGTCCAGGTCGGCGGTCGCCAGGTCGGCCATGATTTCGGCCGTCTCTTCGCCGGTGGCATATAGCTTGTCCAGCAACGGCCCCGGGCCATCGACCACGGTGACGAATTCGGCATCGCGATCGCGGGTCGGCGGACGGCGGCCGATGATCTCGTAGATCCAGAAATGCTCGGCACCGGCGGCGTGGGCGGTCATAACGGCCAATGAGTTGGTGGCGTGATCATCCTGGCCTTCGACCGGCCGCCAGTTCAGGGCGTCGGCCGGTAAGTCGGCGATCAAGTCGCCGACCTGCCCGCGTAAATCGTCCATCATTTGTAAATAGCCAGCACATTCGGGAAGCATAGTATTCTCCTTCAAAATGGGACGCAGATTTGCACAGATTTCACGGATAAGACTTTGCTT
Organism: Promineifilaceae bacterium (SeqCode); assembly: GCA_041570195.1. GTDB lineage: Bacteria > Chloroflexota > Anaerolineae > Promineifilales > Promineifilaceae > UBA11865. The sequence goes on along the minus strand of JBFFWQ010000034.1, from coordinate 26,670 downwards.
GACTTCCAGCGATTGTTGTTTTCACCCATGATGGTGTTCTGCAGAGCATGTCGTCTCTTTGGCTATCAGTCTTCAGCCATCAACTGCGGCCAGTGTAGGTCGATTTTTCCAAATAGGCGAGGAACCGTTAGTAGGTCTTTGTAATGCTTTTCCACCTGCTCCGTATAATGTAACATGTCAACGATAATGAATCTGAAATCTTGGTTTGGCATTTCGGCAACAGAGGCGGATTTTGAGGCTTTATACCTCGCTGAGCTGCCCCGTATTTACAACTTCTTCAGGTATCGCGTAGGAGACGGTCAGTCAGCCGAAGACCTGACCGCGGAAACGTTTGAAAAGGCCTGGCGAAATCGGGCACGCTACCGCCAGGACTTAGGCGCCTTTTCGACCTGGCTATTCACGATTGCTCGCCGAGTAGCCATCGATTATTATCGAAAACAGCATACCGATAGGTCGCTGGACGAGACGCTTCATCTCGCCGCAGAAAGTAATACCGAGGACGCGGCCCAACAACAGCTTGAGTTCGCAATGTTGCTGCGTCTGCTCCTCCAGCTAGAAGAGCGGGAGCGAGAGTTGGTGGCTCTCAAATACGGGGCCGGCCTCACCAACCGGGACATAGCCAGACTTACCGGACTCAGTGAATCCAACGTTGGCGTTATCTTACATCGTACTGTGCGTTCCCTGCGCCAGGAATGGGAGACATACCCATGAATGACGAATTTCTAAGAAAACATCGAAAGGAACCGCGTCCCGAATTTGCCGAGACGCTGTATCAAAGGATATCTAAACCAATGGACACAGAAGACGCTGTTTTCCAACCGCGTCGTCTGGCGCTGGCGGCTGTAACGGCAATGGCCTTGTTCGTGGCCCTGTTGTTTCTATCGCCTGGCGTTCAGGCCTTTGCCGGATCGCTCATCCGGGAAATTGGCGCGATCGTTCTGATCGATCAACGTGGCGGCGGCGAAGTTCCAGTGGTTGACCCCCTTCCGACTCTCATGCCTACAGCTCCACCTACGTATTATGCGCATGACGACGGAGAAATCAGCCGCTACGCTGGCTTTGAACCGCTCACCCCAACCTATTTGCCGGAAGGATATTCAGCTCAGGGGCCATGGTCGGTTCTTCAATTTGCCGAAAGTGTGGGCGTCTATCGCCAATACCGCGACGCTTCCGGGGGGCATTTTCTCGTCTTCAACCCGGTCAAACATAGCGCAGACGCTCGCTTTGAACAGGGCTATGGCGACAATGAAACGGTTACTGATATCACCGTTCGGGGACAGGCCGGCGTATGGATCACCGGCCGGCTGTTCGGCGATTCGCCTGAGACGCTGCAGCCAACCAACTGGTTGATGTGGGTCGAGGATGGCGTCAATTACACCCTGTACGGTAGTGAGCTTTCCCTGGCTGAGATGGTCAGGGTCGCCGAATCGTTGAAGTAGTTGCTGGTCGGCAAACCTGCGGTCGTCGCCAACAGGACTGCACCGGCCGAAGACATAGGCCGATCCTTGCCAATCGGCGACGTAATGTTAGTTCGTCCTGCGGTTATATCCGGCCGGTCACAGCTTCGCGCAGGGTGTCGATTTGGGGGTCGAAGTTCTCTTGCAGGCTGAATCTGTGGAGCTGGCCGTCGCCTGCTTCGATTTCTACATATGGTTTGGCGGAAGAGAATACCAGGAGGGTTTTCGGCCGGTAGACGTCGCCGACAGCCTTTATTTCGTCCAACGGGATGTCCATGGGGAACGCCTCTTCCAACTCGTCGGCCTCGCGCGCCTTCCACTTCCAGATATCTCGCGAGTCCCAGAAAAAGATCAGCCGCCGGCCGGTCAGGGTCACCAAGACCCGCACCAGCGTCTTCCACTTTTTGAACCAGTAGTAGCCAGCTTCGGACCAGACGGCTTGTTCGCCAGGCAGGGCCGGCATTTCGCCGTAATGCTCGCCGCCGAAGAACACCTCGGCCTCGTCGCTCTCCCCTACCCCAACCTGGCGACCGGCCAGTAAGTCCAACAGCTCCTCAAGACCGGCGTCGAAGTCGTCGCTCAGGTTTACCAACGGCCGGCCGGCCAGTTCCGCTTCCATCTCCGGGGGTAGCGTGACCGGCCGCAGTTTGACCAGGAAGATGGGCTTGTCGGCCGCCTGGGCCACGGCCAAATCCCTGCCTATCTCCTCCTGCTCCAACGCCTGAGGAGATAGGCCCAGGACAAAGGCATCCGAGCGCTCGATGGCGAAGTCCGTTTGCCGCTGTTGTTGGGCGTCGCCGCTGGCGCCTTGGCCCAACCAGACCTTGTGCCCGGCCGCTTCCAGTTTTTGGCTGAGTTGGTTGGTCTTCTCTAAATCACTATGCGAAACGCTCAGGAACAGGTACTCGAACATGATTCGGAACGTTACTCTGCCCGCGTATCTCGCGCAAGTCAGCTTCTCCTGGTGGCGCTGGTGGTCGGCTATGTAAATGCATCCACAGCCACAATTTTGGCCACAACCCCAGGAGGAGTCTTGCGTGGATGGCTATTGGCGACAGGTTTTTTTCCGATACAAGCCAGTGCGGCCACCGTTTTCGTATTTCTGTTTCCAGCGGCAAAACGTTGAACGAGGAACGTTGAACTCCCTACACGCCTTTGTGGCCCCTAGATGAACTGCATATTCAAGTACAGTGAGCTTGAACTGTGATAGAGCGCTGCTGGTCGACCGGCGAGAGTAACGGCCGTTCATCGCTCTTTTGCCCGGCGCTCGCCTTGCTAACTTCCCCCTGCTCTGAATATTCGGGCGGTCGGGCCAGAAAAAAGCATCCAGGCGCTCGATGGCGAAGTTCATTTGCTGCTTCTGGGCGTCACGGTCCTTATTGAGGTATCCCCACTTTCATTGGTACGTCGTCCACCCCAAGGAACGCTCAGATGCTATTCTGAACGCGACTCGCTTACGATCTTGACGACTTTGAGCATCAGGCCAAATGGGCGCCTGCGGTTCTCCAATTGGTTCAGCGTGCCGCCGATGTAGAGTTGGTCAGCTTCGCTATGAAACAGGAACGCACTGGAGGCGCCGGAATGTCCAATCAGCTCAGGGGTTGCGGAGAAAGGAGAGAGGATTCTTGGCAATTTGAAGCGCATCAGGCCGAGTCCGTATTGGAATGGAAAGAAGATTTTTCTCCAGCTTTTCATCTGCAGCAATGTCGAGGGACGCTCAAACAGTTGACCTGCCGTGAAATGCTTGAGGAACTTCAGGCTATCTTCGACGGTTGAAACCATGCCGCCGTCTGGACCAAATGATGTCATTGCCTTGTCGAGATAGAGAGGCTTGGTCTTGTAGTAGATCGTGGCCGGAGGGTTTCCTGTGGCCGCCTTCGGGTCCCTGTGGCCGTGCAGATAAGTAGATGAAAGCTCTAGAGGTTCGATTATGAGCTCGGAAAAGAGTTCGGAAAGAGGTTTCTGGGCGGCCGACTCGAGGATAGCCCCAAGCAACTGGTAGTTCGTATCGGAGTAGTAGGCCTTGTTGCCAATCCTTCCCTGCCCCATCGATTCAGGCGGGAACTTCGGGGAGAGGTCTCTCCTGGCGATGCGCACAGCTCCCTCGACGTTCCAGGCCATGTCCCCCGAAGAGACTATCTGGTCAAATATGCTTTTTCCACCCTTGGGCCTTTCTTCAAAATAGTCGGGCAGTCCCGAAGTCTGGCTTATCAAATGGTAGACCCGCAACTGATCGGAATAGTCATGCCCCTTGTAAACATGCAAACCGTCGAGCATAACGGCCGGCAAGAACTTTGAGAGCGGATCGTCTAATGAGAGCAATCCGCGCCCGGCCAAGATCATTGTCGCCGCAGCGGTGTACATCTTGGTGATGCTGGCGATGAAGATCGGCGTATCGGCCTTCATGGCCTCGGGCTCATCGGGATAGGCAGCCCCAGCGGCGCCGGCCCAGTAGAAATCGCCATTAGTGTTGGTGATCCCGAGGACGGCGTTAAAGACGTCTTTGTTCTTGCTTACCAGCGTATCGATTTCACGCTGCAGAGTGACGGTTAGATCCTTCTGATTCATTGTGAGACACTCCACCTAGCTGGCAGGAAAAGCCAGAGCTAAGTGTAGCTCACTTTCCAGTTTCATCATGTTTCTTTGTAACCCCCTACTCCTTGAGCAAGAACGCCATTGCCTTATCTTTGATTCTTTCCATTGTCTGTGTATCAACGGCTTCCGGGGCATATTCGACTACCAGGCTCAGTTTGCCCGAGCAGGTCACCGCGCCGAGCACCAGGTTGACATGCGCCAATGGGAAGGCACCGCCAGGTTGCATGATCAAACGATCTAGCTCAAGCGCGCCATAGGTCTTTGGAAAATCCATACGGCCGAGATTGGTGATGGCGGGTCCCATGAACATCATGTCCGGTGACTCCATTTTATCCCGCTTTAGAAACCGCAAGACGGTATCTTCTTTCCTGCTGAAGGCCGATAGCTTTTCATATCTGGCTGAATCCGCAGGGACAAGGGCGCCCAGTTTCTTAAAATTCATGGCCTCAAGAAACGTCGGTTCCAGATAGAGCCAATCGACGAACTGGCCGAACACTTTCTTGTTGGTGAAATTCGGCTTGATTTTCTTGTGGTAGCGGCGCGCGTTGTCCCAGAAGCCTTTCTTGCGATCATATTTCAAATTCAGCTCAATACCCGCGGCATAAAACCCCATCCCCTCGCCCGGGGGGTTCGGAAGTTGATCTCGTAAACTGGTGGCGATCACGGTCCTTTCGAGATGAGCTTGCTCGCCTTGCACAAAGCTTTGCGCCCCACTAAAGGCGGTAGCCAAAGCCGAAGTTATCGTGACATCCTCTTTTTTGCAGCGCGTGACCAGGGCAGAGGTCTCTTCCTCAGACAACTCGACGGAGAATAGCTCGTGGTGGTAGTTATCCCAGTAGGTCTTGGTCAGGACCTGGTAATCTTCATTGTCGAAGTAGACGCTTTCTTCAGCCCATTTTCGGTTCATGCGATTGATAAAGATCTGGCGCAAACGGGATTGGGAAACATCGGCCGGTAGATTGTCCAGGCCAATTGGCGCCGGGTCCGATAATACTTCGGCCTCACGCGCCGGATCGCCAAGATAGACCATCAAGTCGCGAGCAAGATAAGCCAGGGACAGCCCATCGCAAATGATATGGTGGCACAGGATGATCAATTCGGATACATCCGGCGACTGGACCAGGACGAAGCGGACGGCCGGGCGGCTCTCGAATTCATACGGGATCTTAGCTGCTTCGGCATGGATCTTGATCCAGTCGTTCTCAGATTGCCGCGGGGCGATCTCGACCGGGATTTCTTGGACCGCTTCGGAATTAAACCATTGCCCATGATCATTATCATCTCTGATCCGGACTCTGAGGAGAGTGTGTCGCTGTTGGGCTTTGTCTACCGCATTCCTCAGCATTTCTTCCGTAACATGACCTTTGATCCGAGCAACCATGGTTACGATAGAAAAGGGCGATCGCGTAAACAATCGTTCTGCTGATGTAACTCTTCTTTCGTATTTCTCGATTGCCGTACCCTCTGACATCATTTTCTAACCCTTCCTGAAGTTACACTTTCCTGTCGAATACCTGTAGTTGACGATCCCTGCCCGCAGCACCTCCGGCCCTGCCCGTCACGCCTCCGGCAAGGAGTCGATGAACTCGCCGATCAGGTCGAAATTTGCCTTCTCGTGTTCCCAAGATTCTGACCCATACACTTCGTAGAATGGATCGGCGGTAATCACAACAACCATGTTTAACTCATCCAGCAGGACAATCAACTGTCCCCCATGTCCCCAGGCGAAGTTGACATGATGGTCACCGATCCTGGCCGACCACCACTGATATCCATAGCCAAGGTCCTTGAAATAGCCGACATTGTCATAGGCGTGCCCGGAATAGGTTTGCAGGGAGTCGTGCACCCAATCGGCCGAGATAATCTGCTGCCCCTCAAAGGCACCATCATTGAGATAAAGTAATCCAAACTTGGCCGCATCACGGGCCGTGACGTGAATTTCTCCTGCGGCCCAGTTGTATCCGTCAAGGTCCTTCTTCCAGTTGCCTATCTCCGCCCCTAGAGGGTCGAAAAGATACTCCTGACCCAATGACTTGAGATCGGTATCACAGGTCCGGGCCACAATTACTCCCAGCCAATGTGCCGTCAGGTTGCTGTAGTGGAATGCGGTTCCAGGATCGCTGGTGAGCGGAAAATCAGCCACTAAGTGCACGTAATCGCCAGACCGTACCGCCTCCCAAAGAGTGGCATCGCTCTCCTCTGGCGGGTACCCAGCCCGCATTTGCAACATGTCTCTGATCGTGATTTGTCTCTTCCGCGGATCAACTATCTGATCGGCAAAATCTGGGAAGAAGTCGATCATCTTCTGGCCTACACTAGACAAGCAGCCCTGGTCTAGAGCAATCCCGACCAGGGCTGAAGTATAGCTTTTTGCTACTGATTGCAGTAATGCCTTCTGGTCCAGCGATCCTTCATTGAAGTATTTTTCGGCAATCAGATGGCCGTCTTTGACCACCAATAATCCATAAAGGGTCTCAAGTCCGGCCGCGTTGTGATAGAGCTCTGCCACAAGCATTGGATCCAGCCCCTGCTGTTCGGGCGTCGACACCTGCCAATCATCACCGGGCAAGGGCGCATAGTCAACGGCTTCGAGATCTTCTGTTGATGGACTGCATCCGGGAAGCAAGGCCAGGATTAGAATGGCAAGGGTGATCACGAGAAGAGAATGCCGAGGCCACGATAATGGAGCTTTGTCTTTGTTAGTCATTGTTCTTCTCATTGTTGACAGTTCCGAGGTTTGTGAAGTCCTATGCCTTCAGCCTAACCGCCAAGTGGTAGTAGTGTCATACCTCGAAGGTGTTATTCCTAGCGCTGTTGCCGGTCTGGTCCATCATGGGCGATGAACTTGAGGCAATTCAACGTATGTCGCATGCCGGGCATTCCTCAATAGTTTGACCGTGGGTGCAGGCTCCAGGATAGGGGTGTCGAAGTTGTCGGCATCGGCAAAGGTTACGGTAATCCGAATGTGATTGCCTGATCGAAACAGGTGCGACGTTGCTAAAAGATCGAAGACCATCTTGAAGGGTTCTCCTGTCGGGATGGGTTCCAGGTCTCTCTCGAAATGCGTGTGATAAGGCAGATCAAGATTGTCGTAGGGCGCTGTGCCTAAGGCCCGGTGCGAGGCCCGCAGGTTCCCTTCGGTGATATAGGTCGCGTTTCCTTCGGTGTCCACCTCTTCCAGGTAGACGAATATGTCCAAGTCGGGGGCGTCGGTTGCGAGCCAGAGATGCGCAACAGGATGGCCGGTGACCTCAACATCCAACTCAAGGGGTGGTGTGGTGTAGGTCAGTGCTTTTTCGTCGTTTGCGCGCAGGTTCGGGTATTCGCTAGTGGCCAAGACCGCACTCCAGCGCGAATGCCGGCCGCTTGTCGTCGAGTAGTTTGCTGTATAGACATCGTGCGCGGTTTTGCCGGCCGGCGCCTCGCGTACCAGGAACCCGTCGTTGGTTGAGGTGACAGTAGCGCTCCTTCCACCGGAAGAATAGAAACGAACCTGTTCCGGGTTTGGAAGCGGCCACCTATCGCCGGTCTGCCAGGTTCCTTGATTTGAAGCACCCATTGTGTAGTAGGCTATCGGCGGCTCCCGCATGATGCCGTTATCAATGCCCTTGAGCCAATAGTCAAACCACCGATGGGCCTCGACGCCGAAATCGAGATCGAACGCATCGTCCCCCACTTCGCTATGATCAAGTGGGCGCACAACAAGTCGCCGAGGCACACTTAGGTTGGCGAACCATAGAAACATGTCGCTGGTGAATAGATCGTACCAACCGTTCGTCATGTAGATCGGGACACCCGCCCTATTGATGCGGTCAATAAACGGGTAGAGAGCAAAGTATTCTTGCCAAACGTTCCTGCCACCGGCCGTCGTGCTGTCGCGGAAGGGGTACTCCCTCATGATCTCGCGCGACTTCTCGCCAACCGTCGAGCCGCTACGTTCTGCTCGGGCCTGGGCGAGAAGCCGACCATCCTCGTCGTCGTTCACCGGTGTGGCCATGACTTCCAGCGCGCCTGTGGAACGAGAGAATAGGGTGTTGAACGTATCGTTATAAACCCCTCCCCGGTAGTTGACGGCGCTGTAACTGTCCAGCGAACTGGAGACCGGAAGGATGGCTTTCAGGTGCGGATTGCCGGTACTGGCGGCCGCGAACTGGATCATGGCCTGCCAGGAGTCACCAAACATGCCGATATTGCCATCACACCAATCCTGGGCAGCGATCCAATCCAGGGTTTCGTCAGCTTGTTTGGCGCCCACCTCAAAGGATGGGTCCATTACCCCAAAAGACGCGCCTGTCCCCGGTCGTTCGACCACAATAACGGCGTAGCCATGATGGAGCATGTCCTTCAGCCACTTGGTGTTGAATACCACGTCCATCAGATGTCCCTGGTCGGAGGTCCTGCTGCGTATCTGGAGCATGATTTTCTGGTACCACTTCAGCTCGTACAGTTCTCCCAGCAGGAATTCGCCCTCCGGGTCATAAATGGTGAATACCCGCAGGTAGGGCGTGTACTTGAAGAGCACGGGCAAAGGCTCATTCGCTGGCACGCCATCGCTGGTGGGTAAGAGCAGATCATATGCAAGCCGGGTTCCGTTCTCAAGAGTCAGGTATTGTGAACGGCGCTCGTAGCCGTCGTAGCTGGCTTTCGAATAGCCCTTGTACTGGCCGAATCGGGAGACCTTCCTACCCGCGGCCTGGGATCTATTAACAAGAAACATTGCGGTAACGATAAGGCTAGAAACGATTGTGATTATTATCGATGCCTTGCCGATCAGGTTGTTCATCGTCTTTCTCATCGTCGCTGCCATGCTTTCAGGCTGTCATGCCTTCGACCAGCTCGGGAAATTATGAACGAAGCAAAGAATCCCCGATCTCAGGCGTTAGTCCTGTTAGCCGAACCAACTCGTCCCATAGTCCTTTACCAAATACCTCGTCATTCATGGCCCTATCAGGTTTTTCGACGCGTTTATCCAGTTTGAACAAAGCGCCATTGATAGCACGACGATCTGGATAAGAAAGCATCAGGTCGGCAATGGGCTCGCCTGCGACAGTGGGTGGCTTTGCGAAGAAAACTGCTATCATCCGGTAGAAATAACCCGTAAGTCCGACGGATAGCCACCTTTTGGTCAACTCTGGATCTGATTTATCAAAGATGAACGTAGGATTGAACGCTACTGATAAGATCTTGCCAGCATATCGCCGAGCCAACTCCCCAGCGATCACTCGGTGCATTGTCTTGGTCCTTTCATATGCAGTTCCTATCTTGTGATTTCTGATGCTTTCAAGATCATCCCAGTGGATCTCCTTATTGGACATATTAATGACATGAAGGATCAATCCATCTGATTGCTCCATCCTCTCCAACAACAGCTGAGTGAACAGAAAAGGTCCCATTACGTTCGTGGCAAACATCAGCTCATGACCGCTGGGCAGGATGTTCGGACCATTTTTTGGGATTAGGGCGACGGCCGATAGGACCAGGCCATGTATCATCGGAAATCGGTTCAATGCCTCTGAAGCCGCTAGCCTTACAGACTCCATATCAGAGAAGTCGATTACCAACGTGGCAACGTCCGTATTCTGATAATCGACCTGCGCTTTAGACAAAGCTACACGGATAGAATCCGCCTTGGCTTCTAATCTCTCGAGCTTGCGCCCGAGTAATACAACTCTAGCACCACGTTTTGCCAGCGCGACCGCAGCTCCTCCCCCAATGGATCCAGTCGCTCCAGCAATCAATATTGTCTGCTTATTTGTCATCTTGTAATCGCCTCACTGATAAAAGCTACGATCAGTCGCGACATCCATCAGAACCCTCCTACTGGGACTTGCACGCACCTAAGCGACATTATCAGACGCACTCGACACAGATAACCGAAATCAACGGCAAGCCCATGGAATAGAGCCGGCGCAGCAGACCCTGCAACTCAGCCTGGTCCATGGCGCCGGTTAGCGAGGTGACTACCGGGCCTTCTCCCGCGCGCTCGATCGCAATCATCATCTCCCCGGCCCAATCGGACCAGCTCGCGTTGAGCTCCCCGGGCACTTTGATTTGGTAGGTTGCCAGCCGATCTAGAGTAAGTTTTTGCTTGACTTCCTTCATCGTTGAATGCCTCTTGACGATCCCTGATCATCATACCTCCGGCAGGGATTTGATGAATTTACCCACCAGTTTGATGATCGCACTTTCATGTTTCCATGATTCCTCATCGTGTTGCTGCCAGAACGGATCTGAGGTGGTGACAATAACCATGTCGAGTTCATCCAGCAACACAACCATTTGCCCGCCATGACCGGCCGCATAGTTGAACTCGCGGTCGCCTACCCTGGCGGACCACCACTGATAGCCATACCCGCGATCACTAAAATAACCAGGGCTTGGTAAGCCCTCCGAATACCTCTGCAGTGAATCCCTGACGTAATCGACCGAAAGAAGTTGCTTCCCTTCGTATTGGCCGTCGTTGAGGTATAACAAGCCGAACCTGGCCATATCTCGGGCAGATATGTGCAGCCCCGCTAAGCCACTGTAGTAGCCGTCCAACAGCATTAACCATTCGCCTACCTCTGCGTTGATCGGCGAGAACAGATATTCCTGGGCTATTGACTTGAGGTCCGCATCACACGCTCGGGCCACAATCACGCCCAGCCAATGGGATGTTAGGCCGCTGTATTGGAACTTGGTTCCGGGATCGCTGGTGAGAGCAATATCCTCGATGAGCGGCATATAGTCGCCCGACAATAGCGCCTCCCAGAGAGCTGGGCCGCCGGTCTCCTCATCGGGATATCCAGAGCGCATTTGCAGCATGTCCCGAATCGTAATCTGCTCTTTCCGTGGATCGTCCAACTGTCCGGCGAATTCGGGGAAGAACGCCATCATCTTCTGATCCAGGCTTGACAGACAGCCTTGCTCCAGGGCCGCTCCGACCAAAGCCGAGGTAACGCTCTTCGTCGCCGATTGCAGTTCGTTCTTACTGTCAACCGATCCTTCATTGAAGTAATCTTCGGCGATTAGATAGCCGTTCTTAACAACCAATAGCCCATAGAGCGTCTGTAGTTCGGCCGCGTTGTGATAGAGCTCCGCCATGAGCAGCGGATCCAGTCCCTGCTCTTCGGGTGTCGACACCTGCCAGTCATCGCCGAGCAGCGGCGTGTAATCCACTGCTTCGAGTTCCTCGGTCGAACGACTGCACCCGGATAGAACTGATGCAATGAGGCCTGATGCAATCAGGGTTAAAAGGATCTGAATCGCACTAACGATGAAGAGGAAAGAACCCCGACGCCCCTTTGTCGCAATTTGCTCCCTGTCAGTCACCGCGCATTTTCCTTTCTTGACCATTTCCGAGATCGTTAAGATCCAACGCCTTCAGCTTAACTGTCAAGCGGTATTAGTGTCATACCTCGAAAGTGTGATTCAAGAGGGTTAATTGTGGGCTTAAAAAATGAGGGGTTGGGGCTAGGGCAGCAAGAAAGCAGGCTGCTCGGCCGTTTTTACAGAATAGCAGGCAGCCTGCAGTTCCTTCGTAGCGCGGGATTGCATCCCACCGGTTAATAAAACCGGGCTATGGAGTGGTCGGCACTAGTTAACGTTTGGTGGTTTGCGACGAGATACCGGCCAAACTCAACCCGATCTGCGTGAAAAAAGTTCTAACTCTTGAGATCGTGTGATCGCCCGTGTTCGACTGCGAACGTTGCGTCTGCGAGCAAACTCAAACCGACTTATATAGCAAAAGCCCCAGCTCTTGAGATCGTGTGATCGCCTGTGTTCGACTGTGTACATTGAGTTTGCTATAGATATTGCGGTTGTGCGCCTTGACCGTGTTCAGCGACAGGAAAAGCCTCGAGGCGATTTCGGAGTTTGTCAGCCCATCGGCAATGAGCTGGAGCACCTCAAGTTCACGTTCACTCAGCGGTTCTGCCAATTCAGAGTGATCAGCTAAATAGATCGCTATGTCAGCTTGCACGAGTTCATCCTCTGGAAATGCCTTCAACAGACGACGAATATACTCTGGAGTAATCCCACGGTTCAGCGCTTCATAAAGCAAGTGGGCCATCGGCGGGCCTTCATCTACGAAGACGCGGATAAAGCCCCCCGGCTCGGCAAGGACAAGGGCACATTCGAGGGCGGCCAACGCCTCGGTTGAATTACCCCCAGCCCGATGGGCCAATGCGCTAAGGACTAATATTTCTATCCCTTGGGCCACCAATCCATTCTTCTGGGTAAATCCATCTAACCGAGTTAGTAATCTACCAGCTTCCTTCAATCTGCCTTGGGCGATGAGAACCCGAGCAGCGACGATATCCTCAAGCAGGCAGAAGATTCCGAACTCATAGGATTCGCAATCAGCTTCGAGCTCTCGCTCCTCCAACCACATGGCTGCCAGCTCGAGCCTATGCTGGGACAACCACACACGAACTTGCCAAGCCTCTGCCTGGCTCGCGATCCACGCCAGCGATTCGGATTTTGGAGCAAAGGCTAGCATCTTCTGAACTTTGCCCTCAATTTCAGCAAAATCGGCGTGGGATAGTAGAACTCTCATAAACATCAAATAGCTCCAGGAGCGCCGAACCGGAAGATATTCGCTCCGCTCGTCAAGCGTTACGCCTTTATATGCGATATCCAACGCAGCGTTGATATCGCCTGTCTGAGCGAGAATTTCGGCTAACAATAAATATAGTGACCCGGCAGTTGCCGATTCAGAAAGTCCGAGCTCGTTTGCGGCCCTTAACTGCTGCCGACAAATCTCTAGAGCCTCCTGCAGCTGACCTTGCTCTTTAAGCGTCAAGGCCAATCGAAAACTCGCGATCATGACAAAGTAATCGATACCAGCTGCCTTACTCGCTTTGATCGCACTAGAATGAGCTTCTCGTCCAGCATTGGTATCACATAAGAATGCCTGCATTTCGCTTCGTGCGATCGCTGCCAGGGCAGGCCAACCCAACTCGCTCGAAGGCAGAAGCTCAAGCGCTTGATCAGTGTATCGCATGGTCTCCGGAAGTTCGCCCCAGAACGAGTGCATCAATCCCCGTACCGTTGCCAATTTGCCCAATAGCACTGACGCTTCAACGGATGATGGAGGAGTTGCTTCTTGTGTGCTGTCCCGAAGATATTCGCCGGATTTGATCAATTCTTCGGCCAGCAGCAGGGACCGTTCGGCCTCTTCCTGCTCGCCACTACCGTGCAGGAAATACCCTCGCATGATGCAAAGCATTGGCTTGGCATTAACAATATCAACTGGCAATCGATTGATCCACCGTCTAACGACCATTCCCTTGCCGCCATGCCACAGCTCATCAATATGGCTTTCCAGCATAGACGCCGCCCACTCAGGATCCCCACTGTAGAGTGCGTGTTCAATAGCCTGGTCTATATATCCGTGCTCGTCCCACCACACCGCCGCCCGGCGGTGTAGCTCTACTCCCTTTGTGCGATGCGTGCGGTCCAAGCGTTGGCGCAACAAATCCTGGAAGAGGTAATGGTATCGGTACCAATTTCTTTCATCATCAAGTGGGATGATAAATAGATTCGCCCGTTCCAGTGTCTCAAGCGTTTCTTGACTCGCTTCCTGATCCGATACGGCATCGCACAAGGATGCGGTAAGTCGGTTCAGTACAGCGGTACTCAACAAGAAAGTCTGGACGCTCGCGGGCTGACGGTCCAGTACTTCTTCAATCAGGTAATCCAATATCAAATGGTGGCTGCCGGTAAAAGAATCAATAAAGGGTGTGGCATCTTCACGTCCGCGCATCGAAATGGCAGCCAATTGAAGTCCGGTAATCCAACCTTCGGTACGCGTTTCCAGTTTGCGGATTTTCTCGGGCGACAGATCCAATCCCATTACGCAGTTGAGGAATTCAGAGGCCTCTGATGAAGTAAAACGCAAGTCCATCGCGCGCAGATCCGTCAATTGGTCGCCGGCTCGCAGGCGGGACAGCGGCAACGGTGGATTCTCACGAGATATGATGACCAGATGCACCTGAGGCGGTAGATGATCGATCAGATAGGTGAGGGCATCGTGAATGGATTGCGTTTCGATCAGGTGATAGTCGTCGAAAACGAATAGCAACTTGGCCGAGATCGCATCAATCTCGTTGATTAACGAATTGAGAATGGTTTCGTTCGGCGGCGGCTTCTGAGACTTGAGCATACCCATTGCTGGTCGGCCAAAGGAAGGACCTAATTGATCGATCTGGCTAAGGGCGGCGATGATGTAAGACAAGAACTGGACTCGATCGTTGTCGCCCTTATCGACAGAAAGCCATCCGATGTAATGGTCGGACTGTCTGCCTATTTGATCCGCTGAGCTCAGGTTATCTACCCATTCGCTGACTAGCGTCGTTTTGCCGAAACCGGCCGGAGCAGAGACGAGGGTCAGCTTTCTGTATAGACCATTGCTCAACTGCTCGATTAGCCGGGGTCGAGGGACGAGTTCCGGTCGGGTGGAGGGGATATACAGTTTGGTGGAGAGAAGCTGTTCCATTTGCAGCCTTGTCCCTTACTCTTGGTAACCAAACAAAAAGAACCAACGACGAGTTGGTTCAAAATCATATTGTTGCTAGGGATAAATACAGCTCCTCACTCCGGGCAATAATGAAGCTACACTGGAAAATCGCGTCGGCGTTTTTAACTCGCAATGATAGTATAGACGATTATAGCTAGATTTTCCCAATATATCTCGTCGAGTATTTCTAGTGAACAAAGAGCCTTCCCACTGTTTGGCAGCTACCCTATTAATCACATGTCGAGGGTTTTCGGCTGGTGTGTAGTGGAAAGAGCTATTTAGGCACGCTTGCTTAGCCCGGGCGCGTCTTCTAGGCCGCACTGGGGCCAGGTAACCGAAATCAGAGGCAAGCCGAGGGAATAGAGCCGGCGTGGCAGCCCCTGCAGAGCGGCCTGGTCGACATACCTGTGAGCCTCAGGAGTCCGTTGAAGAGTCTGGCGACGGCTAGGTTGAGGTTTTCGCATTCGCCAGTCGCCAGTTCTCACTGTCGTTACGTGAATCTTGACCTGGATCTCATTGTCCTTCTGCGCTACCAGGCGCTGACCTTAAATAGAGACGGGTTGCGATCACGATCATCCAAACGAGGACAACAAGTAGGACCAGGCGCTGCATGAGGCCCTCCCAGCCCTCGAACGCGGGCAAGGAGGCTAGGAAGGCAAAGGCAAAGGCCGCTACGGTTGTAGCGACGGAGTATCGGCCGAGATTTCGCCATGAAGTGTCCCGTCTCAGCCTCGGGAAATGGAGAACAGGCGCCAACATCAGGGCGAAGACGGTGATCGAGGCTGCGATAGTGTGCGGCACGCTATCGTCTCCTGGGTCTGCGAGATCAAGTGGAGCAAGCGCGATCCCCACATAACCGATCCCCGCGATGACCAGTGCCGCCGGACCCACCCAGAAGCCTCGGGGGAGCCCCAGGTGGAGACCGAAGGCGAATGCCACTGTTAGAATTGCAAACACGAAGATGATGAAGGTCATAATCGGTGCATACGGAGCCCCAATAGCACTCAGATCACTAATCGGATCACGGACATGGCTATAGGCGGGGTCCAAGAACCCGAGGACGAGCCACGCACCTGTGTAGAGTAAGGGGCCAACGATGCCCGCAGCTGAGAGATACCGAACCATGCGATTCGGCTGCGAATCCACTATTGACATAGAGACCCTCCTTTTGGGTGACTACCAAAATGTGCGCATCACTTCAATGTCCAGACCTCTTCCGCTCATCCACCGCTCTCGATCCGAAGAATGGAGAGCAACGTCAGGCCCAGAGAATAGCGTCTACGCGGCAGATCGTGCAATGCGGTCTAGCCAATGGCGCCGGTCAGGATAGCGCCCGATCTTGTCAGATTGAGTGTCAATCTAGCACGGTGATGACTACCTTTCCTCGGGCGTATCCTTCTTCAAGATACCGCATAGCTTCCGGGACCTCGCTCAGTGGGTAACATCTATCAATAGCCGGTACCACTTTGCGGGTCTCAACAAGATCCATCAAGTAACGCAGATCTTCTTGGCGTGGCATCGGCAACACGACGCCCATTTTCTTACGCTCAAAAATGGAAATCATGGATCCCAAGAACAGAGCCTGGAAGTATTGAGCCGCCGAACCGCCGACACAGACAAAAGTCCCCTCGGGATTTAATGCACGCCGATAATCCAGAATCGAGTGATGTCCCCCGGCAGCAAAGACCAGGTCATATCGCTTTTCGCTTCTGGTGAAATCTTCATAGGTGTAATCGATAACGTGGTCTGCCCCAATCGAGCGTACGAGGTCCATTTTCTTCGTGCTGCACACGCCGGTCACTTCAGTCCCAAATGATTTGGCAATTTGCACGGCAAACGTGCCCACACCACCAGATGCACCATTAATCAGCACCTTCTGTCCCGCTTGAATCCCACCTTTATCGCGAATACCCTGCAGGGCGGTGATCCCCGCTATAGGTAAGGCCGCCGCTTCCTCAAACGATATACTGGCCGGTTTTAAAGCCAACCAATCAGTCTTGGGAACGCAGACATATTCGGCAAAAGCGCCATAATTACACGTTCCAAACACCTCGTCACCTGGCCGAAATTGCTTTACATTTCTGCCAACCGCTTCAACTCGCCCCGCTATGTCATCTCCAAGAATCTTCTTTTTTGGTTTAAGAAGCCCGGTTCCCACCAGGCGGTGCAACAGTTCACCCCTCAGGACATGCCAGTCACCTGCATTGAGGGCTGCCGCATAAACCCTTACCAGCACTTCGTTATCGCTTGGGGTCGGCTTTTCTACCTCTTTAAGCTGAAGAGCATTTGGTGGTCCGTATTCTGCAAAAACAATTGCTTTCATGAGTTCCCTCTGAGAATAGCGGAATATTCATGTCTACTAGCGTGCGTCAGCTCGTGAAAACTCCTTCATTTTAGACACTGGGAAGCAGTAAGAGGCAAGTTTGCGCGGTTACTTGCCTCTCATTTTTCTTCCTTGCCCGACACGCATCTGGGAAGGAGTTGATGACCTTATCCACCAGGTTGTGGAACAGTATCCTTCATGGGTTTTCCCCTAACAGACAGGTCAGAATCGACCTGGCTTTGCTTCAACTGCAGTGCTTTGTATTCCCCGGCGAGCACGAAGAGCCAACCCAAGACGAGAAACACTATGATCTCTATGGGGCTGGGTGCAGCACTACCCTCAAATGCCTTGAGGTGCATCTTTGCAGTTTCTCCGCACAGGAACCAGGTGGCATTTATCCAGAAGATATACCCGAGTAGTTTGTAGCTTCCGGCGATCTTTTCTGGCATATCAAGCCCGGCATATCTTTTCATCCATATCCAAACGACAGCGAAAAAGGCAACCAGGTTGATTATCCCCCCAATACCGAACAGCGTTGGGTTATAGACGCGACTCCATACCATGACCATAAGAAAGACTGCGCCGAGAAGTCCAATACCGGTGAGCCCTGCGAAGACTGGCTTGGTTTTCACATACACAAACGCGCCAATGCCCGCCGCTATTGAACCCAGGGTTACGGAAAGCGCCCAAAGGATAAACAAGGGTCCACCCTCTGCCCAAATGGTAGAATCGAGTTCCTCCATAGTGAGGGTCCTGAGGTTGCCCATAAGACTCCATGTGCCAATACTGGCGAATGCAACTGTGATTAGTAAGCCGATCCAGAATAGAGTTAGTGGGAGTTTTGTTGCTTCATTTCTTTCTCCTTGATCGATAACTAGATTGGTCTATGGTACAGAAACAATTTAGCAGCCAGATGGTATTAGTGTCATACCCCAAAGGTGTGATTCCGTGGGTTAATTGTGAGGTTGGAACAAAAGGGGGGAATATGGTCGGGGCAGCAAAGAAAACGGGCCGGTAGCCTGCTGGGTCAACTGACAATAAGCTAGAGGTGCCCAGTTTCAGGTAACCAGGCGTTTACGTAGGGGGCAAAATACCCAAGGCTCTTGCTCTGGAGACTGCTTGGGTTCGGTTGTGAATATCGAGCTTACCGTAGATGTTGCGGGTATGGGCCTTGACCGTGTTCAGCGAGAGAAACAGTCTTTCACCGATTTCTCGATTGGTTAGCCCCTGGGCGATGAGCTGGAGCACTTCGAGTTCTCGGTTGCTCAGAGGTTCGATCAAGTCAGATTCTGGAGCGAGGGATTCTGGCAGTTCCTTTCGCCCATCTCCCTCGGCCGGGAATGCCGCCAATAACCTACGAACGTAATTTGGTGCAATTCCACACGAAAGAGCTTCGTAGAGTAAACGAGCCATCGGCGGGCCCTCATCCACGAAGATGCGGGTGAAGCCCTCCGGCTCGCCAATAGACAAGGCCTTTTCCAAATAACCAAGGGCCTGAACGGTTTTGCCTTGAGCAGAGAAAACTGAAGCCAGCAAGATGAGTCCCTCAAGTTCTGTACGTTTTTTCCCGATTTCCTGAGCTATCGTGTAAACTCGCTCAACCAAAGATTGAGCTTCCCCAAATCGCTTTTGAGCCATTAAAACGCGAGCCAACGCCAGATATTCAAGTTCCCGATGGCGTTCAAAATCAGCTTCTAAGATCAGTTCATTCCTAAGAGCCCAACCTGCTGCAGCATTGAAATCTCCACGTGCAAGATTTAGATAAACCTGATGAGCGGCTGCGTGTTTGGCGCCAAATGGCGAGAAGTTTTCCATAATGTGGATCGCCTCGTTGATGGAATCCTGTGATTTCTCCTCATTTCCCAACGCCAATTGAATATATGCCAGTTCAATGCAGCTCAGCGCCACGACATCGGAGACATTCCAATCCCGGCAAAGGGCGAGGCCTTTAGATATGCATCGATGAGCATCCTCCAATTGATTCCATTGGCGCAGAATATGACCAATACGGACATGGACATAGCCGGTGAAAGGCAAATCCGAGCGGCCGTTATACCTTTCAGAAAAATCAAGCGCTTGTTGGTAAATGCCTTTTGCTCGATGCAATTGCGCCATATCCACGAGAAGATCACCCAAACCGGAGAAACACATGACGCCTGTTGACGTGCCGCCTATTTGTGGAGTGGTTGGCAAGATCTCGTTGTAGACCTCCATGGCCGCGTGAAGCTGACCCTGATAAAGATGTGCAACAGCCTGATATGTACACGTTCGTGTTCGAAATAAGGCAGCATCTTCCGGCAAGTGGTTCAGAGCCTGTTGGGCATGATGTATCGTCCTATCTAGCTCACCGGTCATGAAGGTCCTATACGCCCGTTGGGAGTGGATCAAACCCAGGATCGTATCCACTTCGGTATCATCCTGGTCACCCAGGTTATCCAGAGCTTTCTCAGCCTCGACCAAGCGTTCATGAGCTGGTTCCATTTCACCCGCTAAGTGTAGGCTCCAAGCGTGGAGAACACATAAATACGGTTGCTCTTTAACCAGTTTCTCCGGGAGAGCATTGATCCAACCGACGATAGTTGTATGTTCACCTTGCTGCAAGATGTCAATAGCAACTGCCTCGATCAACTCAGCTGCACCCTGGTAATCCCCGGCTGCCAGTGAGTGCTTTATGGCTTCTCGTTTCGATCCTTGGCGATTGAACCATTGACTAGCCCTTGCATGTAGAATCGGAAGTCTTTCTGGTTGGGTTTGGCGCAGGCGCTGACGTAGCAAGTCGGCAAAGAGATGATGATAACGATACCAACGGCGTTCCTCATCCAGGGGGACAACAAAAAGGTTGGCATGGTCCAGCATTTCCAGGATCGCCTGACCGTTGTCGGCACCTCCGTCGCAACTGGCCTCTCCTTCGGAGCCGTCAGGCGCTTCGTCTTCGCCGAAGCGCACGGCATCGCACAGGGAGCCGGTCATCCGATCGAGTATGGCCGACTGCAGCAGGAAGGTCTGGAGATTTTCAGATTGCTGTTGCAGAACTTCCTCTATCAGGTAATCCAAGACAAACCGATGACTGCCCGTGAAGGAGTTTATAAGCGTGCCGGTGTCTTCGCGTCCCTGCATAGATATGGTCCCTTGCAAGGCAAGGGCGGCTAGCTGCAAACCGGCAATCCAGCCTTCGGTACGGGCTTCTAACGCGGCGATGTCCTTCGCGGAAAGCGCCAAGCCCATCACCTGGTTTAGATACTCTGCGATTTCGGAGGCTGTGAAACGCAACTCCGCTCCCCGTAATTCGGTTAACTGACCCTGGGCGCGTAGACGGGCCAGAGGCAGATGAGGATCCTCACGGGCAGCGATGACCAAGTGCAATTGCGGCGGCAGGTGTTCGAGTAAGAAGGTAAGCGTATCGTCGATCGGCGACGAGTCTGTGAGGTGGTAGTCATCGAGCACGAGAATATGTCTGTCGGGGGCCGAAACAACATCGTTAATTAGCGAGGTCAAGACCGGTTCGACAGGTGGCGGTTGAGTAGATTGGAGCATGCTCAGCGCCCCCTTCCCAACCGTGTTCTCCGCTCCTTCAAGGTAGTTTAGGGCAGCGATTAGGTAAGTCAAAAAACGGGTTGCGTCGTTGTCGTTTTCATCCAGCGAAAGCCAGGCTAGTCGAGTGGGCGTGTAGGGGTGCGCGGATGTAGGGGTAAGCGAATTCTCTTCAGTTAAGCTGGAAAGCCATTCGGCGACCAGGGTGGTTTTGCCAAAGCCGGGCGGGGCGGAGATGAGGGTGAGTTTGTGACCAGGTTGTAGCCCCCGATTGAGTCTATCAACGAGGTGCGGCCGGGGGACCAGGTTGGGCCGCAATGGAGGGATATACAGCTTCGTCTGCAGCAGCGCTTCAGGCACAGCCACATTATAATGGAAAGTCGCTGCAAAGGGTGCTTTACATCAGTGTTTTCGCCCTCTCCGTTGGGGGCTTCCGGCTGATGGAAAGTGCTATTTAGGCACGTACTTAGCCTGGGGCACGTGCTTACACTTGCTTAGCCTAGGGCACGCCTGCTTAGCCCGGGCGCGTCTTCTAGGTCGCATTGGAGCCAGATGACTGCAATCAGGGGTAGGCCCAGGGAATAGAGCCGGCGCAACAGCCCCTGCAGAGCGGCCTGGTCGACGACGCCGGTCAGGGTGGTGATTAGCTGGCCATCATCGCCGGTTTCGACCGTGACCGTCATCTCACCACCCCACTCCGACCAACCCTCGTCGAGGTGTCCCAGCACTTTGATTTGATAGGTCGCCGGCCGGTCCAGGGTTAGCTTCTGTGTGACCATTTTCATGATTGATTAGCCGCTGCCGTTATGGGCCACCGTTATCACGACATTGCCCTTTTTGTGTCCCTGGTCGACATACCTGTGGGCCTCGGCCGTTTGTTCCAGCGGATAGCGTCTATCGACGACCGCTTTTAGCTTGCCAGTCTCCACCAGCTCTTTGAGGAAGTTTAGCTCCTCTTTGCGCTCCGCTG
Organism: Promineifilaceae bacterium (SeqCode); assembly: GCA_041570195.1. Lineage (GTDB taxonomy): Bacteria > Chloroflexota > Anaerolineae > Promineifilales > Promineifilaceae > UBA11865. The sequence goes on along the minus strand of JBFFWQ010000034.1, from coordinate 5,296 downwards.
GCGTCCCGGCATATACTTTCTTTCCGCCAACGATTGAAGTCCAAAGCATTTGAATAAATCCCTTGGGTCCGCTGGCGCCGTCAAGATAGATCCCATTTGGTTTCAACGAGCTCTTACATTTCGAAAACGGCAGCTTGCCCACCGCGTCATAAATGATGTCGTAGGTTTCGCCGTTTTGAGTGAAATCCTCTTTGGTGTAGTCGACGACCTTGTCGGCCCCCAGGGACTTCACCAGTTCCAAGTTCGCGGTGCTGCACACCCCGGTCACCTCTGCGCCATAATACTTGGCCAGCTGCACGGCGGCCGTGCCTACTCCTCCAGAAGCGCCGTAAATCAGGATTTTCTGCCCGCTTTGGACATTGGCCTTGTCCCTGAGGAAATACAGCGCGGTACCTGCCCCGCCAGCAAGGGGAGCGGCTTCCTCATAGGTTATATCGGCGGGCATTCTTACCAGCGGCCCATCTTCTGGCCGGCATACGTACTCGGCATAAGCGCCAAAAACGCTGCTGCCAATGCCAAAAACTCGGTCTCCTGGCTCGAACAGCGTCACATCCTTGCCCACCGCCTCAATTTCTCCGGCTACTTCTGTCCCCAGAATCGGTATCCTGGGTCTTCGAATGCCAAACATCAATCGGGGCAACGGCCCGAATCCTTTCGGCACAAAGGTAAAGCCTCGGGCGTTCACATCGCCTGATGTTACGGTGGCCGCATACACTCTTATCAGGACTTCACTCTCCTTGGGAGTAGGTTTTTCCACCTCTTTGAGCTGAAGAACATCTGGTGGTCCGTATTCCCTGTATTCAATTGCTTTCATGACTTTCCTCCTTTGAAAATAGCTCCTGGCTTCAAGCTTCTAGCGGTTAGCGTTTTCGTTCTAAGCCGTCCATTGCCATGCGTACCAGACGGTCAGCGCATTAAACACAATGCTTACGACGATCAGAAAGTTGTCGTACATGCCCTTGTAAGGTAAGCCAAAGAGATTGAAGATAACGACCACAATGGCCACGACGATGCTTACCCAGCGGATCGCCGGATAAGGCACTATCAGCGACAGCACAACCATGACGATCGGAACCAACATGATGGCTGCTATGAAAAGGTACATCGCCTGAGATGCTTGAACGCCGTCGATCTTGCCCGGTTCGACGTGGCCGGCAAAGATCCGCAGCACGTCGCCCAATAGATAGGTCAACATGACCGCTACCCATAAGCCGGAAAGGATTATCCGCGTGTCGTCCATCAATCATTCACCTCTTTCAAGAAGAGCTCTTAGCTATGAGCTTTGAGCTGTTAGCGTCTTTATCCATACTGGAGTTCCGTGAAGAATGTCGTCTCCTTGACTGAAAAAATCTTATGCCTTCAGCATAACCGCAACGGGGTATTGTCGTCATACCACGATCGGGTTATTCGGGGTGTTAATTTGGGGAATGGAGAGGAATGAAGTAGAGACGAAATTGCATTTCGTCGTTGATCTACAGAATCGACCTACTCGCTGCCACCGTAGCCCAGTTCGGCAGACCGGTGCGGGATGCAGTCTCCGCTAGGTGAGAATACCCAAAGCTCTTGCTCTGGTTACCGCTTGCGTCCGGTTATGGATACCCAGTTTGCCGTAGATATTCCGCGTATGAACCTTGACCGTGTTCAACGACAGGTACAATCTCGAGGCGATTTCCGGGTTGGTCAGCCCCTCGGCGATGAGCTGCAATACCTCCACTTCTCGCTCGCTCAGAGGCTCAAATGAAGGTTGAGGGATGAAGGATGAGGGATGAGGTTCCTGTTTTCCAAATGCCGCGAGTAGTTTCTCAGAATATTCTGCCCTCCCTTCGGCTTGGCTCAGGGCAGGCCTTCCCCCTTCATCGAGTTTCAGGCTAGCGCCTTCAGCTTTCAATTTTCTCAGTAAAGCCGCCATCGGCGGGCCTTCGTCGACGAAGAGTTGATGGTAGCCTTCCGGTTCGGCCAGGGCCAAGGCGCGCTCCAGCGAGGCGAGGGCCGGCAGTGTATTATTCCGCGCCCCTTGCGCCAGCGCCTGCAGCATCAAGATCTCGATCATGCTGGCCGTTCTTTTGCCCTCTTCCGCTGCCTTCAACAGACGCTCCAATAGCCCCATCGCTTCAATCATCGAGCTCTGCTCCCGGCCACGGTCATAGTCGGCCATAAGCGCCCTGGCCAGCGTGATATGCTCAAACTCCCGCAGGTAAGTGAGTTCGTCCTTTATCGACACGTCTCGTTCGGCCGCCCACTCAAGAGCCCGGGTCACCCTGCCCTGCCTGATATATACCCTGGCCTTCAACGCCTCAATCGGCCGGTAATCTGGCAAGACGCTGCGTAAATGTAGCCGTTCCGCCTCATCCAACAAGACCAAAGCTGCTTCCAGATCCCCCTCCGACGCCTTCAGCCGCGCTTGGGCCAGGCGCCAGCGATACGGCCAATCAACTAGTGTGCTTCGCTCGCCCAGCTCACGGCATTTAGCCAGATGCCGTCCAACCTGCTCCCGATCGCCCATCTCGTGATACAACATCGCCAGATCCAGGTACAGATGCGCCGTCACCCGCTGCGCCCGCTCATCGTCCTCCGCTGCCAGTCCTAACGCCCCCTGCAGCGCGCTCATCGCTTCCCGCAACCGGCCGCGGGCGACCATGATCTCCGCCAGGACGAAGCTGCTGGCAATGGCGAAGACGATATTGCTTTCCTGAACGCTGGCTATCCAATCGGCCATGGCCTCCTGGGCCGCCTCCAGATCGCCGTATGACCAATAGGCGGTCCCCAGGAAGGCGTTGGCCTGGGCCCGCCGGAACAGGTCATCTTCAGGCGTGACTTCTAGCGCTCGTCGCGCGTACTTGAGGCTTCCGGCCACATCGCCGCGAGCCTGGGTCAAAAAAGCCCGCGCGGTGGCGATCGTCGCCGGCAAAGCCCGGTACTGCTCCTGGTCTGTAACCACCATGTCGGCCGCCGGCCGTTCCAGCCATTGTTCCGCGTCCCGCAGCCGCACTTCGGCCGCCTCCAATTCGCCGCCATCCAGCAGGGCCCAGCCACACTGCGCGCTCAACACCGGCCGGGCCCGCACCATCTCATCGGGCAGCCGCCTCACCCAGCCCAGCCAGGTCGCCGACTGGAGAGTATGGTCCATTGCCTGCCACGCCATCTCGGCCAGCCCGGCCGCCCGCTCAAAATCCTCGGCCGCCAGCGCTTGACGGATGGCATCGGATCGTTGACCATTCTGCTCGTACCAGTCGCTTGCCCGGCCGTGCAGCGTTGAGATCAACTCCGGATCGATTTTGCGCAGGCGCTGGCGCAGTAAATCGGCGAACAGATGATGATAGCGGTACCAGCGCCGCTCCTCATCCAGGGGGACGATGAACAGGTTGGCCCGATCTAGCATCTCCAGAGTTTGCTGACCGTCCTCCTGGCCGGTCAGGGCATCGCATAAGGAAGCGGTCAGCCGGTTAAGGATGGATGTATGAAGCAGGAAGGTCTGGATAGTTTCAGGCTGCTGATTCAGAACCTCCTCCAGCAGATAATCGAAAACAAGGCGATTACTGCCAGAAAATGATTCTATCAATCTGGTCGTGTCCGCTTTCCCTTGCAACGAAATCGCAGCTAATTGTAATCCAGCTATCCAGCCTTCGGTGCGCTTCTCCAGCGCGACGATGTCTGCCGCGGAAAGGTTCAGTCCCATTAACTGGTTAAGAAATTCGGTCGCTTCGGAGTATGTAAAGCGCAAGTCGGCGGCGCGTATCTCAGTCAATTGGCCGCGGGCGCGCAGGCGCGATAATGGCAGAAGCGGATCCTCACGGGTGGCGATGACCAGGTGCATCTGTGGCGGGGAATTCTCGATCAGGAAGGCGAGCGCACTGTCGATTGTTGGCGCATCCACGGGAGACGGGTCGATGAGGTGGTAGTCGTCCAGGACGAGGATGATTGTGTCGGGGACGGCCGAAATGTCGTTGATCAGGGAGGTCAGGAGGGGTTCGACGGGTGGCGGCTGGGATGACTGAAGTATGCCCAGCGCTCCTTCTCCAATATTCGCGGCAACCCCTTCGGCTTGGCTCAGGGCAAGTGTCTGCAATGCGGCGATGAGGTAGGTCAGGAAGCGGGTGAGATCGTTGTCCGCTTCGTCGAGCGATAGCCAGGCTGTTTGTGAACGGGTGAGTGGGCGGGCGGGTGCTGGGGTGATTGGATCTTGTTCAGTTAACGCAAATAGCCATTCTGTGACCAGCGTAGTTTTGCCGAAGCCGGCCGGGGCAGAGATGAGGGCGAGCTTGTGGCTGAGTTGCAGCCCCTGGTTGAGTCGGTCGATCAGGCGCGGCCGGGGGATAAGGTTCGGCCGCAGCGGTGGGATATACAGCTTCGTGCGCAGCAGGGGTTCAGGCATAGGCACATTATATAGGACAGGATCGAATTGACGTCAATAAAGGGGTCTTGCTTCACCATAGAAATCCACCAGGGTGCCCATGCCATGGGCGATAATGGAGACTTGTTTTTGGGAGGTCAGCAACGGTTTATCGGCGGATGACACGATTTCGGTTTCCCGCACTTCGTCGCGCAGCATCGTGATCTGAACCGTCGCCTGGAGAATATGTCGCCCGGTCGACGACGACGGAGATCCTAGACATGGCCAAGCCCGATATGCTAGAATGCCGTCAGGTCTCGTGCTCTGATTGCCAGAGCTTTGGGGTGCGTTATTAGCAGCGCGCCTGGCTCGGAGGAGGATTCCATGACAAGGCTTGCAGTGCAGCTATTGGGACCGTTCGTTGCCAGCTATGGCGAGCAGCCGCTGAGCCACTTTCGCACCAGGGCCGTCCAGGCCTTGCTCATCTACCTGGTCAACCAGCCCGAAGCCCACCGCCGGGAGAGCCTGATGGCCTTGCTCTGGCCAGATGTGACCCGGGAGTCGGCCCAGAACAGCCTGCGCCAGGCCCTTTACCATCTGCGCCAGACCATTCCTGAGGTGAATGCCAAAAACGGCGACCAACCCATCCCTTTCTTGCTGTCAGATCGGCAGATGGTTCAGGTTAACCCCGAGGCAGCTTACGACCTGGACGTGGCTGCCTTCGAGAGAGGCCTAAGAGGCCCTGAGGCAGGCTGGCCGGATGCCGTGGCGCTGTACCGGGGCGACTTCCTGAGCGACTTCTACCTGCCCGACAGCGCCCCCTTCGAGGAGTGGGTCCATGCCCGTCGGACTGACATGCGCCGGCAGGCCATGGAGGCCCTGGATAGCCTCATCGCCACTGAGATGGCCCAGGGCGGCTACGAGGCGGCCGAGGAACTGACCCGGCGGGGCTGGACCACGAAGTCC
>JBFFWQ010000033.1:0-51279 GCA_041570195.1 Promineifilaceae bacterium (SeqCode) | reverse complement strand
CTACGCCCAGGTAGAAATTGCGTTGGTCGTCCAGCTTCCAAGCGAACATGCCGAAGTAATCTTCGTTGTGTTTGCCGCTCATGCCCTCGTGAGAGGCGTATCCTACTTTAAGTTCAGGTCCTATCTGAGCACGTTCCATCGCCCACCGTGACAACCACTGTTGGTACTAATTCTACGTTGAAACATGATCTTCTTGTAGCGGCATTTTCCTGAGCGTTCCAGACCAATTGGTCAGGCTATCGCTTTGGTTGGTGCGGCATATATGGCTGGGTCGAGATATCATCTTCATCGTCGTCCGCGGCCGCCGGCGGTGGCTGGTATTGGCCAGGTTGCTGCGGTATATAGGGCTGGGTACTCATACCGTCGTCGCCCTCGGACGATTGTGCCGCTCCCGGAGACTGGGGCGCCGGCATGATCTGGGTCGAGTCCGCGTCGTCTTCAACAGCCGACATATGGAAGCGCAGGTGAACCCGGCCAATGTGAATATCGTCATTGTCGTTAAGAACCTGTGGCGTCAGGCCGACCTGGTCGAAGTTAATATACGTGCCGCTGGCACTCCCTTCGTCATACAGGCGGAATGTGCTGCCGCTTTGCATGATTCGGGCATGCAAGCGCGAAACGCTCTTGTCGGCAAAAACGATTTGGGCCAGCTTGGGATCGCGACCGATGGTCATGGATTCTTCGCCAATGGATATGCTTCCCTGGTGATCCGGCGCGTTTTCTAACGGTTCCAAGTAAGCTGTCGCCGCCTGCTGAGCGACAAAAGCGGGCATGATAACTTGCGTCGCCTGGTGATCCACGGGTGCCGCCGATTCGGCCGGTGGGGACGTGGCTGCAACCAAAGGGGCGCTTTTGCGCCGCCGCAATAGAACGACGGCAACTATCAGCACCACCACCGCAACCACCAAGGCCAGGATCGCCACCCCAATCGCGATCAGGCTAATGTTTTCCTCTAGCCCTACGGAAGTCGATTCGTCCTCGCCTGCGGGCACAGCCGTTGACGTTATCTCGGCCGGCAGTTCCTCAGGCGCCAGGCCCTCGACGATCACCGTCATGGGCAATGGCGCGCTTTGCCCCTCCAAGCCCAATTCGTCCGCTACCTGGACCACTAAGTCATATGAGCCTTCGTCCAGATCGCTAATGTCCCATTCCAAGGCCAGCAAACCGCCATCGTCCACGGCCGGCGCCGCCTCTGAGAGCTGCGGCGTTCCGTTGACCAGCAAAACCGCCTCTACCACTTCCCGCGGGTAGCCATCGGGCCAGCTGACCCGGGCGGCGATCGGCTGACTTGACGGCTCAGCCTCGATCAACGGAGCGCCTGGTTCTGGCGCCACGCGCCGAATTGGCCGCGAGTTGTCGACCACGATCTCAGCCGCCGGGGGAGCGATGTCCAAGACTGCCTCGGCCTGCGTCAGTACGCCATCTAGTTCGGCCACAATGGTTCGGGGTCCCGAGCTCGCCAGGGCTGAACGATAAGACAACTCGAACTGGGGACGGTTGCCGGTGATAGTCTCAACCAGCGACGCCAGTTCCTCTGGCTGAGGCATATGCACCCAATCTCCTCCGGTTGGCTCGGTTAGCGCAGTTACGTTGGCGATTTCTGCATTGTCAGCTAGCGATCCCAGGATGGCGGCAAAGATCGGGACATCTACCGCCTGTGCCTGCTCGGTCAAAGCCGTGTAGTCAAGCTGGCGATCCAGCCGCCCGGCGTCGCTATAAAGAAGCACTGCCTGGAAGCGTCCTTCCTGCCTGGTTTCTGCCGCATGCTCAATAGCTAGCGCCAGCATCTCGCCAACCGGCGAGTTTGCCGCCGCGTCGGCGTCGTAGAAATTTATTTCGTTGATCACTTCATTGGGGAAAATGGCGCTGTCGAGCAGTACCGCCGCTGCCTCACCTTCGGGGACGATAATCGTGACTCGATCCATCTGCCCGCCGTCCATCTGATCTTCGGCGAACTGGATGATGCTGTCGCGGACCTTCTCGCGCCGGCTCGGGCCGCCGGCATCGTCATGGGATTCGATGTCCGAGTTGGCGTCGATTACGATGAACAGCTCGATCCCAACAAGCAACTCGGCCACTTCATACCTTTCGACCGACGCATCGTTCTCGCTTAGCAAGAGCCCCTCAACATCAAGCCGGCGCTGACCATCGCCGTCAGTAGCCATCACGACCACCCGGACATTCGGGAATTCGCTGGTGTCCACAGCCGTTATCTCCAGGCGTGGCTCTGCTTGAGCCAAGGCAGGTTCAAGGCTAGCAAACAGCAACGAGGCAACCACAGATGAAATGATCAGCAAGATTCGATGAAAACGAATTGGTGCATTCATACGACTTTGCGAGGATCCTCCAGTGTTCGGACAGTATATTGACTAGCCATGTGCCAAGCAAGCGTAATGCAACTTCAAAAGAGTCCTTAACAGGCTACGGCAGAACGACCAGGCTACCGTCATCCCAATAAACGTCCTGGTTTTGGCGAGGGCCATCAGGGGAAGCCCAGACGTAGACCGTCACGATTTCAGATTCGGCGATCGCCTCTACGCAGGCGATCTGCCATTGGTCCAGGGGGTTGAAGTATGCCGACCACTGGACAGTATCGGCCGACCAGTTCGTATCGCCCGTCGGATCGATACCCACCCGCATGAGCATATTGGCCGGGTTGACAGATGTGCTGCCCGGGCACATGTTATTTTGCTCGCATGACCAGGCCTGGCCATAAATGCTGAATTGAAGGCGACTTCCAGAGGGCACATTTAGCACCGACTGGTACAAGCCTGATTTGAACTGACCAAAGCTTTTGAAGTATTGTTGTGCCTTGGCGCCGCCGTGAACCCGGTTCGGAGCGATGGACGCCTCAGCCGGCTTGAATTCTGGACGCAAGTTATTCTCGCCATCCTGCCACCAGGGAAACCAGTTTGGCGCATGGTTCAGCTCGGCGAAGGCGCCAAACGGCTTGTAATCACCCTCGAAGCTAGGATTGAGTAGAAGATTCTGGCCGGCGGCCGGGCAAGCGACAGCCACCTGTTCCGGATCGCCGCCCGGCTGTTCGCCCCCTTCTCCACCTTCGAGCTCAGGTTCGGCCGTCGACGCCGGGCCGGCCGGCTCCTCCGTCGCCGCAGGCTCGACTGGGCCAGCGCCGGCGGTTTCTTCGGTGACCACAGAAGCTTCCCCTAGCAGCGTCGCAGCCGGAGCTGTTGTCGCCGTCGGCGCCAGCGTTGGCGTCGCTACCACCGTTGGCGTCGCAGTTGGCGACGGCTCGGAGCTAAGAAAACCGCAAGCCAGGCTGGCCAACAGAAGAAGCATAATGGCTAGAGAGAGTCTTCTACTCGGCATTTCACAAAGATTCGCTTAATCGTAACTAGCGCATGCAGCCTTCATTGCGCAGGATGCCCACGGCTCGACTCAGTGTTTCGCACGAGGGACATTTTTCGTTCGGCCGCAGGATAGCATAACCCGCCTGGGGATCTTCACCATAATTCTCAAAGTCCACGTTCCAGACGATAAACATCTTTACCTTACCGCTCCGGCAAGCGCGCAACAACGCCTCCTCCAACCACTCCGCCTGGTCACGCACCGATGTCCCTTCCGCCCAGATGAAGTTGTTGGCCCCGATCTGGGCCAATGTCTGATCGAAACCATCAGCCGACAAATAACCAACTTCCGTGAAACATAGAGGCACGTTGGCGCCCGTTGCGTTAAAAGTGTCAAAGTATAAATCGACCATCGGCAAATAGTAATAAGAATAATGGCCTGTGCTGTCGCTCGGGTGACCGCTCGTGGCGCTGGGCGGCGTGGCCCCCGCATTGTAATGAATGCCGACACAATCCATGTAGTTGGCGGCTCCAGCGGCGACCATGCCTTGAATGAAACGGTCGTCGGACATGACCGTCTCGTTGTTGACGCCGGTCGGCGCTGGCGCGGCGCTTATGACTATCGTGCGCGGGTTCGTGGACTTAATCGCGTCATAGGACGCTCGCAAAAGCTCCGTGTAATCAGCCGGATCGATTTCGCCGACCGGCCATTCATTTTGAATGTTGGGCTCGTTCCAAACTTCAATGCCATCGGCCACCGGCGCGATCTCGCCTAGAAAATCGGCGAACGCCTGGTTGTAACCACCGCGCTGCAACTCCTCTCTATTGCCGACTACGCTTAGCAGAACCTTGAATCCCTTTTCCTTGTACTTTGCCGCATCCTGAACGGTGGAGCTTGCGTCGGCCCCTAAGCCATAACGTAGTTGTACTTTCACCCACGACATCCGCGCCTCTTCCATCACGTCCAGATTCTCGTCCGAGTTGTTGACCTGCCCCCCAAGGGCAAAATCGGGCACCGGCGAGGGCGTCGGAGTGATGCCGGTGCACGAATCGGGATCGATATCATCTCGCATCCCGTCCAGATCTGTGTCGGGGCTGATCGGGCTCTGGCAGCGACCGCCATTAACCTCCTGGCCATCAGTCACAGTATCACCGTCAGTATCCTGATTTGTCGGATCGGTGCCGTGCTTCTTCAATTCGTCAAAGTCAGTAAGGTCGTCGCCGTCAGTATCCTTGGCATTGGGCAGCGTGTCGTTTTCGAGTTCTTCAGCGTTCAACAGGCCATCACCATCGTCATCTTGCTCCATCCAGATGGCCCTTGTCGCCGTCTGTGTGGCGCCAATGTCCGGCGTTGCCGTAGGTGTATTCGCCGGCGTACTTGTCGGCACCGGCGTCTCGGTAGGGAATAGGGCTGGCTCTACCTCAGGCCAGGCCAGGAAGGCGAATAGGGGAATGATGACGCAGCAAGCCAGTAACATAAGGATCGGCAACCAGCGTGGGATGGTGCTCAATTGGGCATAAGCCGGCGTGACGGTCGAAGATTGTTGGTTGCCGGTTACCGTGACAGTCAAGTTCATGCGCCTGGCATCGCCAATCCAGTTCCGCTTGCGCGGCCGGATCATGATTTCGCTCTGCCGGCTCTGTTGAGGCGCAACCGTTGCCACCTGCGGCTCCACGACGATATCCAGCGAATCACTGGGCTCGATGACATCAACCCGGTACTCTGCTTCGGCGTTGCCCATATTCTCAACAGTCAGTGTCAGCGGGCCGCCCGAGCGACTTTGATAGGGGTTCGGCCGGACGTCGAGCACCAGGTTCTCAAATGGCAAGATCTCTAGCTCCACCTGGGCCTGAGCCACAACCTGGCCCTGGCGGTTCATCAGGGCAACGCTGACTAGATGCCGACCGGCCGAGGTGCGAGAATGGCGCGGAGGATGCACGTCCATACCTAATGTCCCGCTCTGCCGGGGCAGCAGCTCGAGCCCGGCGCGCGGCACAGTGACCCACGAGGATGGTAGGCCGGCCACTGAAAGCGTATAGTGGTCTACTATCTTGCTTTGGTTCGTTGCCCTGAGCTGCAATCCGGCCCGATCGCCGGCGTTCATTGATAGGCGCCGCTCACGGGGTTCCAGGGTCGCCTCCGACCGGCCGGCCACCCGTGCCCGAGCAGGTGGTGGAGCGCCCGCACCGCCGGCCGGCGGCTGCTGTGGCCTCTGAGGAACAACCGGGACAAAAGCCTGAGACTCAAGGTCACTGGAAGGATCGAACTGCGGCACGCCCTGCACATGCCTGAGTTGGGCCGGGCCGACATGCACTGTTTCTTCTAAGGGGAACGGTTCGCGCACATTGGCCAGAATCTTGGTCCGGCCAATCCAGGTGCCGTTACTGCCACCAAGGTCCACCACGTAAACTTTGTCGCCCTTGAGTTCCAGGGCACAATGCTCGCGCGAAATGCGCTTATCATTGACGCGAATATCGACATTGGTCCCGCGACCGACCACCGTGCGCTCATTCGTTAGCTGTACCGTCTCTTTTTTGCCGTCGGGATGGGTGATCTCGATTGTCGGGCGCATGCTACGGTCCTGTACTATTCAATCCTGAAACGTATCTGAGCCGGGGGCTGTTCTATATTGTTCTCTGAATCCTCGCTCATCGCAAGGAGTAAAAAGTCATGTTCGTCCAGCTCAATTGTCTGCGAATCAGCCGCTGTTTCACCGCACATATGCGGCGTGTTCAGCGTGACCTGGAACGGTTCATCGTAAACGTTCCAGGTCTGTCCACAATCAAGGCTATATAAAGTCTCCTTGATCGGCGACTGAATCAGGCCGCGATCGATTGGTTTCAACGTGATAAGTACCGACTTGTCATAGGTGTTTGAATCGTCGATTTGATCGCCGTCCAGGCTGATGGCCGTCGTCGGCGGAACGCGATCGACCACTTCCTTGGCTACCAACACATAGCGACCGGTTTTTTCGACGATGGCGCTGAAGTTATAACCGCCGGTGGTATTGGGCGTTGGCTCGCCTTTGGCGTGAGTGAACCAGGTATCCAGATTGGGATCCAGCCACTCGAGGCTCGTCGTCGCCGGATCCACGCCGTCCAGGTCTTCGGGTAGCATCGTGATTGTCCGCCGGTGAGGCTCGCCTGATTCCAGGATTTCACCGGCATCGTTGCGCGCGATATAGGTGAAACCCGGATCGACGACAGCCCAACCCAGAACATTGTAAAGATCGACCTTCACATTGCTAACCTGTTGGCATCCACCGGTGACGTCCACGACCTCCACCAATGGGTGCACCCAAAGATACTCACTCTCGATGCCTTGATGTTCGTATTCGTCCCCCTTGCTATCGATCCAGCTCACCAGAGCGGACCAGGGATCTTCTACCAGTTCCTGCCCGGGAAACCAACCATAGGGATCAACGCGCTCGAAAATCGAGAATCGCCCGTCGCGGTTAACGTCTTTACGAACCTCAAAGTGTAAGTGGACACCGCTGCTGCGACCGGTAGTACCCATGGTGCCAATACGCTGACCGGCGGCGATGGGCGTGCTTTCTTCCATGGCCTGCATCGCCGAAAAATGTTCGTCCGGATGCAAATGGAAGTAGAGCGTCGCATACTGATAGCGACCGTCGCCGTCTGGATCGTGTTCCAGCCAGACCATGTGATTGTCGTCCTTGTCCACTCGAGCCAACAAGAGGCGACCGGCGGCTGGGGCCAAAATGGGCGTGGTCGGCTGGCGCGGATCGGCCGGCGCAAAGTCGATGCCGGAATGGCCACTATACCAGTCGGCGGTGTCGGTGTCCTGAGCGTAGGCGTCGTCGCTGCGCACGCCGTTAAAGATGACCAGCGTCTCATCCAGATCATCAGGCTCTCGTCCGCCGAAAGCCGGCGGGTAAACCGGGAATTCGTGATCGAAAAATGAGTTGATCCGCCCGCCAAAGCGACTGCGCTGCGAGATTCGCCGGAAAGTCTCGGCGCTGCCGCCGAAATCAGGCGCAGTTCCCTGGTAGGGAAACGGTAATTCCAACCAGCCGCTGTTTCGTTGGCTTTCCGAAACACAGTCAACCGGCGCGCTTGACGGCGGCGAGTCTGTGAGATTTAGTTCCACTGTTGCCACGGCCGTGGGCGTGGCCTGACGGGTCGAAAACGGGGCTAGCGTCGGCGTCGCCCTTCCCTCGGTCAATGGCAGTGGGCCGCCATCTGCTCCGCTGCCTGAAAATGAGAAAATGCAGCGAGCGCTGAGCGTCTCGCAACGGACGCCCCGAATGACGAACAATGCCGTTAACGCCAGGCACAAGAGAAGTATCCCGGCCACCGGTACCAACCACAGTGGCTTACGCCACGCCAGTCGATTCTCACGCAATCCTCGGGTCGGACTCGCGTATTCCAGGGTTTGGCTATCGGCCGCCTGTTGCGTTAGATTCACGGTCGCATCGCCAACCGTCAACGGCGTATTAACCGGCCACTGGGCTGGCTGCCCCAGGGCCAGCGCCTGACCTGCCAGCTGGACCGGGTGACTTTGTGAAAGGTTCGTCACCTCGACCACGTCGTCGCTCACGACAATAGTGCAGTGATGCGGCGCTACATTCATGGCCGTCAATCGCATGGCACAGCCAGGAGCAGAACCGACAAAGATGGGCTGCCGGCCCAGGACTACCAGCGGTGGCTGGGCCGCGGCGCCTACGACGGCGAAATCCAGATTGTCGGATCGCCCCAAAGACGAGGCGGCAGTTTCACGTTCCGGCGCGAGGTCGATTTCGCCGTCCGACCTATCGTATGGCGCAGCCGGCCGGTAAGACAGGATCAGATCGCCGATCTCTATTTGTCGATGGAGCGACCAACTCTCGGCTCTATTCGGTGACAGCATGCGACCATCCAATCGCGTGCCGTTGGTACTACCAAGATCGCGAACGGTCACTTTGTCGCCCGTGATATCCAGACCCAGGTGCCGGCGCGAGATATTGGGATTCTTGACCGTTATCTCATTGTCTCGGTCCCTACCCAGCACATACTGGCCATCGGCCAGGATCTGGCGTAAAAGTTCACGACCTGATTGCTCGATCCAGATCTCAATCATGATCGTGACGGCGCCCAGCACACAAGGACAGAGCACGACCTGCTTGCCATCGGTTGACAGCCCAGTGCGTCCCTATGGCGTTTTTTCTGATAGGGTGGACTAAAGGCCCATTTGCGGGACCGGCTCTCCGCTTGACATCGTTGGGCGCTGGCTGTATGTTTGCCATCATCCAGATCGTTAGCTCATTTGCCGGCTCAGATCGTTAATGGCGAAACAGGACAGGTGGAAGAAAATGGTCTCGGGCCACGAGCGAACAAGTACTGGGGCAGGCTTACTGACACGCCTGCTTCCTCCGGCCGAAAGTTATACTGAAGCTCGTTAAACGACGCTTGTTATGATACCAAAACGATTGAGTCGACGATTAGTGATGATTATAGCATGAAGATCGCTCGTCGATTGGTAAATAGTAGGTAAGGACTATGCGGAGTGGCTCATTTCGGCTGACGAAAGTCCTGGTGTTACTCGCCGGTCTGTTGATCATTCTAAAGGGCGCCCCTATCCTGGCCCAGAGTACGCCGAGCCAGATCGTCATAACCGGAACTGATGCCAGCAGCGCCCCGGTCATCCAACTCCATCTATTGGCAATTGATAGCCAGGGTCATCCTGTTGAGGTAAATCCGGACTCATTGATAGTGAATCACGACGGTGCGACCGTCGGCGGCGTCAGCGTCGGAAGTCCGTACGAGGGCGGCACCTTCGTACTCTTCGTGCTTGATGTTCCGGATGGCGTTGCCGCCAATATACCGGCCATACAGGAAGCGATCCAACAGTATGCCGCCGAGCCGACGATGCGCGAGCAGGTCGACGCGGTGGCCATTTATCTAGTGGGCGAGTTGGCCGCCGCTCAGCTCATTGAGCCGACCGAATTCCACAATACGGTCCGGAATGCCTTCGCCACACCTCTAACGCCGCAAAGTGGAGCCACGGCCCTCGTCGACAGCCTGATGGGCCTGTTGAACAATGTCGATAATCTGAAACCGCGTCCTGACATGGTCGCCCACCTGGTCGTCATCAGTGACGGTACGGATGTGGTCAGCAGCCAGTTCGAGGCGGCCGATGTGCCCAGGCGGGCGGCCGAGCTCGGCATTCCAATCCACACTGTACACCTTGAGAATCAGAACTTGCAAGGAGACCAACGCCAGGAAGGACGCGACTATATGAGCCAGATTGCGGCCGGGACTTTCGGCCTGTCGAGCGTTCTCGGCGTGGCCGACGACTTGCGCCCGTTATGGGATCAAATCGCCCAATTTCGGAACCAATCGACCATTCAGTACACGCTGGACGACCTTGCCGGCGGCGATTACGCGGTTGAGGTAAGCCTGGCTGACAATCCGGCGATCGTGACGAGCGCCACGGTCACTGTTCCGCCTGGCGCGCCTAGCATCCTTCTCGACGTACCCCCGGAGAGCCGGCAGCTCACCCTTGTCAATCTCGATCAACCTGTGACGCTCTCGATGGCTACGGCTGTCAGTTGGCTGGACGGCGTCGACCGGGAAATTCAAAAAGCCCAGTTGCTAGTGAACGGCATCATCGTCCAGGACATCGACGCCGGCAACCTGAACCAGTTCGAGGCCCAGATAAACAACTTCAGCTACGGGCCGAATCAAGTGCAGATCGCCGTTGTCGACGATCAAGGCAGCCGGGCAATCAGCCCTGAAGTCGTATTTACCATTGTCCAGGGAGAGACGACCGTCATCCCTGAAGCGATTGAGCCCAGTGGCACGTTGGAACGCATATGGGCCCGGGTAAGCGGCCTGGCCTTGGCCGTCGGCGGGTGTTTTCTCCTCATCGTCGCTATTGTCCTCCTGATCGGCCTCACGATCCTCGCCCGCAAGTCGCCGCTGATGCAACGCCTTGGCCTGGTGTCTTTCATGAGACGCATCCCATTCTTACGTCCCTATTTTCAGGATGTATCCCGCGCCCAGAGTAAAATGAGGCGAGGGGACCAAATGAGACGCCGGGCAAGTCGTTATTCGTCGGATGTCAAGGGAACAGGGCGCAACCAGAAGGAAGGTGCGCGCCCAGTGGCATTCCTGGAAGTGCTGGAAGCGATCAGCCAGATGCCGACTCGCATTAACCTGGAATCGGTAGAACTCCATTTCGGCCGTTCGGCGTCCCAGGCCGAAGTCGTATTTGGCAGCGATCCTACCGTCTCCAGGATTCACGCTACCATCGTACAAGAAGGCGGCGATTATCGCATCTTTGATGAAAAGAGCACTAGTGGGACGTGGGTCAACGAGCAAAGCGTGCCCGAGTACGGCCTGCAGCTAGTAGACGGCGACGAAGTCCGTCTTGGCGCCGTACGCCTGCGTTTCCGCCAACCCTAAACGTCATAGATTTGGGTGTCTGTGGCTTCGTCGTCACTATCCGCGCCCGGGCCGGATGCGGCTGGTGGCAAAGACGACGCCAGGTGAAAGCGCAGGTGCACCCGGCCGAGGTGAATCTGGTCCTTGTCCTCTAGCGTCCGGGGCGCCAAACTGACCCGCTCATAGTTCACGTATGTGCCACTGGCGCTGCCTTCGTCGTAAATCCGGTAGGCGCCATGACTCTCCAGAATCCGAGCGTGCAGCCGCGAGACGCTTCTGTCGCTGAACGGCACTGCTACTCGCCTTGGATCGCGGCCCAACGTGATATTGCTACCGCCGATGGGAATGAATCCAAGATGTTCGGGCGCGTTCTCGACAACCTCCAAGAAAGCACCGGCATCGCTATCGGCCGCAAATTCGGGCGCCAGGACTTGAGTAAATTCGGGTTCGAACTGCCCACCCGGCTGGGGAGCCATCGCGAGCGGCGCCTGAACGGGTGGTGCAGGGACCGCCGTCGTTGCGTCTGGATCTGGCCGCCGCCTACGTGAGAGCAAGACCGCAACCGCCACGACCACCAGAGCGGCGATAACCAGCACAGCGCCGGCCGCGATCAGAACCAGGTTATCCGGTAGCTGGCGTTCTTCTGATACTGGAGCGCTGGTCGGCGCCGGTGTGGGCGTTGGAACGGCCGTGGGCGCGTCGGTCGGGGCGACGACCGGCCGCTGGATCTCAATTGTCAGGGGCAGTGGCGCTGTAGCGCCTACCAGACCCAGCTCATCCACTACTTGAACCCTTAAGTCATAGGTATCTGCGGCCAGCATGCTGATATCCCAATCGAAGGTCAAGATGCCATCGGCGCCAAGTACGGAGCCGGCCAGGGGTTGTTCCCTACCATCCACAAGCAATGCCGCTGAAATCAGATCGCGCGGGTAACCGTCGGGCCATTCCACCTGGGCTACCAATGGCTGATTAGTCGGTTCTATCAATTCGAGGGGCGTCTCAATATCGCCGGCTACGCGCACTATCGGCTGGCTGTTGTCAACGGCCATCTGAACCAACGGCGGTTCAACCAGGACCTCAAGGCTGGCTTCACCCTGCGCACCGGCTAATTCGGCGGTAATCAAGTGCTGACCACTGTTGTCCAGCACAGATCGATAGCTAACTTCCGTTAGCACACCGCGCTGCTGCAAGCGATCGTAAAGTTCGTCGGCGTCGGCCGGATCGGGCATGTGTACGTAACTTCCTCCGGTCGGCTCAGCCAGCATGGCCGCCTGCTCCACCTCATGCGTATCGGCCCGGCTGCCCAGTATCACCGGGTGCACGGCCACGTCCTGTTCCTGGGCGAGGGCCAAAAAACCTTCCGTATCTACCCGTTCAGATAGATCGGCCGCGTCGGAGAATAATACGATGGCCTGGTATCGCCCTTCTTGAGCGTTGCGAGCCGCCTCATCCAGGGCTATGAGCAGCAGGCGATCCAAAGGTATGTCATCGAGCTCATCCGGCTGATAGAAATTCACCGCATTGATCACTTCATTCGGGAAACCCATGCTCGGCCGGTCGAGAAATCGCCCCCCAGTTCCCTCTGGCACAATGACCGTGACCCGATCCATCTGTGTCGGATCCATAAAACGATTGGCGTAACGAATAATGCTATCTCTGACTTTTTCGCGCCGGCTCAAGCCCTCCCCTTCATCACGATCCTCAATGGTGGAGTTAGCGTCAATGACAAAGAATAGATCGACGCCGGTGTCGAGTGGTCGGGTTTCGAAGTGCAATATCGGCTGCCCGTCCTCAAAGATCGCCAAATCCGCCACGTCGCTGATGCTGTTGTTATCGTTGTCCAGTGCTTCAAGGCGGAAAATGATAGTGGGAAAACCTGTCACATCTATGCCGCTGATCTGCAAGTGCGGGCTGTCCTGTTGCCCGGTCGCAAATCCAGACGTTGACACAACCAGTAGAATGGCCAAGATGATCGCCGCGCCCCACCATATTCGCATTTCTCACACCTTCCGCGAAAGCACTTCAGCCATCTCCGAGACAACCGTTCTCACACTGACAAGCTTACTCCGGACAGTATTTGACATTCGGCTAAAGTTCCGGTCAACACGACATGGTTCACGCTTGCCGCAGTATAGTTTTAAGCCCAATGTCTTGCAAACAACACTTTTCTTGACTAAGCTTACCTCAAGTTGTATTCTTTACATAAGGATAGGCGTAAGTGTCAGCATATAGTGTGTGGTCTTGCCACGTTGCAGCCACCGATGGGAGCCCGGCGGCGCTCAGGCGAGCCACAGCAAAGGGTTAGCGGCCATGAGCAAGAGAATCTGGCGATCGGGCAAATTGCTGTTCGGTTTTGTTATCTTAGCGGCCTGGTTTCTTTGGCCAGCCAAATCAACGCCGTTGACGGCCCAGGAGGGAACCCAGCCAGAAGGTGATCGGCCCATCGGCCGGCTGGTTATTTCGAGCGCGGACGCCAGCAGCGCGCCGACGATCATCCTGCATGCCTACGCGGTGGACGGCCAAGGCGCACCCGTAAACCTCACCCAGAACAACGTGATCGTGACTCACGACGGCCGGCAAGTCAGCGACGTCGAAGCGGTAGCCGGCTATGAAGCGGGCACCTTCACCATTTTCGTCATCGATATCCCCCCGGGGGTTGAACCGAAGCTAGAGGCAATTCAGCAAGCAGTAGAGCAATACGCCAGCCCACCTGAACTGCAAGAACCATCAGATTACGTAACAATCTACCAGGTGGGCGAAGATCAGGCGACCCAACTGCTGGCGCCGGCTAATTTCTACAATGCCATCCGGAACTTCTTCGCCGAACCGCTGGAGAGCCAGTCAGGGCCAACCGCCTTGTTGGATAGCCTCGGCATTTTGCTTGACGAAGCGGATTCGCTCAAGCCGGAAGCCGACATGGCCACATCAGTCGTGTTGATCACCGATGGAACAGACGTGGTTAGCCAACGATACGAGACTACGGATATCGCCATCCGAGCCGGCGCTTTGGGCATCCCCGTTCATACGATCTGGGTCGAGAATCAGAATTTGCAGCCATTCAGTCAGCAGGCCGGCCAGGATTATCTGAGCGAGTTGGCACAGGCGACCGGCGGACTCTATAGCCAGCTCGATCAGTCCGAGGGCCTGGCAGCGATTTGGGAAAGGATCGCCAGTTTTCGGACGCATTCGACGATCCAGTACCGGCCGGATACTCTGTCGGGTGGAACGTTTGATGTCGTCCTCAGCCTGCGCGACGATCCGGAGGTACAAGATTCAACCAGTGTAACTGTCCCGGACACTGCGCCCAGTGTGATCATAAATCTACCGGCCGAGAGCCGGGAGCTAACGCTAGAAGACCTGGAAGAACCGGTAGCGCTATCCTTTTCGACGTCGCTTTCCTGGCTGGATGAGGTTGAACGCGAGATAGTCAGCGCGCAGCTGCTGGTAAACGGGGCCTTGGCCCAGGAAATCGACATTCGTGATATTGACCAGTTTCGGGCCGAGATCTCCAACTTCAGCTTCGGACCCAACACGGTCCAGGTGGCTGTCGAAGACGAGCTTGGCCAGCAAGCCACCAGCCCGGCTATCACCCTCAACGTGACCGAAGGCGAGACACAGGTACCCGAGGCGCTTGAGTCACGAAGCCAGTTGGCCCAGACCGTCGC
Organism: Promineifilaceae bacterium (SeqCode); assembly: GCA_041570195.1. Classification (GTDB taxonomy): domain Bacteria; phylum Chloroflexota; class Anaerolineae; order Promineifilales; family Promineifilaceae; genus UBA11865. The sequence goes on along the minus strand of JBFFWQ010000033.1, from coordinate 36,920 downwards.
CCGCTTCGCCGTGGGCTGCTTTCTGCTGCTGCTTGTTATTGCTCTGGCTGGCTTGGTCGTCTTTCTAGTGCGCCGACGGCGATCATCGACTCGGTCAAGGCGCGGCTACCGACCGCCGGCCTCTGAAAGCCCAGCCCCAGCCGACCATCGCGCATCGGAGTTAGAACCAGCTCGCCGGGGTCCACCCTACCTAGAGGTTCTGGACTCGGTCACGCGAACGCCGCCGACCTTCGACCTGACAGCCACCGAGCATCGTATTGGCCGCAATCCAAGCCAGGCTGATATTGTCTTCGAAAACGATATCACCGTCTCCCGAATCCACGCCAGCCTCATGCTTGAGGGCAGCGACTACCGCTTGTACGACGAAGCCAGTTCCGGCGGCACCTTTGCCAACGATCAACCTGTACCTGAATATGGTTACCAGCTTCTTGACGGTGACGAAATACGACTGGGCGCGGTCCGGTTACGTTATCGAAGCGGGTAGTTAGCCGGCCGGCATTGAGCAGGCCGGAGCCAGCGCCAGTCTTCATGGAACTAGCCCCTATCCAGCAAGCGGCCGCCGAAGGCGTTGGTAGCTCTCTGCTGCTAGGCCCGGCCGGCAGCGGAAAGACAACCGCCCTCCAGCATCGGCTGCTTACGCTGCTCGAATCGGGCGAATCGGCCTATACGGTGCTGGTCATCATTGCCGAACAGGAACACGGCCAGGGATTCCTCGACATGGTGCACCGTTCAGGACTCGGACCCTACGCCGAATTGAACATCGCGACCTATAACACGCTGGCTCGGCAAATGGTCTCGCTGTTCTGGCCGTTGATCGCCCGGCCGGCCGGTTTTGAACGTCCCTACTTACCGCCCACCTTTCTCAGCTATGATCTGGCCCAATTGCTTATGTGGCGGGTGATCACACCCATGCTCGATGATGGCGCCTTCGCCAATCTGAGGCTGCGACCGCAACAGATCGTAAGCCAGCTCTTGGATACTCTGAATCGCGCCGCGCTAAACGGCCTGACCTTGGAAGAGGCGACGACTCGCCAAATCGTCAGTTGGGCAGGCGCCGAGGAACAACGAATCAACCTGCAAGAAGCGGCCGGCGCCGCTCGTCATTTCCGCGATGAATGCCTGACTAACAACTTGCTCGATCTTTCTCTTTTGGTCGAGGTATTTGATAGACAGCTGATCGGCCATTCCGAATTTCAGCGCTATTTCAGCGAGCGTTTCCGGCATCTGATGGTCGACAATATTGAGGAACAGACGCCGGCCGGGCAAAACTTCGTCGCCAGCCTGATGATTGAGGCTGTGACGACAGCCATCGCCTACGATGCAGGCGGCGGGTACAAGCGTTTCCTGGCTGCCGATCCGGCCGGAGCTAACAGATTCTACAACTTGTGTGAGAGCCTGTATGAATTCGATGCCAGCTACACCGCACCGGAGCATCTGTTGGCCATTTCCAACCTGGTCGAGAACCAGTTGATGAGCAGCCAACAACCGGCCGCTGGCGCACAAGAGGCCGTGATCGACACGGTGATCGGCCGGTATCGGCGCGAAATGGTCCACGACCTGGTCGCTAGGCTGGCCGACCTGGTTGGCCAGGGTTTGCCGCCGAGCGAAATCGCCATCATCGCACCTTACCTCGACGGCGCTCTCCGATTCACTCTGACCCATGCCTTGAGTGCGGCCGGTTTACCCTATTATCTGCTACGCCGGCGATCGAGCCCTCGCGAGGAACCACGCGTGCGGGCCTGGCTTACCTGGTTGGCTCTCGGGCATCCAGGTTGGGGCATCCATCCCGCGCCCTATGACGTGGCCGAAGCCTTCAATCTCAGTATTGACGGAATGGACCCGGTCCGCGCGAAATTGCTGACTGACCATATTTACCAGGTTGACAGACTCGAGCTCAGGGACAGCAGCGCCCTGCCGCCGCCGGTCGCCGAGCGTCTTGGCCCTGACTTGCTGGAGCGGGCAGACGCTTTGAGCGCTTGGCTGGCCGACGAAGGAGACGAGCGCCACCCACTGGATGTGTTCTTACACCGCCTGTTTAATGATTTACTGGCCCGGCCCCTTTTCCGGCCGCAACCAGACCTGGCGGCCGCGGCCATTTGCGATTGGCTGGTCCGCTCTGCGGGACGACTGCTCTCGGCGGCCGAACCGATGGGCTTGAAAACGCCTTCAGAGATCGGCCGGGCATTTATCGCCGGCATCTATGACGGACTGGTCACCGCCGACCCGCCCGAACTCGGCGAACCACCCGACCTGGACGGTGTTCTTATCTCGACCATTTACGGCTACCTGCTGGGAGGGCGGCCGGTCGAGGTCCAGGTATGGTTGGAGGCAGCGGCGACCGGCTGGTGGGACATTCCGCGCCAGCCCTTGAGCAACGCCTTCGTCCTGGCCCAAAGTTGGCCGGCGGATCGCCTGTGGACTATGGAAGATGATTTTAAGATACGCAACCAATTATTGAGTCGCATCGTGCGCGGCCTCACCAGCCGCTGCAAAAACGGCATCATCCTGGCTAACAGCGAATTGGACCGGCGCGGCATCCGCCAGGATGGCCCGCTTTGGCGGGCGTTACAGCCTGTACTAATGAAACCCACGCGGTCGGCAGGAACCCGTAAGTTTGGGTCGCCAAAAAAGGGGAAGTAAGGCCTATCGATCCTGCCCAGGTATAGCGCTATAATGGCAAGGTGCGATAGTAATTCGCTGGGCCCCTTGCCAAATCCAAAGCAATCGTACGATCAACGGCCGAGGCAAGTCGCTCCCGACGACCTGTTGTGAACGAAATACCAATTCCAGGCTGACCAGAAAAAGGGCTTGAAGCTGCGCGAAAGTTACCACGGCAATGTTCGGAGAAAGCCATGAATGATGCGTTTGATAGTGAAAGGGAAAATAGACTTGACGACCTAGACCTGGAGGAGATCCTGTCCCGCGGCGAGGAATCGGCCGACGAAGCTCGCAAGAAACGTGCCCCCTTAATCCAACCAAGCGGGAACGCAACTTCAACGGCAAGCAAGAAGAGTACAACGTCTAGCTGGTCAAGCAGCGGCTTGTCTTCGTCGTTTGGCCAGCAGGCCAGTGCATCAAATCGGACCGACGAGAGCTCAGATTCATCGGTCGACGATGACCAGGGACGGATTGCCAAGGGCTCGGCTTCGTCCACCAAGCAAGAGCTGATTGTCGCCTTTCAGGGCGAGGCCGGCGCCTATTCGGAACAAGCCCTTCACAACCATTTCGGGCCCCACGCTTCCTCGCTGCCATGCCCTGATTTTGCCAGCGTCTTCGATGCCATCCATCACGGCAAATCACAGAGAGGGATATTGCCGGTAGAAAACTCCCTGGCCGGTACGGTTAGCGACGCTTACGACCAATTGGCCGATCATGATTTGCGCATTCAGGGTGAGGTTGTCTTGCGCATTGAACATTGCCTCATCGCGCCGGCGGGGCTGACCTTGCGCGACATCAAGCGCGTCAAATCCCACCCGCAAGCGCTGGCCCAGTGCCAGCAGACGCTGCGCCGTCAGGGCATCGAAGCGTTGGCCCACTATGATACGGCCGGGGCTGCGCGCGACCTGGCAGCCCGCCCTGAACCAGGCACGGCAGCCATTGCTAGCGCCCTGGCAGCCAAGACCTACGGCCTGGAGATCCTGGCCCGTCACTTCGAGGATGAGCAACTCAATTACACCCGGTTTTTCATCCTGGGCCTGGACGATCCTCCGCGCAAGGATCCTAGCAAGACCTCCGTGATTTTTACCACCCGCCACCAACCCGGCGCGTTGCACAGGGTACTTGCGGCGCTGGCTGATAGGGACATCAACTTGACCAAGATCGAGTCACGGCCCCGCCGCAACCGTCCCTGGCATTACCTATTCTATGTGGATTTTGAGGGTCACGAGGACCAAACAGAGATCCGCGAAGCTCTAATGGGCATCCTCAAGCAGGCATCATTCCTCAAGGTGCTTGGTTCGTATCCGGCCGCCCCCTTGCCCGTCGGTGACCCGAGTTACGAAACCCGGCCATAACAAGCCACTAGCAGGCCCTTCCGCTGGTTGGCGAGGCGCTCATCATAACGTTTCGAAAGCTCCCTCTATTGTGCAGCCTTCTGCCCGGCAGATGGCCAGGTGCGTTGCAACGATCGGGGAGGACGTGCTACTATTCGACACCATGAGTCGTCCTGAAAGTCTGCCGGCCAAGCGCTGGCAGTTCGCCCCCCCTATCCCCTTTGATTTGAAGCAAGAAATGGCCCACAGGCACTGGGCCTTGGTCCAGGTGCTCTATAACCGAGGCATTAAGGATAAGCAGGAGATCGATGCTTTCCTGGACCGCCGCTACTTGTATCCGACCGATCCATTCCTCTTGCCAGACATGGAGCAGGCTGTCGCCCGGATAAAACAGGCCGTTGCTGCCGGCGAGACGATAGTCGTCTATGGCGACTTCGACGCTGACGGGGTGACCTCCAGCGTGCTCCTGGTCGAGGCCTTGCGAGGGCTGGGCGTCCCACGCCAGAAAGCCTTCGCCTATATTCCCGATCGCGTCGACGAAGGCTACGGCCTAAATATGGAGGCCTTGCAAGACCTGCAGGCCAAGGGCGCCGACCTGGTTATCACTGTGGACTGTGGCATTCGGGCGCTAGAAGAGGTTGAAGAAGCTGGCCGTTTGGGCCTGGATATGATCGTCACCGATCACCACAGTCTGGGGTCCCAACTGCCTCGCTCTGTGGCCACAATAAATCCCAAACGCCCGGATTCCACCTACCCAGAGCGATTCCTGGCCGGCGTCGGGATCGCTTTCAAGCTGGCCCAGGCGCTGAAGAGTGAATTTGGTGAGGGCGCGACATTTCGGGAAGCAGAACTACTGGACCTGGTGGCCTTAGGTACGGTGGCCGACCTGGCGCCTTTGTTGGGCGAGAATCGCCAACTTGTTTCCCAGGGTCTGAAATCACTCAACGACCGGCGCCGCCCAGGCGTTCGCGCCCTGGCAGAGGTGGCCGGCATGTCGGACACGGCGCTTACGTCGGAATCTATCGCCTTCGCCCTGGCGCCGCGCATCAATGCTGCCGGCCGACTTTCACATGCTTATGACGCGGCCAAGCTTCTGGCGGTGAACAATCAAATTATGGCCCGCCAATTTGCCGACGAGCTGAACGAACTCAATCGTGATCGACAGCAGCTCACCGCCCGTCTCTGTGAGCAGGCAGAAACGATGATCGATCCCGGCCAACCATTGTTGTTCGCCATTGACGAAGGATTCAAGTCTGGCGTGGTTGGCCTGGTGGCCAGCCGGCTGGCCGACAAGTATTACCGTCCGGCCATCGTCGTCGAGTGGGGCGACGGCGAGAGCCGGGGATCGTGTCGCTCGATCCCTGAATTTCATATCACCGAGGCGCTGGACGAGGTTGCCTCGCTGCTGGAACGGCACGGCGGGCACGCCCAGGCGGCCGGCTTCACAATTCGCAATGAAAATCTCGATCAATTCCAGCGGGCGATCACCGAAATCGCGGCCGCGGAATTGCCACTAGATCAACTGGCGCCGTCCATCCCCATCGACGCCAAACTGGCCATCGGCGACGTCGATTGGGCCCTTCATGAGGTACTACAGAAACTGGAACCGACGGGCTATGCCAATCCGGCGCCCACCTTCGCCAGCCTTGATGCACAGGTATATAGTCATCGCGCGGTGGGAGGCGATAGCTCACACTTGCAGCTTTGGGTGGGCGATGGCCGGGTGAAACACGGTTGCATCGCCTTCCGTCAGGGCGAATGGGCCGGCCGGCTGCCCGATCGCGTCGATCTGGCCTATACCATTAACGTCAACGAGTGGAACAACCGGCGCGATTTACAGCTTGTGGTGCAGGATATCCGAATTGCCGAATGATGAAAGGAAAAAGTCATGAAAGTTCTAGTTAGTGGTGCAGCCGGTTTTATCGGCAGCAATCTGGCCGAGAAATTGGCCCGACGCGGCGACCAGGTAGTCGGCCTGGACAATTTCAACGACTATTACGACCCTGCCAAAAAACGGGCTAACGAGCAGCGCCTGGCCACCTATGCCAACTTCAAAATGATTGAAGCCGACATCCGTGACCGAGAACAGATGCTCGAATTGTTTGAAGAGGAACGATTTGAGGCCGTGGCCCATTTGGCGGCCCTGGCCGGCGTGCGTCCGGCCGTGAAGTACCCCGATCTGTATGTGGAGGTTGACTACAACGGCAGCCAGAACTTGATGGACGCCGCCCGCTTCAACCAGATTCAGAACTTCGTCTTTGCCTCGACGTCTTCAGTTTACGGGGCCACCAAGCAAATACCTTTCCTGGAAACGGATGCCTGCGACCGGCCTCTTCAACCCTATGCCGCGGCCAAGCGCGGGGTTGAAATGCTGGGCTATACCTATCACTATCTCTATGACCTCAACTTCACCGTAATTCGTTTCTTCACCGTCTACGGCCCAAACGGCCGGCCCGACATGATGGCCTACCTGGTAGCCGACAGCGCCACCAAGGGCACGCAGATCCCGATCTACAACGGCGGCCAGATGTATCGTGACTGGACCTTTGTCGAGGACATCACCGACGGCGTCATGGCTGCCCTGGACCGGCCGCTGGGCTACGAAATAATCAACCTCGGGCGGGGCGAACCGACGCTACTCAAAGATTTTGTGCGGCTGATTGAAGATCTGGCTGGAAACCGGGCCAACCTGATCGACAGACCAAAGCCGGCCGCCGATGTCGAGGCCACTTACGCCGATATCAGCAAAGCGGCCACTCTTCTAGGCTACGATCCTAAGATATCGGTTGAGCAGGGCGTGGCCGCCTTTTGGGACTGGTATCGGGTTTACGGCTAATCAATTGCTGTTGACCGATCCGAGTCGTCGTCTGACAGTGGTTTGATCATGAGTAGTCGCGATCGGCTGCGCTCCCGAAATCCCAGCCCTTTCAAAACGGGTGTCGCCGCCCGGTGATGGCCACTGCTTTCCAGGAACAAGTCGACGTAAGCCGGCTGCCTGGATAGGCCGTCGATCAATTGCTTGACCAATCCACCAGTGGACAGGAGGCTCCAGTAGTCCGGCTCCAGGGCCAGCCTGATCAGTAGCCGGCTGTCCCGGTCCACCACCTGGGCGCAGCCGATCTCCCGGTCATACAGTAGACATCGCCAGAAGGCACCCTGACTTCCAGGCCAGGAATCATACTCGCCTATGACCGATGACGCCCAGGGCTCACCCTGCCCCCGCTCGAGATTGAGGTAGCGTTTGAATATATGGTAGCCCGGCCGGCGTCGCAAACGCTGGATAGTCGCGCCGCCGGTTATGGCCTGGCTGAACGGCGTGCCCATCTCGCGCCGCAAAAAATGCGGATGGTACGGCCGGTAACCGAGTTGCTCGTACAATCTCTCGGCCGGTTCGTTGCCCTGGTCCACTTGCAGAACCGCCCACTCGCGGCCCCGCTTCTTGATCGTCTGCTCTAGATAAACCATCAGCCTTCGACCAACTCCCTGGCGCCGGTACGGTGCATTAATGCTGACGTTGAAGATATAGCCGCTGCTACGGCGCGTATGAAGAAATGCGCAACCCGCAGCATGTCCGTCGACCAGCACCTTATACCCCTGCCCGGAAAATTGCAGATACAGGGGCAGCATCCCATAGGTGAACAAACGGCCAAGAGGGTTACGGACCATCCTGGTGAAGTAGCGGTCGACGCCGACCATGTTGTCGAAGGTCATTCGAGTGACGGCCGGCAAATCACGCCATCCAACCGGCCGGACCTCGACAGATCTGGTTTTCATGATTCCGATTCTATCACCGCCGCCGGCCGCTAACGAGAATTCTGGCAGCGATTCTGCCCGGCGTGGCTGAACAGGCCATTGGCTGGTACAATGTCTTCAAGATCGCTTTGGAAAAGGATTAAGGTATAAGGTGACGTTGCCCCCGTTCACATTCATCAAGAACCGCTCCGCCTGGGCTGAATGCCTGGCCCAACTGCAGCGGGAGCCAAGAGTAGCCATCGATCTGGAAGCCAATAGTCTGTACGCATACCGCGAGCGCGTCTGCCTGATCCAGATCTCTATCCCCGGTCAAGATTACATCGTCGATCCGCTGGCCGGTTTTGACCTGACTGGCCTGGGCGAAATCGTCTCCAATCGCGCGGTGGAGAAGATCTTCCATGCGGCCGAGTACGACTTGATCTTGATCAAGCGCCAATATGGCTGGATGCTGAACAATCTTTTCGACACCATGTGGGCCACGCGAATTCTGGGAAATAGGCGCTGTGGTTTGGCTAATCTGCTGGAGAGCTACTTCGGCGTCAACCAGAATAAGAAGCATCAGAAGGCGAATTGGTGCCGGCGCCCTCTGTCCCAGGCGTTGTCCGCCTACGCTCAAATGGACACCCACTTCCTCATCCCGCTGGCCGATCGCCTGGCCGATGAACTGCAGGCTGCCGGGCGCCTGGAAGAGGCGCAGGAGATCTTTGCCGAGCAGTCTAACATTGTTATTCCTGACAATGGTTTTGATCCTGATGGTTTTTGGTCGATCGGCGCAGTACGCGATCTCAATGGCCAGCAGCGGGCAATCGTGAAAGCGCTGTACACGTATCGTGATCGGCAAGCGCAACAACAGAACCGGCCGCCGTTTAAGATCTTTGGCGACCGCACCTTGATCGAACTGGCCGAAGTCGCGCCGGAGACGGTGGACGACTTGCCGGCCGTTTATGGCATGTCATCAGGCCAGATTAGGCGCTACGGCCGGCATATAGTCGCGATCATCGCCGAAGCCCGGCATGCCCCTGCACCAAAAAGACCGCGGTCAGACTCTCGCCGCACGCCTGAGGCAGTCAGCAACCGTTACGAGAAATTGCATAATTGGCGCAAGGCGCGCGCCAGGCGGCGCGGCGTCGAGTCCGATGTAATCGTCAGCCGCGACACCCTGTGGCAATTGGCCCGGCTGAACCCACAAACTGAAGCCGAATTGTCGGCCCTTGAATGCCTCGGTTCCTGGCGTCGCGAAGCCTACGGCGATGAAATCCTGAAAACATTGAACGGTTGACGACCCAATGCGTCGTCAAGCATGCCTGCCACACACATCCTGTCAATCCTGTCTGATCTTCCCTGGAGGCATTCATGCAGATCGCGTTTCACGGCGCCGTGCAAACTGTAACCGGATCACAACACCTCCTCAATGTCAACGGCCAAAAAATACTGCTTGACTGCGGCCTATATCAAGGCAGCCGAAAACAAAGTTACGAACGTAACCAGAAATTGCCGTATGACGCGGCCGAAGTGGATGTCTTGATCCTCTCCCATGCCCACATCGATCACAGCGGTAATATCCCCAACCTGGTCAAGAGCGGCTTCAAGGGCGACATCATCTGCACCTACGCGACACGCGACCTGTGCTCAATCATGTTGCGCGACAGCGCCAAGATCCAGGGCTATGACATAGAGTACCTGAACAAAAAACGTCGCCGCAAAGGGCTCGACCTATTGGAGCCCTACTACACCATGGAAGACGTGGTCCAGAGCCTGAAATACTTCATCGGCATCGGCTATGATCGTCCTTATCAGGTTATGCCCGGAATCAGCCTGACCTTTCACGATGCCGGACACATATTGGGCTCGGCCATTGTGACCTTGGACATCGACGATCAGGAAACAAAGCGCGCCGCCCGGTTGGTATTCAGCGGCGATCTAGGCCGGCCTGACCGTGCTATTCTGCGCGACCCAACATTGGTCGACGAAGCAGACGTATTGCTGATCGAAAGCACTTACGGCAATCGCGAACACGATCCTGCTCCGGAAACCTTGAAAAAGCTGGAAGTAGTGGTCAACGAAACTTGTCGCCGGGGAGGAAAACTGATTGTACCGGCCTTCGCCGTCGGCCGTACTCAGGAATTGGTCTATGGCCTACACAAATTGGTTCACGCGCGCGACATACCACCAGAGCTGCCGGTCTACGTAGACAGTCCATTGGCCATCGACGCCACCGGCATATACCGCTTGCATCCCGAAGCTTACGATCAGGAGGTCTTCGATTTCCTGGCCGACGACGTCCACTCGGATCCCTTCGGTTTCGACATGATGAACTACACGAGATCTACGAGACAATCCAAAGAACTGAACTTCTTGCGCGAACCAGCGGTGATCATCAGCGCCAGCGGCATGTGCGAGGCAGGTCGCATCTTGCACCATTTAAAGAACAACGTCGAAGATCCGCACAATACGATTCTGATCGTCGGTTGGCAAGCGCCCAACACACTAGGCCGGCGAATTGTCGAAAAGCAACCCAGCGTGCGCATCTTGGGCGAAACGTATGATCTTCGGGCGCAGGTAGTGACCATCAACGGCTTCAGCGCCCATGCCAGCCGGAGCGAATTACTGGCCTGGACCGACCATATTAAAAAACGCCCTGGTCACACCTACATCGTCCATGGCGAACCGGATGCATCCGTGGCCCTGGCCGACGGCCTGCGTGGTCAGGGCTATCCAGAGGTACATGTACCAGAGCTGGGGCAAAGCTTCACCATCTGACAGCATCGCCTGCTTGATCGTTGGGGCCGGTTTGACTGGCCTTACGGCGGCCAGCGTTCTTCAATCTGCCGGCGTCGAAACGTGCATCCTTGAAGCGAGCAGAGTGGTTGGCGGCCGGCTAGCGACGTTGACCGGGCACAAAGTCGGGACTGGGCCGGCGGTATTCGACCATGGCGCGCAATTCTTCACCGTCCGCGAAGCGCCCTTTGCCGCGCTGGTAAAAAGTTGGCTCAAGGCAGGGGTCGTCGTCGAGTGGTCGCGAGGTTTTGCCACCGCGGATGGATCCTACTACGCCGATGGCCATCCACGCTATCGAGGAACGACCGGCATGACCGCCATCGCTGATCACCTGGCCGGGGGCCTGGATATCCGCTTAGAACAGCAAGTCAGCCGCATTGCCGTCGTCGAAGGCGCTTGGTCGATTACAACCGATGCCGGCCGGCAGTTGACTGCCCAATCGCTGATCTTGACCCCGCCCACGCCCCAATCTCTGGCTTTGTTGGATGCCGGTTCAGTGATCCTGCCCGAAAATATCCGGAAAGCCCTGGAGCTTATCACTTATGAGCCTTGCATTGCGCTGATGCTCCGTCTGGACGGCCTTGGCCGGATCCCCGATCCCGGCGGCATGTGGCCGCTGGGCGAGCCCCTGGCCTGGATAGCCGACAATTACCAGAAGGGAATCTCGGCCGCGCCGGGCGCCGTTACGTTGCACGCCGGTCCCGAGTTCAGCCAGTTCCACTGGGACACACCCGATGAAGAAGTGACCCGACGCCTCGTAGAGGCGGCCGAACCATGGCTCGGGGCGGAGATAGTCGAAAGCCATGTGCGCCGCTGGCGCTACAGCAAGCCTCTTAGGACCCACCCCGAACCCTGCCTGTACTGTGACAATCATGGGCCTCTGGTTTTCGCCGGAGACGCCTTCGCCGGCCCTCGGGTCGAGGGAGCGGTCCTTTCGGGAATGGCAGCAGCCAAGTGTATATTGACATAAAAGCAAGGATTCTTCTACAATGTGTTTCCGGGACTTGAGTGATCAGATCCCCAGCCGGAAAAGATATGGTCGAGTGGCATTTGGGCACGATGGGCTTCAGCTACAAGGATTGGGAAGGCGTCTTTTATCCTGCCGGTCTGCCAGCGCGTGAATATCTGGCCCATTACGGCACCATCTTCAACGCAGTAGAGATTGATTCCACTTTTTACGGCACGCCGCGGCCGGAGTATGTGGAACGTTGGGCGGCCATCACGCCGCCGCACTTCACGTTCTGTGTGAAGACACCCAGCCTGGTAACTCACGATCTGCGCTTGGTAAAAGCCATCGAACCGATGACCGAGTTTCTGGACACGATGCGCCTACTGGGCGATAAGTTGGGCGTCATTCTGATCCAACTGCCACCCGACTACACCTTCACAATGATCCATAAGCTGGCCGTGTTCTTGCGCCAGCTTCCAGAGGACATCCAATACGCCGTCGAATTCCGCCATCCTTCCTGGCACGCCACAGCCACCGGCCAATTGCTGCAGAACCAAGGCATAGGTTGGGTTTCGACAGAGTATATCCACCTACCCCAACGCGTCTACGTGACAAGCGACTTCATTTACATTCGCTGGATCGGCGAGCACGGCCGCTACCAGACGAAGGATCATGAGCAAGTTGATATGACGCCCCAACTGGAAAAGTGGTGGGCTGATATCCAGTCGCGCCAAAGGGAGTTGCGGGCCGTGTATGGCTTCTTCAACAACGACTACGCTGGCCATGGACCGGCAACATGCAATCGCTTCAAGGAGATCGCTGGCTTACCGGCCACAAGCAGCCGGCCGCCGCAACAGGGCCGGCTGTTCTAAGCGCTTTTTAACATAACAAGGAGGCTTCCGAGATGGTCCCGGAAGCCTCCTTGTCTACCATATGGCCAGGATGCCCTTAACAGGACATCCTAAGTCCGGACGGTCGTTTACAGTAACTCCTGCCTCATTCCACTGGCGGTTTCTGAGGCATTTCTTCCTCGTCTTCAGGCATCATTTCCATCGCGGCCGCCATCTTATCGTTAACGAATTCTTCGCTAACGACTTGCCCGCCTGCTGGATACGGTCGGGTGCCGAAGCGGGTCAGGGCAACGGCGCCCAGGCCAGCGCAGGCTATCAGGAAGGCCAGGAGCGACCACAGCCAGCCGCCAAGCAGAAACGGCAAGGCGCTCAACAACGCCGCGGCCAGGGTCAACACGGCCGTACCCAGAGCGGTGGTCACCGTCAGCGTTCGATTCTGCAGCTTCAGCCAGCCGGCCAAGCGTTGGCCGAACCAGGCGCCGGCCGCGATCCAGCCCAGCAACAGGGCCGCTCCCAGGCCGACAGACAAGGCGATGACGACCGGGATGCCCAAGAAGCCAATACAGACCAACATCAAGATCGCCGACAGGATGCTCAGCAGCACTATCAGCGACACGCTGGCGATGAGTGTCAAGAAACCTACCGCGCCGCTAGCTGCAGGCTTCCGGCCTAGCGTGTTCGAGACCTCGCCGAGATGGCCAGGCATTACGGCCGCCGCCACCAGGGCCAAAATGCCGAAGATCAAGCTCTGACCGGCCGCCGAACCGATAGTGCCAAAAAAGCCCCGGCCGCCTGCTACGCGAGGCGCCTCAGGAATTCTTGGCGGTTCTGGCGCTTCGGGCGACGTGATAGATCCGACAATACTTGGGATGGCAAAACCAGGGAATTCACCAACGGCGCTACAGTTGATACTCTCTGCCCCGTCGCCTGCGATCGTGCCACCAACTAAGATGCATTCGCCATCAACGTCGGCCGAACTCACGGCCGATAACGTGCCGCCCAGAAGTACCAGGTCGCCATCTACAGAACCGGCCAGGCTGGCCGTGCCGCCGAAGACGACCACATCGCCGTCGACATGCCCATCTAGAACGGCCGTCCCGCCAAAAACCGTCACGCTGCCATCTACCGTGCCGCCCACCTCGACAACCAGGCTTTCGCCCCAGATCACGATATCTTCGTGGACGGTTTCGCCATCGGTGATGATCCGATCAGAGGCTGGCCCAGCATGCGTGACGCCTACCGGTATCACCAACAGCATTACCAACAAAACAAAAATAACAGCTAACTTCTTCATTGTTGTCTCTCCGTTCACCAGTTTTTAGATTCTTTGCTGCCTGGTTAGTTGGCTATAAACGCCACCCCATAGAAAGACGACGCCGATCATTACAAATAACGAACCCAAGATAGCGGGCTGCTGTCCAATCACTTCACCCAAAGTGCCCAAGCCTTGCCAGCAGGCACCCAATACGGCCTGACCCAGTTGTAACACCTGTCCGCCGGCCTGCATTAGCCCGCGCACAAACGCCGGCTGATTCAAGGCCGGACCAAACTGCAGAGCCAGCCAGATGAAGACCAGTAGAGGCACAACACCACTCACCAGCAGTAGGCCATAGATGGACCCAGTCACATAGATGCGCAGTCTTCTGTTGGGCAAACGGGCCAATGTACGCTGCGTGAAGTCGGCCGCTGGGCTCAAAAACGGGGCTTGCAGGAAAAGCTGATGGATCGTTTGAATAGCCTGCCATTCCCGCGCGCAGGCTTCGCAACTGTGCAGATGTGCTTCCATGTCGCGCCGGCGGTCCTCTGGCAGTTCACCGTCCAGCGCTTCCATCATTAATGGCCCTATCTCTTCATGTTCCATCATTTGCTCCATGTGCCCCTACTTCTCTGTTTCTCATCAATTCTCTATTAGACCTTCTCATTGACCTGTTTCCGTCGACTACGTCCGTTAGCCAACAACCGTTGCCGGCTCAAGCAAGGGGACGAACCCCATCTCCGTGCCTACCTCGGCCATCTGCCGTCTGGCTCGAAATAGGCGTGACTTAATGGCGCTGACCGACGTTTCCATGACCTCGGCGATTTCCTCATAAGACATGTCATACCAATATCTCAATACCACGGCCTGCTTGTAATCATCTGGCAATATATCCAATAATTCCTGTACGCTCTCCTGGCGCTCGCCGCTCGTCGCCTGAGCCTCTGGTCCGTCCGTATTCTCTGACATCAAGGCCGGGTGTGCAGGCAGCGGGCCTTCGATCGATAGAAGTTGCGCCCGGCGTTTGCGAAGCTGGTCAATGCAGTAATTTGAGGTGATAGATAGCAGCCAGGTACTGAATTTGTGGTCCGGGTTGTAACTGTCCAGCCTGGTCCAGGCCCGAATGAATGCCTCTTGTGCCGCCTGTTCCGCTTCATCTGCATTACCCAACATTCGATAGGCAAGATTAAATACCGGCGACTGATAAGCAGTGATTAGCTTACCAAACGCTTCCTTGTCACCCCGTCTGGCTTCTTCGAGCCAGATCTTTTCGTCGTCCGAACCCTGGTATCTCATCTCCTGACGCTTAAACCACCTCTACGCAGTATATCAAAAAAAGTTGTAGCCGGTGTGACTCGTTGACGGGCATATATCCCTGTTTTATAATGCCCGGCAATTATGGAAACGAAGGAAAAGAAGTCGTTACCCTCCACGCTCTATACCGAGGAGTACTTCTTAACGGCCTGTGAGGGATACGATGAGTTTCTTGAATCCGAGGGCCGGCACCTTTCACGGCGCCTGAGCGACGCTTTTTCGATGGCTGATGTGCGGCCTGGTATGCGCCTGCTTGACGTGGGCTGCGGCCGGGGCGAGATCATCCGGCACTGCATGCGCCTGGGCGTCGAGGCGGTTGGCATTGACTACGCCGAGGTGGCCACGCTAATGACCCGCGACGTCATTTACCAGGAACAGGAGGCTCTCAAAGGTCCAGCCGCTCCGGGAGTCGTGCTCCGTTCCGACGCCAAGCATTTACCGTTTCCAGATGGCTACTTCGATCGGGTGCTCCTGTTTGACGTGGTAGAACACCTTTACCCCTGGGAACTGCAGGAAGCGCTGGTCGAAATCGGCCGCGTACTGCGAGATGACGGCTGGCTCGTGGTTCATACCGCGCCAAATCGATGGTACGACACCTACGCATATCCCATGGTCCGCTTTGTGCGGCGCTTGCTTGGCCAGGGACACGCCTACCCTAAGGATCCGCGGGCGATCGTTCCCGCCAACCAGGACGTTCATGTCAATGAGCAAGACATGTTGAGCATGCAGCGCAATCTTAGCGCTGGTGGATTCAAATCGAGAGTCTGGCTTGATAGCCCCCCTCAGAACCGTGACGAGAGCCCCCTCATGGCCGCCCTTCGCTGGGTAGCCTTTGAAGTTCCACCATTTCGCTGGATCTTTGAACGCGAAGTGTTTGCCGTGGCCCGCAAGAAGGGTTGAGATAAGAACCGGCCGCCTGGCGCCAAATCGCGGTCGTTTAGCGCCAATTACCCTCTAAACTTATGGCCAAGAAGTTCCTGCCGATCATACTCATCCTGCTGCTGGCCTTCGCTCTCAGAACTCATCGTCTGACGGAAGTCCCGCCCGGCCTAACCCACGACGAGGCCAATCACGGCCGGGACGCGATCAACATCCTGGACGGCGTTCTGCTATTCTATTTCCCGCTGAATTACGGCAGCGAGCCACTCTACAATTATGCGGTTGCCAGTAGCATGGCCATGTTCGGCGAGAACCTGTACGCCTTGCGCTATGTGAACGTCATCTTTGGCTTACTGACAATCGCCGCGACTTACTTGTGGGCCAACTGGGCTTTCGGACGGCGGGCGGCTCTTGTCGCGGCCGGCCTGATCGCCGTCTCTTTCTGGCCACTGGCGACCAGCCGCCAGGCGCTGCGGGCGGGCATGTTGCCCTTCATTGCCACGATTGGGGTTATCTTCTTCTGGCGGGTTTATCATTGGGCCAGCGACGCGGCCGCGGGCCGGGCCGACAAATGGGAACGAGGTCAATGGTGGGCTTGGATCGGCTTTACGGTCACTGTGGCAGCGACGCTCCACACCTATTTGGCTGCTCGCGTGCTGTGGGTTATCTATCCAGCCTTCCTGGCCTACCTGGCCTTATTCCACAGGCCGGTTGTCAAGAAGCTTTGGCGGCCGGCCCTCGGTGGCTTGCTCGCTGCTTTGTTATTGGTCGCGCCCATGTTCGCCTACGTCCAGGCCCACCCAGAAGCCGATACAAGGCTGCAGATGCTCGACGGTCCGCTTCAGAGCCTGCGAAGTGGCGACCTCTTGCCGATCCTGGAGAACGCGTGGTTCGGTTTCCTGGCCCTGATATGGCGCGGTTATGGCGATCATTTCCTGGCCTACAACATACCTGGCCGGCCGGTACTGAGCATTGTCACGGCCGTCTTATTTCTGGTTGGCCTGGGGCTTACGCTGTGGCGTTGGCGACGTCCGGCTTACGCATTCTTGCTGATCTGGTTTGGCATCGGGATCTTGCCTTCGCTTATCACCGGCCCAGAAGCTAATACAACGCGAAATCTGGGGGCCTTGCCGGCCGTATTCCTTTTGCCGGCCGTCGGCTTTGCCGGCCTGACCGAATCGGCCGTCCGCCGCTGGGGTAAGCCCGCACGCCGCCTGGCCGTCGGCGCAGCTTTTGCCTGGCTGCTTCTGGTCCTGTCCTTTAGCGCCCGCGATTACTTCAACCGCTGGGCCGAATCGCCTGACGTCCGGGCCGCCTATCAACAGAATCTCACGCAAGCCCTGGATTATCTGCAAGGCCTGGGGGCGGACGAAGCAACGGTTTTGTCATCGGTTTATCCTGGCGCGGCCCACGATCCGTCGATCGCCAGGGTGCTGTTGCCCGATGGCCAATACGATCTGCGCTGGATCGACGCCCGCCACGGGCTCCTCTTTCCCGGAGGTGAATCGGCCCAACTTATCGCCCCATCGTCAACGCCGCTGCACCCGATTTTTTCCGGCTTTGTTGAAGAAGTAGATTCGGTGATTTTACGCCAGGACGATCTTGATCCGTCGTTCACGCGTTTCAAGCTGCAGGCCGGCGATTGGCTGACGGCCGATCCGATTGATTTCGGCGGCGCCCTCGAGCTTCTGGATGCTCGCTGGCGCCAGGGAGCGGTCGCACCTGGAGCCACCGCAGAACTCGTCACCATATGGCGGGTCGGTGATGCCACAAAAGTAGGGCCCGTTGTGCCGCCGGCGTTTGAAACCGACGTTGTACTATTCACCCACCTACTGGATCCGGCTGGCGGGATCATGGCCCAGCGCGACTCCCTGGAGGCCCCTTCTTGGGACTGGCAGGCAGGGGATGTCTTCATCCAGATTCACCCGCTACTCATCCCGGCCGCGTCCGCTCCAGGCAGCTACACCGCCGTGGTCGGCGTCTACGATCGCGCTTCTGGCGCCCGGCTGCCGGTAGTTGATGGCGATGGCCGTTTTGTCGATAACCACGCTTCTGTTGTACCATTGAACGTCAATGAGTGATCGACGGGACCGAGACCTATCGGTCGAAGAACTGGAGCAACTGCTCTATCTAAAGAAGCAAGCCCAGCGCCAGGAGCGGCTGAAGCGCCTGCGAGCCGAAGGCCGGGTTGTCGAAGCCGGTGGGCTGGTTGCGCCGCTCTTCGAGGCTGAGACAGAGCCCAATGGTGGCAGCCCTGAACCCCCAAGCAATGAATCCGATTCGGATGGCGACTTGGCAGCCGGGCCCGATGAGCCAGGCGGTTTTCGCTGGCGCTGGGTGGCCAACAAGTTCCTGCTCTTTGTCGAGGTGCTGGCCGTGGTTGGCCTGATCGTTATCGCCTTCGTCGTGTGGACCACAGCCCGCGAGCTCAATCAGGAAATCGCCGAGGTGCAGCAAGTCCAGAGCCAGAGCATGGCCCTGCCTACGACCACAGCCACGCCTGTGATAGGCCTAGTCGTCTTGCCCAGCGGTCACAAGCCGCCCATCAACGGCCGGCCGCCCGAACCGGGAGAAGCCGGCGATATCCCAGCCCATTTACTGCCAATTCTGGACGCCTACGTGCCGCCGCCTATCCCGACTCCCGGCCCGGAACAGGCCCGCCGGGTACAAATACCAGCCCTCAATTTGGACAAGCCAATAGTCCAGGGTGACGACTGGGAACAACTGAAGAAAGGGGTTGGCCAGCACGTTGGCTCAGGATTACCCGGTCAGCAAGGCAATCTGGTCTTGTCGGCCCACAATGACATCTACGGCGAGATCTTCCGCAATCTGGATAAGCTGAAACCCGGAGATGAGATCATTATCTCGACCGAGCGCCGCAGCTACACCTACGTCGTAAGGGAGCTGGACGTTGTCGAACCAACGGATGTATGGGTCATGGACCCCACCGAACACGCCAGTTCGACCCTGATCTCTTGTTATCCATACCTGGTAAATAACAAGCGAATCGTCGTCTTTGCCGACCTGGCGGCTACAGGCCCACTTTCGGACGCTTTCTCCTGACCAGAAGCGTCCGAATTCTGTTGACTACCCCAATCCGTTGTGCTATCATCTGCCTGGAATCCGGCCTGAGGGCCGGTTCGTCTTGTCGTTTGCATTGCGGTCAAAGATAGAGAGGATTTCAATCAGCAGCAATTATCGCGTAAATCACCGTATAAGAGCCCCCCAGGTCCGGCTGATCGATCACAACGGAGATAATCACGGTGTGGTATCAATCAAGGAAGCCCGGGATATAGCAGAAGAGGCCGAACTTGATCTGGTTGAGGTGGCGCCGAATGCAAATCCCCCCGTCGTGAGGGTTATGGATTACGGCAAATTTATCTACGAAAAAACCAGGAAAGAGCGCGAGGCGCGTAAGCATCAGAAACAGGTTGAGATTAAGACGATCAAACTTAGCCCGAAAATCGCCGCTTTTCATCGCGACTTGAATGTTCGCAAGGCGCGTGGCTGGTTGCTAGAGGGCAAAAAAGTCAAGGTCGTCGTGAGATTCCGAGGGCGGGAGATCACCTATCCGGAACTCGGCCAAGATATGATGAACGGCGTAGCCGAGGAACTGAAGGAAGTGAGCACCATTGAACAGAGACCGAATCTGGAAGGATGGTCGATGGTCATGATGTTGGCCCCGTTGGACTGACTTGCAATAGCCGCTGGCAATGACAATTGAATTTGGATAACAGGCGAGAAGCCCGCTGCGGGCTTTTTCGTGAGGAGATGACATGGCAAAGGCGAAAAAGAAGTACAAGATCAAGACGTATAAAGCGGCCGCCAAGCGTTTTCGGGTTACCAAGTCGGGCAAGATCTTGCGCACCAAGGGCGGCAAGAGCCACTTGCGGCGCAAGAAATCCAAACGGGTGCTCTACGCTCTTCGGGGCAATGTAGAAGTAACGGCGCCAGGGGACAAAAGAAGAATCAGGCGGCTCGCTCCGTATCTTGGCAAATACAAAGCGAATCCGCCCAAATAGAGTGTAATTAATCCGCTGCCTGGCCTTGGCCGTCGGCGCCGCAAGCGCTAACTCGACCTGAAATGTCCAGGCCATCATTAAATGCGAGGGATAAACGATGCGAGTTAAAAGCGGGACGGTAACACGCCGTCGTCATAAGAAGATAATCAAATCAACCAAGGGCCAGTGGGGCACCCGGGGCAGATTGTTCCGTCGCTCCAATGAAGCCATGATGAAGTCCAACTGGTATGCCTATCGCGATCGGCGTAATCGGCGGCGGGATCTGCGGCGCTTGTGGATCGCCAGGATCAACGCGGCCAGCAGACTGAACGGTATCTCCTATAGCCGGCTTATCCACGGACTCAAATTGGCTAACGTTGAACTTGACCGCAAGGTGATGGCCGACCTGGCCGTGCGCGACCAGGAAGCCTTTGCCGAAGTAGTGCAGGTCGCCAAAGGCGCTTTGGCCTAGGAGCGCTTTAGCCCAACAAGGCTAAAGCTTTGCAGGACCTTAGCCTAGCCTTCAGAGCAAGTGCTGCGGGCTTAGAACGCCTCTCATCAGTCGATAGAACGCCATACCCCTGAAGTGGGTGTGGCGTTTTTGTTTGTTTGACTGGGCGCCATGTCACCGGCCGTAGCCCTTGAGGCGCATTAGAACCGGCTAGTCGTAGGCCAGTTGTCCTTGTCGCCCTAATGGTCCTTCAGTATTATCCGCTGGTTATGGTTAAGCGGCATGCCTGGCTCATACTGATTCTGTTGGCCGCCGCCTCGTTGCGCCTGGCGGCTATCGACGACATACCTCCGGGCCTGACCCACGACGAAGCTGATCACGGTCTCGACGCGTGGGGCGTGGTCAATGGCATCCGGCCGATTTATTTCACGGTGGGCTATGGTCGCGAACCATTCTTCGACTACGCCACCGCCGGGCTGATGGCTTTTTTGGGTCCCTCTTTTCTGGCCGGCCGACTGACGTCGGTTTTCCTCAGTCTCATCTTAATCGCCGGAACCTATGCCTGGACCAGCCGCGCCTTTGGCCAAAAGACGGCCCTGCTCACAGCGGCCGGCCTGGCCGTGAGCTTTTGGGCGTTGATGACCGCCCGCCAGGCGCTGCGCTCCATCACGCTTCCAGCCCTGGTTGTGCTGGCTATATTCTTCTACTGGCGGGCGGTGGAGGTAGCTGCAGATGTCAAGTTGAAGAGCGGCGGCCGAGCAGTACCTTCATTCTTGAGACGGCCGGCCACATGGCGATTTACGCTGGCGGGCCTGCTACTTGGTATCACCCTCTACACTTACGTTCCGGCCCGGGTCATGTGGCTTCTCTTCCCGGCCCTGCTCGCGTTGTTGTTCTTCTACGATCGGGGCCGGTTAGCCGCGGCCTGGCCGGGCGCGCTGTTGTCCCTGATGTTAGCGACGGCCGTGACAATTCCGCTGGTGCTGTATTTGAGCGCTAACCCAGAGGTGGAGGTCCGACTGACCGAACTTAGTGTTTCACTCACGGCTGCTCGCCAGGGTGACTTTGGGCCAATTGCAGAGAACATCGCTTCCAGCTCGCTGCTGCTCACTTTTCAGGGCGACAGCTATTGGCGCTACAACATCTCCGGTCGGCCATTCCTATCACCGATTATGGCCGGCCTGTTTTTCGCCGGCCTGGCCGTGGGGCTGTATTGGGTCGTGGCCGGTAGCCGGCCCTCTAGCGGCCGGCGCGCTAAAACGGGAGTGCGGCTCCCTCGCCAGGTTGGCTTTCTATTTTCCGTATTATGGCTGTTGCTTGGGCTGTCCCCGGCCTTGGTCAGCGGGCCAGAACTCAGCACCACGCGCGCCATCGGGTTACAGCCTGTCTTGTACGTTTTCCCTGCCATAGCCTTGACGGCGTTCCTGGCCTGGCAGCGTTTACCACAAATGCTCAGCCTCGCGCTGGTCGCTATGCTGTTTGCCGGGCTCTATCTGCAAACGGCGCGCGATTATTTCTTCGTCTGGGCAAACGAGCCGGAAGTGCGGGTTCAATATGAGACCTCTTTGATCGAGACGCTGGATTATGTCGGCCGCCATAGTGAAAGCGCGACAGCCATCTCTACCACAACGCCTAATCGCTACCATAGTCCGGCCGTGGCCATGCTGACGCTAGCCGATTCCAATAACGAACTGCGCTGGTTCGATGGCAACCATAGCCTGCTGGCGCCTCAAGAAGAAACGAGCAGCCTTGTATTCAGTGGTTTCGCACCCCTCAATACTCGCCTGTCAGGCTACCTGGATGTTGAGCCGGTCGCCGAACTACCAATGAGAGAAAGCGACTTGGATCGCCCGTTGGTTATCTATGAAACCAATGGCCGCGAACTGGCAGAATCATGGAAGACCCGTTTCGACGACACACTCGCTGCGCCGGCCGGAGCGGAAGCGCCGGTGCAGCTTGGCGAATCAGTCCAATATCTGGGCTACGAGATATTGACCCCTGATGTTGATCCCGGCGGAAGGCTGCTGTTGGCCACCTTATGGCAGGTTACGCGCCCGCTAGACGGGGCGATATTGTTCAGCCATATCGTGGGACCCGAGGGCATGCCTTTGGCCCAGGCCGACCGCCTGGACGCGCCCGGCGATCACTGGGTAGTTGGTGATGTGTTCATCCAGCTTCACGAAATTGACTTGCCCGCCTCACTGGCCGCTGGCGACTATCCCCTGGCCATTGGCGCCTATACCGGGAATGATATGGTCCGTTTGCCGGCGATTATCGACGGCCAGGTCACGGGCGATCATATTCTCCTTCCAGCCATCACTATAAACTCATGACCCAGGCCGCCGTTTCCGCCCAACATATACGACATCGCCATGTCGTGCTGACCCTCGCGGCGCTGACATTGCTGGCCTTTTTTTTGCGCGTCTGGCAGTTGAACGACACGCCTCCAGGCTGGCGTGATGATGAGTTGATCAATTCGCTGGTGATTTCGCAAAAAGTGATCGACGGCGATTGGGCTGTCTACTACCCGGATGCTTCTGGCCACGAAGCGCTTTACCACATTCTCAACGCCGCCATGCTGGCTCTCTTCGGCCCGGGTACGGCCGGAATCCGGCTGTTGTCGTCTATCCTGGGCACGCTCACAGTACCGCTGACGTATTTGGTAGGCCAACGCTTATTCGGCCGGGCAGTCGGTCTCCTGGCGGCGTCTCTATTGGTCGTAAGCTTTTGGTCGCTAATGTATTCACGGGTCGGCATCCGCCATATCAGCCTCCCGGTATTCATGCTGGCCGCCTTCTACTTCTTCTTGAAAGGCCTGGCGATAAACGGCGCGCGGAGCGCCGTGAAAGAATACGATCCTCTTTCGCCGCCAGCCCAACTAACCGACTTCTTGCTGGCCGGCCTGTTCATGGGAATCGGCTTCTATACTTATTTCGCTTCACGGGGCATACCGCTGATCCTGTTGGCGTTCTGCGCCTACATCCTGCTCTTTCAACGCTCGAGGCTCCGCGGACGATGGCGCGGGCTTATGCTCACCTTCGCCGTGGCCATCGCGCTGGCCTTGCCGCTGGTGGTCACGCTCGGCCGGCAACCCGAATCGGAGGCGCGCGTTGAGGAGCTAGCCGTTCCCATCACGGCCGCCCAAGAAGGTAACTTCGGGCCACTGACCGAACACGTAAGCCGCACGCTGGGCATGTTTCACGCTGGCGGCGACGAAGAGTGGCTTTACAACATCCCTTTCCGGCCGGTATTTGGGCCGCTGGCGGCCGTGTTCTTCTGGTCTGGCGTAGCCATCGCCGCCTGGTACGCGCTGGCGCCGCTGGGCCGGCTTATCCGGCGCCAGGAAAGGTCAGATACTCTGTCGAACATGAAAGTCGATCTGGAGGCTGCCGGAGCCTTCGTGCTCATCTGGTGGCTGGCCGGTATTTCACCCGGTTTCGTGAGCGTTCCGGCGGCCAGCCTGGGGCACACGATCATCGCCCAGTCGGCGACTTACATCCTGGCCGCCCTGCCGATTCTGGTTATCGGCCGCCTCGGTCAGCGCCGGTTCAGCACATCTGGCGGTCGCTCGGTCGCCCAGCTGTTGCCTCTTGGCGCTGGCCTGTTGCTGCTGGCCGCCGTGACCTGGCGGGATCTGCCCGATTACTTCACCACCTGGCCGGAACGAGGCATGACCCGTTTCCTTTACCGAGCCGAAATCCGCGACCTGGCCGATTATTTGAATGAGCATCCCGACCTGGTCGATGTTGGCGTGACCAGTTTTTTGGCCGGGCCCTGGGATCGCCTGGCCTTGGCCATCGATCTGCAGCATCCAAAGGAGTTCCGGCCACGCTGGTACAACCCTGAACGAGTCATTTTGCTGGAAACCGGCAGCGAACCAGCAATAGCTTTCAAGAGCATGGTGCCTGGTCCGCCACTTGACGCGACTAGCTACATTGCGCTGACTGGTGTGTCGGCCGGCGCCTTCGATCTTTACGAGGTTACCAATGAGCGCTCGCCGGCCGCTGCTGAGACCGTATGCTTTCAGAATGGCCTGTGTGTGCAAGAGGCCATTTACGATGCAGACGATGGCCGCCTCACGGTAACCTGGCAAGTAGCCCACCCTCTCGATTTGCCGCCGCAGCCGCTGATCAGTAACCCACCGCCCCCGGATGTATATGCCGGGCCTCGCCTGCTTGTTTTCGCCCAACGTCTGGATGACGAGGGGCAGTTGCTGAACGGTGATGATGGCCTGTGGATCGACGAAACGACCTTAATGCCGGGTGACCTATTTCGCCAGGTCCATTATCTGGTCGAACCTGAGGATGCGGCCGGCGTCGTCGTATTTGGTCTTTACGACCCGATGACCGGCGACCGTATCTTAACACTGGATGGCCAAGATAGCCTCCATTTAGAAGTAGGATCATAGAATCAGATGACGAGAGGCGACGCACCCATGTGCGACTCCGGCTCGACCACGAGACGAGATGAGCGATAAAGAACACTCAAGTGCTAGCGAGATGCGCTTGGCCCGCTGGGGGATCGTGGTCGTTCTCCTGGTCTTCGTCGTCATGGCCCTGGCTTACAGCATCGTCAACCCTTTACACGAGGCGACCGACGAGCTGCGACACTACAGGTTCGTGCGCATCGTTGCCAGAACCGGCCGGTTGCCGATACAGGGTCAAGAAGAGTGCCGGTCGCAAAGCCACCACCCTCCGCTCTTCTACGCCCTGGGGGCCCTGGCTACCTCCTGGATAGATACTGGCAACGCGGTCTGCGATTCGCCGCCGGTCAATCCATTTTGGGCCTACCGCTACTGGGAAGTGGGCCAGGATAACAAGAATCAGTATCTACACGGAGAAGACGAATCATTCCCCTGGTACGGCGAGGCGCTAGCGGTTCATATCGTCCGGGCCCTTAATGTGTTGATCGGCGCAGGCGTCGTCTGGCTTACCTGGGCCACGGCCAGAGTTATCTGGCCTGGACGAGTCGCCTTAGCTTTTGGCGCCACGGCCTTCGTAGCCTTCAACCCCATGTTCCTCTACATGTCCGGCGGGATCAACAACGATGTTATCGCCGCCTTCAGCGGGACGGCCATTGTCTACGCTTGCATCCGCTTGCTCGATGAGCCGGAGCGGCCGAACTGGCGCTGGGGAGTCGTCTTTGGCGCCCTTTACGGCCTGGCCCTGTTGAGTAAATTCAATCTGTCGCCGATCATCATCCTGATCGCGGCCGCTGCCGCCTGGACCGCCTGGAAGGCGACCGGAGCGGACATACTCGTGGCTGCTCCAGAAAGTCGTACGCCGGGCCGCTGGCGTCAATTCTTACGTCTTTGGCTACTGGTCATGTTGCTTACGCTGCTGGTCGCCGGGCTCATCGCCGGCTGGTGGTTCATTCGCAACCAGGTGCTGTACGGCGAGCCAACCGGCTTCCAGGAAGTGACCGAGCTTTGGGGCGTCAGGAATCCGTTCGAAAGCCTTGGTTTGGCCATATCTGAACTGCCATATGCTTGGACAACGCTCTGGGGACGCTTCGGCTACGGTCAAATACCATTGCCTCAGGCCATCTACGACAGCCTGAAGATCGTCGTCGGCGCCGGCCTTTTAGGGGCGTTTTTCGGATTCTTCCGCTCAGACACCCGTCAAAGAGCTATGCTGCTACTGGTGGCGGCCACAGTACTTCTTTTCTTTGCGGTTCTCTTCAATTACATGCTGGTCAGTCCGGCCGGACCCAATGGCCGGTTTTTCTTTCCTGCCCTATCAGCGTCGGCGATCCTGGTCTTTTTTGGCCTGTGCTGGTGGCTTCTTACCATCAGGCGAAACATCGTGAACCGGGCACGAGGAACGACGGCTGATGATCAAGGTTCACGCCGGGCAACCGGCATTCTGGCGCTGGTCGTTACCACGAGCATGCTGCTTCTGTCGATCTGGGTTCTTATAGGCTACCTGGCGCCAGCCTATGACAAACCGGCCGCCCTAGCCAAGGGGGCTTCCAGCCCTAACCAAGTCAACGCCCACTTCGATAGCCTGGTAACCCTGCTTGGCTACGAAATCAGCGCCGAGACGGTGAAGCCCGGTCAATCTCTGGACGTTGAACTCTATTGGCAAGTAAACGCCCAACCGCCGGGCAACTACGTGCTGTTCGTGCACCTTTTCGACGAGGCGGGGACCATGGTCGCCCAACGCGATACGCACCCCGGCCTAGGCAATTTCCCAACCAGCTTGTGGCAGCCAGGCGATCGCTTCGTGGATACGGTTCGGATTCACTTGCCGGAGACGGCCTACGCACCAGAGAATGCGACTTTGAGCATAGGTCTCTACGATCCAGATGGCTACCGCTTGGCGGTCAAAAATGCAGCCGGCGACGCCAACGGCGATTCGCTCAACCTGGCGCAGGTGAAGATCGATCCAAACGAAGGCCAGTTTCCTAATGCCCTGGGCAAAGATTTCGCCAACGATATTCTGCTGCTAGGCTATGACTATGACCGGAGGTTGCTCTCGGCCGGGGAGAAATTGGGAGTTACTCTCTATTGGAGAGCATTGCGCGATGTCGACGCCGACTATGTCATGCGAATTCGGCTGATTGACGATGACGGACAAGAACGTGCTGCATACGATAGAAGGCCGGGCTCCGGCAAGATGCCCACCGATACCTGGCTTGACGGGCAAATCGTGAAAAGGATCCATGGTCTACCCATTCCTGCTGACGCGCCGGCCGGCCGCTACCGCGTCGATCTAACGGTGGTGAACGCTGGCAGCGGGCAACGCGTCAGCATATTGGCCGAGGAAGGTCACCAGGTAGATGCTCATCTTCCCCTGGCCGAAATCTTCGTCGTGGAATGATCGGCCAACTGACCACAGGCAAGCTAAATCCATCGTAGACAAAACGTAGGGTAGGAATCGAAAAAGCGGCCCGTGCCCAATTGACATGGCCTTATTCGTGGATATACTTAGGATATGAATGGTGGAGCAGTTTGCTTAACATTCTTGCGAACCAAAGCGCACGTTGCCCGCGTGCGTTTTTTGTATCTGGGTCTCGCGTCTGGTTTCGAGTTGCTCCGTATCGTTAACTAGGAGAGTGAAATGGATTATGGCATGATCGGCAAGATTGAGAAGGCAAAGATTTATGCGGAAGAACGAGACCGCATCGAATTCGAGTCATTTCAGGTCAACATCCAGGGCGACAACGACAGCCACATTGTCGGCTACAACCACGGAAACTGGGACTGTGATTGCTCTTACTTTGCTTCCCATGCCGTTTGTGGGCATACCATGACCATGGAGCGCGTGCTTAAAGACATGGTCGAGCTAGGCGGCTGATAAGCCCGTACCTAGTCCTTCGCTTAAAAACAAACAATGCTTTGGCGTCATCTGGTGCTTTCCTGCATCGACGCCAAAAGAAATCCGGGGCCGTCAACGGTCTGTTGAGTGTGTCTGTTCCCTTTTCCCCGAAATCTATTTCGAATCCGCCCCCTGGCACCATGAAGAAGCGTCACATTGTAACAATCGGCGGTGTCGAGTTTAACCTCAAGTTAACGCTCATCATCATCATGGGTACGATCCTGCCCATGATCGACCATTACGGCCATCACATTACGGGCACAAAGGCGTATGATCGACTGGTGCTCTATTTCCTCATCCCCATGCTCGTCATTCTGTTCGTGTTTCGAGAGAAGCCCGCGACCTATGGATTCCGGGTAGGTAGCTGGCGTACTGGCTTGCTCTGGACGGCTGCAGGCTGCATTGGCATGGCCTTTGTCCTGTGGTTCGTCGCTCGTACTCCGGAGATGCAGCGCTTCTATGAGGCCAAAGCGCCTGAGAATACGCTCTACTTATTGTATATAACCGCCGCCGATCTGTTTGGCTGGGAGTTCATGTGGCGTGGTTTCATGTTATTTGGATTGGCCTACTATCTCGGACCAGGGGCGGCGATATGGCTGGCGGCCGTGCCCTTCGCCTTCATGCATCTGGGCAAGCCGGAGCTAGAAACGTTTAGCACCTTGTTCGGTGGGGCGGCCTTCGGCTTCGTCGCCTGGCAAACGGGATCCTTCTTCTATCCGTTTCTCATCCACTGGTTCATTGCCTCTTTCACAATGTTGATTGCCAGCGGCCGAATTGGATGACGCAAGCCGGCGCCGGTGAAATTCGCGACCGCGCTCGGACCGGACCGCCAGCGCCGATACGCTTCCTAAGATGAAAACCATCACTTTGACCTTGACTGATATGGCCAACGGCGGCGCGGCTCTCGGCCGGGATGAGGATCGGCGCGTGGTCTTTGTGCCCCTGACCATACCCGGCGAAAAGGTCAAGGTAACCATTGTCGAAGACAAGAAGCGCTTTGCCAGGGGGCGCCTGGTCGAGATTATTGATCCAGCGCCCAGGCGCGTAGAGGCGCGCTGCCCACATTTTGGCCCCTGCGGCGGTTGCCAGTTCCAGCACATCGATTACTCCGAGCAACTGCGTTACAAAGAAGCCATTGTCCGCGACCAGCTCGAACGAATCGGCGGGTTTGTCGATCCCCCGGTGCAATCCATATGGGCAAATCCGGAAGCATGGGCCTACGCCAATTCGGCCACCTTCAGTCCAGCGGACAAGGGTCGTTTGGGTTTCTGGTCTCCCGAACTGGGCCAGGTGATGCCCATCGACACCTGCTTCCTACTACGTTCGGAATTATTGGATCTCTACCAAGACCTGGATCTCGATCTACCCGGCCTGCGCGAAGTAACGCTGCGCGTAGGGCAAGACGGCGAACTGCTGGCCATCCTGGCAACCGACGATCTGGAACCGCCTTTGCTAGAGGCTGATTTCCCTGTGTCGGCGGCCTTGCTGCTGCCTGACGGCGCAGCGGCCAACCTGGTCGGCGACAACTATCTCCTGCAAAGGGTCGGCGATCGGGTATTTCGAGTATCGGCCGGTTGCTATTTCCCGAACAACCGGGCCGCGGCCGAATTCATATTGGAGACTGTCCTGGCCTATGCAACTCTAAGCGGCGGAGATAGTATCCTGGAGCTTTATAGCGGCGTTGGCACTCTGACCGCATTTCTGGCCAGCAACGCCACCGAAATCGTGGCTGTAGAGAGTAACCCTGACGCTGTCGCCGACGCAATTATCAATCTTGCGCAGTTCGACAACGTCAGCCTTTATCAGGGCCGGGTTGAGGAAGTCCTGCCAATGCTCACCGTAACGCCCGATCTGATCGTTGTCGATCCGCCCGACGCCGGCCTGCCGCCGGCCGTCGTGGACGAGATAGCGGTCCGTACGCCGGCACAATTGCTCTATATCAGCTCGGACATAGCCACCCTGGCCCGAGACGGCCGGCGGCTGGCGGCCAAGGGCTACCGTCTCACCCAGATTCAGCCGCTGGATGCCCAACCGCAAACGTATCATGTCCAGAGCGTGAGTCAATGGTCACGCCAATGAATGCTTCGCCTGGAATCCAGGCCTGACGAGTTGTCATTGTCGGTCATTAGCTTGCCAGCGTCCGCTAGACAACGTCCGGATTCAGGTCGCTTTACTGGGCTTGGCCCACGCCAAAGCTCAAAGTTGGGGCTTGTAATCAGCCCCCCGAATCGCTTATACTCTGAGGGGCACAGATTTCGGAGCCGTCGAATACAAACAAGGAGGTATCAGAATGCCGTTGGATAGGGTTCAGACCCGCGAGCAATTGGGCGAACTTTGGCAAGACAAGTCGGTTGGTGTACTGGAGGCCAAGGGGCAGAAATATGCCATCATCAGTGATTTACACATGGGTGATGGCGGCGACGCGGACGACTTCTACAAGAACGAGCCAGCTCTGCTGAATGCCCTGGAGCACTACCGCACGAATGGCTACACCCTGATTTTGTTAGGTGATGTAGAAGAACTGTGGCAGTTTGATCTAGAGAAGATCGTCGATCGCTACAAGAATACGGTCTACGCCAAAATCCAGTCATTTGGCGACCGTCGTGTGCACCGGATCTATGGCAATCACGACTTTGAGTGGGGCGGCTTCGAGGATCCAGCCAAGGTGGTCAGCAAGAAGTCCAAGCTGGCCGAAGAGGCGTTGCGTATGAAGGATGTCAACGGTAAGGAAGCCATTCTCCTCGTCCATGGCCACCAGGGTAGCATCGACTCCGACAAGTTTTCCTGGTTCAGTCGCTTCTTCGTCAGGTTGTACAAACCTGTTGAGCCGCTGGTTAGGTTGACCGGTCTTCTTGGCCACGGCGCAGCCACCAAATCAGCGGTCGCTCATGACTATGAAAGAACCTACTACAGCTGGGCCAAGAAGAATAAGGTCATAGTGATTTGTGGTCACTCTCACCGGGCCATT
Organism: Promineifilaceae bacterium (SeqCode); assembly: GCA_041570195.1. Taxonomy (GTDB): domain Bacteria; phylum Chloroflexota; class Anaerolineae; order Promineifilales; family Promineifilaceae; genus UBA11865. Next base: position 6,410 of record JBFFWQ010000033.1, on the reverse strand, counting down.
TTTGCGTCTAAGTCGTACGCAGACAAGCTGCTTGACGATATCGCCGCTCTGAGAGCCAAGAATTCCATGCGGGGCACGCGCCTGACGACGAAACTCAAGAATCTGCGCGAGATCGACCGCCTCGAGAGAGAATGGAAAGATGAGAGAGACAAGGGCCGGATGGTAGAAATCGGTGAAGCAACTGAAGATCCCCTGCCCTGCTATTTCAATTCGGGCTGCGGTCTATTCGACGATGGCATCACCAACCTTGAAATCAACGGCGACCAGATTCGACTGGTGAAATGGCACCGACAGCCAGAAGATGGCAAGAAATACGTCGAATTCAGTAAAGGTAAACTGAGCGAATTCGTCAAGAAGACGACTGCATAGTCACCCAAAAGCGCAAGGCGACGGCCGGCGGACAAGAACCTCTAGGCGCCTTCATAGCCTCGGGCTTGCCAGGCTGCATAGAGAACGATGGCCCCGGCCGTCGCCGCGTTGAGCGAAGCAACCTGGCCGCGCATTGGCAGCTTGAGCAGAAAATCGCACTTCTGCCGCACCAGTCTGCGCAAGCCATCGCCTTCATGACCGACGATGATCGCCAGGGCCATGTCCAGGTCGATCTGCCCGAGAGGTTGAGCTCGCTCGCTCAGATCGAGGCCGGCCAACCAGACGTCGGCCTGCCTGAGCCGTTGCATCGCCTTCACCAGGTTTGTCACCTGGGCGATCAGCAGGTGTTCGGCGGCGCCGGCCGAGTGGATGACAACTTGGGCCGTGATATCGGGCGCCCGCCGGTCTTGCAGCACAACGCCATGAACGCCACACGCTTCGGCCGTTCGTAGCAGCGCGCCGATGTTGTGCGGACCGTGTAGCAAATCCAACAAAAGCAAAAACGGCCGCTCCCCGCGCTGCACAGCCAGGGCCAGAATTTCGTCCAGGCTACTGTAGGGATACGGTCCGGTCTCCAAGACCACGCCCTGGTGACTCCCGTCGCCGACCATAGACGAAAGACGTGCCTTGTCAACGACTTCTAGAGGAATGCCGCGCGCCCGAGCGGCGGCGCTGAATTTCTCAGCCTGGCGTGCCCCATCCTGGAGCCAAAGCTGCCTAAGTTCGCGGCGTTGGCCGCGCAAAGCTTCCAGTACGGTGTTGCGCCGATAGAGGTAGTCGCTCGAATTGTCCGGTGTCATTTTGGCTTAGTTGTGCAGACGCCGGTTGGGCCTTCTCATGCGCGTCAGTTCGCCTTCCACATAGTGCCTTCCGGCCGGTCTTCCAGAGCGATTCCTAGCGCTTCAAGCTGGTCGCGGATCATATCGGCCGTGGCCCAATCCTTACTAGCTCGCGCCTGAGCTCGTAAATCAATCAGCAAACGCATCAAACCTGCTTCGCGCTCGATACTGCCGCCAGCGGCAGCGCTGGTCCCGGCAGCCGCAGCGCCGGGAACAATGCCCAGGACATCGCCACCCAATCTGTCATATAGGTCAGCCATGGCCTCCAGGGTGCCCCGGGTATGAATCGCCGCGCCACTCAACAAACCATTCACCCGGCGGGTCAGCTCCTGCAAAGTGGCCAGGGCAGCCGGCGCATTAAAATCGTCGTCCATTTTAGCCTCAAACGACGCCTGATATTCACCGAGCATGGCCTGAATCTCGTCGTCCGCTTCGCCGGCCGGCGCACTTCGTCCTCTCTCATGGATGAGAGAAACCGTCCCCCAAAGACGCTGCCAGCCCTTGTGGGCGCTGTCGACAGCCTGATCCGAGAAATCGATTGGACTCCGGTAATGACTCGACAGGACAAAAGCCCTTATCGCCTCCGGCGGCCATCGCCGCAAAGCTTCATCAACGGTCAGTGTATTCCCCAGGCTCTTGCTCATCTTGACGCCGTCCAACGTCAAGGAGCCAACCAGAATCCAGTAGCGGGCGAAAGGCTGGCCATGCGCCGCTTCGCTTTGGGCAATCTCGCACTCGTTGTGCGGGAAGATATTGTCGATGCCGCCGCCATGAATGTCGAAAGTTTCACCCAGGTATTTGCGGGCCATGGCCGAGCACTCGATGTGCCAACCAGGAAATCCCTCGCCCCAGGGGCTTGACCAGCGCAACAAGTGGTCAGGTTGGGCCCTCTTCCAAAGCGCAAAGTCGGCCGGATGGCGCTTCTCATCCAAGACCGTCACGCGCGCCCCTTCGGTCAATTCGTCAACCCTGCGACCGCTAAGTTGCCCATAGCCGGCAAAAGACGAAACGTCGAAGTAAACAGAGCCGTTAGCCTCATAGGCATGACCCAGTTCGATCAAGGTTTCGACCATGGCGATCTGTTCGGGCACATGGCCGCTGGCCCGCGGGCTGATATCTGGCCGTCGCACGCCCAGAGCGTCCATGTTGTCAAAATAGATCCGCGTGAATTTCTCCACGATCTGCATCGGCGTCACCGAAGCCTGGCGAGCCTTCTTCAGTACGCGATCCTCGCCGCTTTCAAGCAGGTGGCCGACATCGGTGATATTCTGGACGTAGAGCACATCCAGGCCTTTATGACGCAGATAGCGGTTGATCACGTCGAAGCTTATGTACGTCTTGGCGTGGCCGATATGGGGGTAATCCTGAACCGTCGGCCCGCAGACATACATGTTGACCCGGCCTTCAAACAGGGGCTCAAAGGCGTCCTTGCTGCGGGTTAGCACGTTGTGGATCTTGAGAGTCATTCTATTCAGGCTTCTTGTTTGGTACGAAGATCGGCCGACCGATCGGGCGCTTCGCTCCTCCGCTCAACCTGCTTATTACATCAGTGGCTGCGGTTTGGCAAAAATCATCCGGCCGGCCGTAGTTTGCAGCACCTTGGTCACCACAACATTGACCGTATCGTGTATATGGTTCTTGCCATCCTCGACGACAACCATTGTGCCATCATCCAGATAGGCCACACCCTGGCCAACCTCCCGCCCTTCCTGGACGATCTTTACTGCCATCTCCTCACCTGGAAGGAACACGGCCTTGACCGCGTTGGCCAATTCATTGATATTCAAGACAGTAACGCCTTGCAGTTCGGCAACTCGGTTCAGATTGTAGTCATTGGTCATGATGGGGCAACCCAGTTCACGCGCCAGGGCAACAAGCTTGCTGTCAACATCACGCACTTCTGTAACGTCCATGTCGGTGAAACGTACCGGTATTGGGCAATCTTGCTGCAAAAAGCGTAATACGTCCATCCCGCGCCGGCCGCGGTTTCGGCGCAAGGGATCAGAACTGTCGGCGATATGCTGTAACTCCAACAAGACGAAATTCGGGACTAGAAGTGTCGAACGTATAAAACCCGTCTTGCAGATGTCGCTGATCCGGCCATCGATGATAACGCTTGTGTCCAACAATACCACTCGCTCCTCAACTTCGCTTTCGGCTTGGGCCGGTTTTCTGTCAGAGCGAAAGTGAGAGATCGTAGACCGCAAGTCTTTTTGACGCAGTGAAAGAATAACCACGCTTAGATAGCATAATAGGATTGCCGAGGCGATCGGCACTATCTGGCGGAACGGCGACGGCAAGGTTGAAAGGGGCAAGGTCAACAAAGAGGCGGCGATCAGGCCCAGAAAGATGCCGCCGATAATTGCCACCAACCGCTCGGCCGGCATGGCAATCAGGTTGTTCCGAGTCCGGCGCACTGGCCGGATAGTGAGGATCGGGGTCAGTATAAGACCGCTCATAACGCCTAATAGGCCAAAGACCATCACATAGGCTATCTGCTCGGACTCCACGTTGAGCCACTCGGCCAACCGGCCGCCAAAGTAGGCGGCCGCGATGCCACCAGCAATCGCTCCGATGATGCGTGACGTAAATTCATTACTTAATCGCATAAGTCCAACTCATTATCTGTAGCTGGCCGATTGGATCGGCCGCTAAGGTGCCAAAACAAAAAAAGGTGAACGTACGTTCGACGCACGTCCACCCGATCAATTTGCGATATATCTTGTCCGCGGAACCGACAGCTACGGTCGGTTCGCGGTTCAGATCTGGAAACTTATTGTTTCGAGCTATTCAGTCAAACTGAAATTCTCTTGAGTAATAGTCAACGAATGAAGATAGAATAATGATCCAAATAAGTCCAGGCGCAACGAGTGTGTTCGTCTTGGTCGAATCGTAGCACAGCGCCTATCAAATCGCAAACCTATCGACTAATCATCGTCGTTTCGATTCTCGTTGTCATTACTCTCGTTCTCTTCCTCATTACGGTTGCCATTGCCGCTGTTGCCACCGTCCTTGTTGTCGTTATCCTCTTCGTGCTCGTTATCCTCTTCGTGCTCGTTATCCTCGTTCTCGTTTCCTCTGTTCTCGTTTCCTTCGTTCCCGTTGCCTGACCCTTCATTGCCATCCTGGTTGGCATTGGATGTCCCTTCGTTCTCATTCGAATTTGGGCCCGTCTCATTTTCGTTGCTACCCTCATTCTCGTTGCTATTTTCGTTTGACTCCGGCGTCGGCGTCGCGGTATGCGCCGGCGTGCTGGTGGCCAGCTCGCCGGGCAACGTTTCTTCGGCCGTAGGGGTCGGCGTCGCCGTTGGCGTGTCGGTCGGAGTCGGCGTTAGCGTACCCATCGGCGTCGGCTCCTCGGTTGGCGTGATCGGCAAAACAGGCTCAGGCTCAGGCGTAGGTACGGGCAAACCGCCGACACCACGAATCGTCACCGCTATCGCTCTCACCTGGCCGTTCACCACAACGCCGCTGACCTCGACCAACTGGCCAACGGTCGGGCGCTCAGCCCCTTCTACCGACGTTGCGCCGACAATCACTACCTTCAGCCCGGCGACCGTCCAAACATCCCCGTCGATCGCCTCAACGAACCCAGAAAACTCCACTTCTTCTGAGCGCTCCATCCGCAGCAAGGTCTCGATCTCGCGAATTCTTTCTTGCTCGTAGCGCTGCTGGAGAGCCTCCCTCGCGGCCGAACTACCGGTCACTGAAAGCCTTGTATCTTCCATCAGGCGCTTGGCATCATAAAGGCGATCGCCGGGCACGGTCTGGGAAGCTGCATAGAGCACGCTCATTCCCAAGAACGCAAGAATGATAACCATCGAGGCCATAACTAGTGACAGGCGACGAAGCAAAAGAAGTGCTGACGGCCCCTGGCTGGCAGCGGCAACATCGGTCGCCGCGTATTCCAGCATTCGCTGTTGCGAGACGGCTTGCGCCTTCAGGGAGTGAGCAATGCGAACGCCTGCCAGAGATGCCGCCGTCGACAATATCGGCCGCAGTTCGGCTTCATACTCCGGAAAGCGGGCGATAATAACCTCGACTTCGTCACCGGCCTCCAGGGCGTCCAAGGCGGCGATTATTGCTTCTTCCACTGACGACTCCATTACAGCTCTCCCCGTCGGCTCATCGTCCGGGAAAGCGCGGCGACGGCGCGCGCCTGCAACTGCTTCACAGCACCTTCACTCTTGCCCATAACCTTGGCCACATCCCGTATTGCCATCTCATAACCAAAGCGCAGCGAAATCACATTCTGCTGATCTTCTGTCAGCTCGGTCAACGCTTCGGCGAGGTTGGCCAGCACCTGTTTGCTGGACAACGCCTCGGCGGGATCGATAGAGTTACTCTGAATATCATCATCTAGTGCAACCTGCTTGATCCGGTAGTTTCTCCGGTGGTGGTCAGCCACGATATTCGACGCCACCCGGTACAGCCAACCCCGCAAAGTGTTCTGGGGTGCATTGCGGTCGCGTACCGCGTCCAATAAGCGGGTAAACACTTCACTGGTCAGGTCTTCAGCCGTCTCATGATCACCAACTCGAAAGGCGATGAAACGGAATATCGCCGGATAATACGCATCATGGACTTGGGCCAATACCTGCGGGTCGCGTTTTTGAACTCCAGCCAGCAGGCTCAATTCATCTTGCACAGTGTGAGATGCTCCGTCAGAGATCGTCCAACTAATGATCTGTCTTGAACCCGCGGAATATACCACAATGCGCCACAGTGCAGTAAGAACGCCATCCCCTGTTTACCGGACATGACGTTCAGACCAGGTACTGGGATTCCTGCCTCCTAGTCATCGTCGTCGTCGTCATCATCATCGTCATCGTCGTCGTCATCATCATCGTCATCGTCGTCATCATCGTCGTCGTCATCATCGCCATCGTCGTCGTCATCGTCGTCGTCATCGCCGTCGTCATCGCCGTCGTTACCATTCAGGTGGTCATCGTCGTCGTTGCCGTTCAGGTGGTCATCGTCGTCGTTGCCGTTCAGGTGGTCATCGTCGTCGTTGCCGTTCAGGTGGTCATCGTCGTCGTTACCATTCAGGTGGTCATCGTCGTCGTTACCATTCAGGTGGTCATCGTCGTCGTTACCGTTCAGGTGGTCATCGTCGTCGTTGCCGTTCAGGTGGTCATCGTCGTCGTTGCCGTTCAGGTGGTCATCGTCGTCGTTGCCGTTCAGGTGGTCATCGTCGTCGTT